>DATKPQ010000067.1:0-32890 GCA_035523995.1 Acetobacteraceae bacterium | reverse complement strand
AGGTCGGCGTCCTGAAGCCGCCAGTCGAGCCGAATTTCCTGCTGCCCGAACATATCCGTCTCATGCGACAGGGTCACGCGACTGTCAGGATTGGGAAATTGCTCGACGCTCATTGAACACCAGGCAGTACGCCCATCGATGGTACCTGTCGTCTGAACGCCAAGGAAGCCAGTGCGGCGACCGAGTATGCTCTTTGACCACGCATCCGTGACCTGATCGATATCGAGCAGGACATTGGCGAGATGTCGGCCCAGATCAGCCATAATCTGCGGATCATCGTACAGATGCTCAAGATCACGCGCGGATTCCAGGCCAGCCGGAGGCGATGGCGCCGGGTTCAGCATAATCCGGAAGTTTCCGATGCCTTCTCGTTCGATCGCGCCTGACTTCGGAACGAACAGTCCGGCGAAGCGCCGTCCATCACGTTGGACGAAATCGCCGAAAAACCCATAGTCAGGCGCCCTCGGAAACAAGTACAGTTGTCCACCCTCTACCCCGGGATGGTCCATGTAATAGCGCCCGACATTGCCAGCCGCATTTCCCAGACCGGCGGGCATTTGGGCACGGGAGAGCAAAAGCAGGCGCGGCGTTTCCAGGCCCCCCATCGCCAGCACGACGACCTTCGCGTGTACCGAGAAGCGCCGCCCGCCAATACACTGCACGTCGATCCGCTCGACGTGATTTGCGCTGTCCGTTGCAATGATTTCACGAGCGTTCGCAAATTGCAGTACGTTGATATTCCCCGCGGACATCAGATCATTGCGATAGACTGGGCCGAAGCGGGTTGGCGGACTGAGAAATGCAACTTTCGGAACGATATCGCCGCGCTCCATGCGAAGCGGAACGCGACCGGCTGCCGTTTCCCATTTCGCGGTGGCATTCCATTCCGCCCCGCCGAGTTGGCATATCTCCTCCGCGGCGG
The DNA here is from genome assembly GCA_035523995.1 of Acetobacteraceae bacterium. Classification (GTDB taxonomy): domain Bacteria; phylum Pseudomonadota; class Alphaproteobacteria; order Acetobacterales; family Acetobacteraceae; genus JASHVB01. Next base: position 31,968 of record DATKPQ010000067.1, on the reverse strand, counting down.
GATAAAATGATGCGAGTTCTGCGTACGGTATCGGCCAGCCTGACAGAGGCACGTCCGCACGTGCCGCCATATCGGCTTCGCTCAGGCGATAGGTCATGCCTCCCCAATGATTTGTCGTGCCCCCAAAGTACCTTAGTCGAGTCGTCGCAAGATCGAAATTGTCAAAGCTTACGTTCTCGCCCCTCGCTAGAGATTGTGTCTCTGCATCGAACTGCTCACCTCCTGACTCGAGGAGCACTACCGATAGTGGTGTATTCGCCAGCTCCCGTGCAACAGTGATGCCCGCAGCACCTGCGCCGACGATGCAAACGTCGGCCGTAACGTTGTCCTGGTCCAACCTGCGGGCGTCGTGGAACACTCGGCTTCCCCATCACTACCCTTGGATGATAGCCACGATCGTTTCGCGAGGCCAGCAGAGATTGATCCAAACGGACGCCGCGGCGTTTCATGCGGCAGCACGATCGGGGATGACGCTGGAAGATCTGCGGACCGACCGATCCGGCTACGATTCCCCGTTTTCAATAGTCCAACGTAACGGCCTGGATCCAGCACCACGCAGCGGGCTGCTCCCGAGGACGCCTCAGCGAGCAGCCGAGCGTCTTGGTCGTGCGGCAACCTGCAGGTCGCTCGCAACCCGGAATCTGTCACTTGCCCGGCGTTCGATTTTGCGGTCGGACCAATATGGACCTGGACATTGCGTCAGCGGACCGGTGTGCCGGGATACGCCCGCTTGGTTCTTCCGGTATGTGGACCCGGGAGTGCGCGATTGGGTCGTCAAGCCCCGCCAGGCACCGCTCTTGTTGGCACCGGATTCCTGCTGCGAACCTCCCGCACACGCCGCACCAATGCCCCGCGCGCGGCCGCCGCATGCGCCGCCAGCCGCAGCAGCGCCGGCACCTGGCCCGGCTGCCGGGCCACGCTCCACGCCAATCCAACCAGCCCGATCGTCCCCCCGGTATCCAGCGCCCCAGCCGCTGCCGGTGGCAAATCCTGCTCCGCCGGATCGCATACCGCGCGCAGCACCGCGAATGGCAGCCGATACGCCGCCGCCGCCCGCACCACGGCGCCTGTCTCAAGGTCAAGCGCCGCTGTGCCGGTCTCCTGCCAAAGCCGCCGCTTGTTGCAAGCTGTCGCCGCCGGCGCGTCGGCCGCCAGCAGCCGGTGCGGTGTTGCGCCGCCGAGCCACGCCAGCATCGCCGGATCGGCCTCGTGCCAGCGCCCGTCGCAAAGCACCGACCCAGGCACCAGCAGCAGGCCCGATGGCGCGGCCGGATCCAGACCACCGGCCAGGCCGAAGCTGAGCAACCCCGAGGCACCCTCGGCGACGGCGCCAGCCACCGCCGCCGCGGCACCTGCCGCTGAGCCGCCACCTACCACCACCGGCAACCCCAGTCGCCGCGCCAACCGAGCCTCCGCCCGCATTCCGACCACGACCACAATGCTCATGCCCGACAACCGCCGCCGCTGCGATCCTGCCATCCCGGACCTAGGTTTTCCGGCTAGACCGGACCGGCCCAGGACCAAGCCACTACCCAGTAGCGTGAGGAAACGCCATCATGACCCTGACCCGTCGCGCTCTACTCGGAGCCTCCGCGGCCGCTGCCCTGGCTCGCCTTGGCCGCGCGCAAGCAAAGCCCCGGATCAAGCTCGGCGTAACGACATATCCGGACCCTACCGCGACGATGGCAGCCTCAACGGCGTGATCTGCTGCAAGCAGGCCTTGATCGACTTTGGCATGCTCGGCAAGGGCGGCCGCGCGCCGGATCAGGCACTGGATATCGATTGGTGGGAGTGACCGGTCTGCCTGGATTCCGATGGACTCGCTGATCACGGCCGCGGCACGTGCGCTCGCGGCCGGCGATGCGTTCGGCGCCCTGAACCGTGTTGCCCTGCGCGACGACGCACCGGCGCTTGCGCTCCGCGGCATCGCCATGGCGCAACTAGGCGATCTCGACCGCGCCAGGACGCTGTTGCGGCGCGCCGCACGCAGCTTCGGTCCGCGAGAGGCCGTAGCCCGCGCACGCTGCACGGTCGCCGAAGCCGAAATCGCGCTCGTCTCCCGCGATCTGGGCTTTCCGACCAAAGTGCTGGATGCCGCGCGGGCGGCTCTGGAAATCCACGGCGATCGCGTGAACGCCGCGTACGCCCGGTATCTCGAGGTTCGGCGCCAGCTATTGCTGGGGCGCCTGGATGAGGCCGAGCGGTCGCTGCGTCTGCTCTATCCCAAGTCTTTGCCGCCCGCATTGCGCGCCGTTCACGACCTGATCGTTGCGGGAATTGCAATGCGGCGCCTGCAGACGAAGGCGGCGCGTAGCGCACTCGCCGGCGCACGTCATGCCGCGCACGAGGCCGGCATTCCGGCACTCGTGACAGAGGTGGAAAGCGTGGCGCGCGTGTTGAGTACGCCGGCGGCGCGTCTGGTGGCACGTGGCGAAGAACGCCCGCTGCTGCTGGAAGACGTCGAAGCATTGCAGGAATCGCCAGCGCTGATCGTGGATGCCTGCCGCCACGTCGTGCGTCATGCCGGCATCGTGGTGCCGCTGGCAACGCGGCCGGTCTTATTCCGGCTCGCCCGTGCGCTGGGCGAAGCGTGGCCGGGCGACGTGACCCGCGATGCGCTCGTTGCACGGGCGTTTCGCGCCAGACAGGCGGATGAGTCGCATCGCGCGCGCCTGCGAGTCGAAATGGGGCGGCTGCGCGCGGCACTGCGGACGCTGGCGGATGTCCGCGCGACAAAGCGCGGGTTTGTCTTGGCGCCACGTCATGTCCGCGAGGTCGTTGTACTGGCGCGGCCAGTGGAGGACGCGCATGCAGCGGTGCTGGCATTTCTCGCCGACGGCGAGTCGTGGTCGAGTTCGGCCCTGGCGCTCGCTCTTGCCGCCAGCCAGCGCACGGTTCAGCGCGCGCTCGACTCGCTTGCGGCGGCTGGCAAGGTGCAGTCATTTGGGCGTGGGCGGGCACGGCGTTGGTTGACGCCGCCGGTACCGGGATTCGCGACAACTTTGTTACTCCCGGCGCCGCTGCCCGGCGATTAGCGTAGTGATCTTGTTCCGCCAGTGCATGAGTGGGATGGACCGCATGAACGCGACAGCCGCCGAAATCGTCGGCGAATATGGACCCTTTCCTGATGCCGACCGGGTCAATGGCGTCACCTTTGACGGTCGGCAGGTCTGGTTTGCCTCCGGAGACAGGCTGCATGCGCTTGACCCGGTCACCGGCAGGACAACGCGTTCAATCGATGTCGCCGCGCATGCCGGAACAGCGTTCGACGGCCGGCATCTGTTTCAGATTGCCGAGGATCGCATTCAGAAGATCGATCCGGCCACCGGACGCGTCGTTGCCACCATCCCCGCGCCAGGCGGCGGTCGCGATTCGGGAATGGCTTGGGCCGAGGGATCGCTTTGGGTGGGGCAGTACCGTGACCGGAAGATCCATCAAATCGATCCGCAGACCGGGGCGATTCTTCGCACCATCGAATCCAACCGATTTGTCACCGGTGTGAGCTGGGTCGATGGCGAACTCTGGCACGCCACCTGGGAAGGCGACGAAAGCCAGCTACGTCGAATCGATTCCGGAACAGGGGAGGTGCTGGAGCAACTTGAGATGCCGGCGGGCGAGGGCGTGTCGGGACTCGAATCCGACGGCGGCGAATTGCTCTATTGCGGTGGCGGAAGCAGCGGGAAAGTGCGAACGGTCCGCCGGCCCCGGCGCGGCGCGGGAGCGGCAGCCTGAATGACGGGAGCGGCGTCAAAAGCCCTGTGCAGGCAAAGACGTTCATTATGTCGTCCATGCTTGCGGCCTGCCTATCCGGGCGAATTCGCCGCTTTGCGGGAGTGTCCGAATATCTGTGAACACCTCGAAACCACGGCGTCCAATCGGCCGCTACCCATCGGGCCCCAATAAAACCGCAACCGGCCCACAGCCGACATGCGCCTCGCCAAGACGAGAATTGCTGATCCACTTGCAGCATCTCGCGAATCGGCACCGCAGGGACAAATCCACGCGGCGGCAAACCCGCGGGCTGGCCCCGTCCGGCCCAGCAGACCAGCTTGCCCGCGCCTGGACGACCGGAGGCCGGAACGGGCTGCCCGGTCGCCGCCTCGCTTCGTGCCGGCCGCCGTCTCATGCCCCGACACAGCGGCCCACGCCATCGCGCCGGCACCGCTCCGACTCCGGATGACATCGCCCCCCGGACACTCTATCTCCCACCCAGAATCGCCGTCCCAGCGGCCGCCACCCCTGCTGCCCCGAAGACTGGCGACCGACAACTCACGACTGGTCCATGACCGACACCCCGATCGACCACATCCGCAATTTCGCGATCATCGCCCATATCGACCACGGGAAATCCACCCTGGCCGACCGGCTGATCCAAACCACCGGCGCGCTCAGCGACCGCGAGATGACCAACCAGGTCCTCGACTCGATGGAGCTGGAGCGCGAGCGCGGCATCACCATCAAGGCCCAGACGGTCCGCCTCACCTACCAGGCCAGGAACGGCCAGGTGTACGAGCTGAACCTGATGGACACCCCCGGCCACGTCGACTTCGCCTACGAGGTCAGCCGCAGTCTCGCCGCCTGCGAGGGTTCCCTGCTCGTGGTGGACGCCTCCCAGGGCGTGGAGGCGCAGACGCTGGCCAACGTCTACCAGGCGATCGACGCCAATCACGAGATCGTTCCCGTGCTGAACAAGATCGACCTGCCGGCCGCCGAACCCGAGCGGGTGAAGCAGCAGATCGAGGACGTGATCGGCCTGGACGCCTCCGACGCGGTCGAGATCAGCGCCAAGACCGGCCTCAACATCGACCAGGTGCTGGAGGCGCTGGTGCACCGCCTGCCGCCCCCCAAGGGGGATGGCGGTGCGCCGCTGAAGGCGCTGCTGGTGGATAGCTGGTACGACCAGTATCTCGGCGTGGTGATCCTGGTGCGGGTCAAGGACGGTCGCCTGAAGCGCGGCCAGCGCATCCGCATGATGTCCACCGGCGCCGTCCACAGCGTGGAGCAGGTGGGCGTGTTCTCGCCCAAGATGGTGCCGGCGGACGATCTGGGGCCGGGGGAGATCGGCTACATCACCGCCTCGATCAAGACGGTGGCCGACTGCAACATCGGCGATACGATCACGGACGACCGCACCCCGGCCGCCGAGCCGCTGCCCGGGTTCAAGCCGTCGATCCCGGTGGTGTGGTGCGGGCTGTATCCGGTCGACGCCGACGATTTCGAGAAGCTGCGCGAATCGCTGGCGAAACTGCGGCTGAACGATGCCAGCTTCCATTACGAGCCGGAGACGTCCGCGGCGCTGGGCTTCGGCTTCCGCTGCGGCTTCCTGGGCCTGCTGCACCTGGAGATCATCCAGGAACGCCTGACCCGCGAATTCGACCTGGACCTGATCGCGACCGCGCCCAGCGTCGTCTACCACGTGCATCGCACCAACGGCGAAATGCAGGAGCTGCACAACCCGGTGGACATGCCGGACGGCAGCGTGATCGACCACATCGAGGAACCCTGGATCCGCGCCACCATCATGGTGCCGGACGATTACCTGGGGAACGTACTTGCCCTTTGCACCGAACGGCGCGGAATACAGGTGGACCTTACCTATGTCGGCAACCGCGCCATGGCGGTGTACCGGCTGCCATTGAACGAGGTGGTGTTCGATTTCTACGATCGTTTGAAGTCGGTCTCCCGCGGCTATGCCAGTTTCGACTACCAGATGGACGGCTACGCGGAAGGCGAGTTGGTGCGGATTTCGATTCTCGTGAACGGCGACCCGGTCGATGCCCTGAGCTTTATCGCCCACCGCAGCGTGGCAGAGCAACGCGGGCGCGCGATCTGCACCAAGCTGAAGGACCTTATCCCACGGCAATTGTTCAAGATCGCAGTGCAGGCCGCAATCGGCGGTCGGGTCATCGCGCGCGAAACAATCGGCGCGTTGTCGAAAGATGTGACAGCGAAATGCTATGGCGGCGACGTGACGCGCAAGAGAAAGCTGCTGGAGAAGCAGAAGGAAGGCAAGAAGCGCATGCGCCAGTTCGGCAAAGTGGAGATCCCTCAATCGGCGTTCCTGGCCGCGCTGAAGATGGATGCGTAGTGCACGGCCGCCGCCGCGCAGCTCGGCTGCGTGCCCGACTGTGATACCACGGTGAGCCGGTGGATGTACAAAATTGGCTGCCGCACAAGACATTGATATGAAAAGGTAAACCGGGGCTTCGTCGATATGCTGTACAAAGATCCTATACAGGCCGTACCGTCGGACCTGTAGCAGCCGCCCGGCTGCCCGTGCGAGCTATCAAACAAGTGACTGAAAAACAACGTTATTTTGGCTGCGGCCAACCTTGGCACGGCGCTTGCTGTTTCCCCAGCGGAAGCAACCAAGGCCAACCCGAGAGTGACCGCCATGACCACCTCAGCCAAGGTCCTTATCGTAGACGACGATGAAACGGTGCGCCGTAGCTACCTGCGCTCCCTCCAAACCGTCCGCTGCGATGTCGAGACCGCCGCCAATGGCGAAGACGCTCTTCGCGCCCTCGCCCGCAAGTCCTTCGATGTCGTGTTGCTTGATCTTCGTATGCCTGGGACGGACGGGATGACGGTACTGAAGGCCGCCCGCAAGACCGCGCCCGACAGCGAGATCGTTGTCATCACAGGCTACCCCACCGTCGAGACCGCGAAGCAAGCGGTGCAGTTGGGCGCTTACGACTACCTCGCGAAGCCAGTCGGGCCTGCCGAGGTGATCAAGGTCACGACCGGCGCCCTGGCCCAAAAGGCCTGGATGCTGCGCCGGGATCCGGCGCCCGAACCCGTCTGTCACGCATGAACAACCGGCGAGACGCTTCGCCGCAACCGAAAGCCGCAGGAGACTACCATGAGCGCATTGAAAAAGATCCTGGTCGTGGACGACGATCCGGTGATCGGCAAAAGCTTCGACAGGGTGCTGTCCCGCAAGGGTTATAACGTGATCAACGCCGCCAATGGCGATGAGGCGCTGCATAAGCTCGCCTCGGAAGAGTACGACGCAGTGTTCACGGACATCCGGATGCCGGGCATGAGCGGCCTCGAAGTCGCCGAGCATGTCCGGGCTCGGCGGCCCTGGACGCCGGTGGTGATCATCACGGGCTATGGCTCCGCCGAGAACGAGGCTCGCGCCCGTGCAGCGGGCGTCAGCGCCTTCCTGCGCAAGCCGCTTTCCCCGGAAATGATCGCGCGCAGCGCCGCAGTCGCCATGGGAGAGGCGTCTGCCGGCCTGGCATCCATCGCGCGGACAGCCGCTGTTGATCCGGCTGCGCCTGCGGTTGAGGCGACGGTGGAAGCGCCCTTCGGTTCGCCTTGGAAGAACGTCGCGATGATGGTTGCGGCGCCGTTCGCGATGCTGGCCTTCGTCGTCTTGCTGCCGTTCGTCGGTTTGGCAGCGCTGGCGTGCACGGGATTGGAAGCGTGGCGGCGGCGCCACGCCGCGACCGATCGCGTCTGCCGCCGTATTGCGACAGCGGCGACTCGGGTCGGCTTGTTCCTCGCCGCGCCGTTCATCACGCTGGCTTACATCGGGTTGTTCCCCTTTATCGGGATGGTGCTGCTGGCCCGGACGGCGGCGGAAGCGTGGCATCGCCGGCACGAAACCGCCTGAACGCGGCGCTCGCGGAGCCCAGGGTCGGAGCAGGGGGTGCTTTGCCCCCTGCGCGGCGCTTGAAGGCTCCGGGGTGGAAGACATCGCATCGGTGCCTCTGGCCGACAGCGGCCCGGAATTTACTGCGTCAGGCGTGGTGGAATTTCCCGGTTCGACGCCATGAATATGCAGCGGATCGCGGCCGTTCCGGAAAATCATCAGGGCGAAGGACCGGATACGGCCGACGGCGGATGTGGCTCAGATATGGCGTCGCGCGCTGAAGAAAATGCTAATGGGTCGGAGCAATCCGCAGGCTCGCCGTCTGCCGTCACGCACCGTAACAGGATGAACGCCAATGTCCCCTTGTCCCGCTGTCGCCGAGTGCCATCGATGACCCACCCAATCTCCGTCGCGATCGCCGGGCTGGGCACCGTCGGCGGCGGCGTGTTGAAGCTGCTGCGCGACAATGCCGACGTGATCGCCGCGCGCGCCGGACGCCCCATCGCCGTTACCGCCATCTCGGCCCGCGACCGCACCAAGGACCGCGGCGTGGCGCTGTCGGGCCTGCGTTGGTACGAAGACCCGGTGGCGCTCGCCGCCGATCCCAGCGTGGACGTGGTGGTGGAGCTGATCGGCGGGTCCGAAGGCCCTGCCCGCGCCCTGGCCGAGGCCGCCATCGCCGCCGGCAAGCCGCTGGTCACGGCCAACAAGGCGATGCTGGCGGTGCATGGTGCGGCGCTCGCTGCCGCCGCAGAGCACTACAATGTGCCGCTGGGGTTCGAGGCGGCCGTTGCAGGGGGCATTCCCGTCATCAAGGCGTTGCGCGAGGGATTGGCCGGCAACCGCATCTTCCGTCTCGCCGGCATCCTGAACGGCACCTGCAACTACATCCTGACCCAGATGCGGGAACGAGGGCGCGAATTTGCCGAGGTGCTGGCCGACGCACAGAAGCTTGGTTACGCCGAGGCCGACCCGTCCTTCGACATCGATGGCATCGATGCGGCGCACAAGCTGGCGATCCTGGCGGCGCTGGCATTCGGGCGTCCGGTTGCGTTCGACGCGGTGCACGTGGAGGGTATCCGGCGCGTCTCGGCGCTGGACGTCGCCTTTGCCGGCGAGCTTGGTTATCGGATCAAGCTGCTGGGCATTGCGCGACAGAGCGATGGCGGCATCGAGGCGCGCGTGCATCCCTGCATGGTGCCTGCCGCGGCGCCGATCGCGCGGGTGGATGGCGTGTTCAACGCCGTGGTGGCGGAGGGTGATTTTGTCGGCCGAGTGATGCTGGAGGGCCGCGGCGCCGGCGCAGGCCCGACCGCCTCGGCGGTGGTCGCGGACCTGATCGACATAGCGCGCAAACGATCGACGCCCGTATGGGGCGCGGCGTTCGATGCGCTGTCCAACGCGCCGAGCGTGCCGATGAGCATGCATGTCGGCCCGTACTACCTGCGTCTGATGGTGGTGGACCGGCCTGGCGTGATCGCCGACGTAACGGCGGTGCTGCGCGACCTTGGCGTATCGCTGGAATCCATGCTGCAGCGGGGGCGCGCGCCGGGCGAGGCGGTGCCGGTGGTGCTGGTGACGCACGAGACGCAGGAGAGCGCGATGACGGCGGCACTGGACCGGATCGGGGCGCTGGATGCGGTGCTGGAGGCGCCAACGCTGATCCGGATCGAGGCGGGGTAGCGGCGGTCTCGCGATCGTCTCAGTTCGCACATGGTGAGACGGGTTTTTTCCGGTTCATTGTGCGTGGGTTCTGCGGTCGCGGGGTGCGGGCGGACCGCCGGGGGCTGGCTGCGGATGAGAACGCGGATGGCCGCGGGACCGGTCGGTCGTGAGTCGGCGCGCCGGCAGTGAGGTTTGGAACCGCGCGCCTGCGTTGCTTTTGGTATCGTTCCGGCGCGTGCGGTTGCCGCGGCGGTTGGGTCGGCGGGCCGGTTAGGGAGCTGTTATACGATGTTTCGTTGCGGAATGGCCGTGACACGAATCAGGACGGCGGGGCCGGCCGGTGTCCGGTCCCGTGCGGTTCATTACGATTTTTCTGAGCCTGTTCAGGCGGCGCGTTGTATTGCCGCGCGCGGCGGCGGACCCGTTGCGTCGGCCGCGGGGGCAACACGTCTGTTTGGGACCGGCACCTTGTGGCGCGGCCTGGCCAGCGCCGATTCGTTGTGATATCGATCAAACGCCGGTCTGCCGGCTTTGCGGCGCGGCGTTTGGTTTGGAAACGGAAATCCATCGCGAGCCGTTTGTTTGGGGTTCGGATGGTCGGTTTGATTTGTGTCCAAACGTTCCGTGGCAGCGGTTGTGTCTTCGATGCGGAGCGCATCGGTGATTTGCGATTCCCTCTTTTGCCGCCGTGTGTGAGTCGCTGGGCCGCGAGTCGCGCGTTCCTGAGGCGTGTTGTCTTTGAGCGGCTGGTCGGAATTGTCTGAAGCGGGGCCCGTGAGCTCGAGGGATTCCGCCGCAATGTCCTGATAGCAGGCGATCGCGTCCACCAATGCGTCCCAGAACTCGTATGCGCACATGATGGCGAGAATGCCGAAATCGCGACGAATGTCGTCAATGGTTCGGCCGATGGGGCGGGCGCGGACTTCGGCCTCGATCGCCTCCGTCGTGGCCAGACTTTTCGGATCGGCCGGCGGGTCGTGCTGTGCCCGCTCGGCGGTCAGGCGTGCGGCCTGAGCTGGGAACGGTTCATCGCACGGGTGGGCATTCGCGTCTGGGCCGGGTGCGGCTAGTGTGCGGCGCGGAGGCGGCGTGGCGTCGCGGCCTGCCGCGGCGTGCTGGAGCAAGAGAGTTTCGAGCGCGGCGGCGCGCAGAAGGCCGCGGTGGAGGTAAGCGGAGATAACCGGGACCTTGGCGGTGCCGAACGCGGCCTTGAACAACCAGAAGCCGTTCCCGGCGGCATGGCTCTCGATGGTGGCGGCGATGCGACGGCCGAAATCGACGAGAGTGTGGAGGATACAGAGGAGGCGGGCGATGTTTTCGGGCATGACGGGGCCGGCCCGATCTGCATCGGGGTAACAGGCGTCGGTCGGAGCTGTGAGCGCGTTGCGTGTCATGGCGGGACGGATATCGTGGTTACCTGTGCTGGCGGTTGAACGAAGCGGGCGAGTTTAGGACGGATAGGAGAGGTCTGTCAATGATAAAAACTACATCACGTTAGAGTTGTTTTCGTAGGCGAAGTCGGACGATTGGCTCCCGGCCGCGGCAACAGCGACCTTGGCGGGCCTGCCAGCCGGCTCGTCCTTGCGGGGCATCTGAACGGCGATCTGTCGGGCAAGCGCGATCCCTGCCGGGCGTGCCTCGACACACAAGCGTTGCTCGTAGGATGGGGCCAGTGTTGCGAAGCGCCTCGATTGCCGGTTTGATGACCCGCTCTGTTAGTGACTGCGTCAGTTGAGTGGGTCCCACGCCGTGATCCCCATGGCCCTCTGTGCTTCTTTCGGGCGAGTCAAAAATAGGTCACTAACGCACGGACAGTGCGAGGAATGGCCAACGCGGCCGGGTCGGCACCAATGGCGCGATCGTGCGATTCGTTGCATTTTCGATTCGCGCAGCGGAAACGCGGAGAACCAGGGGGATCACGGAGGGGGAGCGACGTGTGACCAGTGCCTCTGCCCGAAGGTTTGGGCCGATTGCAGGGCACGCTACCCGGGATTGCGACCGGCTGGCGAGGCTCCGCGTGGGAGAGCCGGTTCCGTTAAGGGTTATCGGACGCGCGGGACGACTGCCGACGCGGATCGAGCGAGAGGCACGGATGGCAGTCGTCCGCGCGTCCGATAAGGCTCGAAGGAGGACACCGCAGAAGCCTCGCACTAACGCAGCGGTGGCTCTATGGCGATTTTGGCGTCACGAGCGATTGCAAGCCAGCGGTTTGAAGTCCTGTGCGGTGAGCTGTGCGTCTTAGCTGCAGATTTGATACCGGCGGACATAGCATCGGAAATCACTTTGCGAGGTGCGCAGCTGGAGAGAAGTCATCGTAAGATCGCCAGTAAAGTGTCGCAGACATGGGCGGCGTCGGCTTCGGTGAGATCCGGGTGAACCGGGAGCGCCAGGATGCGCTGGGCCAGGTCCTCGGAAACCGGCAGCGTGGCGCCGTCGTGGTGATCTCGATAGGCCGGCTGGCGATGGAGGGGGCGTGGATAATAGATCGCAGTCGGCACGCCGGCCGCTTTCAGTGATCCCTGCACGTGGTCGCGCTCGGCCGCGTTGCGCAGCAGGATCGCGTAAATCGCCCACGCGCTTGAGCTGTGGGGCACGCGTTCCGGTGTGGCAACAGTCTTGCCCAGCCGCGAATCGTAATAGCGCGCGATGCGCTCGCGGGCGGCCAGTTCCTCGGGGAAGACAGTGAGTTTCGCAAGCAGCACCGCGGCTTGCAGTGTATCGAGGCGGCCATTCATGCCGGTGCGCAGCACTTCGTAGCGCGCGGCACCCTCGCCGTGAGTGCGCAGGCTGCGGTACAAGGCGGCGCGTTCGTCGCTTTCGGTAAACAAGGCGCCGGCGTCGCCATAGGCGCCGAGCGGCTTGGACGGAAAGAAGCTGGTGGCGGTCGCATCGGCAGCGGTGCCGAGCGGGCGGCCATGCAAAGTGCAGCCGAAGCTCTGTGCAAGATCGTCCAGCGCAAACAAGCCTTCGCGCATTGCGGTGTCGCGCAGGGCGGGCCAGTTGGCGGGCTGGCCGAACAGATCGACGCCGATCAGAGCGCGCGGGCGCAATTTCCCGGCGCGGCGGATGTCGGCGACCCGCTGTATCAGATGCGCGGGGTCGATCTGGAACGTGCGTGGATCGACATCGACGAACACCGGCGTGGCGCCGAGAACGAGCGGCACCTCGGCGGTGGCGGTGTAGGTGAAGGCAGGGAGGAAAACCGCATCGCCGGGACCGATGCCTTCTGCCATCAGGGCGATCTGGATCGCATCGGTGCCGGAACTGACGCCGACGCAGTGCCGGGCGCCGCAGAATGTTGCAAGTGCCGTTTCGAGTTCGGCGACCTCGGGGCCGAGAATGAACTGGCAATGCGCGAGGACGCGGTTCAGGCGAGCATGCAGGTCCATGGCGATGCGCGCCTGCTGGGCTTTCAGGTTGAGGAAGGGGATGGGATTGGCGGACATTCCGGGGGACTCTGTCGGTTGGGGGTTCTTGAAGGCAGGGTACCGACCCGAGCACCCTCACCTGCTGCGCACTTCGATCTCTCCCACTGCGTGGAAGACGTTTCATTCTTATCGCACCGCTGCGCCCTCTCGCGCCACGGCAGTGGCGCCACCGCCGCTATGCGCGAATTCCGGCACCATGCGGCCCAGCAGCGTCAGTGCCAGGCGGGGCTGGGCGCCACGGCAGGCGGTGGCGATCTCTTCCAGGGCTCGACCGACGATCGCGGGGTCGGCGGTGCGGGGGGCGGCTATCAGCAGGCCGGCGTAGCCCGTCGGCACCGGTGGTTCCTGGCCGTGAAACAATTCCTCGTGGAGCTTTTCGCCCGGGCGGAGGCCGGTGAAACGGATCTGCACATCCTTGTCGGGGTGCAGGCCGGCCAGGCGGATCATTTGGCGGGCGAGATCGACGATCTTCAGCGGCTCGCCCATGTCGAGCACGAAGATGCCGCCCTGTTGCGCCACGGGCAGGTCCGCATCGCCGGCGCCCACCACGCTCGCTTGCAGCACCAAGCCGACCGCTTCGCGCACCGTCATGAAATAGCGGCGCATGTCGGGGTGCGTCACGGTCAATGGTCCGCCGCGGGCGAGTTGGCGCTGGAACAGGGGGACCACCGACCCGGTACTGCCGAGCACGTTGCCGAAGCGGACGGTGATGCATCGCATGCCCTGGCCACTGGCCCGCGCGGCAATGTCCAGGGCTTGGCAGTACATTTCGGCCAACCGCTTGGACGCGCCCATGACCGAGCTCGGGTTCACGGCCTTGTCGGTGGAGATCAGGACCATGGCGCGGGCGCCGGCTTCGCGCGCCGCGTCGGCGACGTGGCGCGTGCCGGCGGCGTTGGTCAGCAAGCCTTCCAGCGGGTTGTCCTCGACCATCGGCACGTGCTTCAGCGCGGCGGCGTGGAATACCAGCTCGGGGCGGGTGGCCTCGAATGCGGCGCGGATGCGCGCCTCGTCGCGGACGTCGGCGATCAGCGCGTGGCGTCGGACCTGGGGGTAGGTTTCGGCCAGCTCCACGTCGATCTGCCACAGGGCGTATTCGCCGTTGTCGAGGAGGAAAAGTTCCTCGGGGGCGAAGGAGGCGACCTGGCGGGCGAGCTCGCTGCCGATGGTGCCCCCGGCGCCCGTGACGATCACGCGGCGGCCCTGGATCAGGCGCGCCATGCCGTCGCGGTCCAGCGGCACCTGAGGACGGTTCAGCAGGTCCTCGATCGCGATCGGCCGAAGTTCCAGGCGGGGCGTTTCGGCACCGGCGGGGCTCAGCGTGGTGGGGCGCGGGGCGCGGCGCAGGGTCAGGCCGAAGCGCTCGGCCTGGGCGACCAGGCCGGTGAGGTCGGCGCCGGACAGGTCTGGTGTGACGACCACCAGCATGTCTGGCAGGCGCCCCTCGGTTGACAGCATGCCAAGCACGGTACCGATGTCGGCGAGAGAACCGAGGATCGGCTGGCCCTGGATGCGGCGGCCGGTCTGGCGGGAACCGATCGCGACGAGGCCCTCGACGCGGAGACTTTGCCGGCGGTCCTGGGAGAGGGCGCGCAGGAAGACGTCGGCGTCCTCGGCGGAGCCGACGAGCAAGATGGGACGGGCGGTGTCGTCGCGCGGCCGGGGCGCTGCGCGGGTGAGGAAGCGGCAATAGACGACGCGGGGAAAGCCGAGGAGCACCATCAGCGTCAGCGCGTGGATGACCGGGAAGGCCGGATTCCCCAGCAGGACGCCGCTGTTGGCCACCATGGCAAAGAACAAGACGGCGCCGAGGGCGGAGGAGGCGGCGACGGAGAGCAAGTCGTCGATGCCGGCGAAGCGCCAGTATTGCACCGAGAGGCGGAAGGGCAGACCGGCGACCAGCAGCATCACGGCGCCCAGCAGGAGGGTCCACCAGGGGGCGAAGGCCGGCAGCGCCGGGTTGGCGAGCCACCGCGCTGCGGGGACGGCGGCAGCGGAGAGCGCGCCGTCCAGGGCGATGTTGACGGCGATCCGAATCAGCGAGCGTGCCGCGGCCATGGGCGGTGCTATAGCGGACCGGCGGCGCGGGGCATACGGCCCGGAGTGCGGTGCGTCGCGATCATGGTGGCAGCCACAATGTCAGGCTTCGTTCATGCTCGCGACCTGCCCGCCGCCGGCTTCGCCGTGGTTCAGGCGTTTGATCGCGCAGGGCGCCTGGCGGGGTGCCAGCGGCGAGACATGGGTAGGTGTGGCGGCAGCCTGCTGGATTTAACGCCACGGTGCCGGCGGTACTAGACTCGCGATGTCGCTTCGCGCAGCGCCGGATGCCGAATACGGCCTGGAACCTGGCGTGGTGCCTGTCACTTAACCGCGCCCAGCGTAAGCCCCCCCACCAGACACCGCTGTAACGCCGCAAAAACAACGGCAACCGGCAAGGTTGCTACCGACGCGGCGGCCATCACCTAGCGCACCTGGTCGCGCGTCACGATCACATCTTGGTCGAAATCCACGCCAAGCGATTCAAGCGGTGCACGAGCCGCTTCCATGCGACCGCTGGCGCGATCGCCCAGGGCACCCCGGCAGCCTTCAAGCATGCCAAAAGGTCTCGTGCGCCGGGCAGCGGCCGCACATCTGCCGCTCGTGCGTTGTAGGCCGCGGCGTGAAGTTGCCGCAGCCGATCGATCCGCGCTGGATCCAACTCCAGCCCAGTCTCGCGCAGCAACATGTTGGTGAATAAACCACCGCTCATGCCGATCTTGCGGTGGATGCGCCAGATGGAGAGCTGAATGCATTCCTGGTCCAGTGCCTCGCGCCAGGCGAGCACGTGCTGTTACACGCTATCGACCAGCGTACCGTCGAGATCTAACAGGAAGGCGCAATGCGGGTCTTTCGGCATAGCTTGGTCCTCCGTGTGGACGGCGGAGACATTCGCGGCATTGGCGCGATTGCCAGGGGCGGAGTAGGGTGGCGATAAAATGTCACCCGAGGAGGAGAGACGGATGTCCGCGACCATCGGCAGCACCGATTTGTTCGAGATAATGCGCACGACCCGCTCGATGCGGCGGCTGAAGACGGATCCGGTCCCGGACGAACTGATCCGCAAGATCCTGGAGGCGGGCGCCTGCGCGGCCAATGGCGGCAATACGCAGAAATGGCGGTTCCTGGTGGTGAGGGATCCGGAGATCAAGAAGGAGGTCGCGGTCTGGTACAAGAAGGCGTTCGATGAGGTGGTGGGGCCGCGATATGCGTCCAGCGCGCCGCCGCCCGGCAGCGATGCGGCGAAATACAAGCGCCAGCATTCGGCCGTGGAGTACCTGACAGAGCATTATCACGAAGCGCCGGTGTGGATCGTTGCCTGCATGGAGGATGGGGCGAATCCGGGGCGCGGTGCCGGTGCGTCGATCTATCCGGCGGTGCAGAACATGATTTTGGCAATTCGCGCGCTGGGGCTGGGCACCACGCTGACCACGCGGCATCTGCTGCATGAGAAGGAGGCCGAGGCGGCGCTGGGGCTGCCGCCGGGCGTGCATTCCTACGCGATTCTGCCGGTGGGCTATCCGATGGGCAAGTTCGGTCCGGTCGGTCGTGGGCCTCTGGCCGAGATCGTGTACCAGGACAAATGGGGCGAGCCGTATTCGGCCGTGCAATAAGGGGAGGGAGCGATGCCGCGTATTGCGCCGGTCAGCGGCAAGGCTGATGTCGTGCCGGAGTATCACGACGTCGTCGACCAGGTTCTGGCAGTGTTCGGCAATGTGCGCGGCCCGTTCAGCGTCATGCTGTACAGTCCCAAGCTGGCAGAACACATGCTGAAGCTGGTAACGTTCAACCGGGACGAGAGCGTGGTTCCGGCGCCGCTGCGTTCGCTGGCGATCCTGGCGGCGGTGCGGGAGAAGGAAGCGGCCTATGTCTGGGCGGCGCAGGTTGGCGCCGCGCGCCGCGCCGGGGTTGCGGAAACGACCATCGACCTGCTGCGCGCGAAGGGCGATCCCGACGGGCTGCCGGAGGAGCAACGGGACATCATCGAGTATACCCGGCAGTTGATGCGGACCAACCGCGTGGAGCAAGCAACGTTCGATTCATTGCTGCGGCGGTTTGGCGCGCAGTGGCTGGTGGAACTGACGGCGGCGGCGAATTACTTCGCGTTCCTCTCGGGAATGGTGAATGCGTTTGAAGTACCGGTGCCGGAGGGTGGGGACAGGCTGCCGGCGTAGCGCCGCACATCATATCGGCACCCGGAGCGTTACGAACAATATAGTTGGGAGTCATGCGTGGACTACCCGTGCGCCCTCGTGCACGAGATTGTTTCGTCACTGCGCTCCCAGTATTTTTCGCAATCGCATGGAAGCTAAAGTGCGGCGCGGATCGCCTTGCGCACTTCGTCCGGTTGCTTTTCCACCGCCTGCAACACGGATCGCAACTGGGCTCGTAATTCATAGACCTGGTCGAGTAAGGACAGGACCAGGGGGATGACGTCCTCGCCGATATCCATGCCGTGGCGCAGGTCGCGGATCAGGCGCACGCGCGCAATGTCGATCTCCTGGAATTCCCAGGCGGGGGACTCGCCTTCAGGCCGCACCCAGCCGCGCTGCACCCAGGCAGTGAGCTCCTGCTCCGGCAGGTCGGCGAACAAGGCAGTCACGGCGCTGAACCGTAGCATCATACGTCCTCCAGCCCGGCGCGCGGATTGATCGGGTTACGCGCCTGCCAGGTCTTCAAGAATTCGGCGAGTTCCGGTTCGTTACCCGGTGGCAGCACGACGTGGAGCTGAACGTATTGATGGCCCTGGTGGATGCCGCGGCCCCGCAATCGCAGACGCGTGCCGGTCCCGGAGTTGGGCGGGATGGCCAGGCGGACCTTGCCCTTGATGGTGGGTACTTCGAGCGAGGCGCCCAGCGTTGCCTCCTGGATCGTGACCGGCAGTTCCACGATGATGTCGTCGCCTTCGCGGCGGAACAGGGGATGGGGGGCGACGGCGATCTCCACCAATGCGTCGCCGGATGGGCCGCCGCCTAGGCCGGACATGCCCTGGCCCTTCAGGCGCAGCACGTGGCCGTCGGTGACTCCGGAGGGGATTTTCACATCCAGCGTCCGGCCCTCGGGCAGGGTGATCCGGCGGGTGGTGCCGTTGGCCGCATCGAGGAAGCTGATGGTCAGGGTGTAATGCGCGTCCGCGCCGCGGGCGGTGAAGCGGCGGCCAGTGGCGGTGCCACCCGTGGGTCCGGTGCCACCGCCGAAAGCGTGAGCGAAGATGCTTTCCAGGTCCTCGGGGCTGATGTTGCCGTGGTAGTATTTCTCGTGGCCCGGGCTGCCGCCGAAGTCGCGATAGAACGCCTGTTGCGGGGGGACCTCGTTGCCTGCGGCATCGATCTCGCCGCGGTCGTAGCGGGCGCGCTTCTCCGTGTCCGACAGGATGTCGTTGGCGGCGTTGATCTCCTTGAAGCGGTCAGCCGCCTCGGGCTTGTTGGGGTTCAGGTCTGGGTGATGGCGCTTGGCGAGCTTGCGGTAGGCCGCTCGGATGGCAGCCTCGCTGGCAGTCTTTTCCACGCCGAGGACTTTGTAGGGATCTTTCATGGCATGCTTGGCGATCAGTGGGATGTGATCAGATAGGAACGCAAAGCGGGTGGGACCACCGGTCGGTCGCTTGTCACGTCCCGCACCACACCGGCGGCCGCTTTTCCAGAAACGCGTCGATCCCTTCCGTCGCATCGCGTGCCAGGATGTTCCGCACCATTACGTCGGACGCGTAGGTGTACGCGTCTGCCAGCGGCAATTCTGCCTGGCGGTAGAATGCCTCCTTGCCGATTGCCAGCGCGAGTGGGCTCTTGCCGGCGATCTGGCGGGCCAGTGCGGTGACCGCCGAGTCCAGGTCGGCCTCGGGGACCACGCGGTTCACCAGCCCCATTTCGCGTGCGCGGACCGCGTCCACCAAGTCGCCGGTCAGCAGCATTTCCATCGCGGCCTTGCGGCCGACATTGCGGGACAGAGCCACCATCGGCGTCGAACAGAAGAGGCCGATGTTCACGCCGGGGGTGGCAAAGCGCGCGGTGTCGGCGGCAATTGCCAGATCGCAGGTCGCCACGA
Organism: Acetobacteraceae bacterium; assembly: GCA_035523995.1. Taxonomy (GTDB): domain Bacteria; phylum Pseudomonadota; class Alphaproteobacteria; order Acetobacterales; family Acetobacteraceae; genus JASHVB01. Next base: position 13,194 of record DATKPQ010000067.1, on the reverse strand, counting down.
TCTGACAGCCGGCGGCGGTGGCGATGCCGTGCACCCGGGCGATCACCGGCTTCGGCAGAAGCACAATCCGCTGCATCAGCGCCGAGCATTGCGCGAACACGGCCTGGTAGCTGGCGCGGTCGGGAGACGCGCGCAGTTCGTGCAGGTCGTGACCGGAGCAAAAGCCGGGGCCGGCCCCGGCGATCACGACGACTTTCGCATCGGTGTCGTCGGCGATGGCAGCGAGTTCCGCGTCCAGTGCCTGCATCAGCGCCATCGACAGAGCGTTGCGCGCCTGTGGGCGGTTCAGGGTCAGCCAAGCGACGCCGTCTTGATTATGGCGTACAAGGACTGTCTCGGTCAGCGGGGCATTGTTGGGCATGAGCTAGACCCTGGGGTGACTGATTGCATCGCTTGGCATTGCAGGACGCGCGCTCTGTTGTCGTTGCGAGACGCGCAATGACGAAGCATCCTCAATCCAGGTTAGAAAATGGAACCGCAGATGAATGCCGACAAATGCAGATCGGCCTGGCATTCGTAGGCGCTGCGTAAATCGAACATCACATGGCGACGAGTGCACTTCAGCCTGAAGCTGGTGGGAGTTGTCGGCGTTCACTTGCGGTTCTAAATCCATTTGCGTGACCGAGATTGCTTCATCGCTGCGCTCCTCGCGGTGACATACGGGACGGGTGAAACGGGGGCGCTAACTTTTGACAAACCGCGCTAGTCGAACCGCGGTATGGCCGCGGCTGGGGCGCAGGCTGGGCATCACGAGCAAGCAATTGTCGTACGGCGTGCGGATTTCAGCAGCGCCGTCGAGGGCGATCAGCGTGTTTTGGCGTGGCACCACGTCCCCGCCTCGCCAGGGTTGGACGAACGCAAAATTGCTGGTAGTGGCGGTGACGGCACGGGTCACTTCCGCGAACCGTTGGGGGCACGGCGCGGTGGGCGGCAGAAGAACATGCGCTGGCGCCATGTCGAAATGGCGCAACAAGCCGGCGACCGTCGCGAGCATCGTGCCCACCGTATCCGGCTGCCAATGCTGGCCCGCTTCCACAAGGTTCGCGACGAACGGGCTACCAGTGGCAGAGAAGCGCGCGTAGTCCAGGATGCGCCGGCCGCTGGCGTGGCCGCGGTCACCCACCACCAATTCCGGCGTGCCGATCCCTGCGGCCAGGGCGCGGCCCCTTTCGGTCTCGCCGCACAACATCAGCGGGTCCGACGGCCACAGCATCGAATGGAGGTCGAGCACCGCATCGGCGGTCTCGATCATCGGCCGAATCTCGCGCGCGCGTTCCAGTTCGGCGGAGCACCGAGGCCCATCCAGCACAGACTCGTCCCAGACGCGATTGATGTCCTCATCGATGAAGCGCGACAGCGTTGGCTGGCGCGGATCGAAGCGTTCGAACGCGGCGAGGTTGACAAAGCCGAAGCTCAGCCGCCCGCGCGTCGGCGCAAGTTCCGCCGACAGCAGCCGGTCCAATGCGACTGCGCCGGCAATCTCGTTGCCATGCGACAGCCCCAGCATCAGGACATGCGGCCCGGGAAGGCCCGACCTACGCGTCGTGAAACCGGGAATGCCCGTATTGCCCTCGACCCAACGTCCGATATCGGGCGCCGCGAGGCGGACCTCGAACGGCGGCAGCGGCGGTGCGATGGGGGCCATGCTGGGCATCATGTCAGGTCAGCAATCGGTCGGCGAGGCGGCGGACGAAATCATCGCAGGCATCTAACTGGCTTTGGGTCACAAATTCGTCCGGTTGGTGTGCTTGCGCGATGTGGCCGGGGCCGCAGACCAATGTCGAAATGCCGGAATTCTGATAGTAGCCACCCTCGGTGCCATAGCTGACCGTGCCGTGGGCATTCGATCCGGTAACCTGCTTCACCGCTGCGACTAGTTCATTATCCGGCGACAGGTCCATGCGGGGCATGAGGTTGATGATCTCGTAGCGGAAGCCGGTGTCCTTGTGCACCGCGTGCATCGCCGGCTCAATATTGGCGGCGACATAGGCTTTCAGCCGATCCAGGTGGCGGGTCGCGTCGTCACCAGGAATGTCGCGCCATTCTATGCTGAATTCCGCTTGTTCGGGGATGATGTTGAGGATGGCACCGCCGTGCACGGTGCCGACCTGGCCCGTGGTGTAGGGCGGGTCGAAGGCGGGGTTGAAGGGACCTTCCTTGGCGAGACGCCGGACATCGCCGGCAAACCAGGCGATCGCCTCGGCAGCGGCATGCACGGCGTTGACGCCTTTGCGCGGTTCGCTGGAATGGCCGGGACGGCCCCGCACGTACACGTTCATGCTGAGACGCCCCTTGTGCGCGAGGATCGGCTTCATGCCGGACGGCTCTCCCACCACGCACAGCGCCGGCTTCCGCCCGCTAATCTTCAGGTCGTCGATCAGCCGCTCGACGCCGTCAAAATTGGTCTCCTCATCATAGGTGATGCACAGATGCAGCGGGCGTTGCAACGATTTCGACTGAAAGTCCGGCACTGCGGCGAGGAACGACGCGACAAAGCCCTTCATATCGCAGGCACCTCGAGCGTACAGCTTTCCGTCATCGCGGCGCAGCGTGAAGGGATCGGCGCTCCATTGCTGGCCTTCCACTGGCACGGTATCGACATGCCCGGCCAAGGCGAGGCCGCCTGATGCCTGCGGCCCAATGATGGCGTGAATGCTTGCCTTCTCCCCGTCGGCACTGCTGCTGACGCGATAAGGGACGCCGAACCCATCAAGATAATCCCTCACGAAGCCGATCAGCTTCAGGTTCGAATTGCGGCTGGTGGTGTCGAAGGCAACCAGGTGGGCGAGCATCTCCGCTGTCGTCAGCCGCTGTGGCGCGTGCTGTGTGGCGGCTGCGGTGCGGGCGCGTGGTGAGTTCATGTGCAGCAGTGTATACCGCCGGACGAAGGCGGCAACCGCGGCTGGTCCTTGTTTGGATTCACGAAAGCAACGTTATGCGCAGAGAGACGATTCGTCGGCGGAAGAATACCGTCGCGATGACGCCGGTTCGGCGATGGAACGGTCGCTGCCGTGCAGGATTGCATGCGCGTGCCGGTTAGCAGCCTGCGTTCACGCGCCGCGACCTGCACGCACTCCTCGCCAAGCTGAAAAAGCACCGTGCTTATACTGGGAAGTTGCTACACCGTAAAACGTCACCGTAATTGCGAATCAGGGTACTTAGGCAGGCCCAAGGCCGACATCACAGCGTTGCGAAACAGAGTACTAAGCGAACCCCGATGCAGTGCCTAGTGGACAACATGCCCTTGTAGCATGGCGTGGTGAGCTTCCAGTCGCTGATTCGGGATACCGGGGAGGCAATCGTACGCGGCGCCGGTACGGTTGACTTGAAAGACGAGCGGCTGGACCTGCAAATTCGTACGGCCCCGAGACATTTGGCGATCGGGTCACTGCCGGCGCCGATCGATATTAGCGGAACGCTCAAGCATCCGGCCGTGCGGCTTGGCTCGGCGCTGGCCGTGCGCGGGGGCATCGCTGCCGCGCTGGGAGCGATCTTCCCGCCGCTGGCGGCGTTGCCGATGATCCAGCTTGGGGTGGGCAACAGCCGCGCTTGCGAGCAAGTCCTGGCGGCGATCAAGCAACGGCCTGACGGCGGCAACCTGCTGGCGCCGGGATCGAAGGCGAGCACGCGGTAGCCGCCAACCGCAACACGCGCCTGTCGTATCTATGCGGTGTGCGCAGGCTATCGTTGATTGCCGAAAATGTCGCGCAGGATCGCGCCGGCCGTGCCCGCTTCCACAGCCTGGGTCGGCGGCACCTCTCGCTGTGCTCCAAGATACGGCGACAGCGCATGCGCCAGATTGGGCATCGTCAGCGTTTGCAGCCAAATGCGCCCCGGTCCGGTCAGCTTCACCAGGAACAAGCCGTCGCCGCCAAACAGGGCGTTCGAGATGCCGCGAATGGTGGTGATATCGACGGCGACGCTTTCCTCGAACAGGCCGACATGGCCGGGATGCACCAGCAGCGACTCACCAGCAGCTAACTCGTGGCTCACGATCTCGCCGCCCAGTTCGATCCAGGCCGTGGCGGTACCCGAGACGCGCTGCAATATGAAGCCTTCTCTGCCGAAGATGCCGGAACCCAAGGAGCGCTGCAGCGCCGCGGTCACCTCCACGCCCGGCGTGCCGCACAGAAAGCCATGCCGGTGCGCCAGGTAGCCGCGGCCCGGCTGTACCTGCACTTCGATGATCTGGCCGGGCACTTTGGCAGCGAAGGCCACGGCCCCAAGGCCGCCGGGGCTTGAAAACTCCGTCATGAACAATCCGCCACCGGAGACGGCTCGCGTGATTGCGCCCCAGAAACTACGGGCGCCGCCGGTATTGGTGGTGGTGCGCAGTTGCACGCCCGGCGTCATCCAGGACAGTTCGCCCGGCGTTGACACAACCACGTCGTTCGGTTCAAGGCCGATCTCCAGGACCGGCAGGGTGGTTCCGGTGACACGAGACTGCATGACGGCGCGCCGCCCCCAAGGTTTCAGACGGGAAAGTTCCGCACGGCAGCGTGACTTGGCGCCACCGCGGCGAGCACGGGACGCGTCAGCGGATCAGTCGCCTGTCCGACGCCGCGACGGTAGGCCACACAGTCCGACGCCAAGCAACGCCACCGCCGGCCACACAGATGTTGCGGCTGTAGCCGCGTGTGTGACAGGGGCGGCCATCGCCGATCCTGCGGCGGTTATCAGCAGGATGTCGACCGTCGCGTAAGTGACGAATTTGCGCCAATCGCGGATGCTGGTCATTGCTCGGACCTCCTTCGGGCACACCGTGACACGGCCTTGTTTGCAAAACGGTTGCGTCCACAGCGCAGGTTACGTCGATCGGCCTGGCACTCGATGGTGCGTAATGGGCATCCATGACGTCGATGACACGGTGATTGGGGCGGGCATTGCCGGAGCGACGGCCGCGGCTGCCCTCGCCGCTTACCGGCACGTCGCGCTGATCGAGATGGAGGAGGCCGCCGGCTACCGCACTCTGGCCGGTGGTCCGCGGTATGGATCCAGAATTGCGAGCCGCCCGACTTCCGCATGCTCTCCGCGCTGTCGCGTTCCTTGTTTGAGGCTCCGCCGCCCGGATTCACTGAGATGCCGCTGATGTCGTGCCGTGCTGTGGCGTTCCTAGTGCTTCCGTCGCGGCAAGCCGAGTTGGCGATGATGCTGGCGGAAGGAAAGGGCGTGCGGGAGATCGCCGTTGCAGATTTGAGCCGGCGTGTTCCCGCACTGCGGCCGGACCACGCTGTTGCCGCCGCGGTCGAGGAGGATGCGTTCGACATGGACGTGGCGGCGCTGCACCAGGGTTTCCTGAAGCAGCTTCATGGCCGCGGTGGTACGCTGGCGGCTCAAGGGTGACCCGCACGCAGGCTCGCTTGTCGGCTCGCTCATCTTTGGGTGGGGGAGTGGTACACTCTGCCGATTATGGCCCGTGTCGAACGCCCCCTCGCCCCCTGCCGAAGCGACTGACTGCGGCGACAGATCGAAAACCCACTGTACCGGGTTTTTGCAAGAGGAGGGGAACAGGGCACCGGGTCCGACCTCTGCTTTGGAAACGGCCAAATCTATCAGGACGACGGAGAGCTCCACGGAATTATATCATAATGGCAAGGGGAGGGCCAAGGAAATGCTGGGTCGCGACGTTACTGGCTGGTCATCGGCCCACCTGCGCGGCTGGGCCTCCACCGATCGTGCCATTATGGTCTCGGTCAGTGGGGTCCTCGAAGAACGGCAAGGTATCGCGCAATGTGCGATGCTTTGCGCCTGTCGTCCCGGTCGGTCCGCCCGCGGTGGCCGGCTTGCGACACCGGCCGCCCGAGAGGATCAACAGGACCAGATGGCCACCGTGCCAAACTGAAATAGGGGGGAACCAACCATGCGACATTTCGGCGTGCTGATCCCATCGACCAACACCACGGTCGAGATCGAATATACGCGTCTCCTTCCGGCCTATCTTCAGGTACATGTTGGGCGCCTCGGCAAGGGTGGAAACACACCGTTCTCCCCCAGCCTCGATGCGGACGTCGCCTACCAGGCGCGGTTGCTTGGGACCGCCAAGGTCGAGGTGATCGCCCTGGCACAGACGTCGGCCAGTCTGTTCTCGGATGACTACGATGCGCGAACCATCCAATCCATGCGGGAAGCCGCCGGTGTGCCTGCGTTGACGTCCGCGGTTGCCATTGGCCAGGCCATACGTGCGCTGGGCGCACAAAGCATCGCGCTGGTATCGCCTTATTCCGGGGACGTGATCAACCGTGCGAGACATTATTATGAATCGCGCTACGGACTGCGCGTGCTGGCGATGGAGCCGTTCGGTGCCACCGACGCTTATGCGATCGGCAAGCTGGGGCCCGAGAATGCGCGTGATGCTTTCGTCCGCATCGACCGGCCGGAAATTGACGTGCTCGTGGTGCCAGGCGGGAATTTCCCCACCATGGCTCATATCCCGCAATGGGAGCAGGAATTTGGGAAGCCGGTGATCGCCACCAATCAGGCGGCGCTCTGGGCAATGCTGGACACGATGGGGATCGCGAACAAGCTGCCTGGGTTGGGCCGGCTGCTGGAGGAGATGCCGGCACCGCGGTAAGCGAGACGCGCGCCAGACGGAATGGGCAATCACCCAGGGTGTCGTCGCCTGGGATGCCGGTACGCAGACGCACGTTCACATGCCCGATGCCGTCGTGGCATTTGATGGCGGTGCTTTGCCCTTTGTCAGCGGGAACGACAGGGGCCAGCCAGCGATGCCATTAACGGGAAGCGTTTGGCGGCCATGTCCGAACAGGTCGATAGTCAGGCGCATCGCTTCAGCCGAGCAGCTTATCGGACGTAATCTGCTCATAACGTTTGTGCTGCAATGGGGCAGGATGGGCCGGCGAAGTCCCGCCGCCGCCCGCTGCATGTGGCGGTTGAATCAGTTTCGCAGCGAATCTGACCTGGTCGTCCGGCGCACATGGCGAGCCGGCTATCGGGTGTTAACCATTGGCCGCCATACCCTTCAGAATTCAAACGCCGGTGTCACGTTGTTGTCGCGAAAAATGCGCGGCAGCTACTCTTAATTCCCCTGCCAGCGGCCGACGGACTTCGCTAGACTGTGATCCGTCCCTCGCAGACCGTGCCATTCCATGCCTTCTGAAGCCGCCGCGCCTTCGGCGCCAGACATAACTGCCATCCCCGACAACGTCGTGCCGATGGTGCCGCTGGACCCGGCCGCGGCCGAGGCCCGTCCTACCCCAGAAGAGCTGCTCTTCGCTGTCGCCGCGCCCTGCGACGTGCAGGATTTGGTGGAAGCGCCCTGCCGCGCCCTGGAAATCGAATACAAAAGCTGGCGCAACCTGGACCATGCCGAGGACCGCGCCGAGCTCGCCCGCGACATCGCCGCGATCGCCAATCATGGCGGCGGATTTATCGTGTTCGGCTTTGACGAGCGGAGCCTCACGCCGGACGATACGGACCCTTTCCGCACCAATTGCACCCCTGAACGGGTTGCAGCAACCGTGCGCGCCTATCTCGACCCGCCGGTACGGTGCGAAGTGGTGCCTGTGCTTTCGTCGGCTGGGGTGGTCCATCCGGTCGTGCGGGTATCGGGCCACGGCGCAACTCCGGTTTGCATCCGGCAGGACGGTCCAGTTGTCGCCGGTGCGAAACTGATCGAACGCGGTGCTTATTATATCCGCAAACACGCGACCGCTGCATCTGGACGACATGTCGGTATGCCCATGCCGCAGAGCCTGCGCATCGACGTGCCGCAGGATTGGGCGCCGCTGATCCGGCGGTGCGTCCGGCGCGACCGCGAGGCCTTGCTGGGCATGCTGGACGCTGCCATCGAGGGCCGCGCCGCAACGCCGGATACCGCCCAACGGTTGCTGACCTGGCACCGCGCGGCGCGCGCTGCGTTCCTGCCGTTGGTGCCGCGCAGCCCGGTCGCGGAAAGCCTGGCGCGCCGGCACTACGCGCTGTCCTATGGCTTCGAGCATGTCCGGCCGGAGGCGCTGGACCAGGCACAACTCGCCGATGCGCTGCGGCGGACGGTGTTCGAATTGCAGGCGCAATTCCGTTCCGGGTGGAACATGTTCGATCCGCCGTATCGCCGCGCAGTGCAGGCAAGGTTCGTCGTCGATCCCGCGAGCGGCGAGGACGAGACGGATTTTCTGCAAGCGGCCTGGCTGCGCGATCGAAACCCGGGCGAAACCGCGGATTTCTGGCGCGTTTCGCCTCGTGGCATGGCGACGATCATTCGTGGCTTTGCCGAGGACATGACGCAGGGGCCGCCTCTGCCGCCCATCCGCCCCGGCACATGCCTGAGCCCCGTGGTGTTGACGCAGGAAGTGGCGGAGCTGGTCTGCCATGCCCGCGCTTTCGCGCGGTTGTTCTCCGGCGTGCGGCGTGTGGTGTTTCGCTGCGAGTGGTGGGGACTGGCGGGCCGCGAGTTGTTCGACGCGGATGCGCGCTGGGCCCATCGCGGACCGGCGCTGGGGGATCGGCGCGTGGCGACGGCGGACGCGCCACTGGCCTCGCTGGCGCAGACGTGGCCCGAGATGGTGGCGACGCTGATCGCGCCGGTGCTGCGCGCGTTCGAACCGGACCTCGTGCTGGGTGCGGATTGGGTGCGGGCTCAGGCGCCGCGGTGGGCGCAGTAGCGAACCTCGGAATAAACCTGGCGCGGGCGGCGGGGCCGGTACGGCCTGCCACGGCGGTGGCGGGCGCGGGGCGCTGCGACGGCGGATTTTCCGGCGGCAGATGGGCGTGCGGATCGACGGGCGGCGTTCCGATGAAGAAGCCGAGCACCTGCACGATGTGTTCCCGCCCGGCGCCAGGGGCAAGCGCGGCCAAGACATGTCCATGGTCGGCAGCCACTGTTGCTCTGCCATGAAATGCTCCTCGCGGCGCCAGCGACGGATGTCGTAGACGCGGGCGCTGCCGTTGTAGTCTATTACGGTATAGAACAGTCCGTTCAAGAACGGGGAGAGGCAGAACGGGGGGCGACGCCGAGATCGGCGCAGATGTCGCCGAGGCTGCGGCCGATGGGGCGGCGGCGCGCCTGGGCGACCAGGTCGCGGAAGCTGGGCAGGAGGTGGGGATCGAGCGGATCCGCTACGCCGCCCAGCCAGACGTCGCGCCAGGACGGGCGCGGGTGACGGTTGCGCGTTCTGGGGACGGGTTTGGGAGGTTGGGCGGCGGGGTCTGCGCTCGGTTCCGGGGCGTCGGCGGGGAGGTGGACGCGCGGCGGCGGGACGGCGAGGTCGCCGCCGCGGGCGGCGCGCTGGACCAATACGAGGTGGAGTGCGGCGGCGCCAGGATCCCGCGGCGGATATGGGCGAGGATGACGGCGGTTCGGCTGGTGCCGAAATGCCTGGCGATGAGGTGGGAGCCGGGGGCGGCGGCGCGGCGGTCGAAGGTCTCGGCGAGGTGCCGGCCGTAGGTGAGGAGAATCTGGACGATGCAGAGGACAGCGTTGAGGTTGGGCAAGGCGGTGGCGTTGCGGTCCGCAGGCGGATCGGTTGGGCAGGCTTCAAGGAGAGCAGGGTCGGTTGCTGCGGTTGCCATATGCGAAAAGTAAAATTTATTGCGGTTGCGCGCCTGATAGAAGTGCTATCTCAAGGTTCGAATGATTCCGGCGTCATCTGGCGCGGGCTGCAATGATAGGCGGCGGAGCCGCAGCGCACAGCTCGTGACTGTGGCGCCGCGGGCCCGACTTCAACGGCCTCGCGTGCGATGGCGCCGGCTTGTGGTGCCGGGGGATTGGCCGTTATCGCTTCCGTGTTGGCGGCCTCATCCAGCAGGTTTCCCACGCATCCCAGTCCACCCAGGCATTGCCGAGTTCGGTGATGGGTCGGACTCGCCAAGAATCGGCCAGACTTTGGGGACAGGGATCCTGCGGGGCGGAGAGTGTGGCGGCGGGATCGGGCTGGTCCGCTGATTGCGCGGGTTCCGCCGCATAATTCCGTCTTTTTGGTGGCTCGAGCAGGTGGCTCGGCAGGGACGCACCGTAAGGGAGTTGGAAACGTTCGGTCATACAAAAAGCTCCTTTCGGTAAAGCGGGTCGAAAACCCACTGTTAGTGTAAGAGCTTTAGTCGTGCTTACAAGGGGACTGTGCGCCGGTTGGGGGGCGATTTTCGCGTGCAGGGCGAGGTGGAAGGCCCGGCCTGGCCGATAAAGGAGGCGGTCGCCTGATTACCGCGGCTGGGCAGTGGTTAGTGGCCTCGTTAGGCCTGCCGCCGAGCGTGAGGAGGAATTGCCGCCGAGGCAGCAGCGATTGCATTCTTTGAGGTTAGCTGAGAGCGGAGCCGTGGCGTCCGCGACTGAAAGTGGGGCTAGCCGGCGTTGTCGGGTTGCCGTTGGGGCAACTTGGCCACGGGGTTTAAGTAGCGGTGGTTTCCAGAAGCCTACGGCGTGCATGCGATGCAGCCCACTCCTCATGCTGGCAAGCACGCCGCATCCCGACCAGACATTGGCGCGGAAAGAAAGGGACCGGAAATGAGTGGCAGACGGGCTGCGGCACGAGGACACGCTAGGGGTCGGAAGGGCGATTTCGATCACCAGGGCATCGGCTGGTCGCTTCCGAAAGAAGGGTTCGACTGGATGGTCGCCGAGAAAAGCGACGTATTGTTGAACAATCCGAGGCTGGGAGGGTTGGTCTTCCTGCAGCTCGACGTGGCGCCGTTCTGCGAGGCCCCGACGCTGCCGGCGCAACGGCTACCGTGATGGTGCGGGAGCGCCGGTTCGGCGTTCCATGCTGCGAGACAGTATCGCGGTCGCTTGACTCATGCCCGCGATACTGGTCGCCGGCACGGCTGCAATCGACATGGTGTTCTGCTGTCCGGATGCCGCCCGTCCGATCACGGCCACTCGAGGGCTTCGCAACAACCTGCCGTCGATGTCCATCTGGCACGGGACGTTGGGCGATTACCATTACCTCCAAAGTTGCTATGGTTGCGGCAAGCCAGGGGAGATCGGTTCGTGACGGAGGCGCTACTGACCCTGAACTTTAGCGCGGAGGGGAACGCACGGCATTACGTGGGAGCGGGGTGGTCAAGCGCCGAGAAGGGTGCCCGCTGGATGGTGGGTCAGGTCAGCGAAATCTGGCTGGAACATCCGGGCGCGGGCGACCTTGTGCTGGAGCTCGACGTCGATCCGTTCATCGCAGCACCCGTGCCCAGATATCAACGATTGGCGGTCGCGGCACGTGGCGTGCAAGTCGGCGAATGCACTCTGAGCAGCGGCGGTAGAGTTGGATTTTTCATTCCGTCGGTGTTGGTTGAGGAAAAGGGACCGATTCGGTTGACCTTGGTCCATCCGGACCAGATGCGGCCAAGTGAAGCAACAGGCTCGGCGGACGATCGGCAGCTCGCCGTTGCGGTCAGCACGGCTCGATTGCTTCGGCCGCGGCGGATCGCACCCGCGGGGCCGGGCAAGGAAGGCAAAAGTGCTGCCGCCAGCCATGTCGTTGACCTCCCATTGGAGGCGTTGGCGCTGCGGTTCGAAAGCCTCGGCGACAATTGCGAGTTCGGGTTAGTGCAGCGGCGCTGTGGCGCCGAGCCGCTTGGCCTGTTGCGGTTTGCCAATATTAATCTCGCGACACTGATTCGTGGTATCCGTTCCGGGTTCGCCGGCCTGGGTGAGCCTGGCACGGTCCTACTGGTCGACGATCCCGCAGATGACGAATACGTGGTTCGGGAAACCATGTATGACATGACACAGCACACATTCATTTACAAGGCGGACGAGTCACCCGACGGCCTGCTCGCCAGACAATGCAATCGCCTGAGGTTCCTGCGTCGCAAGTTGATGGAGGATATTCGCAATGGCGAAAAGATATTCGTCTACAAGCGAAACCTGCCGCTGCAGGAAGCAGAAGTTCTGCCATTGCTCATGACGCTCTATGACTACGGAACGAATACACTGCTTTGGATCTCACCTGCGGACGAAGCACACCCGGCCGGTAGTGTCGAAAGGCGGGTGCCTGGCCTGCTGCACGGTTTCATCGACAGATTCGCGCCAAGCGAAAATGCACACGACCTGTCATTCGACGTATGGATAACGCTGTGTCGGAATGCCGCCGCGTTGGAAGGGTCATGAGATCGCTTGTGTACCGTGGTCGGGAAATGCCACGACGCGGAACAGCTAGAGGGTGTTATGTACTTTTTCGGAGGTACGGTCTAATGGAGCCGGATGAGCCATGATCGCAAGACCTACCCATCCGACGTAACCGACGAGGAATGGTCGCTTGTCGTGCCCTACCTGACGCTGATGACGGAGGAGGCACCGCAGCGCGACCATCCACTGCGGGAACTTTTCAATGGGCTACGCTACCTGGTCCGCTACGGCATTGCCTGGCGCGCCATGCCACATGATTTTCCGCCATGGTCAGCGGTGTATCAGCAGACACAACGCTGGTTAGCCGCAGGCTGCTTCGAGGCATTGGCCCAGGACCTGCGTGCTGTTCTGCGGATGGCGGAGGGGCGGACGGCCGATCCAACTGTAGCGATCATCGATAGTCGGACTTTGCGTTCGACGCCGGAAAGCGGGCCACGCGCCGGTTATGATGGTGCCAAGCGTAAGCGCGGTTCGAAATTGCGCATGGCAGTGGACACCCTGGGACATCTGCTTGCGCTACATGTCACACCAGCAAATGTTGATGATCGCGCGGAGGTTGGCCGGTTAGCTGAAGCGATCCAAGACGCGACGGGCGAAAACGTTACTCTCGCATTCGTCGACCAAGGTTACACCGGATCGAAGCTTGCCGTGGCTGCTCGCTCACAAGGGATCGAACTTGAGGTAGTAAAGCTGCCGGAAGCCAAGCGTGGCTTCGTACTTCTTCCTAAACGGTGGGTCGTTGAGAGAACTTTCGCCTGGGCAACTCGCTTCCGTCGGTTGGTCAAGGACTACGAGCGATATGCGGAGACACTGGCAGGTCTTCATGTCGTCGCGTTCGTTTGCCTCATGCTCGCAAAAGCCGCTGACTTGATGCAAAGTGCATAACACCTTCTAGGTAGCTCCCCCATTTCGGGGTTTAGCTGCTTTGATTGTCCAGATCTCGAGAGTGCCGAGTTCTCGCCTACCTTCCGGCGGCTCGTGACTTGCGCTCATATTCGTCGAGCCACGGTTCGATGAGCCGGTCGAGTTCCTCGAGCTGACGTTCGGAGCAGGATTCCGGCACACAGCTTTCCAGCCAGCCCACGACGTGAGTTTCGATCAGGTCGCGCGGCACG
>DATKPQ010000066.1:0-6799 GCA_035523995.1 Acetobacteraceae bacterium | reverse complement strand
CCGGTGGTGAAAGTGTAAGCGGCGATTTTGGCTCGGCATGGGACGCCAGCGGCGGTGGTGGGGCCTTCGTCTACACAACGTCGGTGACCGTGCCTGCCTCAGTGCCGCTACTCGGCGCAGCAATGGTCGGGATCGGAGCAGCGCGGTGGCGGGAGTCCGATCTGGCCTCAGACCGTTATTTCCAGGCTGTTGCTCACAGTATTTAGAGCCTGAGTTTGCAAATACGGGTCAGGATCTGACCAGCCGTGAACGACTGACCGGGTCGGCACGCAACATGTGCGTGCATCTGGGCCGCGAGATCCGATCACTTCGGGGGTACCCGAATGGTTCAGGCCGCGGGCGACAGGGGCAAAGAAATTTTGCCGCAGATGCACGCAGATGCACGCAGATGCACACAGTGCGGCCATCGGCCGCAATCAAAAGCCGTTGCCGCTTCCGTGCGATATTGCGTTGGTGTCGCGGCTGACCGGACTTCCGATAATTTCACCGCCAAGCCTTGTCTGAACCAGTAGGGTTTTAGCAGCGTCGGTGACAGTGCGGCGCGGCAGTGCCATTCTTCGTGGCTTCGTGGCTTCGTGGCTTCGTGGCTTCGTGGTTTATAAAAAAAGCGGCTGCCCATAAAACAAGGCAGACCGTGATGAGCGAAGGAGCCAGCCTGCGCTTGCTTACTCCCACATTCACCGGTCGTTAACCACCGCTCTTCAATCTTCAAAAACCACGAAGGCGCGAAGAAGCACGCTGATTGATGCGGACCCGCTACTCGCGCAGGGTAATCGGCTGGGCTATCGGCTGCGATCCGCGGGGGGACGTCGTCGTCGAAGCAAGCTGGTGCCGGAAATCAAATCGGTCTGCATGCTCTGCATCCCGTTCACGAGGGTCAGATTCGCACGTACATGAGGTTCAGTCTACTGCGCGCGGGGCTGCTGCTGATAGATTTCTATGAGATCCGGCTGATCGACGGTATTCAGACGACGCGATGCCGTTGGCACATTTGAAGCCGATCCGGACCTCGATTCGAGGTGGTTGGCGGCAATCGCAGTGTAAGGAAAGTCGGCGCGGCTCGCAGTGGCTTGCGATGTCAGCCGTGCATTTGAATGCGGATAAAACGCGCCCGATCCAACCGGGTAGATGGCCGGGTCAAGCCCGGCCATGACGAGACGAGGCGGCGGCGCCGCCGTCCACCACCAGCTCCGTCACCCCCGCCGCAAGCAAGCGCAGCAGATCCGGCGGCGCCAGCGCGATGCAGCCTTCGGTCGGGGCGTAGTCCGGCCGTGCCACATGCAGGAAGATTGCCGAGCCGCGGCCCTTCTCCACCGGGGCGTCGTTCCAGCCCAACACCCCGATCACGTCGTACAATCCGTCGTGCCGCCAAAGCTCCTCGCAATGCGCCTCATGCGGCACGCGGACGTAGCGGTTGTAGTCGCGGTGCGCCGGGTCGTCGCACCAGCCGTCGGTCTCGGAGATCGGCTCGATCGGCACCGCGCACTCCGGAGGAGGCAGCCGGTCCAGCCGGTACAGAACGCGGCGCAACGGCAGCAGGCCGACCGGAGTCGCACCGTCGCCTTCCTGCTTGTGCGTCCGCACGCCAGTCCTGCCGAGGGCGGCGCGGAACACCTGTCCCTGCAGCACCAGCCGGCCGTCCGGGTATACCACCGCCTGAACCATGGGCACGCTCAATCCAGCAAATGGCCGAAGCGGGCCGCCTTGGTGGCCAGGTATTCGTCGTTGATGCCGTTGGGCGCGAAGCTGTGCGCCTCACGGCCAGCGATCTCCACGCCGCACGCGGCCAGCGCTGTGAGTTTGTCCGGGTTGTTGGTCAGCAGGCGGATGCGGCGCAGGCCCAGCGCCTCCAGCATGCGCGCGGCGATCATGAAATTCCGCTCGTCGGCGTCCCAACCCAGCGCGCGATTGGCGTCCAGCGTGTCCAGGCCGCGATCCTGCAAGGTATAGGCCCGCAGCTTGTTGATCAGCCCGATGCCGCGGCCCTCCTGCGCCAGATACAGCAGCACCCCGGCGCCTTCCTCCGCCATCCGCCGGATCGCGCCGCGGAGTTGCTCGCCGCAGTCGCAGCGCAGGCTGCCGAGCAAGTCGCCCGTGAAGCATTCGGAATGGATGCGCACCAGCGGCGCCGCGGCCTTCTCTGGCTCGCCGACGACGATGGCCAGGTGGTCCAGCCCGGCGCCTTCGCTGCGGAACGCGATCACGCGGGCGTCGGGGGCGTCGGCCAGCGGCACGCGGGCGGCGGCGACCTGGCGGAGCGCGGCGGCGGCGGATCCCGGGTAATCGGCAACGTCGGCGGCCGGCAGGACCAGCAGATGGCGATGCTCCAATTCGCCTTGCAGGTTGGGGCGCAGCACGGCAACCAGCACCGCCGGCAGCAGCAAGGCCAGCTTGCCGAGAGTCAGTGCCGTGGCGGCCATGGGCGGCAAAGGGGCAGGGTCGCCCAGGCGATCGGGGTGGATCGGCTGGGCCGAGGGCTCCGCAATGGCACGCAAGGCCTCGGGCACCAGCAGCGACTCGGGCACGTGGACGGCGACGGCGGCCTCGCCATGCGCGACCGGCCGGCGCAGCGCGGCCGCCGCGCGGGTGGGCGCGAGCAAGAGCAGAAGCGGTTCGGCGGCAAGGGCGGTGAGTTCCGCGACGTTGTCGGCGCCGGCCGATTCGGCGGCCAGCACGGCGATCATCGCGTCTTCGCCGGTCAGAACCACCGGGATACCGCGCCGCAGGTCCGACGCGGCACGATGCACGCGGCGGAGCCGTACCACAGCCTGCGCGGCGTCCGGCGCGGCAGGCGCCGGGGGAGGCATGGGCAGCGAACGGCTTTGCAATCTGTTCATCGTGGGGCGACCGCGCGGGTTACGGGAAAGTGAGACAATGCTGGCCCAATTTGGTCAAGATTGCGCGGGAAATGACCTTTGATGGCTGCACAGCGGTGTGGGCAAGCTTGCTGTTTATATGGCGGATGTGCATGACGGCGGCGGGATGCTCACGAGGATGTGAGGGGACGCATTGCGCGCCAAATCGTGATCACGCATTATCACCGTGAATGGCGCATCCATTTCGGTGGCACGGGGCACCCCGCTATGGTGATTCCCGTGCCGTTTGACGAGAGAAGCGCGGCCTGGACCCTTGGTCCGGCGCTCGACTTGGAGAGGAATAAGACATGTCGGCCGAACGACCGATCCTGATCGTCGATGATGACGCGGCGCTGCGCGAAACGCTGACCGAGCAATTGGCGGTGGACGGCGAATTCGCTGCGACCGAAGCCGGAACCGTGATGGAAGCGGAAGAGAAATTGCTCGCCAAGGACGCCCGGTTCGATGCGGTGATCCTGGATGTCGGGCTGCCGGACGGCGATGGGCGTGATTTCTGCGTCAAGCTGCGCCGCCAGGGGCAGAAGATCCCGATCATCATGCTGACCGGGTCCGATGCCGAGACGGACGTGGTGCGCGGGCTGGATGCGGGGGCCAACGACTACATCGCCAAGCCGTTCCGGCTGAACGAGCTGCTGGCGCGGCTGCGCGCGCAACTCCGCATTTTCGAGAATTCCGAGGACGCGGTGTTCTCGATCGGGCCGTACACGTTCCGGCCGTCGGCCAAGCTGTTGCAGGACCCGTCGCGGAACAAACGGATCCGGCTGACCGAGAAGGAAGCGGCGATCCTGAAGTTTCTGTATCGGGCGGGGACGCGTGCGGTGGCGCGGCAGGTGCTGCTGAACGAGGTGTGGGGCTACAATGCCGCGGTCACCACCCATACGCTGGAGACGCACATCTACCGGCTGCGCCAGAAGATCGAGCCCGATCCGGCAAACGCGCGGCTGCTGGTGACGGAAGGCGGAGGCTACCGGCTGGACCCGGAGGGCATTCCACTATCGATGCCGGCAACGGCCTGAGAATTTCCCCCGCTCTTGCGGACGTTGCCGCAAGGGCGGGGGCACTGGTTTTTTCCTCGCTTGGCCCGACTATTCGATCCACCGCAGGGCCGCTTCCAGGCGCGCGACGTCCGCCTGGAAGGCCGCGAGCCGCTCGCGATTCTCCGCCACCACCTCGTCCGGGGCGCGGCTGACGAAATCGGCGTTCTGCAGCTTCTTCGCCAGCTTTGCCGCTTCTGCCACGGCCTTATCGCGCTCGCGGGTCAGGCGGGCATGCTCTGCGTCCAGGTCGATCGTGCCGGCCAGAGGCAATATCGCTGTCGCCTCATCGACCACCGCCTGTGCTGCGCCTTTTGGCATGTCGCCGGCCAGCGCCGATACCTCGGAACCGCGGGCCAGGCGGCGGATCGGCTCGATCCAGCGTTGCGCCCGCGCCAGCGTCTCGGGCTTCGCATCGCGCAGCAGGATCGGAACAGTGGCGCTCGGCGGCACGTTCATCGCCGTGCGGACGGAACGCACCGCGGATACCAGCCGTACCACCCAATCCAATTCCTCGCGCGCTGCCGTCGAGGCGGGCACCAGCGACGCCTCCGGCCAAGCCGCCCGGATCAAGCTGCATGGGGCGCCGTAGCCGAAATGATCCCACAATTCTTCTGTCACGAAGGGAATGGCCGGGTGCAGCAGGCGGAGCAATACGCCCAGCACGTGCGCCGCGGTTGCGCGGACTTCCGCGGCGCCGTCCAACTCGCCTTCCAGAACCGGCTTGGCCAGTTCCAAAAACCAGTCGCAGAACGTGTTCCAGGTGAAACGGTAGCCGGCGGCGGCATATTCATCGAACCGGTATGCGTCCAATGCCGCCGTCGCCTCCTCTACCGTGCGGTTGGTTGCGTCCAGAATCCAGCGCGTGAGCGGCAGGCTCGCCTTTGATGGGGTGAAGGACGCATCCGGCCGGATGCCGTTCATTTCGCAGAACCGCGACGCATTCCACAGCTTGGTGACGAAGCTGCGGTAATCTTGCACCCGGCTCGCGCCCAGCTTTACATCGCGCCCGGGTCCGGTCAGCGCGCAAATCGTGAAACGCAGCGCATCGGCGCCGAACTGGTCGATCAGCTCCAGGGGATCGATGATGTTCCCCTTGGATTTCGACATCTTCTGGCCGCGCTCGTCGCGCACGAGGCCGTGGATGTACACGGTGCGAAACGGCACATCGCCCATGAAATGGATGCCCTGCATCATCATGCGGGCAACCCAGAAGAAGATGATGTCGAACCCGGTCACCAGCACGTCGCTGGGATAGTAACGTGCCAGCTCCGGCGTCTTCTCCGGCCATCCCAGGGTCGAGAACGGCCACAGGCCGGAGCTGAACCAGGTGTCCAGCACGTCCTCGTCTTGCTCCAGCGTTTCGCCCCGACGGCCGTACTGCGCATCGGCCAGGGCCTGCGCCTCGGCGGCATCGCGCGCGACGAAGACCGATCCGTCCGGCCCGTACCACGCGGGAATCCGATGGCCCCACCAGAGCTGGCGCGAAATGCACCATGGCTGGATGTCGCGCATCCAGGCGAAGAACGTGTTTTCCCATTGCCGCGGCACGAACACGGTTTGCCCGGTCTCGACCGCGGCGATCGCCGGCTCGGCCAGCACCTTGGCGTTGCAGTACCACTGATCGGTCAGCCACGGCTCGATGATGACGCCCGAGCGGTCGTGATGCGGCACCATCAGCGTGTGGTCGTCGATCTTCTCGATGAGGTCGGCCGCTTCGAGATCGGCGAGCACCTGCTTGCGTGCCACAAAGCGGTCGAGCCCGCGATAGGCTTCGGGCGCGTTGTCGTTGAGATGTGCATCCTCATCAAAGATGTTGATCATCTCGAGGCCATGCCGCTGCCCGACCGCGAAGTCGTTGAAATCGTGCGCCGGGGTGATCTTGACCGCGCCCGAGCCCATTTCCGGATCGGCATACTCGTCGGCGACGATCGGGATCAGCCGGCCGACCAGCGGCAGCCGCACATTCTTGCCCACCACATCGGCGAAGCGCGCATCCTCGGGATGCACCGCGACGCCGGTATCGCCGAGCATCGTTTCCGGCCGTGTCGTCGCGACGACTACATAGCGGCCGTCCTCGCCCTCGATCGGGTAGCGGATATGCCAGAGTTTGCCCTTGGTCTCGCGGCTGTCGACTTCCAGGTCGGAGATTGTCGTATGCATCTCCGGGTCCCAGTTAACGAGCCGCTTGTCGCGGTAGATCAGGCCCTCGCGGTAGAGCTGGACAAAGACCTTACGCACCGCTGCCGCGAGGCCCGGGTCCATCGTAAAGCGCTCGCGCTTCCAGTCGGGTGAGCAACCGAGCCGGCGCAGCTGGTTGACGATCGTGCCGCCGGATTCCGCCTTCCACTCCCAGACGCGCTCGATAAATTTGTCGCGGCCGAGGTCGTGCTTGTTGATCTGCCGTTCGGCGAGCTGGTTGGTGACGACGATCTCGGTGGCGATGCCGGCATGGTCGGTCCCCGGCTGCCACAGCGCGTCGCGCCCGCGCATCCGCTCAAAGCGGATCAGAATGTCCTGCAACGTAAAGGTCAGCGCGTGACCCATATGCAGGCTGCCGGTGACGTTGGGCGGCGGCATCATGATCGTATAGGGGCGCTTCGCGCTCGTGGGGTCGCAAGTGAACCCGCCCGAGCGCTCCCACGCCGCATATTGCCGCGGCTCGACCTCATCCGGCCGGTAGGTTTTATCGAGAGTCACGGTAGTGGTACGTCCTTGTTAAGGTTGGGCAGCGCGAAGAGTCTGTGCTCAGTCTTCAGAGGGGTGATGCACGTAATAATTGTGTATTCACCCTCGTTTCCATGAATTCGCGAAGTATCTGCCCAGGGAATGTGATTACTTGCACTCACATCCTCTAACTCTCAGTTTGGCGAGTCGCAACATACAATT
>DATKPQ010000065.1:0-131918 GCA_035523995.1 Acetobacteraceae bacterium | reverse complement strand
GCATGCCTGGTTTGGCAACTCCTATTGGGTCGATCCGGCGACGCTGGCCGTCATTTTCATCATCTCCCTGATCCTGCTGATGATCGTGGCGCACCTGATCGGTCGCGCCGTTCGCCATTCTCCCCTTGGGGGCCTGGACCGTACGCTGGGGCTGGTATTTGGCCTTGCGCGGGGTGCGGCGGTGCTGATCCTCGCCTACATAGTAGCAGGGATGGTGGTGCCGGTGGACCGCTGGCCGGCTCCCGTGCAGCGGGCTCGTTTTCTTACGCCAGCCTATGCCGGGGCTTGCTGGGCGGTGCGCCAACTGCCTGTTGACTACCGGCCCCGGCTCTACGCCCCGCCCACGGGACGCGAAGCCACTGCTGACGACTTGCTGCGCGCCACGCCACAGGGATCGGCACTCAGCCGTACCGCCGCCGGGTCGACGCGCGATTAGGAGACCGATAGGCATGGACCTGCCGACCACTGTGCCGACCACCCTGCCGCACGACGACGACAAGCTGCATGAGGAATGCGCGGTCTTCGGCGTCTGGAACGTCCCCGACGCCGCCGCGGTGGCCGCCTTGGGCCTGCATGCGTTGCAGCACCGGGGCCAGGAAGCCACCGGCATTGTCACCAGCGACGGCAAGCACTTCCACTCCCATAAAGGCATGGGCCTGGTCGGCGACAATTTCAGCGACGTCCGCGTGATCAATGGCCTGCCCGGCCACTCCGCCGTCGGCCACAACCGCTACGCCACGACAGGCGGCACGATCCTGCGCAACATCCAGCCGCTCTACGCCGATTTCGAGTTCGGCGGCTTCGCCGTCGCCCATAACGGGAACCTGACCAACGCCCACGTCCTCCGCCGCAACCTGGTCCGCCGTGGCTGTCTGTTCCAATCCACCACCGATTCCGAGGTATTCGTCCACCTGATCGCGATCAGCCTGTATTCCACCGTCGTCGATCGCCTGATCGACGCGCTGAAGCAGGTGGTCGGCGCCTACTCCCTGGTGGCGCTTTCGAATGAGGCGCTGATCGGCGTGCGCGATCCGTTGGGCGTGCGCCCGTTGATTCTGGGGCGCATCGGCAATGAAGGCACCGGCGGCTGGGTGCTCGCCTCCGAAACCTGCGCCTTGGACATCGTCAACGCGAGCTTCGTCCGCGACGTGGAGCCGGGCGAGATCGTGGTGATCAACGACCAGGGCGTGCACAGCATCAAGCCGTTTGGCCGCGTGCGCCCGCGATTCTGCGTGTTCGAATACATCTATTTCTCGCGCCCTGATTCCGTGGTGGAAGGCACGCCCGTCTACGAGGCGCGTCAGCGCATCGGTCTCGAACTGGCGCGCGAGGCACCCGCAGCAGCGGACGTCATCGTGCCGGTGCCCGACTCCGGCGTGCCCGCAGCCATGGGGTTTGCCGCGGAAAGCGGCGTGCCGTTCGAACTGGGCATCATCCGCAATCATTACGTCGGCCGCACCTTCATCGAGCCGACCGACAAGGTCCGCCATCTCGGCGTGAAGCTGAAGCACTCCGCCAATCGCGCCGTGCTGGCGGGCAAGCGCGTCGTGCTGGTGGACGATTCGATCGTGCGCGGCACCACCAGCAGCAAGATCGTGGAAATGGTGCGCGCAGCGGGTGCGCGTGAGGTGCATATGCGGATTTCCTCGCCACCGACCACGCATTCCTGCTTCTATGGCATCGATACGCCGGAGCGCAGCCAGTTGCTGGCCTCGCACCACAGTGTCGAGGCTATGGGCAAGCTGATTGGTGCCGACAGTCTGGCGTTCATCTCGATCGATGGCCTGTATCGCGCGTTGGGCCAGCCCGACCGCGACCCCGCGCGACCGCATTACTGCGATGCGTGTTTCACCGGCGAGTATCCCATCCCATTGCCAGACCAGGCCGACAATTCCGAACGCCAGTTGAGCTTGCTGGCAGAGAGCGCCTGATCCTGTACTGATTCCGGTCGCGTCCGCCGAGCGGTCAGAAAGCGACCTCGTGGTGTGCTTTGATGAGGGCCCGTGCCGTCAGCGTCTCCTACTTGCTGTCGACAACGGATTTCAATGCAATCGACGTGTCGGAACCAGAGATCTTAGTTAGCAGGATGATGAGCGCTATTATCAATGAATACGGAAACGCTGCCACCACCCCTTGCGCGACACCGGACCACCAGGAGAACTTGAGTATAGCGGACACATGCGCGGAAGCTGCGTATTCCGCCACATGTGCGGCGACATGGATCTGAATTCTCCAGCTCTCTGGACCCAGAGTTGTCGTGCTGTATCGCGGCCTCTGCCGTGGGAGGCCTTGAATCTGACGTTGCGGCACTTGCTCGATCCCACTTCCGGGCGACCAGCAGGGGCCAGCCGAGCCGTCCGTCCGCGTTCCGATCGCCTCAGCATGGGGCGAGCTTTCCTCCACGTCGTGCGCGCCTTAACCAGCGACGGTCAAAACCAGTGCTCGAGGCTACCGTGACCTCCAATCCTCTTGCTGCCAACATCGCCCTCATCACCGGTGCCAGCCGCGGCATCGGCGCGGCGACAGCGATAGCGCTCGCCCGCCTCGGTGCGCATGTCGTGATGATCGCCCGCACCCCGGGCGGCCTGGAAGACACCGACGACGCTATCCGCGCCGCCGGCGGCTCCGCCACCCTGCTGCCACTCGACCTGAAGGAAGGCGAGCAAGTCGATGCGGTCGGGCCAAGTCTGTATCAGCGGTTCGGCCGGCTGGACGTGATGGTGCATTGCGCCGGAGCACTTGGGCGGCTGACGCCCGTCGCCCATATCATGCCGAACGAATGGGCCGACGCGGTCGGCGTCAACCTCACCGCGACATGGCGTCTGATCCGAAGCTGCGATCCTCTGTTGCGCAATGCCCCGGCGGGACGCGCCGTGTTCGTCACCGACGCGCGGGTGCGGGCACCGCTGGCCTACTGGGGTGCGTACGGCGCAACAAAAGCTGGCATGGAGCATCTGGTGCTCACCTGGGCCGACGAACTGCGCAAGACTCGCCTGCGCGTGAACCTGGCAGATCCAGGCGTGGTACGTACCCGGCTGCGCTATCTGGCCTTTCCCGGCGAGGATCCTGAGCAATTGCCTGCCCCGGACGATGTCGCCCCCGCTTTGGCCGCCTTGTGCCTGCCCTGCGAGACGCGCCACGGCGAGGTGATCCGCATCGCCGCCCGGCTGCCAGAGGATTTGTGACCAGCGACTGAACCGGGCGGCAAATACAATCTGCAACTATCCGCCATGGTTACGCGTTGGCTCGCCGGTACAAACCGAATGCGAAAGGCCAATGCTATGAGTATGATGCTGCTTCCGGCTGCCATGGCGATGGCGGTGGGCCTGGCGCTCGTCCCGATTCATGCCCGGGCGGCGGGATGCTTGAAAGGAGCCGTGGTCGGCGGCGTCGCCGGTCATGTCGCCGGACATCATGCCTTGCTTGGCGCCGGCGCCGGTTGCGTGATCGGCCACCACGAGGCGAGCAAAAAGCAGGAGCGTGAGCAACAGGCGAAGGCGGATAGCGACCGCAACAAGTAATCCACACCGAGTCTATCCCTCATAGCCGGGATCCGGGTAACAGGCCTCAGACTGGCAACATGCTGGACAGCATGTTGCGCCTGATCATCGGCGCTGTCTCCGGCGGGGCTATCGTGCTGCTGTTCTGGACAGGACTGGTGCCGGGATTGCAGATCCATGACGGCAGCATGGACGGAACGGCGCCCGCAATTCGTCGCATTGCTCGGCATCATCGCCGGCTTCGTGCAAAAGCTGGTGCCAAGCATGCTGGACGAACAAGCACGCAATGCGGGCGGTTCTGCGGCGGCTGGCGACACTCCGGCGAAGGCGACAGCCACGGCGTGATGCTGGAAACGAACGTGAGTGCCGATACGCACAAACGAGGGGCAGGCCCAGACAGGCCTGCCCGCACCTTCAGGTAGATTGGCACGCCTCCGCTCAGGCAGGCGCCGGGCAGGCAGACCCCGACATGAAAATCGGCTCGGCTGTGCGGACGTCCGGGGCCTTTCCCACTTTCTCATCGCGCGCGTTAAGCCTTGGTTTACCTGTCGCGTGCTAACGTGCCAGCGTCCTTTTTCAGAGGGGGCAAGCATGAGCATCGCGGGCGTATCCTTCTCGCCGTATTCCGTCGCGGGCAACCAGCTGCAGAACCAGTCGCCACAGCGGGCGCAAAGTGGGTCAACCGCCAGCCAGTCCGGGGCGGCTACACAGGCCGCGACGGCAACGCCGGCCGCTGCGGCTCAATCATCCGGTCGAACCCATCATCACCACCATCACGGCGCCTCGGAGGGTAGTTCGCAGCCAGCAGCCACCACGCAGGCGGCAGGTTCGGCCGGCACGCTCAATACCATTGCCTGATCGCGGGCGGCCGTCCCTGACCGCGCCAACCTGGGATGCGGTGACGCGATCCGGCGCTCGCCTTACGGCGTCAGACAACCCTGCGCCCGGCACCTTCGAGGCAATCTATGCCGCACTGGAGGCTTATTCGCGCCCGGTGATCGGCCCGGCCCAGCCGCGCCTTCTGACCATCCCAATTCACGACGACGAAGGCGCGGTCGCCGGCGGCCTTTGGGGTTACACCTTGTTCGGTTGGTTGCACGTCCAAATGCTGTTCGTACCGGACTGCTTGCGCGACCGCGGCGTCGGGGCAGCGCTGATGGCAGCGGCAGAGCAAGAGGCACGCGCCCGCGGCTGCCATGGGGCGCACGTTGATACGTTCAGCTTCCAGGCAGTGCGCTTCTACCAAAAGCTCGGCTTTTCTCAATTCGGCGTGCTGGACAATTATCCGCCCGGCCACGCTCGACTGTTCTTTTGCAAACAGTTCGAGCCGCCGCGGCCGTGAAGCCGAGGCTTGCGATCACTCACGGAGATCGCATCAGCCCTGCCGTGGCTCCCGAGTCAGATGCTGCACACCCGCGTCGCCGGCAACCAAAGCCATCTCGGCCATGCCGATGAACAATCCGCTTTCCACCACGCCGACCACGTGCGACAGCGCCGGCTCCAATGCCGCGGCATCGGCGATCGGGCCGAAGCCGCAATCAAGGATCAGGTTGCCGCCGTCGGTGTGGAATGGCTGTCCCGTGGCGTCGCGCCGCAACACCGGATCGGCGCCCAACCGCGCCAGCCTTTCCGCAGTTGTTTGCCATCCGAATGGCACCACCTCCACCGGCACCGGCGTGCCGGTTCCCAGCCGGTCCACCAGTTTCTCGCTATCGGCAACGATCACCAGCCGCTCGCTCGCCGCCGCGACGATCTTTTCGCGCAGCAAGGCCCCGCCCAATCCCTTGATCAAATTCAGCGAGCCGCGCGCGATCTCGTCCGCACCATCGATGGTCAGCGCGATGCGGTGATGCTCTTCCAGCGTGCCCAGCGGAATTCCCCCGGTCCGCGCCTGCGCTGCACTGTGTTCGGAAGTGGGAATGCCGATGATCTGCAGCCCCTGGCGAACCCGTTCCGCCAGCGCGTCGATCGCGAACGCGGCCGTCGATCCGGTGCCCAGGCCCACAACCATACCGTTCTGTACCAATTCCACCGCGGCCTGGGCGGCGGCGCGCTTCTGATCGTCGCGGCTCATCGTGCGTCTCCTGGCACTATGGAGCAATCGGCGCGCGTTGCGCGCAACACGCGCAGCCAGTTGCCAGCGCAGACCTTCCCCACCTCGTCCGTTGTCATGCCGCGGTCCCGCAAGGCCGCGGCGATCTCCCGGTGGCGGGAAAAGTCCGGCATCTCGGCCTTGGCCGCGCCGGCAGGCAGATCGGTGCCGATGCCGACATGGTCGATGCCGACGGCATCGATCAGCCGGAACAGATGACGGATCAGGCCGGGCAGCTTCTCGGCCCACAGCACGGCGATCCATGCGCCGATCACACCGCCTGTTTCCACGACCATGCGTGCATAGTCGGGACCGACATAGCGTGGATGGTCACCGTCGGGATGCCCTGGCTCTTTCAGGTTGGCATGTGAGCATAGGATTGGCTTCGCGGTGATGGCGGCGATACCTCTGACCGTCGCTTCGGAGCAATGCGCGACATCCACAATGATGCCGAGCTGGTTCATACGCCGTACCACCTCGGCACTGAAACGGGTCAGCCCACCGTGCACCGGTGGCGCTGTCTGGATGTCGCCGGTTTCGTTGACCAGATAATGAGTGAGCTGGATGCTGCGCACGCCACGTGCCACCAACGTGTTCAGCCGATCGAGATCGCCCTCCAGGAAATCACAGCCTTCCACCGCGAGCACCAGTCCCGGATCATCGGCGCGGATCTCGTGCGGTTCACGCGCAATACGGACTCCGGTCGCTTCAAAACCGGCGAGATAGTCTTCCACGGCGGCGAGGCATTCCCCGGGTTCCGGATCGCGGACCTTCTCCAGCCGCTTCGTCTGGGGATTGCGTCGGATCATCGGCAGGTCGGCGATGGCGGAGACCACAGCAGCCGCAACACCGCCCGATGCCATGGTGGCGAGAACGGAACGATCGACCGGGCCGGTGCGGTTGGGACGCCCGGCATGGGTGTGCATGTCGATGATCATGGTGCGCAAGGCAGCCGTCGGTTGCGACGCGTAGATACCCCGGACGGCCAGCGGCCGCCACCTTGAGGGACACGCGGGCTTGTTCGGCGTTAACCGGCAACGCGTCCCGATTGTAACCCTGGCAGAAGAATATCGCCGCGCACGGCAACGAAAATAGCTGCCGCAGCCTTCATCGCACGCCGCTCGGCCACAGCACCACGCGCAGCGTCTGCAGCAGGATCACCAGGTCGAACAAAATCGAAAAATTTTTCACGTAGTACAGGTCGTAGCTCAGCTTCGAGCGCGCATCCTCGACCGAGGCGCCATACGGGTAATTCACCTGCGCCCAGCCGGTCAGACCTGCCTTCATGATATGGCGCTCATTATACAGAGGAATCTGCCGCGCCAGTTCCGTGACGAACACCGGCCGCTCGGGCCGCGGTCCGACGAACGACATCTCCCCGCGCAGCACGTTCACAAGCTGCGGCAGCTCGTCGATGCGCGTGCGGCGCAGGAAACCCCCGACTTTGGTAATCCGGGAATCCTTCTGTGCCGCCCAGACCGCACCGCCCTTCTCGGAATCGGTTCGCATCGTGCGAAGCTTCAGGATGCGGAAGACCCGACCGCCCTGCGTCACACGGTCCTGGCGGTACAGCGCCCCACCGGGTCCTTCCGAGCGGATGGCGATCATGGCGGCCACCATCACCGGCGCCGTAGCCACCAGCAGGAATGAACTGACAACAACGTCGAACACCCGCTTCAGGAAACGATCGATCCCGCTGAACTGGAAGCCGTCGGAATACAGCAGCCACCCCAGTTCCATCCGCTTCAAATCGACGCGCCGGATTTCTTGCTCGACGAAGCTGAGGTACTGCACCACGGGAAAGCCTGCGGTCTTGCACGCCAGCAACTCCTCCAGGTCCATCCCCCGCCGCTCATCGGGCGCAATGACAATCTGGTCGGCGCCGAGCTGGCGCGCGGCCGGCAGCACAGCAAACTTCTCCGGCCGCAGAATACGTGCATCCGGATCGCCGGTCAGACGGGTGTCCGCCTCTCCCAGCGCGTCATGGTGCAGGAAGGCAACGTCGTAGTTCAGGTTGCGGCCTTCCTTGGACAGCATAAACAGCAGGTCCCAGGCCCGCTGGCCGGCGCCCACCACCAGCAGGCGGCGGCGCAACATCTGGCGCTGCACCATCACCTTCACCAGCAGCCGCGCGTTGAACGCGGTGGCTGTGAAGCAGATACTGGCCAACGCCAGCTCGAGCATCTGATCGCGTCCGCCAGAACGCAAGAACAGTACGGGAACGAGCCCGCCGAGCGTTATGGAGCATAGAAGGGTGAGTGCCGCGCCCATGCCCACGGCCAGCGGTATACGTGACAGTGACATGCGGAGGTGGAGCAGCGCATCGCGGCGATACAGGCCCATCGCATAGAGCAATACCAGGTCGACGGCCGGATACAGGATGCCACGTATATCTATCGGCAAGGGCGGGCGTGGGAGAATGGCCGCCTGCACGTACCAAAGCACCAGCGGCCACACCACGGCGACGCTGGCCGCGTCGAAGGCAAACAGGATGCCAGCCGTGGGCAGCCGCGCCAGATTGAACAAACGGTGGCCGGGCGGGTGGCGGGACGCGGTCGCGCCAGACGCTTCGCCGTCCAGATCGGCCGGCGCCCCGATTGCGGCCGCCCGCGTACCTGCGGCACCGCGGGAAAGGCCTATCCCGGCCCCGACGGCGGCTACCGATGCCGTGTGCGTGGGCGCGCCGAGCGCGTCCGGTGGCGATGCCGATCCTGAAGGCATGACACCCGCTGTCATCCAGTGAACCCCGTATCCCCGCGGGGGTATACCTTAGTTGCCGCAGGTTAACCAAAAGTTTTAAACTTTCGGGACCGCAAATCTTTGGTTTGGTCCTCGCGGTGAGGCGAGCATTCCTGGTTCGGGGCTCCTCGCCGCGCGATGACATGGTGTGACAACCAGCCTCATCGGGCCGGGATGGGTTTTGTCAGTGCTCCATCGTCCCGGTGGACGCCGATGCGGCGGCCAAGCTGTCGGCTGCGGCCGGCATAATCGGGGGCGCTTCGTCTATGTCCGGCGTCGGCAGCGTCCCGGCCGTTTCCTGCCAGCCGCCCCCCGGCGCCGTGTAGAGTGCCACCACGTCGTCGGTCAGTGTCATGTCGGCCTGCACCAACGCCACGGTGTGGCGGACTTCATCCAGGTGCTGGACGCGGAAACCACCCTGACGGAACGCACGGCAGTCGCTCACGCAAGCCTCTTCCCCGGTACTTTGATTCTGCTCAAAACACGCGGAGGCGCTTCAAATCCGCTGGCGTCCCGGGAAACGCTGCGAATTCGTTAGAATCGCTCGACCCAGGGCCGCAGTTCCACTTCCCAGGTCCAGGCACTGCGCGGTTGGTTGGCCACGTGCCAATAAGTCTCCGCAATCGCATCCGGATCAAGGAAACTGTCGGGCTTGTCGGCCGGATCGGGGCGCGTGGCGCTACGGATGCCGCCATCGATGACGAAATGGGCGACATGGATGCCCTGAGGCGCCAGTTCGCGCGCCATGCTCTGCGCCAGCCCGCGCAGGGCGAACTTGCCCATGGCGAACGCTGCGGAGTGCACATAGCCCTTCACGCTGGCCGAAGCGCCCGTGAACAGAATGGCGCCGGTGCCACGAGGCAGCATGTGCCGCGCGGCCTGCTGGCCGACCAGGAACCCGCCATAGGCGGAGACCGCAATGGCGCGTGCGACGGCGTCCGGTTCCAATTCGGCGATCGGGCCGCGCGCCCGTGCACTGGCATTGTAAACCACGACGTCCGGCACGCCTGTCGTGGAGACGACGACATCGAACAAGGCAGCGACTTCTTCCGGTTCCGCGGCTTCGCAGGCGAAGCTGACGGCGGCGGTTTCTTCCGCCAGCTTCGCGAGCTTCTCCGGACTGCGCGACGCGAGCGCTACTTGCAGTCCATGCCTCGCGAACAACCGCGCAAGGGAAGCGGAGAGTCCTCTGCCAGCGCCGACGATCAGGGCGGATTTCATATCCATGGTGGTTCTCCGACATTAAAACCGCTCCCGCAAAGCGGGAGAGGTCGAGACGCCGCAGGCGCCGAGGGTGAGGGTGATCGGGAGGCAAGAAAACGTGCCGTCCCAATCGCCCTGACCCACGGTACTGGGGCACCGCTACCTCTCCCGCCTCGCGGGAAAGGCTATTGTTCACGCATGTCTGCCGCCCCTGTCCATCTCGCCGGCGAGCGCCTGATGCTAGACCCCGCCGGTGCACTGCACTGGCCCGCCACAGGCACGCTCGTCGTCTCGGACCTGCACCTGGAAAAGGGCTCGTCCTTCGCCCGCAAAGGCATGTTGCTGCCGCCCTGGGACACCCACGCCACGCTCGATCGTCTGGCGCTGCTGCTGCGCCGCTACCAGCCACGCATCGTCGTGGCGCTGGGCGATTCGTTCCACGACAGCGATGGCGCCGCCCGTTTGCCGGCAGGCGAGATCGCGCGGCTGAAAGCCATGACCGACGCGCATCGCTTCATCTGGGTGCAGGGCAACCACGACCCAGCACCACCCGCCGGCATCACCGGCGACCACGTTGCAGAATTCGCCGCTGCGCGCCTTGTGTTCCGCCACGCTGCGATCGCTGGCGCGTCGGGCGAAATCAGCGGCCATTACCACCCAAAGGCGAACATCGCCGCGCGTGGCGGTACGATATCGCGCCGATGCTTCGTCGCCGACGCGCGTCGCATCATGCTGCCGGCGTTCGGCGCCTATACCGGTGGCCTGGACGTCCGCGACCCAGCAATAACCCAACTGTTCTCGCGCGGCGCCCGAGTATTCTTGCTCGGCAAGGAGCGTCTGTACAGCTTTGTCGTTGGAAATTATGGTCGCAGCGCGACAGGATAACCCCGACAACACCGTTGCTTTCCTGCTGCGGACGAAACGGGCACACTGCGTCAGCGTCGTCGTGCAACGACCGGCGCTGTTTCTAACGGGGGACGTGACTCAATGACGAAGTTTACCCGCCGCGTGCTGCTGGGCAGCCTTGCGGCCTCGCCGATCGCCATGCCGGGCATCATCCGCGCCCAGAGTACTTCCAAGCCCATCCGCATCGGCCTGTTGTCGGACATGAGCGGTCCGTATCGCGACGTCGGCGGACCCGGCAATCATGTCGCGACGGAATTGGCGATCCAGGATATGGGCGGCTCGGTGCTGGGCCGGCCCGTCGAGATTCTCCAGGCCGACGACCAGAACAAGCCTGACGTGGCGGCGGCGCTGGCGCGGCAATGGTGCGATGAGGGCGTCGACGTGCTGGCCGACGGTGCCGCCTCGTCATCGGGTCTCGCGATCCAGCAGATCGCGCGCGAAAAGAAGAAGATCTACCTCATCACCGGTCCGGCCGCGTCGGACTTCACCGGCAAGCAGTGCTCGCCGTACGGCGTCCAATTTTCCTACGACACCTACGCACTGGCGCACGGCACCGGCGGTGCACTCACCAAGGCGGGCGGCAAGACATGGTTCTTCATCACCGCCGATTACGCCTTCGGTTATGCATTGGAGCGCGACACCATCGCCGCGGTTGAAGCTGCCGGCGGCAAGGTGCTTGGGAAAGTGCGCGCGCCGTTAGGAACGGCGGATTTTTCCAGCTACCTGATCCAGGCCAAGTCGTCGGGTGCGGAGGTGATCGGCTATGCCAATGCCGGCACCGACCTGCAAAACTGCATCAAGCAGGCGAGCGAATTCGGCCTTGCCAGCGGCAACACCAAGCAAGCGACGCTACTGATGCAGATCAGCGACGTCAATTCGATCGGCCAGGCGACCTGCGCCGGCTTAATCTATACTGATTCGTTCTATTGGGACATGACGCCGAAGACGCGCGCCTGGTCGAAGCGCTGGGCTGCGAAAATGGGCGGCATGGTGCCGGGGCTGCTGCACGCTGGCAGTTATTGTGCGGCGTATCACTGGATGAAGTCGGTAAAGGCCGCTGGCAGTACCGATTCCGATGCGGTGGTGGCCAAGATGAAGGCAACACCGGTCAACGACTTCTACAACACCAACGTGAAAATCCGCGAGGACGGGCGGGTGATGCATGTGATGTATCTGTGGCAGGTGAAGCCGCCGTCGCAAGCGAAGTACAAATACGATTTCTGCGCGCGCCTCGCGACGATCCCGCCCGCCGAGGCCTGGCGTCCGCTGAAAGACGGCGGCTGCCCGTTTGTACACGCGTAAACCTCGGCCGCGGAAGCGGGAGAGGTCGCCGCAGCGGCGGGTGAGGGACGTCGGGTCGGCACCACGACTTTCTGCCCTCTTGATCGCCCTCACCCTCGCTGCTTCGGTTGGTTCACTTCGCGACCCAACCGCATTGATCCGCCGCGTTGCTCAACCCCGCTCGCGACAGCGTTTTCAACGCCGCCGTGGCGACGCTTCCACTGCCAGCGGTGACGTAATGTCCGCGAACGACACCTTCAGCGACGTCCGCACATCCAGCACTGTCGGCACGCGCGACGCGACCGCCTCGCGCAACGCCGGGCCAAGTGCCGCCGGGTCGGCGATGCGTTCGCCACGGCAGCCCATCGCGCGGGCGATCGCCGCATGGTCGAAATCGTTGAACTCGGCGGCGAACGGCCCGCCGCCATGCAGCACCCAGCCCAGCGCGTTGTTGTTGAACACAACCACCGTGATGGGAATGTCCTGCTCCAATGCGCTCATCAGCCCGTTCATCGTCATCGCGAAGCCGCCATCGCCGCATACTGCGACAATCGGCCGATCGGGATGCACCAGCTTCGCGCCCAGCGCCGCGGGAATCGCAAACCCCATCGGCCCCGATCCGGCCGCCTGCAAGAACCCACCGGCCTGTTTCGTTTGATACCAATGCGTCATCATGATGCGATTCTCACCCGCATCGCAGGTGACGATCGCGTCGTCCGGCAGGGTGCGCATCAGTTCTCCAATGACCCGCTGCGGCAGGATCGGTTGTTCGTCCGAGTGGTATTCCGGTGCCTCGAAATAGCCATTTTCCGCCCGCCAGCCGGCAACCCGCCGTTCCGCCGCCGCGCGCCGTCCTTCCCCATGCGTACCTACCGCATCCACCAACTGCCGCAGCACCACCGCCGCATCGCCGAGCAGCACATGCTCTGCCGGGAAGGTCCACGATGCGTTACGCGGCTCGATGTCGATCTGGATGAAAGTTTGCCGCGTCGGGTCGAGCAATTTGCGGTTTTCCCACGCAGTGTCCGACGGGCCGAGCTTGGTGCCGATTGCCAGCACAAGGTCCGCCTCGGCGATCGTCGCATTGGCAGCGGCAGTGCCGAACGTGCCGAATACCCCCAGGGCCAGCGGATGCGTTTCGGCGATGCAACCTTTCCCCGCGGCTGTGGTAGCGACCGGCAGTCCTGCCGTCTCGGCCAGTGCCTGCAATGGTCCATAGGCCTGCGCGATGCGCACGCCATTGCCCGCGATCACCACGGGCTTTTGCGCCGCCAGCAATGCATCAACCGCGGCGGTAACACGCGACGGCTCGGCAGGCGGCGGCAGCAGCGGCAGGTAATGCCGTGTCGGGTACAGCGCCGGCACCGAATCCGGTCCCATCGTGCCCGCCAGCGAATCCTGCGAAAACAACACCACCACCGGTCCCGCCTGCCCTGAAACCGCGTGCTTGATCGCAAGCTGCGTCGCCTGCACTGCGCTGCCGGGGTCGGTCGCCTGCATCACCTGCTTCGTCACGCCGGAGAACGCGCGCCGCGCATCCCAACTGCCGTAATCGCCGGTCGCCTGCTGATATGGTGCGTGCAATTGCAGCCGCGACGCATCGGAAAAATCCGTCAGCAGCAACATCGGCGAACTGGAGAGAAACGCTTCGATCGTGCCGATCATGCCGTTGCCCAGCACCCACGGGCCTTGCCCGATCAGCACACCGGGGCGGCGCGTCAGACGGCCATAGACTTCGGCCATCACGCCGGCGAGCGACTCCTCGCGCACCATCACCATGCGCAGCGAATTCTGGATCTTGCGCAAGCCGCCGATGATGCGGCCGGTGTGGCCGCCGGAGATGCCAAAAACGTATTCGATTCCGGCCTCGGCCAGCACGCGCCCCACCAGGTCGGCGACGGGCGTTTCCTCAGTCAGCATGCGTTCGATCGGCATGGTCGGTTCCTCCTTCCACTGTCGCTGCAGCGGTTGCTGTTGTTGCGAGCCGCGGAACGCTGAGGCAGTTCCCCCGGCTGGTTACGCGCACTGGACAGAGATTGCTTCGGCGGGCCACAGCCAACAAGGCGCACCTCAGAGCCTCGGACGCGCGCCATCATCGATGCACCAATGGGATCACCGCCAGCACCACTTCGATGACGATCAGCACGGTGATCAGCAGTTCCAGCAGTTCGGCCCGCCGTGCCGAAGCTTCATCATGCAACGCCGTATAAGTGTCGCGAATGATCGACAGCTTGCGATCCACCGCCGCGCTAACGGACCGAACACGAAACAAATCCAGCGCGGCGGCGTAAATGCGCGCGAGATAGACATCCTCCGTCACCTGCAATGCGTTGTCCACGCGCTCGGTCAGTTCGGTGACTTCGGCGACGAGCGTGTAAAGCCCGCGCGCCAGTTCGGCGAAGCGGCGCGACGCGAGCACGCTGGTGGCGCGGCGCGCGCTTTCCACCAGGTCGTACATGCGCGGCAGTTCGGCATCCAGCAGTTCGTCGTAGTAACGCATTTCCAGCAACTGCGCGTTGGCAACTTCCACCACGTCCATCACGTCGGAATCGCCGCGCGGTTCGTAGATGAAGGCGCGGTCCCAGGTCAGCACGACCAAATCGTCGGTGTAATAGGAAAACCGCTGCCGCAGCACGTCCTGCCGCGCACTTTCCGACAAGGCGCGTTGCTCGCCCGACAGCAGCGGCACCAGATCGATGCGTTGCTGCAACGCCGCCGCCGACATAGGCTGGTCGAAACTCTGCACCAGGCCGATCAGGTAGTCCTCTTCCACACGTGATTGCGCTTCCGGCCGTTCCAATGCAGCGAGCAACGGGTCCCGCACCCGCGCCAGAAGCCGCGCCCATGGGCCGGCTTCGGTGCTGCCACCGGCCATTTGTTCCACCTGGTTCAGCCGCCGCACATAGCCGGACCACGGCATTTCGGCGACCGGCACGCGCAACGCGATCGAGATCGCGCCAAAATCGTATAACCGTGCGGAGACGGCAGCGGAGACGCTTTGCCCGCCCAGGTCAAGTGCAACCGGATCCAGCGCCAACGCCAAAGGCGGCACACCGAACGCCATCGCCTTGGGCGGCGTGGCGGTCAGGCGCAGTCGGCTGGAGGCGCGGGCTTGCGCCGACCACAGACGCTCCGCCCGGGCCAGATCTATCGCGTAGGCGACATCGAACAAGCGCAGTGCGATCACGGCACCGGCGCTGACAATCGGTTCGGTCTCACTCATGGCGGCGGGGGGTGCGGCGCCCCGGTGACGGCGTCAAGCGAACGGGGTGCGAAGTGGGAGACCGGACAACGACCCGAGCGGAAACTCGTTGCGGCTGCTTCCTTCCGGACCTGACCGGGTTGGCGAGGCGCCCGTCCACCGCCGACCTCCCGGAGCCTGCATATCATGCGACAGGGGGAGGGGGGCAAGGCGCGGCCGCGCGATTTCCCGCGGGTTTGCGCTGAGGGCACAGCGGACCGGCGCCAGGGCCGCCTCGCGGGGCGTTTCCCGCCGCGCTACATCTGGCGCATGGATAGCGCCACCTCATCTCTGGTTTTCCCGCATGACCTGCCACCCGCGCCGGGGCACGCCATTCAGATCACGACTGGCGTGCTGTGGTTCCGGCTGCCGCTGCCCTACCGGCTGGATCACGTGAACATCTACTTACTCGAGGACGATGACGGTTGGGCCGTGCTGGACACGGGCCTCGGCACATCGGCGTGTCGCGCGGCGTGGGATGCGATCTTGGCCGGACCGCTGGCAGGGCAGCGCCTGACGCGGATGATCGTGACCCACTACCATCCGGACCATGTCGGGTTGGCGGGCTGGCTGGCAGAACGGTTCGGCCTGTCGCTTTCCATGCCGCGTCCGGAATATCTGTACAGCCTGGCGCTGCAATATGCACCCGGCGACCTGGGTGCGGATGCATTTCGCCCGTTCTACCGCCGCCACGGTCTTTCCGCTGAGATCACGGACCTGGTGCTAGGCCGCGGCCATGAATACCTGCGCCGCACCACCGGTGTTCCCACCAGCTATCACCGCCTCCAGCATGGCGACACGCTGCATATCGGCGCCCGCGACTTCCAGGTGCAGACCGGCGGCGGCCACGCGCTGGAACAAGCGATGCTGGTACGCCCGGCGGAGAAGCTGTTCTTTGCTGCCGACCAGGTGATCGCGCGTATCTCACCGAATGTCAGCGTGCACGCGATGGAGCCGGACCTGGACGCGCTGGGTATCTACCTGCGCTCGTTGCGTGCGCTGCGAGAAGCGGTGCCGCACGAGGTGCTGGTGCTGCCCGGCCATGGGCTGCCGTTCTACGGACTGCACGCGCGGATCGCCGAATTGATCACCCATCACGCGCAACGTTGTGGTTTGATTGCGGCGGCGTGCCGGGAACGTCCGTTATCGGTGGCAGAACTCGTGCCCCACGTGTTCCATCGCGAACTTGACGAGCACCAGACCGGCTTCGCATTCGGCGAAGTGCTGGCGCATGTCAATCACATGCTTGGCGGGGGCGAACTGGTCCTGGAAACCGACTCCGGCGGGACCGATCGCTATCGGGCGCGATAATGATCCGCGTCCCACGTCGTTACCCAATCTAATCATGTCATTGCGAGTTGACCACCGGCCGGCGCGGCCGACCCGCGACCGGATGAAAGTGGGGCGTGCCACACGTTTTTCGTCATGGCCGGGCTTGACCCGGCCATGACGGGAACTTTCCTGCCCGGAGCGAGAGCGACGAAGCAACCCCGGTCATAGCAGGATCCATGGCCAGATTTGCCCCGCCGCTTTGCGCCCCGCAGTCACCGGCCGGACATGCCAGCGTGGTCCGGCGTGTGGCACCAGGCCCTGCTCTGTCAGGTGTAATCGCCCAACTTGCAACCGAACGCGTCCGGCTTCTGCATCAGCGGTCCACCGGGCACCACTTCCAGAATCTCATAATAGTCGTCCGGCGACTTCATCTGGCTCTTGCTCTTGCCGCGCTCGATGATCACCGGCCGCACGAGCTGGTGGTCCGCCGCCCGGAACCAGACTTCGCCCACGGTGGACTGGATTTTATGGCCGGCCTCGTATGCCTTGATGACGGCGACCGGGTCGAAGGTTTTAGCGGCCTCGACCATATTGGCCCACATCGCCACCTGCATATAGGCGGAGTTGGCGCCCCATTCTGGCTTGTAGCTGTATTTCTTTTCGAACGCCGCGACGAAACCCTTGGCGATCGGATAGCGGTCTTCCAGCGTCCACCAGAAATCCGTGGCGGCCAGCACGCCCGCCATCAGATCTGGCCCCACATCGCGCGACAGGAACGGCGTGTTGTAGGGCACCACCAGCTTCATCTTGTCCAGTACGCCGAACTGCTTGGCTTGCTTGATCGACAGGATGGCGTCGTTGCCAAAATTGATGTTGATCAGCACGTCGGCGCCGCTGTTGGCGATATTCAGCATATAGGAGCTGTAGTCAGGCGCCCCGAGCGGTGCGATCTGGTTGGTGGACACCGTCCAGCCATCCTTCGCCAGCGCGCTCTGCATGGATTGCCGCACCGTGTGGCCATAGGTGTAGTCCGGCGTCAGGAACGCAATCTTCTTGTTCTTGCCGAACTGCTTCACCATGACAGGTGTGATCGCGGCCGCCGCCGTTTGGGCATAGAAGCACTGGCGGAAGGAATAGCGCACGCAGTCCTTGCCGGTGGTATCGTTCGATCCGGTGATGCCGGGCAGGTAGATCACCTTCTCACGCTGCGCCAGCTTGTTCACCGCCACGGCGACCGCGGAGGAGACGGAACCCCCGATCATCATCGCCTTGTTGTCCGAGATGAACTGGGACTGCGCCTGCACCGCGACATTCGGCTTCGCCTGCGAATCGGCGACCCCGTACTTGACTTCCTTACCCAGCACGCCTTTCGTGGTGCGCGGCGAGATCTTCCTGATCAGCGGGTCGCCGCTGTTCAGGTGTTCGATGGCAAGTTCATAGCCTTTCAGCTCGTCCTCGCCCGGTACGGCATAGGTTCCGGTGCGCGGCAGGCATATCCCGACGAACACGGTGGACCCTGACGCACCGGCGGGCCAGTTGCCGACCGGCGTCGCGTTGGCGGCACTGGCGGTGCGCGGCAGCGTTGATTGCACCAGCCCGCCCCCTAACAAGCCGACGCCCGCCTGCAGCAGGCGACGGCGCGATGGGACGAACGAAGAACGCGAATTTTTCATTTCCTGGACCCTCCTTTGGACAGCCGTCGCCTGCCCGATTTTATGGATTTGCCGAACAGCCGACAGCTTGGACAGAAGCCATTACTTACGCGCACGAAAACCGCGCCGCAAGACGGAGCGATTCCTGATCTTGACCTACCTCACGATATAACCTTTTCCGAGTTGTAGAGCGAATTGGTAAGTACTGCTCTCTGGTCTTGCCGTTTCGCTGTTGCCTACAACGGCATTGGCCGCTAAGTGCCCGTCGGGGCGGCTCGCACGCCCATCGCAAGGCCGTACAGGGGCGGCGTTATACGGGGAGGCCGGAAATCGTGACCCAAAGCACCCAATCGGGCGGCATAAGCCGCCGCCGAATCCTTGAAGCCAGCCTTGGCATTGCCGGCGGACTGGCGCTGGCCAGGCCCGGCTTTGCCGCCGAGACTCATCCGGCCATCGGCACCTTTCCCGCTGGCGTTAGCGGCGACACCGCGTTCATCGGCATCACCACGCCACTGACCGGTGCCTATTCTGCCGACGGAACTGACGAGCAACTCGGTTATGAACTCGCGATCGCCGAGATCAACGCGGGCAGTGCGATCGCCCGCAAATGGGGCCTGAAAGGCAAGGGCGTTCTGGGTAAGACGCTGCACTACAAAGTTGCCGATTCGCAAACCAAGCCAAACGTGGCGGTGCAGGCGCAGACCGGCTTTATCCAATCCGATAAGGCCATCATGATCACCGGCTCGGTCAGCAGCGCCACTGCAATCGCACTGGAGGAATTGGCGCAACGCGAGAAGGTGCTGAATATGGTCGGCGCCTCCGGCTCCAACGACACCACCGGCAAGGACTGCCAACGCTACGGCTTCCGCTCGCAGCCGTCCGCCTACATGGCGTGCAAGGCGCTCGCTCCGGTGGTTGGCAAGGCGTATGGCAAGAACATCAAGGCCGCCTTCCTGGTGCCTGACTACACCTACGGCTACTCCGTCTTCGATTCGTTCACCCAGTTCACTAAGCCCTATGGCTGGACAATGGCGACGAAGCAGATCGTGCCCTTAGGAACCTCCGACTTCAGCTCTGCGCTGCTGAACATCGCGAACAGTGGCGCCGATGTGTTTGTGAATATCGCGTTCGGCGCGGATGCGGTGGCGTCCACCAAGCAGGCGGACCAGTTCGGCGTGCTGAAGAAGATGAAGCTGATCGTGCCGAACATCTCCTCCTTCCAAGCGAAGCAGACCGGCGCCAGGCTGATGGCGGGCGTCTATGGCACGTTCGACTTTTGGTGGACCATGGAGGACCGCTATCCGCTGGCCAAGGATTTTGTGCAGGCGTTCCTGAAGCGGAACAAGTACCATCCGCGTTGGGGCGCCCATATCGGCTATATGCAGACGCTGGTTTGGGCCGCGTCGGTGGAACGGGCCAAGACCTTCTATCCGCCGGCGGTGATCAAGGTGCTGGAGGGTTCGGAATCCAATCCGTACGAAACGTCGCTTGGCAAGGTGTATTACCGCGCCGGCGACCACCAGATGGTCCGCCCGGTGCCGGTGGTGGTCGGCAAGGCGCCGTCGGCGATGAAGAATCCCGAAGATTTCTACGACGTGGTCGGGGTGGTGCCGGGCGAGCAAGTGATGCAGCCGCTCGACGAAACCGGCTGCCACATGGGCTCTTATACCTGATTTTTTGACCGGTTCCAACTGATGCCGAGCATTCCGCTGCTGCTGTCCCAGGCCTTCAACGGCCTCGCTTTGGGTTCATTGCTGGCCCTGGTCAGCAGCGGCCTCACCATCATCCTGGGCACACTCGGCGTGCTGAATTTCGCCCACGGCGCATTGTTCATGCTGGGCGCCTACGCAATTTTCGTCGTCATGCAGGCTACCGGCTCCTTCATCCTGTCGGTGCTGGCGGGTTGCGCATTCATGCTGGTGGTCGGCGTCGTGGTGGAACGCGTGGTGGTGCGCTTGTTCTACCAGCGTCCGCCGGAGGACCAGATTCTGGTTACCTTCGGCGTCGGCATCGTGCTGGTCGAAGCGGTGCGTGCCTTGTTTGGCGGCAACAGCCAGCACGTCTCGGTGCCGAGCTGGGGCGAGGGCATCACGCAGCTCGGCTTCCTGATCTATCCCACCTACCGGTTGGAGGTGATCGGCATCATCGCCGTGACTTTGGCGGTGTTATGGCTGGTGCTGTACCGCACGTCGATCGGCCTGGTGGTACGTGCCGGTATCGAGGACCAGCGCATGGTCGGCATCCTCGGCATCAATGTGCGACGGACGTTCCTGTTGGTGTTCGCGATCGGCGTGGTGGCTGCCGGCTTCGCTGGGATGATCTACGCGCCGATCATCGCCGTAGTGCCAGACATGGGGGATTCGTTTTTGGTCGAATCCTTCGTGGTGATCGTGATCGGTGGCCTGGGTTCGTTTCCCGGTGCCGTGCTGGGCGGATTGATCGCCGGAGAGATCGTCAGCATCACCAGCGCATTCAATTCCGCCTATTCCGAGGTGATGCTGTACGCCGTCATGGCGCTATTGCTGGTTGTTCGCCCCCAGGGTTTGTTCGGCACGGAAGGGCGGGTATGATGGCCCTTATGTCATGACCAATTTTAAAGCCCAGCCAGGCAGCGGGTTGACTACCGTGCCTGAAAAAACACCGTTGACGTGGCGAATGAAATCCACACGCGGCGCTGCTCATCCAGCCAGTCGGCGCCAAGCAATGCATCGACGAACGGCACCACCCGTACCGGCGCCACCCATATCAATGGCTGCCTGATCGTTTCGTCGCCGACTTGCAGACTCTCGAAGCGATGCTGATGCATCGCAGGCGCCTGCCGGCCGATCCCACGCACTAGCGCAACTGGATCGTCTGCCAGCATTTGTGGGGTTAATCCCAATCGGATCATCCCGGGCAGTGTCACCAATGATGATGACGAACCGGTATCCAGCAAAGCCGTCAACCGCACGCCGTTCAGTGCAATCGGCAGTACCAGCAAATGTGGCATCACGGTCGCCGCGGGCACGGCAAAGTACGGCGACCGCCACGGCAGGAAGCGCCCGCTACAGCCATGTACGTCGTACAGGGTCAGCCGCCGCGCCGCCGTGTCGAACTGCAGATCAAATTCCGACAGGAAGTCGCGCCCGAGCAAGCCATCCACAACCGCAGCCGAGCCCATGCCCGGCAGGTCGCCCACCGTCAGGCTGATACCCCGCGCGAGCGTGGCCTGCCGAAGCTGCATGCCGCCCAAGCTCATTGAGCGCGGATCGGCATCCGCATGTTCTACCACGCCTCCAACCCCATGCATCGTCGCGGCCACCCATCGATCGCGCGAGAGATCCAGCCGCTGCACCGCCTGTGGCGTCACCAGGGAAAGTTGCGCTCCTGTATCCAGCACGAATGTCGCCGGGATGCCGTTCACCTCCAGCGGCACGGTCAGGCGGCCGCGCACCAACGTGAAAGGCACGGACCCGCGCTCTGCCACAGTGCACGCCGCCTGCCCTGTGCCATGCCAGGCGGCAAAAATCAGGGCGCAGATCAGGACAAGGACACGCATTTCAGAGACATTCGGCTGTGGCAAACGCAAGGCCCCGAAGGGCGGACATCAGATGATCCTCCGCCGGTTGCAAGGCAAGCAGCATTTGCCGGATCGATCGTGGCGCGGGTAACGGCCACCATCATGCCGGACACAACCGACAGGCGATACGACGTCACCGGGTCCCTGTCATCGGCCGCCGCGGTATTCGATCCGTGTCGAGCTCATTGAAGTTCCAGAAACTATCGTGGGCAATGCGGAGCCGGTTCGGCTTCGGCGGCAACCTGACCCCAGTCAAGCTGCTGACGGTCGCACGGCCACGGAGGGCCAGCCGCCAAAAATCCACCGAGAACAAAAAGTCATCGACAGAGAGATATGATCCGGGCTGCACGACATCCTCGCGCCATACCGGATGGGCCGGCATTGGCGCGAGCGTATGTATTTGCTTGTCAAAATATCGAGCCTCATAGACGGATGACGAGTTCACACTCAGGACTCCGCTGATCTCCGGCTGGGCCAGCAGGCGATAGACATTATCTTCCGTGACAGCCAGCGCATTCGGTGCCGCCGCTGCCGCGAGAAGCAGACTGTGCTGCCCCCCATAAGGATGCGGTTTCAACAAGATGCCGCGGTAATTCGCGAAAATCGCTTGTATTTGCGGCAGGTGCTGCAGCGCATCGAAGAAGCGGCCATCGATGATCTGCGAGGAATCCATGGTGCGCTGGCCGATCACCAGCAATGTCTCGGGCGGCAGCCTGGAATCAGCGGTATAGCGGGATTGTGCCTGTACCAGGCCAGCTGTGGCAAGAACGACCTCCTCTGAAATGGACAGCTTATGAAGGCTTTCCTGCGTCTCCGGATCCGAAGCCTTGACGGCAAACAAAAGGTCATCGAGAAATCGGACCGGATGGATTCGCACATCGAGGTGCGGAATCTCGCATGCTGCCAGAATGTAAAGCAGGTAGGGCGGCATCTCGTGGCCAATGACGAACTGTCCGGACAGTGGACGCAGAAAGATCGTCTCCAAGGCCGGGGCGATTGCCAGGTTGGCATAATTTGCGGCCCAGAATGCATCGGCGTCCGCGGGCGAACGCTTCGCTGCAACCCAGGACTCGAGTTCGCGACAACCCCGCGCCGTGAGAAGGTGCATCGGTAGACTGCATGCCTTGGCGACCTGACGCTTGATGGCATCGAACAACCAGACGGCCGATCGATCGCCCTCACCGGGGCGACCGTCCTTATCCGAACGGATGAAGTCGCACACCACGGTCACGCCCTGCACTGTGCCCACTCAGATCCTCCAAAACAGCCGGGGAAGCACATCCTGCATCTGTTACACGCATCGCGACGCAGGCCTGCTTGGACAGGCACGCCATCCCGCAGCCTGACGATGGCGGCCCAAAAGAGGGAGGCTTACTGCGCGGAGGTTAACGAAAGGCTAACGCGGCGCGTCCGCGCGCATCGGCACCAGATGCGACAGGAAGATCTCCGCGCAGGCCCGCCAGGAAAATCGTTCCGCATGCGCCCGGCAGGCCGCGCGGTCCGCCTGTAGTGCCTCCAGTGCCGCCAGACGCAGGTCGGCGTTCACCGCCCCGACTTTTCCGGCGGCGTCGGCCAACACGTCCTTCGGCCCGGTGACCGGATATGCGGCCACCGGCGTGCCGCATGCCAGCGACTCCAGCAGCACCAGCCCGAATGTGTCGGTCAACGACGGAAACACGAACGCGTCCGCCCCAGCGTAAGCGCACGCCAACGCCTCGCCGTAGCGCGGCCCGGTAAACAAAACCTTCGGATAATCGCGTTGCAGCGACGCAAGCTGCGGGCCGCCGCCCACCACAACCTTCGATCCTGGGAGATCCAGATCCAGAAACGCTGTGATGTTCTTCTCCACCGCGACGCGACCGACATACAGGAACACCGGGCGCGGCAGGTCCCAGTCCTCTCGCGGCTCCGGCTTGAACAGGGACAGGTCGACACCGCGGGTCCAGGGGCGGATGTTGCGGAAGCCGCGGCGCACCAGCTCGTCCCGCAGGCTGGCCGTCGCGACCATGGTGCCGGAGCCGGCGCCGTGGAAGCGGCGCATCCAGGCATAGATGGGCGCGACGGGGATCCGGGTGCGCGCGTGCACGTACTCCGCGAAGCGCGTGTGAAAGGCGGTGGTGAAGGCAAATCCGCGCCGTCGCGCCCAGCTTCGCGCTGCCAGGCCCAGCGGACCTTCGGTCACGATATGCAGTGCGTCGGGCGAAAACTCCTCAATGATTCGAATCAGCCGCCGCCGGGGCAGCAGCGACAATGCGATATCGGGATAGGTAGGGCAGGGAAACGTACGGAACCGGTCCGGGCCGACTACTTCCACCACGTGGCGCATCGCGCGCAGTTCGGCCACGACCGTCGTCATCGTGCGCACGACGCCGTTCACCTGCGGCGTCCAGGCATCGGTCACGATCATGATGCGATACGATGGCGCGGGCGGAAGCGTGGGCGCCGCGTCCAACTCCAGCGCGATGGCGTCAGGCAGCCTGAGCCACCCGCGCTCGAGGCGCAAAGAACGACAGGCGATTCAGCTCCGCCCAATCCACCAGTTCCAACCGCCCGTCATGGTGCTCTACCAGCGCGGTGCAGCTTTCCACCCAGTCGCCGTCGTTGAGGTAAAGTACGCCACCGACTTCGCGCATCTCGGCATGATGGATGTGGCCGCACACCACGCCATCGAAGCCGCGGCGCCGCGCCTCATTCGCCAGGGCAGTCTCGAAGCGATCGATTGCCTTCACCGCTTCCTTCACCTGGCGCTTCGCCCATGCCGACAGCGACCAGTAAGGGTACCCCAACCGGCGCCGCACCGCATTGAACCATCGATTGACGTTCAGCGCAGCGGTGTAGGCCCAGTCTCCCAACAGGGCCAGGAACTTCGCATACCGTACGACAGAGTCGAATTCATCGCCGTGCATCACCAGCAGGCGCTTGCCGGCCGCGGTGACATGCTCTGCTTCC
Source organism: Acetobacteraceae bacterium (assembly GCA_035523995.1). Lineage (GTDB taxonomy): Bacteria > Pseudomonadota > Alphaproteobacteria > Acetobacterales > Acetobacteraceae > JASHVB01. The sequence continues at coordinate 107,524 of DATKPQ010000065.1, read as the reverse complement.
CGCCGCAGCTTGATGCCCGAGATTTCCAGGCCCAGCGGTAGCCAGGCACGGAACATCTCGTCGTGGTTGCCGGGAATGTATGTTACGTCGGTGCCGTTCCGCGCATGGCGCACGATCAGGCGCAGCACGTCGTCGTGGGCGTCGTCCCAGTACCAGGACTTGCGTAGCCGCCAGCCGTCGATGATGTCGCCAACCAGAAACAGATGCTGGCAGGTGGTTCGCCGGAGAAAATCGGCAAGGAAGTCGCACCGGCACCCGCGAGTGCCCAGATGCGTATCCGAGATAAAGACGCTTCGGTAAGCGGGCCGCGCGCCGGGTGTGGATAACGCGTTCATGCAACCGGGGAGATAGTGCGATTCGCCTGTGGATGGGATTAAGATTCCATGACGCAACTGAATTTTAGCCCAGGTTATGAAAGTAATTTCTTAGCCACACGACTGTCATTCAACTGACATCGAACTCTGCGATGGAGATAACTTCGCGCGCCGTCAGGATACGCCGATTCGCCCGATCACGCCTGCATCACCATCCTGCCCGGCATGGTGATCATATTCAATCCCGTCGCCGGCCGCCGCCGCGCCGCACTGTTGTGGCGCGTGCTGGACGTGTTGGTGCACAACGGCGTGCGGCTGGACGTGGCCGAGACGCGATGCTCAGGCGATGCGGCCTGCCTCGCGCGTGAGGCTGCAGCGCGCGGGGAAAAACTCGTGGTGGCGGCCGGCGGCGATGGCACTATTGCGGAAGTCGCCAACGGACTGCTTGGCACCGGGGCGCGCCTGGGCGTGATACCGCTGGGCACTGCCAATGTTCTCGCTCACGAACTGGCGCTACCCTTCGCCCCGCGAGCGGTGGCGGCGGCGCTAGCGTTCGGCCGCACGCGGCGACTATGGCCCGGTTTGGCGCGCGGCGCCAACGAGGCGCGGTTGTTCGTGCAGATGCTGGGCGTCGGGTTCGATGCGCAGGTGGTGCACCACCTGCCTTTGCCGCTGAAGCGCGTCTTCGGGCGCGGCGCTTACGTGATGCAGGCGCTGCGAGACACGATCTCCTATCCCTACGCGCCGATCACCGTGCGGGTCGATGGCAAGGAAAGCAAGGCGGCCAGTGTGATTGTTAGCAAGGGACGATTCTATGCCGGCCGCTACTTGCTCGCACCGGACGCCGTTCCCGAAGCACCGGGCTTTTCCGTGTCCCTGTTCCATCATAATGGCGCGGGAGCGGCGTTGATGTACGGTGCCGCGTTGCCGCTGAACCTGCTGGCGCATGCGCCGGGCGTGCAGCATGTGCGGGCGCAGCGGGTGGATGTGGTTGGCAACCGGGCCGCGCCGGCGCAGACCGACGGCGATCCGGCTGGCTACGCGCCGCTGTCCGTGACGGATGCGCCAGAGCCGATCGACGTGGTGATGGGGTAATTCCGGTGCTCTCCCATTGGACCAATCGCAGGAAGCAGGATCACGCGGAGATTTGTCGCCCCGTTTCACGGGATGACCAGAATCAGTTCCCCATCGCCGCAGCATGATCGCGCACGAGCCAGATCTCGCCACCACCAATCCCAAACGAGACCGCTACACTGCTTCGCCCCCTATAGCGACCCATGCTCACAGGTCATCGACCATCGAAGCACTATGACGTCGGCACGCTGATGCCGAGCAATCGCGCCGCGTTGCCGCCAAGGATCGCCCGCCGCGCCGCATCATCCAGGCCCGGCGCGCCTTCGATGAACCCGATCGGATCGACCTCGCCCATATCCGCCGGATAGTCCGTGCCGACCAGTATGCGGTCGGCGCCATACTGCGCCACCAGGTATTCAAGCTGTGCGTGCGTATACACCAATGAATCGAAATACAGCCGGCGCAGTGAAACGCCCGGCATCTCCTTCAACCGCGTCGCAGTATCCGGCCGTGCCGAGGCCGCATGGTCGATGCGCGCCGCATAGGCCGGCAGATAGCCTCCGCCATGCGCGGCCACCAGCTTCAGCTCTGGAAAATCCTCCAGCACGCCACCAAAGATCAGGTGATGCAGTGCCACCGTGGTATCTAGCGGATTGCCGATCACGTTGGCAAAATAGTGGTCATGGAACCGCCGCGCTTCAGTGAACCCATCCGGATGCAAGAACACCAGCATCCCAAGTTCCTCGATCCGCTGAAACACTTTCCGGAATTGCGGGGCCGCCAGGTCTTCACCAGCAACATGCGTCAGAATCTCTATCCCGCGCATACCCAGCGACTTATGCAACCGTTCCAGCTCGGCGATCGCCAACGCCGGCGCCTGCAACGGAATGGTGCCCAGCCCGGTGAAGCGGTCGGGATAGCGTGCAACAATATCGGCGATTTCATCGTTCAGCACACGCGCAGTCGCCAGCCCAAGCTCCGGATCGGCACCGTAATACGTCTGCCGCGGCGCCGGCGAGACCGCCTGCATGTCGATTCCCATCAGGTCCATGTCGGCGACGCGTTGCTCTGCCGACGTGCCTTGCGGCCTGGTGCGCACGGCGTTCTGCTTGTTCACCGCCTGGCTTTGCGAATTGGCCGCGGTTTCCAGGAACCAGCGCGATACGGCTTCGTTGCCGTCCACCATGTCCGCCGCCTTGGGGCTATTCCAATGGCAATGAATGTCGAGCGTGAACCATTTACCGCGCGTATGAGGTGGTCCGGGAAATCTGCCGGGAATGCGGGCCTCCTCAGGCAGGCACGAGAACAGCATCGCTTCACCCCCCTTGGTTGATGTCAGCCGCGCATGGCCCGGTGGTATTCACGGTTCGGCATCATGTCCGTGGCCGACGCCATGCGGTTCGACAGATTGAAGAACGCCACCGTTTCGGCAAGATCGAAGACGTCCTCGTTCGACAGCCCCACGCCGCGCAACGCGTCGCGATCTGCGTCCTCGATCAGCCACGGCGTGGTCGTCATCTTCCACGCGTAGTCCAGCATCGCGCGCTGGCGCTGATCGAGCTTCGCCACCCGGTAGTTCAGCGCCATCATCTCGCCCAGTTCGGGATCGCCCGACAGCATGCGCACCGCAGCGCCATGCGCGACCAGGCAATAGTAGCAGCGGTTCGCCGATGACACGACCACCGCCACCATCTCGCGTTCCAGCTTGGACAGGCCGGACTCCGACAACATGATTTCGTTGTACATCGCCATGAAGTTGCGCAGCCGCTGCGGCTTCAGGCTGTAGGCGCCGTAGACGTTTGGCACGAACCCCAGTTTGTCCACGCATTTGCGCCAGATCGCCTGCAGGTCGGCATCCAGTGATTCCGGCTCCGGCACGCCGAGCTTGGAGATGTGTTCGGGCTGGGGCATGCGACTCCTCCAAGGTCGGGCATTCACGAAATTCATTGCGCGGCCTATGGCAATCACCATCTGCCGAGGGCCAGCAGGTTGCGCCGGCACACCGCACGCTGCAATGACCCCGCTGCCCCGACTCACGCAAGGAACCGACACCGCATGCCGCATACCCCCCTGCTGTTTCAGCCGATCACTTTCCGTTCAGTCACCGCCCGCAACCGCATCGTGGTGTCGCCGATGTGCCAGTACAGCGCCACCGACGGGCTCGGCGGCGACTGGCACATCCAGCATCTTGGTGCGCGCGCGATGGGCGGCGCCGGCATCGTGTTCACCGAGGCGGCGCATGTCTCGGCGGTGGGCCGCATCACGCACCACTGTCTGGGGGTCTGGAACGAAGCGCACCAGGCCCTGCTGCGCCGCGTTGTGGGGATCATCGAACGCGGCGGAGCGGTGCCAGGGATTCAACTCGCGCATGCCGGGCGGAAAGCCTCGGTGCAGCGACCGTGGGACGGCGGCGCACCGATTCCGCCGGACAAGGGCGGCTGGGTGCCGCTGGCCCCAAGCCCTATCCCGATGGTCGCCGGCGCCACCGACCCGCACATGCTGTCGGCTACCGAAATCGTCGAGATCATTGGACAGTTCGCCATCTCCACGCGGCTGGCGCGCGAGGCAGGTTTCCGCATCATCGAACTGCACGGTGCGCACGGCTATCTGGGGCATTCGTTCCTCTCGCCGATTTCCAACCGCCGCAACGATGCCTATGGGGGCGATGCGGTGGGGCGCAGCCGGTTCCTGATGGAGACGCTGGATGCGATCAGAGCTGAATGGCCGGATGACCTGCCTCTCTGGGTCCGCCTGTCCTGCACCGACTGGGCACCTGGTGGCCTGTCGATCGAGGACACCGTGGCGCTGTGCCAGCGTATCGCGGCGCGGGGGGATGTGGATCTGATCGATTGTTCGTCTGGCGGTGTGGCGGCGGAGCAGAAAATTCCCTCGCTGCATCCCGGCTATCAGGTGCCGTTCGCCGAGGCGGTGAAGCACGGCGCCGGCATTGCCACCGGCGCGGTAGGGCTGATCACCGAGCCGACGCACGCGGCGGAGATTGTGGCCAATTACCGAGCGGATGTCGTGCTGGTAGCGCGTGCGGTGCTGGCTGATCCGGCGTGGCCGCTGCGCGCGGCGAAGATGTTGGGTGTGAGGCCGGAGGTGCCGCCGCAGTACTTACGAGCAGGGCTGTAAGCGGGTGACTCTGGCACTTGGCGGGACCGAACCCAGCAGAAGACGCGGAGCTTGTATGGCAGCCGTTATCGTCCCTCATCTCAATCATAACTGGGAGAAATGGCGAGGCAGTTGTCTCATGCGGCGCAACACAGCTTCTTGGACGACATCATGAGCCGCGAGGGGTTTGTGGAGCGGGACCGCCTTAGTTCAGTGCTTCGCGTGATCAAGCGTGGGTTGGCTGTTGCTTCGGGTCTTTCGCGCGACGCTGTTTCCAAATCTCGGCGGGTGCAAGCGTCCGCGGCCCAGGCGCGGTTGCTAGAAGCGGCGGCGATTATCAATCGCATCCTGCCTTGGTGAGGCTCAGTCGCTCAGGCTTTCGCGTGGTACCGCTTGGAACCCATTGCGGCATTCGGCGATCAAACGACCAAGGAACTGGTCCGCGCCGGACGTTCGGAACATCCGAAGAGTTACCTTGCGGGAATTGCCTTTGGCGGTTATGCGTGAGACTGACCGGCCTCGCTTGTTGGGCGCATACGCCGCGATGGGTCTTCGCTTCTGATTAGGGCCAGGGCGCGTCGCTGTCAGGTGGCCATTTCAACCCGATCGGGATGCCAGCTCTCTGTACCTTCCTCCTCTTCGAGGCTGCGTGGCTCGAGGCCCAGCAGGCGCTTCCGTTCAAAGCGCAGCCGATGCCATTGTGCGCGTATGACGTGGATTGCGAAGACATCCTCGATCTGACAAATGCGGCGACGCTGGAAGCAGATGGAATGAGCGCGGCAGATCTCGTCTGTGCGTGGAAGGACTTGTCGACACGCGGGGTCAAGCCGCCAACCCGGGCTATCGCCCGATGCTGCTCGCTCCGGCCGCGGCGGGCTACAGAGCCCGGAAGATGCCGTTGATGAGGTCGTCGCCGAGGCCGAACCCGGCTCCCATTTCGATGGCCCGTCCGAACCCGGAGTTGAGGAAGCTGCTCATCATGCCGCCCATGCTTCCCGGCTGCTGGGGATAGGCGCCCGGCGGCGGATAGCCGGGAGCTTGCGGCTGTCCGCCCCATTGTTGCGCGGGCGCGCCGCTCCAGGGGGAAGCCGTGGGCGCTGCCTGCGGCATTTGATTTGCGACAAATCCGTGCAGTGCCTGCAACAGTGCGGCTACCTGATTTTGCTCTGCCTGCATCGCCAGCGCAATCTCTTTCAGGTCGAGCATCCACTCACGCGCATCCTGGTTCCCGGATTGCGCTGCGGTCCGCAGCTTCTCGGCCAGCGAGCCGAGCGCGCCGATCGTCTGCTGCGCTTGCGTTTGCAATTGCGCGTATTGCTGGTCGATCGTCTGGACATCCATCTGCCATCTCCTTCAGGACCGCGGCGGCACCTACCAGCTTAGCGATGGGGCGCCGCGAGCGGATATAGTGCGTGGAAGGGCGCCTGTCTGGGGCGAAGATCAAATATCCCCCGACGTGCAAACTTGCTTGTCCCTCGAGGCAAGCTCAAACGTGGCGCGGTCATGCCGAGGCTGGTAACGGCCAAGCAGACGAGCGAAATGACATGGCTCAATATGTCATCGCGGGGAACGCGGCGACGAAGCAATCCCGGTCGATTCAACGTACCGACGTCCGCAGGCATACTCCGCCGAGATTGCTTCCGCCCCTCCCGGACCTTGCACTGATCGCTAGGCGGCTCGTGCGCTACTCGGCCGCTTGCCGCGTCGCGTTATGGATCACCGCATCCAGCGCCGGCTTCACATGCCGCTGGAACATGTCCAGCGTCTCGATCACTGCCTCCTTTGGCATCTGCGCATAATGGTTGATCAGCGTGATGTATTCCGCCGGAAACACCCGCCATTGCTGCAGCAGCTCGTGCCGCACCTCCTCCACCGAGCCGAACACGAACAAACCCGAATTCACCAGAGATCCGAAATAGTCGTCATTCTCGATCTTCCGCCGCCCCATCGCGGCATAGAAATTCTTCCAAATATCCAAATCATATTCGCGGATGCGCCGCAGCGCGTCCTCGCGTGTCTTGCCGATCTGGATCCAGCGCACCATGCACTGGTTCTGCCCCGGCAGGAACGAACGCCCCGCCGCGGCCGCCGCCTTGCGGAAATGCTCCGCCAGTGGCCCGGCGGACTGGCTGTTGGTGAAATAGGTCGGCACGAACCCGTGCTTGCCGCAGAACGCAATGGTATCGGGGCTGCCGCTGCCGGAGACGAACACCGGCGGATGCGGCTGCGTCCAAGGTGCCGGGCACATCGCCACGCGGCGCGTGTGGCCCTCCGCGTCCGCTTCGCCTGGCGCACCCAATCGGTGCGTGACGCCGGCGCGGGCCAGAGGCCAATCGCCAACGCCGGTGTCGTACGGATACGGGATCTGCCAGTTATCGCTCTTGTGGTCGAAGCTCTCCTGCGTCCACGCCTTCAGCATGATCTCGACATGGTCTTCGAAGATGCGGCGATTCTTCGCATCGTCGTCGAGATCCTTCTTGCCGGTCGTCTCCTGCGAGAAGCCGGCAAGCGTCTCAAGTCATGCGCAACGGTCCGCGAGGGCCGGGGCGAAGCGTTGACAGGGGGCTGAGCCGCAATGCGGATCAACCCGGCCAGCCATCAGCCACGTAACGAAAATCAGCTCGGGATGCCGACGCTGCCTGAGCAGCGGAAGGCGACACGGCGGGGTTCATTATCGCGAGCGCTCTGTCGATCCAGCGTGGTCTGAGACCCTGGTATGCCGGCGACACTTCTTGCACCCGAAATGGGAGACCTCACGCCTGGCCACACCTCGAATCACCCACGCCTGGTCCGAATCAGCGGTTCGCCGTCAAACATCCGAGGTGGGACCCGGTGCAAGAATCCTGCGTACGATGATTCTCGTCCTTCTTTCGTTTTGGAACAGCACACCGTGCGGCACGAACACCGCATCGGGAGCGACCGCACTTCGTCGCGCGGGATATGTTTGCATCGCCTACCATAGTCGTTCTTAATGGAAGATCCTTGGCACCTGTTCTGTGGCGTGATCCTCGACGGATGACGGTGGGCCGTCGGAGTAACGGGGGCAATGGATGCTACCGCATCCGACCCCAGCCGTCCTCACCTTCTCCCAGCAATCTGTTGACGCTTCCGTCTCGTTTTGGGGATGTCGTTCAACGGGCCGAGTCCGCCGGCCTGAGTCGCGTGCGGGTCAGCCAAATCCCGACGAGGCCGAGTGCGACGATGGCGGCCGGCCCTGGCTCCGGTACCGCTGATGGAGGATCCACGACGCTGAAGTTCGTGGCGTTGTCTTGGATGACGTATCGGCCCGATCCGTACGTGTAATAAGAGTAGCCGTCGGGATTGGCTGACGTGCCCCAGATGTTCGCTTCACCGCCCGCGATGGTGAACAAAATGCCGCCGTTATCGAGCAGGGCGCTTTCCGCTGAGTTCGACGACGGATAGAGGATGTTGTCGTAGATGAAGGCGCCAGCAGGCGAATAGGCCTCGGCGCCCCCAGGTTGGCCGCCCAACAGACCGCCGATCACACTGCCGTCAATCTGTCCGCTGAACGAAGTGATATCGAGCCCGCCGTTGTCGGCGGCGCCGGTGGTGAGGAAGCCTGAACCGGAGTCGCCGCCCCCGGACAAAGTCCAGGCGTAGAGCGTCGCCGATGCCGGCTTTGCTGCCATGGCGCAGATCGCCACAGCCATGATCAAGCCGCCCGCGCCGCGGGCGGCACCTGAAAGATGCAACAATTTGGTCTCCCTTGGGGAGGAGGTTTTCCCTGACGTGTATTGCTCTAGCGCAATTTCATTCAGTCTGTCATCTAAAAAATGCTATCACACCGTATAATAAATGATATTGCTACGATTTACTGCTGGAGACAGCAACGCGTCGGAAACACGCTGGGCCAGATCTCCCGTGCGAAGCCTCTGCCGCGGCCAGGTGGCCTAGCCTCGTCGCGGCGCACATTGGTGGCAGGGGCAACGCACTTTCAGCACCGCATCGAAGCCGCTGTCCTGCTCCTGACCCGAGGCACAGTCGCCGCCAACCAGGTTCAGCAGCAGCAGCGCCGATGCCATCTGGCTGGCCAACCAACTTTGCTTGCCGGCCACGCGCAGGTGCCAGCGGATTGCCGACATCAGCCACTTGCCTGTGTCAGGTCCAAATAGAGCGGCGGGGCACTCAGCGAGGTCAGGCCAGCAGCCGATGGTTCCGCCTCATACGAGAAACTCAACACGCCTTGAGACACGATCGATCACCCGGGTCGCGATTTCACCGATTGGTGTCGGGAGGCTGGCGGCTGCGAGCGGGAATGCGGCAACGCCACCTGGTGAATCTCGATCACGCGTCAAATTGCTTCAGGCGTATCCCACACGGCCGAGGATGCGGGCGGGCAACGCCACTGCCCGGCTTGCTCATGCCGCCGCCGGCCGGGTCGTTCGCCGGCAGGTTGTAGCCGGTGCGGGCACCGATATCGCGCCTCTGGAACAGCTGCGTCCGGCGGTCAGCGGGAGTTGCGACCAACGCCGGCGCGCCATTACAACCCTGCGCGCAGCGTTTCTCGCCGAGAATTCTAACGAAAAAGGCGCCTCGCGGCGCCCTTTCCGTAAGCGGCATCGATTCCGGCGTCAAACGTCAGTGGAGGATGATCTCCACGCGCCGGTTTTGCGGCTCGCGCACGCCGGGGCCAGTGGGCACCAGCAGATGTGTCTCGCCGAAGCCTCGCGTAAAGATCTCCCCGGCCGGCACACCATCGCGGATCAGCTCGGCCTTCACGGCTCCGGCGCGGCGGATCGACAGACCCATGTTGTATTGCGGCGTGCCTGACGTGTCGGTGTAGCCGTTCACTTGGATCTGCGTGACCTTTACATGAGTGGAATTGTCTGCCGCCTCGCGGATGATCTGGCGAGCACGGTCGGTCAGAGTGGCCTTATCCCAGTCGAAGAACACCAGGTAGGAACGGGCGGGCATCACCGCCGGGGCCGGGGCGGCTACGGGCGCCGGTGCCGGAGGCGGCGCCTGGCCGAAATTGTAGCGGAAGCCGACCAAGAAGGCGTGGTTGTAGTCGTCGTTCAGTTTCACGCTGCCGGTGGCCACCACTCCGCCGGCGGGGTTGGTCGCATAGGCCCCGTAGCTCCGGTTGCCGGCCAGGCCCATGAAGCGATATTCGGCGGTCAAAGCTAGGCCCGGCGCCGCGACGATCGGATACGCCACACCGACGATGGCCTGGTAGGCGAACGAACCGTCGCTGCGGCTATACAGACTGGTGCTCCCCGCGGCGTTATAGGCATGGACGTTTTGCTCGAGCGCCACCTGATAGCCCACGCCGACGCCAATATACGGCACGATCGGGCCCAGGCCGTTGAAGTCGTAGGCCACATTCACCATTGGCCCGTATTTCTGCTCCCAGCCGCCGACATGCGCGGCGGCGCCGTTGTTGACCGAGTCGAACTGGTTGGCGCGGTAATCCATCTCAAGTTCCACGCGCAGCCCATTGCCGAAACCCCAACCCACGGCCCCGACGAACGCAGGGCCGACGCGAGAGCCAAGGCTACCGGATGGGAAGAACGTGGCTCCGCGAACATTGAAGGATTGGATGTTCTCATTCTGCATCAGGTTCACACCAGCCCCGCCGCTGACATAAAGGCCTGTCACCGGCTGGGCACTCGCCACAATCGGCAGGGCCAGCAGGCTGGCTGCCAGGAGTGCACCCCGAAGCTGCATTTTTAATTCTCCTCGTTCGCTTTCAGTCCGAGCCTTCGGCACGCCGAAACCGCGCCCCCGCCGGCCCCCTTTACGGTGGGAAAACCATAGCGATATGGAGCGCCTAGTGGGAGGGGTGGAACCGGGGATTGGTCCGCTCTGTTGCTCAGCTGCCACAGGGTCTGGGCTCCGGCGCCACAGCCCGGCTGCTCGCGAAATCACGGCGGAAGAGAGCAGGAGTCGAACCTGCCCGGAGCCGCTTGGCAGCCCCAACCGGGTTTGAAGTCCGGCCGGTCCACCGGGACCGCTTCTCCTCCTCGCGCAGTGTTGACTGTTTAGCCCTTGCCGGAAAGCTGGGCCACGAAGGCGGACTCATTCTCCGGCTCCAGGCAGCGGCAGTCCAGCCATACCCTTCCCGAGGCGATCCGACCGACGACCGGGCGGGGCAGCTTTCGCAAAGAATTTGCCAGCGTTTCCAGGCTGTTGCCACCGATCGTCAGTGCTGCGGACGGCAGCAGATCCACCGGAAGTGCTCCGGAGCCGATCTGACTGCGACAGGGCTCCACCGCGACCGGCCGATCGGGGAAGGCCGCACGCAGATGGGGTAGCAGGCGATCGGCGGTGGCCCGAATGTCGGGCTCCGGGCGGGTCAACAAGCGGAGGGTGGGAAGCCGGTCGCGCAGGCGATCGGGATCGAGATACAAGTGCAGAACATGCTCCAGAGCTGCCAGCCGACCCTTGTCCAGGCGCAGGGCGCGCTTCATCGGGTTGGCGTTAATGCGTTTTATCACTTCTTTGTTACCAACGATCAGGCCGGCCTGCGGACCGCCTAGCAGCTTGTCGCCGGAGAAGGTGACGATGTTTGCCCCCGCCGCCAGCGACTCCTGCGGAGTTGGCTCGTGGGGCAGGCCCCAAACGGCGAGGTCGACGAGGCTGCCACTGCCCAGGTCTTCCACCAGCGGCAGATTGGCGGTGTGTGCGATGGCGGCCAGGTCCGCCGTGCCGACCGAAGCGGTAAAGCCGGCGATCGCGTAGTTGGAGGGGTGCACGCGCATCAGCAGCGCCGTCTCCGGACCGATCGCCTGCTGGTAGTCGCGGGGATGGGTGCGATTTGTCGTGCCGACCTCGCGCAGGATGGCGCCGGCGCGGGCCATGATCTCGGGGATGCGGAAGGCGCCGCCGATCTCGATCAGTTCGCCGCGGGAGACGGGGACCTGTTTTCCAAGGGCCAGCGTGTTCAGCACCAGGAGCACGGCTGCGGCGTTATTGTTCACCACGGTGGCGGCTTCGGCGCCGGTGAGTTGGCAGAGCAAGGGGGCGATGTGGTCGTCGCGCTCGCCGCGGCGGCCGGTGGCGAGGTCGAACTCCAGCGTGGTAGCGGACCCCATGGCGGCTGCCGCAGCCTCGGCGGCTTCCGGCGGCAGGGGGGCGCGACCGAGATTGGTGTGCAACACGGTGCCGGTGAGGTTGAACACCAGGCGCTGGCTGGCGGCGAACTGGCGGGCCAGCGTGTCGGCGGCTTCGTCCAGGATCGCGATGGGCGGGGCATGGAAGCTGCGCGCGGCGCGGCGGGCAGCGAGAACGGTGCGGAGCGCGTACGCGGTGGCGGTTCGGCCGAAGCGGTCGATGAGGACAGCCGCCTCGGGAGAACGCAACAAGGCGTCGAGCGACGGCAGCGGGCTGGCGCGGTCCGGCATGGCGGCGCATCGTAGGGCGCTATCCGGTGCCGGTGCCATGACGGGTTTCCTGGGAGGCAGACATGCTGCGCCAAGAACAGAATGAGCTGTTGACGCGTACTGGGGCAGGCACGCCGATGGGCGAGATGTTTCGGCGCTATTGGATACCTGCCTTGTTGGCTGACGAATTGCCGGAAAATGACGGCCCCCCGGTGCGCGTGCAGTTGCTATCGGAGAAGTTGATCGCGTTCCGCGACACGCTCGGCCGTTATGGCCTGCTGGAAGAATTTTGCGCCCATCGCCGGGTGTCTCTGTGGTTCGGGCGGAACGAGGAATGCGGCATCCGCTGCGCCTATCACGGCTGGAAATACGACGTGACCGGCCAGTGCGTGGACCTGCCGTCGGAGCCGGAATCGAACGGCTTCCGCGCCCGCATCAAGATGCGTGCCTATCCGCTGATAGAGAAGGGCGGCGTGCTGTGGACCTATATGGGGCCACCGGAACACCAGCCGGGTCTGCCGGAGTTTGAATTCGCCTGCGTGCCGGCGGAGCAAACGTTTACCTCCAAGCGGCTGCAATACAGCAACTGGCTGCAGGCGCTGGAAGGCGGTATCGATTCGAGCCACGTCTCCTTCCTGCACAGCGACGCGTTGCGCTCCGACCCGCTAATGCAGGGATCGCGCGGCAATGACTACAACATGGGCGACCACATGGTGCGCTTCGAAACCGCGGATCATGCGGCCGGATTGTTCATCGGTGCGCGGCGGCGGGCAGAGGCGGGCACGTATTACTGGCGGATCACGCCGTGGTGCATGCCGTCTTTCACCATGATCCCGCCGCGTGGGAACCATCCGGTGCACGGGCATTTCTGGATCCCGATCGACGACGAAAACTGCTGGGCGTGGAGCTTCGACTATCATCCGACGCGGACGCTGACCGAGGCTGAGCGACAGGCTATGCGCGACGGCAAGGGCATACACGTGCGCTATGTGCCCGGCACATTCATTCCAGAGGCAAACCGCGACAACGATTACCTTGTTGACCGCAAGGGGCAGAAGGTCGGCGAGACCTATAGCGGCGTGCGCGGCATCGCGATGCAGGACGCGTCGTTGCAGGAAAGCATGGGGCCGATCATCGATCGCGCGCGAGAGAACCTGGTGAGCACAGACAACGGCATCATCATGGCCCGCCGCGCCTTGTTGCGTGCCGTGCAGGCGCTGGCCGCCGAGGGCACGGCTCCGCCCGGCACAAATCCTGCGACGCACCGTGTTCGTTCCGCATCCGTGGTGCTGCCGGAAGGCGAGGCGTTTGCGGCTGCGGCACGCGAGGCGCTGACGGTGCGGCCCGGCATCGCACCCGTGTCGGTTTGAGAGAGAGAAGCGAGGACCTGCGGGAGGAGGCCGAGGGTGGCAGAGTGGCACGGGGCGTCACGGGCGTGCGGCTTGTGACGCATTGTCGGTTCCGGATACAGGAAAGAAAGTAAGGCAGTTCACCACAGAATTCACAGATTGCGCAGAATAAAGTACGGATCGTTCGAAGGTGTCCTATGGCAGACCGCTTGTTCCAGCACATGGCATCACTACATTTTCCAACATTCTTCTGTACAATCTGTGTCATCTATGGTAAAATGTTTTACATTGCCACATGCCGGATTTGGCCGACGCGCTTTATCTTTCCGTGAAGCCGGTCTTGCCCCCTTCGCCACTCGCGCTGCTGAAAACCCGCCGTCTGTGGCCGCTTGCGGTCACGCAATCCTGCGGCGCGTTCAACGATAACCTGGTGAAGAACGCCATGCTGGTGCTGGCGTTGTTCCGGCTGGGAGTCGGCGGTGCCGGTCTTTCCGCGCTGGCAGGCGCGTTGTTCATCGCGCCCTACATTCTGCTTTCGGCGACGGCCGGCAACTTCGCCGACCGGTTTCCGAAGCCGCGCGTGATTGTCGCGTACAAATGTCTCGAGCTGCTGCTGATGCTCGGGGCGGCCGCCGCGTTTTTCACCGCTAGTGTGTCCGGGTTGCTGGCCGTGTTGTTCTTGCTCGGCGTGCAGGCGACGTTGTTCGGACCGGTGAAATACGGAATCCTGCCGGAACATCTTCAGGAGGAGGAACTGGTCGCCGGCAACGGCGTGATCGAGGCCACTACCTTCCTTGCCATCGTTGTCGGCACCGTCGCCGGTGGCGCTCTGATGCTGCTGTCCAACGGCGCCGCCGTGGTCAGCATTACCGGCGTTGCGCTGTCCCTCATCGGTCTTGCCGCCGCGTTATTCCTGCCCGTGGTCCCTGCCGCCGATCCCGGATTGCGCCTGACGGCCAACCTGCTGGCCGATACCAGCAGCGTGCTGCGCCACGCTGCGGCGATCCGGCCTATTTGGCTGTCATTGCTTGGCCTGTCCTGGTTCTGGACCATGGGCGCAACGCTGCTTACCGAGTTTCCGATCATCGCGCGCGATACGCTGCATGCGAACAGTACTGTCCTGACATTGTTGCTGACGGTGTTTGCCGTTGGCGTCGGCATCGGGTCGATGCAATGCGCGCGGCTGCTGCATGGCGAAGTCTCTGCTCGTCTCGTTCCCTTCGCCGCGCTTGGCATTTCGCTGTTCTGTTGGGACTTTGCTGCCGCTGCCACGTCCGCCGGCGTGAGCGGCGGCTTCGCTTCGGCCGGCGCAACGATGCGGGCGTTCGACGGCTGGCGCATGCTGGTGGACCTGTTGCTGCTTGCCGCATGCGGCGGTGCCTATTCTGTGCCGCTGTACGCCATCATTCAGGACACCGCCGCGCCATCCGAACGTGCCCGCATGGTCGCGGCCAACAACATCATGAACGCATTGTTCATGGTGACCGGTGCGGGTGCGGCAGCCGGCCTCGCGGCGGCGGGGCTGCACGCGCCAACGGTCCTGAAGATTGCCGCGGTTGCCAACCTGCTTGTCGTGGTCTGGATCGTTCGTCTGCTGCCGTCGCAGACCTGGCGCGGCCTGCTACGCTGGTATTTTTCCAGCTTCCATGGCCTGCGCGTGACCGGGTTGGAACATTATCGGGTGGCGGGCAATCGCCTGGTGATCGTCGCCAATCATCAGTCCTATCTCGACGGCCCGCTGATCTTTGCCTGCCTGCCCGACAGCCCCTGCTTTGCAATTCATACTGTGCAGGCTGAGAAATGGTATTTCAAACCGTTTCTCGCGCTGGCCGATACGTTCCCGGTGAACGTGCAATCGCCCTATGCCGTCAGGCGCATGATCGAGGCGGTGCGTGACGACGGCCGCAAGCTGATGGTGTTTCCTGAAGGGCGCAGGACGCACACTGGTGGCCTGATGAAGATCTACGAAGGTGCCGCCATGGTCGCGGACCGGGCGCAAGCGCGCATCGTGCCGATCAGTATCGATGGGCTGCAGTTCAGCCGGTTCAGCCATTTGCGCGGCCGTCTTCGCCAGCGCTGGTTCCCGAAGGTGCGCGTGGATATCCGGCCTGCGGTGACGCTGGCGCCGCCCAATGCCGAAAGCCTGACGCCGCGCCAGCGCCGCGAGGCGATCGGCCGTGCCTTGCAGGATGTGATGCTGGAGGCGCGCTATTTTTCCAAGGACACCGGCAAGACGCTGTTCTCGGCCCTGCTGGACGCGCGCGCCGTGCATGGCCGGCACAGATTGATCGCTGAGGATATTCAGCGCACGCCCATCACCTATGACCGGATGCTGCTGGGTGCGATCGCGCTGGGGCGCGCGCTTTCGATGGCAGCGGCGGACGAGACGCATGTGGGGATGCTGCTGCCCAATGCCGTGGCATGCGTTGTCACGTTATTCGGACTGCAGGCTTTCGGGCTGGTGCCATGCCTGCTGAACGTGTCCGCCGGCGCCGCCAACATGCTCTCCGCGTGCCGCGCGGCGCGCGTGCGCTGCGTTATCTCGAGCCGCACCTTCGTGGAGAAAGCGCGGCTGGAACGCGTGGTGGAACGCCTGGCAAGCGAGGTACGAATCATCTGGCTGGAAGACGTGCGCAACACGATCGGCATGCGGGCGAAACTGCGTGCGTGGCGCGACGCGCGCCGGGCACGGGCGTTGCCCGGCGCTCAGGCGTCGCCCGATCGTGAGGCCGCGGTGCTGTACACCAGCGGTTCGGAGGGTGCGCCGAAGGGGGTTGTGCTGAGCCATCGCAACATCCTGGCCAACTGCGCGCAGCTTGCTTCGGTGGTGGACTTCACCAGCGCCGATATCGCGTTCAACCCCCTGCCGATGTTCCATGCTTTTGGGCTGACCGGCGGGACGCTGCTGCCATTGCTATATGGCGTGCGCACATTCTATTACCCGAGCCCGCTGCACTACCGCATCGTGCCGGCTCTGATTTATGACAGCGATGCGACGATCTGCTTCGGCACGGATACATTCCTGCGGGGTTGGGCGCATTATGCCAATTCCTACGATTTCTACGCCATGCACTACATTTTTGCGGGTGCGGAGAAGGTGCAGGAGGAGACGCGGCGGGTCTTTGCGGACAAGTTCGGCGTGCGGATATTGGAAGGCTATGGCGCCACCGAAACGTCACCGGTGCTGACGCTGAACACGGCGATGCACAATCGCGTGGGTACCGCGGGGCGCTTTCTGCCGGGCATTGCGTGGCGGGTGGAGCCGGTGGAGGGCGTGGATACCGGCGGGCGGCTGTTGGTGCGTGGCCCGACGGTCATGCTGGGTTATCTGCGCGATGCTGCACCGGGCGTGCTGGAACCCGTGCCGGACGGTTGGTACGACACGGGGGATATCGTGTACGTTGATGCGGCAGGTTTCGTTTCGGTTGTTGGGCGGGTCAAGCGGTTTGCGAAGATGGGCGGCGAGATGGTGTCGATGGAAGCCGCCGAAGCGTTGGTGGCCGCGTTGTGGCCGGAGGCGCGGCATGCCGTGGTGAACGTGCCGGATCCGCGCAAGGGCGAAGCATTGCTGTTGGTCACCACGCGCAAGGACGCGGAGGCGCGCGATCTGTTGGCGTTTGCGCGCGAGCGTGGCGTGCCGGAACTGATGGTGCCGCGCGCTGTGCTGAGCGTGCCGGCAGTGCCGTTGTTAGCGTCGGGGAAGGTCGATTATCCGGCGGTGATGCGGATGGTGGAGTCTGAAACCTCTCCCGCGCGTAGCGTGGGAGCGGTCGAGGTGCGATAGCGCCGAGCGTGAGGGTGATCGGGAGGGCATAGTAGGTTCTTTGTGCAGACCCGATCACCTTCACCCTCGATGCTTCGCATCTCGACCTCTGCCACGCGGGCGGGTAGCGCGCGTGGCAGACGTTTGTGTCCGCTTTTGAGAGGTTGCGTCGTCTACGCTTCTCCCGATCCCGGGGGCAGTCCGAGCAACAAACGTCCGTATGGCACCAGCGTCGCCAGCGGATTGAAAGCCTGATGCGTGGCGATCGTCAGGATGTCGCGCAGCATCGCTTGCAGCGGATCGGCGTCCAGCGATGCGCGCGCGCCGCACAGGTCCACCAGGCCCTGCACCGCGCTGCGGATTTGCTGCATGCCGAACGTGACATCGCGGCGGTTGCGCAGCACTTCTGCCTGGGTGATGGCACGGCCGGAGGCTACTGCCGCCACGCTCTCGGTCCGGCGTATCTCGAATAATGCATTCGCGGCGTCGATCGATGCCGATGCTTCCGCCAGGCGCAACTGCACCAGTTCGGACTCCGCCAGCCGCGTCATGCCACGCGACACGCGTCCGGATAGCGCGGCGGCGGCTGTCGCCAAGGCGCGGCGGCCGAGCGCGAATGGCACCGGCGGCAGGGAAAATACCACCAGATAGCCGCGTGGCGCCCTGACGATGTCGTAGTCGGGGTGTACGGCCATGCCGGGCGGCGTGCCCTCGAACAGGTCGCGCAACAGCACCGTACGGTGGGTTGGTACGAATACGTCGCGCAGGAACAGCGTTTTGCTGCCGGTGCCGCGCAGGCCGAGCACGAACCAGTCGTCGACGATCTCTATGTCGCGCATCGGCACCAGCAAATAGCGCGTGGCAACCGTGCCGTCGGCATGCGGACAGCGCGCGCCGATGATTGCCCATTGTGCATGGGTGCAGCCGCTGGAGAACGGAAACCGGCCTGACAGCCGCCAGCCACCATCGCAGGCGACGGCCGTTTCACGCGGCGCCAGCGAGGACGATGCCACTGCTCGCGGGTCGTGTTCCCAGATGTCGCGCTGCCCTTGCTCGGGAAGACTGGCGATAATCCACTGATGCTCTGCAAGCACGGCATAGACCCAGGCGCTGGAGGCGCAGCCTTCGGTTAGGATTTCGATAATGTGGGAGAATACGTCGAACGGAAGCTGCAAACCGCCGAAGCGGCGCGGCTGCAAGACGCGCAAAATGCCGGTTTCGTGGAATTCGGCGATCGTGGATGGCGGCACGTCGCGCGCCGCGGTCGCCTCCGCCTCACGTTGTGCAAGCAATGGCACCAAGGCCCGAGCCCGGGAGAGCAATACCTCAGCGTCGGGCGAGTCGGTGCCGTTCATTGCCGGACGCGGTCAGTTCAAATCAACGGCGTGGCGTTTCAGATCATCCAAAGAGCACCATTGCAAGGCGCCCATTTCGGTTGCGCGCAACACCACTTTGGGGGCGCGGCCGGCTTGCAGCGCCTCCTGCCAGCGGGGCGCGCAGAGGCACCAGCGGTTGCCGGCCTTCAGTCCGTCGAAGCCGAATTCCGGCCGGGGTGTTGACAGGTCGTTGCCGGCAGTCTTGCTGAAGGCGAGGAATTCGTCGGTCATCACCGCGCACACCGTGTGGCTGCCGGCGTCTTCGGGCGAGGTATCGCAGCAACCGTTGCGGAAGAAGCCGGTGAGCGGCTGGGTCGAGCAACTCTCCAGAACGCCGCCGAGGACGTTGCGGGAGGGGCGACGGCTTGGGCGGCCTCCGGTTTCATCGAACGGCATGGTGCCTCCGCTTTATGGACGTATTGGTGCACGGACGTGTCGGGAGCCGATGGTAGTCCGGGCGAGGGTGGGCCGCCATAAGGGGACGCGCTGCGCGAGATCGTGGCGTGCCCCCGGCACAGGGGTGCGGCACCGGCTTGGCCTTCAAGATCGGGGCGGTCAGCCGAACGCTGTACGGCGCTGCACGCGCGTGCTCCTGACGCGGCCGGAGAACCGGAAGAGCCGGTCCTGGCGCATGCCGCCGGTGTTCGAAAGCAGGATGTTGGACTTTTCCGCATCCTCAAGCCAGACGGCCGGTCGTCGATCCGGCCGGGCGCACTCGAGCGAGAATCGTTTGATATCAAGGCCGCTGACATGGCGCGCAAACAGGCCTGAGGCCGGATACGCAGTACCGAAACATTGAACATGTCCGCCAGGTTCCGGGTAGGATTGGATGGCCTCAGGCGGGACAACGTCTGCCATCTCCTCCGTCCCGCCTCCCCGCATCTTCATGTGGATGTGGCGCATTTCTATGTTCTGGATCGGATGGCCGGGGATGCCGCTGATGATCATCGGTATCGAGGTGTACGATTGCTCGCAATAGACATCGCGTATCGTCACGTCGCGTAGTACTCCCGGTGCGGTTCCCGGCGGACCGTTGAGCCGCGCGCCCAGGCGCAAGAACAGGGGTTCGCCGCGGACGTCGTGGAGGGTAAGACCTTGGATGGCGATGCCCTGAACGATGCCGCCGTCGACAGTCAGGATGCCGAGTCCGCGACACCCGTGCATGACATTGTTTCTGATGACGACGTTGCGGAAACCGCCATTGGACTCGGTGCCAAGCTTGATGCGGCAGTTATAATGTTCGGCAATCATGCGGGGATCGTTGCCGAGGCGGCTATGGCTGTGGTCCATCACCGAGCCGATGACGTAAGCGCCGGTGAGAGTGCAATCCTGGATCAGGACGTCCTGGGTGGGGACCGGCCTGCCAAGCGCGTAGGTACTTTTCAGGCAGATCCCGTCGTCGTTCGGCGAGTTGATTTTGCAGCCGATAACCCGGACGTCCTTGCAACAGTCGAAATTGAGTCCGTCCCGGTTGGTGTCGATGGTGAGATTTTCCGCCCGGATGTTGTCGGTGCCGGTCGCGAGCACTGCGACATGGCCGCACTCAAGCAGCGAAATGTCCTTAAGGATGATGTTTTGCGCGTTCAACAACGCGATGGCCTTGTTGCCAACACCAGGTTGAGCGGCCGGCAGGTGACCGGGTTCGAAATCGCCATTCACCAGGCCGCGACCCCAGATGAGGCCATTTCCTTCGATGGCGACATTCCGTACGTCCTGCCCCCAGATCAGACTGTTGTGCCAGTGGCTGTGGCCGAAGTCCTGATAGGGAAATTGTGTCGCGGCGCCCGGCTCCGGCGGATCGTAACCGTCGGTATTGCTGGCGTAGGGCGGTGGGTCCGCCGCGACGATGACCGCTCCGGGATGCAGGTAAAGCCTGATATGGTTGCGCAGCCGGATAGAGAAGCTCAGGTATGTTCCCGGCGGAAACCACACTGTTCCGCCGCCGCTGTCGCTTGCTGCTGCAATGGCGAGATTGATCGCGCGGCTGTCGAGTGTCTTGCCATCCCCTGTTGCGCCGAATGAACGCACGCTCAGTTCGTTGCCGGCTGGAATTTCGAGTTCGCGCAGAGTGGAAGTCGCTTTGGGTGGAGCGGTCATGGGTCGCCAATCGCGTCTTTGGAACTTGATGGAACGCATCCGCTTCCGGTGCAAGCGAGGCGAAGCAATCCCCAAGGCACTATGTATATGCTCGCGGGGGAGATCGTTTCGCTTCGCCCGCAGTGACTTTTGCCGACATGCGGAGCGGCCACCATCCGTCAGGATCACAACAGCAGAGGCTACGTCCGGCAGCCGCGGAAGGTGCGCGGGATGGTCCGGTGGCGGCAGCAGCCTCAAACCTCGCTTCGGTAATAGTGAGCGTCGCTCCCGTACCCTACAAGGCGAGCAGGGTTTTCTATGGCCGCTCGCCCTGCACAGGGCAGCGGGCGGACCGCACGTCACTTCGGCACCGGACATTAGCTTAAATTCACTGCAAATGCCCATTCTATAGGCGGCAAGTCGCCGGTTCCGAGTGAGATTCAGGCGGGTCAGTGATGGCATGCATGTTGCACCGCAGCATGGGTTGCCGCCGAGACCTGTCATGACACTGGCCCAGCCGTTGCATCGCCGCCTCGTTCTCCTCAGGGCCGCGGCGCATGCCGCCGCCGTTGCCATCCTCGCCTGGCTCGTCTGCGTTGTTCCTGCGGCGGCCGGCGGCGGCACGCTGATTGTCGGCATGACCGCGGGCGACATCCCGGTTACCACGGGCGATCCCGACCAGGGGTTCGAAGGCTATCGCTTCGTCGGCTATAACCTGTACGATTCGCTGATCCTGTGGGACCTGTCGAAGGCCGATAAACCCTCCGACATCCGCCCCGGCCTGGCCACGAGCTGGGAGATCGATCCCGAGGACCACCGCCGCTGGATCTTCCATCTGCGCCACGGTGTCACCTTTCACGACGGCTGCAAATTCGACGCCGACGCCGTGCTGTGGAACTTCCATATCAGGAACGACCAGAAGGCGCCCGACTTCTTCCCGCAGCAATTCGTCTTCACCCGAACCTGGCTGACCAATTTCCGTTCGGTGGAGAAGATCGACGACCATACCGTCGCGATCGACACCAATTTTGTCGAATCCCTGTTTCCCTACGACATGAGCTACGTGTTCATGATCAGCCCATGCCGGGCGAAGGAATTGCATTACGATTGGGCACAGTATGCCATGCATCCGTCCGGCACCGGTCCCTATCGTTTCGAAAGCGAGGTGCCGCACCAGCGCCTGGTACTGGTGCCGAACCCGGACTACTGGGACAAGAACCGCATCCCGAAGCAGGACCGGCTGATCCTGATCCCGATGCCGGAGGCGGCGACCCGCACGGCCGCGCTGCTGTCCGGCCAGGTGAACTGGATCGAGGCGCCGTCGCCCGACGCCATCCCGCGCCTGAAGGCAGCGGGCATGAAGATCGTCACCAACGTCTATCCGCATGACTGGCCGTATATGCTGAATTTCGTGCACGGCCCGTTCCGCGACATCCGCGTCCGCGAGGCGGCGAACTATGCCATCAATCGCCGCGACATGGTGGACTTGCTCGCCGGCACCGCCATTCCGGAATACAACGTCGTGCCGCCGAGCATGCCGTATTACGGCAAGAAAACGGGCTATCATTATGATCCGAAAAAAGCGCACGCGCTGCTGGAGCAAGCGGGGTGCCTGCCGTGCGACGTGACGTTCGCGATATCCACGTCGGGTTCCGGCCAGATGCAGCCGCTGCCGATGAACGAGCTGGTGAAGTCCCAGCTCGAAGCCGTCGGCTTCAAGGTGCATCTGGATGTGATGGACTGGAACACGTTGCTGAATGTCTACCGCGCGGGCGCCGACAAAAACCCCGGCCTCGACGGGTTGAACTTCTCGCGCGGGTTGCTCGATCCGGTCAGCGCCATCATCAAGCTGGCCGGAAAGGCGTACTGGGCGCCGAACGGTTCCAATTGGGGCCACTATTCCGACCCGATATCGGAAAAGCTGATCGACGCGATCTTCCACGTATTCGATCCGGCGAAGCAGCTCGCGCTGCTGACGACGCTGCACGAATTCGAAGGCCGGCAGGCGATCATGATCTTCGTCGTCCACGACCTGAACCCGCGCGCGATGTCGCCGAAGGTGCACGGCTTCGTGCAGGCGCAAAGCTGGTTCCAGGACCTTACCCCGGTCACCGTCTCGCCCTGATAAGGCAGCAGAAAGGCTGATGATGCGCATTCCCGACCTGATTCGAGTTTTCATCTGTCTCGCCGCCGGCGCCATGGCGGCTGCCGGCGGCGCCGCGCCGGCTCGGGCGGCGGGCGGCGGCACGCTGGTCATCGGCATGACCGCCGGTGACCTGCCGATCACCACCGGCAATCCGGACCAGGGCTTCGAGGGCTATCGCTTCGTCGGCTACAATCTCTACGATTCATTGGTCCTGTGGGACCTCTCCAGTGCCACCAAGCCGTCCGGCCTGGTCCCCGGGCTCGCCACCTCGTGGGAAATCGATCCGCAGGATCACACGCGCTGGATCTTCCACCTCCGCCAGGGCGTGAAATGGCACGACGGCTGCGCCTTCACCGCCGATGACGTGGTATGGAACCTGGAACGCCTCACCGACCGGCAGGCGCCGCAGTTCGATCCCGCCGAGCTTGCGCAGACGTCGCCCTATCTCGGCAATTTCGCCGCGATCGAGAAGATCGACGACCACACCATCGCCATCCGCACCAAGGTTCCCGACTCATTGTTCCCCTACGAAATCAGCTACGTGATGCTGATCAGCCCCTGCCGCGCCAAGGAGCTGCATTACAACTGGGCGGATTACATGATGCATCCGTCCGGCACCGGCCCGTACCGCTTCGAAAGCGAAGTGCCGCATCAGCGCATGGTGATGGTGCCGAACCAGGAGTACTGGAATCCGAAGCGCGTGCCGAAACAGGATCGGCTGATCCTGATCCCGATGCCGGAAGCCGCGACGCGCACCGCCGCGCTGCTGTCCGGCCAGGTGAACTGGATCGAAGCGCCGTCGCCCGACGCCATCCCGCGGCTGAAATCCGCCGGCATGCTGATCTACACCAACACCTATCCGCACAACTGGAGCTACCAGCTCAATTTCGTGCACGGTCCGTTCAAGGTCCTGCGCGTGCGCCAGGCCGCCAACTACGCGATCAACCGGCACGACATGAAGGACTTGCTCGATGGGCTGATGATCGAGGGTTATTCCAGCGTGCCGCCGTCCACGCCGTATTACGGCCACCCCGTCCTTTACAAATACGATCCGAAGAAGGCGCATGAGCTGCTGAAGGAAGCCGGCTGCCTGCCCTGCAAGGTGACGTTGGCGATCTCCACCTCGGGCTCCGGCCAGATGCAGCCGCTGCCGATGAACGAGCTGGTGAAATCCGACATGGATGCCGCCGGCTTCGACGTGAAGCTCGACACCATGGACTGGAACGCATTGCTCGCGCTGGCCCGCGGCAGCGGCGAGAAAAGCCCCGACATCGATGCGATCAATATCAGCCGCCAGACCCAGGACCCGTTCAACGCCCTGATCCGCCATGTCTGGACCAAGGCCTGGGCGCCGAGCGGCGCCAACTGGGGCCACTACTCCAACCCGGACATGGACAAGCTGATCGCGGCGATCTTCGCCGAGTTCGACCCCGCCAGGCGTCTCGCGCTGCTGACCCAACTGAACGAGATGATGAACCAGCAAGCGGTGATGATCTGGGTGGCGCATGACGTGAATCCGCGCGCCCTGTCGCCCAAGGTGCACGGCTTCATCCAGGCGCAGAGCTGGTTCGCCGATCTCACCCCGGTCACCGTCTCGCCCTGAGGCCGGCGCGCGATGCGAACTTATATCCTGCGCCGCATCCTCTACGCGATCCCGATCGCACTCGGGGTCAGCATCGTGTGCTTCTCCCTGGTCTATATCGCGCCGGGCGACCCGCTGGAGACGGTGCTGCCGCCCGACGCGACCGCGGCAACCATCGCCCAGATCAAGCACATCTATGGCTTCGACAAGCCGATCCCGGTGCAATACGTGATCTGGCTCGGCCGCGTGCTGGCCGGCAATTTCGGCATTTCGATCGCCGACGGCCGGCCGGTGATCCTTGAAGTCGGCCAGGCGCTGAAGAACACCGGCTTGCTCGCCTTGTTCGCCGTGCCGCTGGCCTTCACGCTCGGCTATGCCATGGGTGCGGTCGCCGGCTGCTTTCCGGGCGGCTGGCTGGACCGTACTGTCACCGGCGCTGCGGTCGCGGGAGTCAGCGTGCCGAATTATTGGCTCGGCATCGTTCTGGTGATCCTGTTTTCCGTGCAATACATGTGGCTGCCGGCCACCGGCATGGGACCCGACGGCGTTTCGCAGCTTCATCTGCTGCAATGGAGGGACCTGCAATATTTCGTGCTGCCGGTGATCACGCTGGCGATGATCCCGATCGGCATCATCGCCCGCAGCACGCGCGCTGCCGTGGCGGAAATCCGCAACCAGGATTTCGTCCAGACACTGCGTGCCAAGGGCCTGTCGGAATGGGCGGTCGCCCGCCATGTGCTGAAGAACGCCCTGCCGCCGGTGATGGCCGTGATGGGCCTGCAATTCGGCTACTTGCTCGGCGGCTCCATCCTGGTGGAGACCGTGTTCTCCTGGCCCGGCAGCGGATTTCTGCTGTCCAAGGCGATCATCAACCGGGACGTGCCGGTCTTGCAGGGCACGATCCTGGCGCTGTCGATGATCTTCGTTGCCACCAACCTGATCGTCGATCTGCTGCAGTCGCTGGTCGATCCCAGGCTGCGGCGCGGATGACCGTCATGGCCTCCCAGCCCGTCATGGCCTCGGGGCAGCCCATGGCCGCGGAGCAGGTGATGGGCTTGCCGGGGCCGGAACCGGACGCGGCGGCAGCGCCGGACGCGCACGCACTGCCGGCTATCACGGTGCGCAGCTATTGGCAGTCGGTCGGCTATCGCCTGCGCCATGACCCGGCCACCTTGTGCTTCGCCGCGATCGTCCTGCTGATCGTACTGGCCGCGGTCTTCGCCCCGCTGGTTGCGCCGGACAATCCGTTCCAGGAAAGCATCATCGGCCGCCTGAAGCCGTTCGGATGGCGCGGCCATCTGCTGGGGACCGACGAACTCGGCCGCGACATGCTGTCCCGCTTGCTCTTCGGCGGCCGTGTTGCGCTGCTGATGGGCGTTGTGCCGGTGCTGATCGCCTCGGTGGTGGGCGGTACGCTTGGGGTCATCGGCGGCTTTGCCGGCGGCATGATCAATACCGCGACGATGCGCACCATGGACGTGTTCTATGCCTTCCCGTCGGTGCTGCTGGCGGTCGCGATCGCCGGCGCGATGGGGGGCGGGATCGCCAACGGCATGATCGCGCTGACCCTGGTGTTCATTCCGCCGATCTGCCGCGTCGCGGAAACCGCCACCACCCAGGTGCGAGGCCTCGACTTCATCGAGGCGGCCCGCGCCAGCGGTGCCCGCCCGCTGACGATCATCCGTCACCACGTGCTCGGCAATGTGCTGGGACCCGTGTTCATCTATGCCTCCAGCCTGGTCAGCGTCAGCATGCTGCTGGCCTCCGGCCTTTCGTTCCTCGGCCTGGGGGTGCGCCCGCCGACGCCGGACTGGGGCCTGATGCTGAGCACGCTGCGCCAGTCGATCTGGGTGGTACCCTGGGTCTGTGCGCTGCCTGGCGTGGCGATCTTCATCACCTCGTTCTGCTTCAATCTGGTGAGCGACGGCTTGCGCGCCGCCATGGACGTGCGGATGTGAGCGCGGCGCTCGATCTGGCGGCGCGGGTCACCGATCCACGCGACCGCGGCGGGCCGCGGCAGCCGCTGCTGATTGCGCGCGACCTGCGCAAGCATTTCGCGGTCAAGGGTGCGAAGGGAAAAGTGGTCCGCGCGGTGGACGGGATCTCCTTCGCGGTGCGCAAGGGCGAGACCCTTGGCGTCGTGGGCGAGTCCGGTTGCGGCAAATCCACGCTGGCGCGACTGCTGCTGCACCTGATCGTGCCCGATGCCGGCGAACTGGTGTTCGACGGCGAGGCGGTCGGCGCGCCGGGCGGCATTTCAGTCGGTGCCCTGCGCCGGCAGGCGCAGATGGTGTTCCAGGACTCCTATTCGTCGCTGAACCCGCGCATGCCGGTGCGCGATTCGGTGGCGTTCGGTCCCTATGTGCAGGGAACGAAAAGGCCGGAAGCCCGCGACATCGCCCGCCGCATGCTGGGTCAGGTCGGGCTGGACGCCGATCTGTTCGGCCCGCGCTATCCGCACGAACTGTCCGGCGGGCAGAAGCAGCGGGTGAACATCGCCCGTGCGCTTGCCACCGGGCCGCGCATGGTGGTGCTGGACGAGCCGGTCTCCGCGCTCGACAAGTCGGTGGAAGCCCAGGTTCTGAACCTGTTGCTCGACCTCAAGCAGCGGTTCGGCCTGACGTATTTGTTCATCAGCCACGATCTTGGCGTGGTGCGTTTCGTCTCGGACCGGGTGCTGGTGGTGTATCTCGGCCGGGTGGTGGAAGTCGGTCCGTCGGAGGCGTTGTTCCACGAGCCGAAGCATCCCTACACGCGTGCCTTGCTGGCTTCTCGCCCGTCGATGGATCCGGCCCGGCGGATCGAGGAAGCGCCGATCGCCGGCGATCCGCCCAACCCGATCGATCCACCCTCGGGCTGCCGTTTCCGCACCCGCTGTCCGTTCGCCGAGGCGGTGTGCGCCGCGCGCGAGCCGGCATTGGCGGCGGACGGATGGGACGCGCACGCTGCCGCCTGCCATATGCAGGATGCCGGCTCCGGCCACAGCCGCGCCGCCAGCGCAGGATCTGCGTGACATGGACGTGGGCATCACCACCCCGCTTGCCGCGGTGGAGGACCTGACGGTCCGGTTCGTCACGCGCGACACCACGGTGCATGCGGTGAACGGCGTCAGCTTCGCGGTGCAGCCTGGCGAGGTGCTGTGCATCCTGGGCGAGTCGGGCTCCGGCAAGAGCGTGACGTTGCGCGCGCTGATGCGGCTGCTACCGCGGCATGCCCAACTGGGCGGCGCGGTGCGTGTCGGGGGACAGGACGTGCTGGCGATGCGCGGCCGCGCCTTGCGCGCACTGCGCGGCGGGCTGGTGTCGATGGTGTTCCAGGAACCGATGACGGCGCTGGACCCGGTCTATACGATCGGCCAGCAGATCGGCGAGACGGTGCGCCAGCACACCGGCTGCGACCGCGGTACCGCCCGCGCCAAGGCGCTGGAGTTGCTGGAGCTGGTGCGGGTGCCTTCCGCGGCGCAGCGGCTCGACGCGTATCCGCACGAGCTGTCGGGCGGGCTGCGCCAGCGCGCAATGATCGCCATGGCGCTGTCCTGCGGCCCGCGCCTGCTGCTGGCCGACGAGCCGACCACGGCACTGGATGCCACGGTGCAGATCCAGGTGCTGATCCTGCTGCGCCGGCTGCAACGCGACCTGGGGATGGGCATGATCTTCGTCACCCACGATCTGGGCGTGGCGGCGGAGATCGCTGACCGGATCGCGGTGATGTATGCCGGCCGCGTGGTGGAAAGCGGTCCGGTGGCCGACGTGCTGCGGGCGCCGGCGCATCCGTATACGGCGGGCTTGCTCGCCTCCACGGTGCATGAGCGATCGCGCGGGGAGCCGGTGACGGCGATCCCGGGCAGCCCGCCGGACATGCGGCGCCTTCCCGCCGGCTGCGCCTTCGCACCGCGCTGCGCCCATTGCCAGAGTGCCTGCATGATCGGCGATCCGCCGCCGCGCCATCCCGCGCCGGATCGCATGGCGCGCTGCCTGAGGGTGGCGGACGATGCGCTGAAATCCTCGTTGCCGTGGAGCATGTCCTATGAAACTGAACGGCGCGACCATTCCTGACGACGTGGTGTCCCGCGTATTGGCCCGGCGCGGGACGCTGCATTGTTTCGCGGCGCTGGAACCGGCGCGCACGGCGCTGGTGGTGATCGACCTGCAGCGGGCCTTCATGGATGAAGCGGTCGGCCACGCGGTGATCCCGGCCGCGCGCGACATCGTGCCCGCGGTGAACACGCTGGCGGATGCGGTGCGGCGGGCGGGGGGCGGCGTGTTCTGGGTGAAGAACACGCACGATGCGCGTTGCCTGGACGAATGGTCGGTGGCCCAGGAGATGGCGACGCCGGCGATGCGGCAGCGGCGCATCGACGCAATGTCGGCGGATATGGCCGGCCACGAGCTGTGGCCGACGCTGGATGTGCGGGCGGAGGATGCGGTGGTGCTGAAATATCGTTACAGCGCGTTCCTGCCCGGCGCGTCCGAACTGCCAGGGATGCTGCGGGCGCGCGGCTTCGATACGGTGCTGATCACGGGCACGGTGACCAATGTCTGCTGCGAATCCTCGGCGCGGGACGCGATGATGATGAATTTCCGCACCATCATGGTGAGCGACGCCAACGCCGCCGCGTCCCAGGCAGAGCATGATGCATCGCTGACGGCGTTCTACAACGTGTTCGGCGACGTCATGGACGTGGACATGACGATCGGCTGCCTGCGCGGCGATACCACCGCCGCGGGCGGGTGACGGGGGGTTGCCGCGCCAGATCGTTGTAATTGATACTTTTCTTGGAGATCTTTACCCGCTGTCGATATGTTGCTGCCAATGCTCGGACAGGTGACTCCGTCGCATAAACCTGCGGCCTGGGGCGTATTCACCAGCTGTAATAATCGATTTTGCTGTACATTCGATGCCGGATCATTATGATCGTGACATTGTTCGGCATACGTGGCAAATTCGTTGACCCAAACACGGGACACGCTATGGTGGTTTACCTTTCGTTATTGATTTGCACGCTTTCCGGGGGTGCATGTCATGTCACTGTTCCAGTAGACCGGCCGTTTGTCGGTATTTCGGCATGCCAGCAGGCCGGAATGATGATGGGCCCTCAATGGGAGGATGACCATCCCGGTTGGAAGATTAGGCTGATCCGCTGCTCTATCGGCAATCCTCCGTCGCTGGACGAAGGGACATAGGCAAAATGCGGCCGAGGAGCAGGTGCAGGCTGGGCAAAAAGCTCCAGGCCAGTGTAGGGGGTGTATTTCAATGCGGGGCGCCTTTGCGATCGACCCATGCTCGTCCTGCGTCACACATAAGTTGGAACTGCAGATGAACGCGAATGAACGCGGATATATCGAAGCCGTGCGGCGACGATGACTCCTCAAAACCGCCAGACCAGACGGTGTATCTCCAGGCGTGGCCGGCCGAAGTTGAGCAGCAGGCACAAGGGCTGGTTGCTGGCACTGAGGTAGTTCATGCATTACGCGCGATGCACGTTGTCCAACGCACGAACCGCCTTTTGCTCCACAGCAGCCACCTGCTCAATCAACAGGTCGGCAAGATACCGTCCAAGGACGATGCCATGATACCGCACCGTCACGCCGGCCTGCTGCACCACGGCGAGTCCAGCATGGCGTAATTCGTACGCGAGCGCATTTTCGTAAATCTCCGCCAGGAAGCCGCATCCAAGTGCGTTGGATACGGTCGGCGTATGGCCGATAGTAATGTCCACGGATACGGTTCAACACGCCCCACAAACTTCGAGACAATCGCGAACAGCGGCGCCGCGCAAGAGGTACGTACCCTTCCGTTGTGATGCGCCCGCCTGTCCATCACTTAATAAAAATGTCGTTGGTCTTAGCCGACGCTCACGCATGGCCCGCCATGTAGCGGCCGATCACCATGCGGTCGGCGGCCTCGCGCGTCGTTTCGTGCACAACCGCGCCCAAGGACATCACCAGGATGCGGTCGGCGAGTTCCAGCAGTTCGTCGAGATCCTCGCTCACCAGCAGCACCGCGGTGCCACGCTTTCGGGCGGCCACGATCTGCACATGGATTTCCGCCACCGCTGCGAAATCGACGCCGAAGACCGGGTTGGCGACCACCAACACATCGCGATGTGTGAGTCGAGGCACGCATTAGCAGCAAGGCGGTTAGCAAACCGACGACCTTTTCCCTTGCCGACGTTCATGTCAGAGCAGCAGCCGCTCCTTATTGAGAGCGAGCCCATGTGGCGTTGCCGAGGCGCAAAAGCACCGATCGCTGCCGGGTCGGTCGCGACGGTGCGTCGTCATTCGTCCTGGGCAGAGCATGACCAAGTGGTGCGGGCGGTGCTGCGCGACGAAGCGGAGACGGCGGCACGGGCGATGCGATGCAGCGCCCCTATCGCTGGCGCGGCTGCAATTGGCGCGGGAAACCCGGCTAGAACGGGATGTCTTTCCGCCGATCGCACGTTCGACTTCAACCAGGTGATGGTTGACGACTTCCGGACGAACTAACCGCACTTTTACGGCAGGTTCGCCAAAAACGCCCCCATCGCCAAATTGAACGCCGCCGGCTGATGCAAATTCGATGCGTGGCCGGCATCTGCGATCACGACCTTCGTCGCGCCCGCGATCTTCGTCGCCATGTAGTCGGTGGCCGCCAGGAAATTCGTGTCGTTCGCGCCAACCAGCACCAGTGTCGGCACCCGGATCGTCTCCAGCGAACGGATCACCGCATCGTCCTGCTGCGTCAGCATGCCGCGTGCGGCGCCGGCGAGGCCTGCGGCGGCGCGGTGCCGGCTCATGCGCACCTCGTCGCTGTTTCCCAACGCGGCGAAGCCGCGTGCGTCCAGGTCGTCGGCCCGCTGGCGCGACCGCGCGTTCCACGCGCCGCGCGCCGCATCATTGCGGAAGCCGGGCCCGGTATCGAACAGCATCAGCGCGCGCACGTAGCCCGAATGGCGCAGATGGAACGCGAGCGACATGTAGCCGCCCAGCGACAGGCCGCCGATCACTGCCCATGGCACATCGCACGCGCGCAGCAATGCCGTCATATCGGCGACCGTTGCTGTTTCCGAGTATGCCGCCGGATCGGCGGGCGCATCGCTCTGACCGTGGCCGCGCATGTCCCACACGATCAGCTTGTAGCGGTCCCGCAACGCCGCGATCTGTCCATCCCACATGCGGCACGTTGCGCTGTAGCCATGGCTCAGCAGGATGGCCGGGCCTTCGCCATGCACCTCGTACCAGATGCCGACGCCGTCGCGATCGAGCATGGGCATACGCATTTCCTCCTCGGTTTGGCCCCTCTCCCGCAGGTAGAGCAAGCGGCGTAGGCTGGCAGACAGGATCAGCGAATGAAAGGGCAGGAAACCGCCATGCAAAGCTTCGAACACATAGCCGCGAACCATGAGGGCATGGTCGGCACCATCGAGATCCGGCGCGGGCCGAACAATTTCGTCGATACCGACATGGTGGCGGAAATCGCCGACGTGCTGGAGGAATGGGACCGCATGCCGGACGTGCGCACCGTCGTGTTGTGCGCCGAAGGCAAGCATTTTTGTGCCGGCGCGGATTTCGGCAGCCGCGGGTCGGACGGCGTCGGTGTCGGGGCCAGGCGCGGGCGGCATCTCTACAAGGAAGCGCAGCGGCTGTGGCGCACCGGCAAGCCGATCGTCGCTGCCGTGCATGGCGCGGCGGTGGGCGCAGGCGTCGGGCTCGCGGTGATGGCGGATTTCCGTGTCACCTGTCCGGAGGCGCGGTTCTCGGTCAATTTCACCCGGCTGGGCTTCCATCCCGGCTTCGGCCTCACCTGCACGCTGCCGCGGTTGATCGGGCTGCAGAAGGCGAGCTCGCTGATGTACAGCGGCCGGCGCATTACCGGCGAGGAAGCGCTGGTGCTGGGCCTTGCGGATTACTGCGTGCCGCAGGATCAGGTGCGGACGAAGGCCAAGGAGGTGGCGACGGAAATCGCCCACTCCGCGCCGCTTGCCATCATTTCGACGCGTGAGACGCTGCGGCGTGGGCTGGCCGAGGCCGTCGCTGCCGCCACCGAGCGCGAATACGAAGAGCAGAATTGGCTGCGTAATACGGAGGATTTCCGGGAAGGGGTGAAGGCGATGGCGGATCGTCGGCTGCCGGATTTCAAGGGGCGGTGACATAAAGAGGTACACAGCTTTCGTTCGACGCTCCCGATCGCCCCCACCCTCGGTGCTTCGCACCTCGACCTCTCCCGCTCCGTGGGAGAGGTTTTTGGCGATCCGGCGTTAAGCATCGCTTAACCAGTGGCCGCTAGGTGGGAGGGCACGCCCTCCGACCGGTCAATCGCGTTTCGGATACGAGGGCCCTCGACCGGCGGAGGTCCTCGTGAGCGACGCGCAACGTCTGTGGGTCAGCCGCATCAGTGTGCATGGTGCGCGGTTCTCCGGTTTGCTGGCAGATGCTGCCGATGGGCTAGTCTGGCGCTGTTTGTCGCTGGCGCAGGCCTTGCGTGTGAGGCATCCGGTTGCGGCTGGCCTGTTGCGTCGGGGTGTTTTGATTGTCTGGTGGACGTGCACAGGGCAGGTGCACCGGAGGCTCCCGCTTTGGTGGCGCGCACGCCGCATGCGCCGGGCAGCACCGCCCTCCGCTGCCGTTCCGTTGATCGAAATCGTGCAGGCAGAAGGGATCGCTGTCCCGAGCTCGGACGAACCGGTGTTATCCGTCATCATTCCCAGCTACGGCTGCACCGGTTTCACGCTCCGCTGCCTTGGCTCGATCGCTGCCCATCCGCCTGCGGTATTGTTCGAAGTCATCGTCGTGGACGACGCCTTTCCCGGCGAGGAAACCGCGTGTCTCGCTCGTGTGCGGGGCATCCGGCTGCAACGCAATGCTGAAAACCTCGGCTATCTGCGCGCCTGCAATTCCGCGGCAGCCACCGCGCGCGGCGCATTTGTATTGCTCTTGAACAACGACACGCAGGTGATGCCTGGCTGGGCCGACGCCATGCTGGACCTGCTTGCATGCCGAGACGACGTGGGTGCGGTTGGGTCTAAACTGATCTACCCGGATGGGCGATTGCAGGAGGCGGGCGGCATTATCTGGAACGACGGATCGGGTTGGAATTTCGGCCGCCATGACGATCCAGGCAAGCCGATCTACAACTACGTGCGCGAGGTGCACTATTGTTCCGGTGCGTCCCTGATGCTCCGGCGTGAAACATTCGAACGGCTGCGCGGGTTCGACGAACGCTATGCACCGGCCTATTTCGAAGATGCCGATCTCTGCTTTCGCCTGCGCGCAAGCGGGCTGAAAACGCTGTACCAGCCGCGATCGGTCGTGATCCATCATGAAGGCGTGTCGCACGGCCGCGACCTGGATGTCGGCATCAAGTCCTGCCAGGCGGTGAACCGGCGCCGCTTCGTTGACGCATGGGCAACCGAGCTGGCACGCGACTGCTATCGCAATGGCGAGCATGTTATCCGTGCGCGCGAGCAAGCGCGGCATCGCCGCGTGGTGCTTGTGGTGGATCACGAAGTGCCAACGGCGGATCGCGATGCCGGTTCGCGCACCATCCTGTGCATGCTCCGCGCTCTGCTCGCCGAGAATATGGTCGTCAAATTCTGGCCGCTGAACCTGCATTACAAGCCAGGCTATGTCGAGGTGCTGCAGGATTTGGGCGTCGAGGTCCTGCACGGTCCGAACCAAATGACATTTGCCGCATGGATGCACGAGTACGGCACCGAACTTGATCTGGTACTGGTAAGCCGGCCGGAGGTGGCGGAAGACTGCCTGGCCACGATCAGGGCGCACAGCACGGCGCATGTCGTCTATTACGGCCACGATCTTCATTTCAACCGGATGCGCATGCAAGGAGCGCTGTTGCAGGATGAAGCGTTGCTGCGTGCGGCGGATCGCATGGAGGAGCGGGAGCGTGCCGTGTGGCGCAACGTCAATGCCGTGCTGTACCCATCAGAGGAGGAAGCGGCCGCTGTTCGTACCCTCGCCCCCGACACGGTTGCGCATGCCGTGCTGCCATATTGCTTCGATCGTTTCGGTACGGAACGGCCACCGCCTCCGGGTCGCGAGATCATCTTCGTCGCTGGCTTTGCCCATCCGCCGAATGAAGATGCTGCGTGCTGGTTTGCCATGAATGTATTCCCGCGCGTGCGTGCGCGCGTGCCGGATGCCGCGCTCTGCATTGTCGGTTCCGAGCCGACGGCGCGCGTGTGCGCATTGGCAGGCGACAGTGTGCGCGTGGCGGCAGACGTGAGCGACGCGGTCTTGCAGTCCTGTTACCGGCAGGCACGGGTCGCGGTGGTGCCGTTGCGCTGCGGCGCAGGTGTGAAGCTGAAGGTGGTGGAGGCGCTGAAGGAAGGCGTGCCGCTGGTTACCACATTGGTTGGGGTCCAAGGCCTGCCCGGAGTTGGGAATGTCGCGTGCGTGCGCGACGATGCGGACGGATTTGCTGATGCGATCTGCGCGTTGCTGATGAATGATACGCTGTGGCGGCAGATCTGTGCCGCGCAGATTGCCTATGCGCGACAGCGTTTCAATACCGTGGCGTTTAGCCAGTCGTTGCTGCGGGCGATCGGGACGCAGTCGCGACCGAACAAAGATGCACCGCCAGACGATCGTACCATTCCGTCTGTTGCGCCGGTGTAAAATGCGCATTGGCAGGACTTGGGCTGGGGACCACGAACACCTGCGTCGTGCCGAGGATTGCAGGTTGTAGTCCCAATGCCAGATCGCGGGTCCCCAGCCCGAGTGCGGCAGCGACCGGCCGGTATCCCATCATGCCCTGGAAACACGCGACACGCGGCTGAGAACGCTTGAGCCTGGCGACCAACGCGGCCGCGCCGGCTGCGAATTCATCGCGTCCCAGGTCTGCGGCCTTCGCGGTCGGGCGCTTCACCACATCGGTGAAACCTATGCCATGCACCGGAAGAAGCTGATCGTGAATTGGCAGCAGTATTTCCACGCCGAGCGCCTGTCGCACCGGGCGGCTGAGTACTGATCGCGACAGGCACGGCCAGAACCGGTTGGTCTTGCGTGCGAAGTAGTGGCCCTGCGCGACCGAATAGAGCGATGGATTGATGCCGACAAATACCAGCTCAATGCCTTCGTGCAGCAGGTCGGGCAGTGTGTGTGATGGTGAGAGGGACATGTCATTGCGAGGAGCGAAGCGACGAAGCAAATTCGGTTACATGTGGCGACTCACGACCGAGGTTGCTTCGTCGCTCCGATATCGCAATGATATGTGTGACATTTTCAGTGACATGCATGACATTTTCAGTGACATGCATAACGTCGGCAGCCGCTAGGCTGAACCGGCCACGTTGCCGTGCGCCAGCAGCAGCGCATCCATAACTTGCTCGGTGAGCTGGCCCAGGTCTTCGGCAGGAGGATGCGATACCATCGCCATGACCCATTTCCGCGCCAGGTCTCCCGGCACACCGGCGACCGCGCATAGCGTCCCGGTCACCGCGGAGAGGCGCAGCAGCAGCATCGAAATGCGTGCCCATTCGTCGATCATGTCCGGCGCCGCGGGTACTGCGAGGCGCCGCAGCGGTGCCAGCATGTCCAATCCGGCTTCGACACGTTGCAGCCGCTCTTCTATGTCCATGGCCGGTCTCCGGTGACGTGTTGCGATGCAGCCTGACTAGCAGGAGGCCACCACCGGACAAAGCCAAAGTCCTACCGCGGCCTCACGTTTCTGTTATCGGCCGGCGCTTCTTCGTTAGGCTATGTTGAGCGCAGGCGGTGGTCGCGGCTCGGTGGCGTGACCGCAGCAGTTTGGCGTCCGCCATCACCTGGCCCGCGTCCCTCGCATCCACAGCGTCGGGAGGGACGGACAATGCTGATTCAAAGCCCCATCGCATGGATCGGGGACCGGCTGGATCGTGCGTTCCACACGGTCGGCTCGGCGAGCGATCAGGACTATTGGCAGGAGGACCGGCGCGCCGGTACGCTGGCCGTTCGGCGGATCGGCTATTCCCAAATCGCCGAAGCCCTGAGCAAAGGCGTGGAAGACTTCGCTGCCAACCGTACTGACGTGATCTTTCTGTGCGTGATCTATCCGTTGGCGGGGCTGGTCCTGGCACGGCTCGCCTCCGGGTACGGCGTGGTGCCGCTGCTGTTTCCCTTGGCCTCCGGCTTCGCTCTGGTAGGGCCGCTCGCTGCAATCGGGTTGAACGAGATGAGCCGCCGTCGCGAACACGGGACGGCGGTGCGTTGGACCGATGCGTTCGGTGTGGTGCGGTCGCCGTCGGTCGGCGGGATTGCGGGGCTGGGCCTGTTGCTGATTGCGATCTTCCTGCTGTGGCTGACTGCTGCGGACGTGATCTATGGACTGACGCTGGGACCGAAGCCACCGGTCTCGTTCGGTGCATTCGCGCACGACGTTTTCGCGACGCGTGCCGGCTGGGCGATGATCGTGATCGGCATCGGCGTCGGCTTCCTGTTCGCGCTGGTGGTGCTGGCGATCAGCGTGGTGTCGTTTCCCCTGTTGCTTGATCGCGATGTGAAGATGGAAACGGCGATCTGGACGTCGATCCAGGCTGTGAAGGCAAACCCGGGGCCGATGGCGGCGTGGGGGTTCATCGTCGCCGCGGGACTGGCGATCGGGTCGGTGCCGTGCCTGATTGGGCTGGTGGTCGTGCTGCCGGTGTTGGGTCATGCGACGTGGCATTTGTATCGGCGGGTGGTGCAGTAACCTGTCGCGTTGATCCGCGTCGCGGCTCAACCCCGCTTAGCCGGAGAGGTTTGCTAACTCGACAAACCGGTCCAGCACGCGCTTGTCGCCAGCCTTGTCGAAGGCGACGTCCAGCTTGTCGTCGTCAGCGGCTTTCACCACGCCGTAGCCGAATTTCTGGTGGAATACCCGCGCGCCCACGGGGATCGCGTCGGTTCTCGCGGGGCGCGCTGTTTGCTCCCATGCCTCCACCACGCGCGTGCGCCGTGCCATCAGCGGGAACTGGGTGGGGAAGCGCGTTGCCGCGGCGATCCGGGCCTCTCGTGCCAGAGACGCCGAGCCGGCGCGGTCCACATGCTCGTCCGGCAGCTCGTCGAGGAAGCGGCTGGGGACGCTGTCCTGCCAGTTGGCGTAGATCCGCCGCGTGGCCGCGTGGGAGACGATCGCGCGCCGCCGTGCCCGCGTCAGGCCGACATAGGCCAGCCGCCGTTCCTCCTCCAACGATTTCAGCCCGCCCTCGTCAAGCGCGCGCTGGTTGGGGAACAATCCTTCTTCCCAGCCGGGCAGGAAGACCGTGTCGAACTCCAGGCCCTTGGCGGCATGCAGCGTCATCAGGTTGATGCGGTCGCCGGCGGCGTCTTCGTCGTTCTCCATCACCAGGGAGACGTGGTCGAGGAAGCCTTCCAGGGTCTCGAACTCCCCCATGGCGCGCAGCAGTTCCTTCAGGTTGTCCAGCCGGCCTGGCGCCTCGGGCGATTTGTCCTGCTGCCACATTGCGGTGTAGCCGCTTTCCTCCAGCATGGCGGCGACCGCGACCACATGCCCCTCTTGCTTCGCCTGCGCGTGCCAGCGGGAGAGGCCGCGCAGGAGGTTGCCGACTGCCTCCCTGATTTTGCCGCGCATGCCGCCGGTTTCGATCAGCTTCGCCGCTGCTGCTGTCAGCGGGATTTCGTCCGTGCGGGCGGTTTCGTGCATGATGCGCAGTGCCGCCTCGCCGACGCCGCGGCGGGGGACGTTGACGATGCGCTCGAACGCCAGATCGTCGGCGGGTTGCATCGTGACGCGCATATAGGCGATGGCGTCGCGGATCTCCTGCCGCTCGTAGAAGCGCAGGCCGCCGATCACGCGGTATGGGACGCCGATCAGGATCAGCCGCTCCTCGAAGGCGCGGGTCTGGAAGCCGGCACGGACCAGCACGGCGATCTCGGCCAGGGGATGGCCGTCGCGGCGCAGGGCTTCGATGCGCTCGCCGACCATGCGGGCTTCATCGTCGGAGTCGTGCAGTCCGACGACACTCACCTTCTCGCCCGTCTGCGCGTCGTGACGGCCGGGGCGCAGCGTCTTGCCCAGCCGACCCTCGTTGTGTGCGATCAGGCCGGAGGCCGCGGCGAGGATCGGGGCTGTGGAGCGGTAATTGGATTCCAGGCGGATGATCCTGGCGCCAGGGAAATCCTTTTCGAAGCGGAGAATATTCTCAACTTCAGCGCCTCTCCAGGAATATATAGACTGGTCGTCGTCTCCCACGCAGCAGATGTTGCGGTGTCCCTGGGCGAGCAAGCGCAGCCAGAGATACTGGATCAGGTTGGCGTCCTGGTACTCGTCCACCAGGATGTAGCGGAACATGCGGTGGTACTGGGCCAGGATGTCCGGCTGGGTGCGCAGCAACTCGGTCATGTGGAGCAGCAGGTCGCCGAAATCCGCGGCGTTCACGGCGCGCAGGCGGTCCTGGTAGGCGGCATACAGGGTGCGGGCGCGGCCGGCGGCGAAATCGGTGTCCTCGGCCGCGGTGATGCGGTCCGGGGTCAGGCCGCGGTCCTTCCAACGTTGAAGCACCGCCATCAGGGCGGGGGGTGTCCAGCGCTTGGTATCGACGCGGTCGGCCTCCATCACCTGTTTCAGCAGGCGGATCTGGTCGTCCGTGTCGAGGATCGTAAAGGCTCCCGACAGCCCGACCTGGGCCGCGTGACGGCGCAGCATCCTCGCGCACAGCGCGTGGAAGGTGCCGAGCCAGAGCCCTTCGGCCGGCCGGCCGAGAATGGCGCCGACCCGTTCCCGCATCTCGCGGGCGGCCTTGTTGGTGAAGGTGACGGCCAGAACCTGGCTGGGGTAGGCGCGGCCGGTCAGCAGGATGTGGGCGAAGCGGGTGGTGAGGACGCGGGTCTTGCCGGTGCCGGCGCCGGCCAGCACGAGCAAGGGACCGTCCAGGGTCTCGACCGCTTCCCGTTGCTCGGGGTTGAGGCGGGCCAGGTAGTCGGTCATCGGATGGGGAATCGGGGGGGCACATCCGAAGGATAGGAGCGAGCAACTCGTGAGACCAGTGTTGCCGGGGCATGCTCGGCAGGCGGAACGACCGGGACGGCAATGGCAATACGGACGTGAGCCGGTGCCCCGAATTCCTTGCCTTGCCGGGTGCCGCTTCCTTGGCATGAGGCGATTGTCCGCGCTCGGTGAACGGCCATCATGGCGCAGGGTGACATCCGTTCGTCGGGCCGGTGGCGGGCGGGCGCAGGTGATGGGTCGTCCGGCGCCTGTGGCGCGGGGTCTCATGAGTGTCTCAGTTCGTTTGCCGTGAGACAGTTTTGTGCAGGTTCGCGGGCGCCTTCGCGCCGCCGTACGTCCGGGCGCGTGCCGCGGGCGCGGTGCGGTTGGCGGCCGAGAGAGAATTGGCAACGGAGATGAACCCCGGATCGGGTCCGCGGCGGGTGCAGATGGGGCGGCGGCCGGCAGGCTCGGGGGCGGCTTATGCCGCGGGACTGGCGTGAGCAAACGCGAGGCTGCGGTACGCCGGGACCATCGGCGTGTGTTGCGGGCATCAGCTGTCGATTTGCGCAAGCGGTTCGTGCGCTGCCATGGGCCGCAACCGGCGGGCGGGAGGAAGACGCTGATAACCGACATGCATGAATGTTTTTGTGAAGTAACCATAGCGCACGAATCAGGACGGCGGGGCCGGCCGTGCTCCGGCCCCGGTCTCTGGTCTGGCATCTTGTTGAAGAAGCTCAAGCGGCGCGTTTGATCGCCGCTCGCGGCGGCGGACCCGTGGCCGCGGGCAGGGCGGCATGTCTATGCGGTAACGGAACGTTATCGCGCGGCCTGGCGCCCGCCGGCCTGGGATGGAACGGATCGAGCGACGGGGTGCTGGTTCTGAATGCCGGCCTCCGGCGCTCGTCCAGACGCCGGCGCTGGTGCCGATTCGCCGGCTGATCCACGCGCTGCGGGGGCGGTTCGCTCGCCTGGGCTTGCTCGAACCCGTCCGGCACGGGCGGCGGGTCCTGGAGGTATTCCGCCGTCGCGCTGTCCTGATGACAGGCGACTGCCTCGGTCATCGCGTCCCAGAATTCGTGCGTGCACATGATGGCGATGATGCCGAGGTCGCGGCGGATGTCGTCGATGGTGCGGCCGATCGGGCGGGCGCGGATTTCGGCCTCGATTTGCTCTGCCGTGGCAGGGTTGCCGGGATCGACCGGCGCATCGTGCTGTGCCCGCTCGGCGGTCAGGCGTGCGGCCTGGGCATCGAATGGTTCATTGCAGGGGTCGGCGCTTGCGTCCTCGGCGGGCGCCGTGCGCGTGCGGAGTGGTGGCGATATGGCCACGTCTCGGCCGGTGGCGGCACGCTGGCGCAACAGGGATTCGAGGGCGGCGGCGCGCAGGATGCCGCGGCGGAGGTGGGCGTGAATAACGGGAAGCTGTGTGGTGCCGAACACGCCAGAGAACAGCCAGAAGCCGGGGGTGGCGGCCACGCGCTCGATGGTGGCGGCAAGGTGCCGGCCGAAGTCGAGCAAGACGCGCAGGATGCAGAGGAGACGGGCGATGTTTGCGGGCATGGGGGCGCCGTCCCGATCTGGATCGGGGGCATAGGCGCCGGCCGGAACGGTGAGCGTGTTGCTGATCATGACGGGACGGTTACCACAGTTGCCTTTCGATGCCGGTTGAACGGAATGGTGTCTGTTAGTATGAATAGAGAATAAAGTCAAGACAATCTAACGAACCGATGGTCAGAAAAATGTGTGGCTCGTCCTGGCGGCGGCGAGAGCTGGCGCGAGGGCCCGGTTCGTGGGGTGGCTCCGCGGGTTGCGCTGCTCACTGCCGGCGCCGCCAGGTTGGCGGCACAAGGTTTCGGAGATCGCCCCCGGTTGTCAGGCGACAATGAAAACCGGCCCGGTGGCGACGGTGAAATCTGGTCCCCCCGATAAAGCAGGGACTGGAATGGAAGCGCCGCATGAAGCGGCAGGCTCGCCGCGGCTGGCAGGACCGCGGGGGGCGCTGGTGTTCTCCGCCGGGCAGCGCCGGCCTGCCGGCCGATCCCGGCTGGCATCGGCCCGGCGAAAGCCACGTGTAAAGTGCACCTTACACCTGCCGCGAGGGACCCAAGGCGGCAATTCGTAAGCTATTGAAATAGCGTATAATTCATATGTGGCACGGTCATTGCTTAACGACGCATTAACCTGAACCGAGGGGCGACGGACCGCCATGAACAAGTTTGGTTTCCTCCTGTGCACGACCGCACTTACGACGCTTGTCGGTGTCGCGGGAGCATCGGCCACAACGATCACGGATACAGCGACGGACCTCACCTATGGTCCGCTCGGCAATCCGCTTGCGGATACGATGAACTTCAATGGATTTACCGCCTCGGGGGGCGTCGGGACGCTGACATCCGTGACCGTCACCATCACGGATTACGTGTCCGGCAAGATCAAGGCGGTCAATTCTTCGTCCACCGCTTCCCGCACCTTCAATGAATCGGTGCAGAACAAGCTCATGTTCGGCGCCCAGCCGGCCGGTTTGGGGCTCACGACGCTGCTCTCTGTGAGCAAGACTTCCGGGACGGTAATGGTGCCGGCGAGTGGGACGTTCACAACGACAACGCTGACCGGGTCGAACCAAGAGAAAAAGGTAACCGGCGCCAGTCTGTCTGAATTCATCGGCAACTGGACGATCGGGTTCACCGAGGATGGGTCGTTCGTTGGCACCGCCCAAACCGGATTGACGCTCAGCGGCCCGTCGTCGGGCGAGGTCGTCGCGACAGTGACCTACACCTACAACCCGCCCCCCCCGCCATCGGTGCCGGAGCCGCTGTCGATTGCGCTGCTGGGTACAGGCCTGGTTGGGCTTGGCGTGGTCCGGAGCCGGCGCCGCGCGGGCTGACAAGGGGTTTGTGACCGACGGCTTTGAGGCGCAGGCCAGGGCCCAGGACGCGGGAGCATGTGATTTGCTCCAGCGTGTTGGCCGGAGTAGTTCACACATCCAGACTTGGTATCGTCGTGCGTTCGGGGCGGGGTTCCGTCCCGAACGCGTCGGCGTTGGTGCGCGATGGGCGGAAGCAAACTGGTTATCCCGCCGGACTGCGGGCCGGATGTTGAACGACCACGGATCGACGGCAGGTATGGACCAAGACGCCAACCCGGGCGGCGTTGACGATCTGCAAATCGCAATCGCTCACCACCAGGCCGGACGCCTGTCCGACGCTGAACGGCTCTATCTGAAAATCCTCCGCGAAAATCCGGACGAACCGGATGCGCTCAATCTTTTGAGTGTCATCGTGCTGGAACGGGGGGAGATCGCGCGCGCCGTCGAATTGGCGTCTCACGCCTTGCGGCAGGATCCGGATTTCCCCGACGCGCTGGTCAACCTCGCCCGTGCCCAACGTGCCGCCGGGGACTTCCAGGCTGCCGCGCAAAACGCGGCTCGCGCCGAGGCGCTGGAGCCTGAACTGGGCGAAGCGCCGTTGATGCATTGCCGCGCGTTGCTGGACCTCAAGGATCATGCGGCAGCCGCTGAAGCCGGCGAACGCGCCGCCAAGCTGCTGCCAGCGCGTTTCGATGTGTACGATTATCTAGGGCAGGCGCTGGAGGCCTTGAACGACTGGTCGCGCGCGGCCACCGTTTACGAGGCGGCGCACGATCTGCGGCCAGAGCGGTTCAGCATGACGGTGCGTCTTGCGATAGCGCTGCTGATGGTGGACGAGCCGGGAACCGCCGCAACGCTTTTCCAGGAGGCTGCCGAGCGAGCGCCGAATGAATTGCGTCCGATCGTTGGGCTGGCGGTGGCCCTGCAACGCAAGTTCGATATCCCCGGATCGGCCGCGGCGTGCCGTCGCGCCCTGGAACTGGCGCCGGAACGTGCCGACCTCTGGCTTATGCAGGTTGGCAATCTGGAAGCGCTCGGGAACTTTGAGGAGGCCGCCGCGTGCCTTAACCGCTCGCTCGAATTGGAGCCTGGCAACATTGAGGCGCTGGGCGAACTCGGCAAGATGGGCCTGCTCGGCAGCGACGCGGCAAGGATCGAACGCCTGCGCGAGGCCTTGAACGACGCGCGCGTGGCGCCCGCGCACCGTCTGTATGCCGGTTATGGCCTGGGCGCCATGTATGACAAGTCCGGTGCCTATGACGAGGCCTTCGCCTGCTTCAAGCTGGCCAATGATCTTGCCCGTGCCGGCCTCGCGTCTGCGGGTAACGTATTCGACCTGGACGAGATGCGCGAGAATGTTGACTCTCGCATCGGCGGCTTCAATCGGGCCTTGCTCGTGGAAGCCGGTGCCAAGGGTAATCCCTCCGAGGTACCGGTGTTCATCGTTGGCATGCCGCGTTCCGGGACGACGTTGGTGGAGCAAATCGTTGCGAACCACCCGCGCGTTTACACGGCACACGAGACCAAGGACATCCACGATATCATTACGCGTCTCGACGATGGGCGAAAGGACCTGCATCCGGCGCTATGGGAGCCGGTGCCGCTGCGCCGGGAGACAATGGCGCATATCAACCATCTGCAGGACCTTGGCGGTGGCGCCGAACG
The DNA here is from genome assembly GCA_035523995.1 of Acetobacteraceae bacterium. Lineage (GTDB taxonomy): Bacteria > Pseudomonadota > Alphaproteobacteria > Acetobacterales > Acetobacteraceae > JASHVB01. The sequence goes on along the minus strand of DATKPQ010000065.1, from coordinate 63,953 downwards.
GGTGATCGACAAACTGCCCGACAACATCATGCATCTTGGCCACATTGCCATCATGTTTCCGCGTGCGCGCGTGATCGTCTGCCGGCGCGATCTGCGCGATGTGTGCCTGTCCTGCTATTTCGAGAATTTTTCCGACCCGACGCCTTGGTCGCTCGACCTCGCTGACTGCGGGGCGCGGGCGCGGGAAATCGAACGAATGCTGGCACACTGGCGCGAGGCGCTGCCCCTGCGCATGATGGAGGTGCAGTACGCATCGCTGGTCGCCGATCTGGAAGGCCAGAGCCGCCGGTTGATCGACTTCCTGGGGCTGGAATGGGATCCGGCGTGCCTCGACTATTACAAGGCCGATCGCACGGTGCTGACCCTCAGCCTGCGGCAAGTGCGGAAACCGATATACAGCAGTTCGATGGGCCGCTGGCGGCGCTACCGCCGCCATCTCGGGCCATTGCTCGCCGAATTGGGCGACCTGGTGCCCGATGAAGACGGCGAGGGCGCTTCGGAACGTGCAGCGACGCCGATCGGGGATTCGGATCGGACGGCGTAATGGTTTTGCCGGCTGATGCAACTTGAGGACGAGCTATCGCGGCGTGGCGCCGGGTTTGTTCAGTGCTCCCACGCGGCGGTGCAGCGGAAGCGGTTTGCATCGGATCGGGATTTGTTGATCGGTGGTGGTGGGCCTGCACGATTCCGCCGTTCACAACTGTCGCTGCGTGCGGCAGGAAGGCGTGTGGATGCTGGGGTCGACCTGGCAAGAACGTTCCATCATGGCCGGGCTTCGCCGGGCGATCTTCCCCAACTGATCGGGCGCGCGCAGAACGCGTCCCGATCGGGGCCTGGCCGGCCGTACTTCAGGTTCGCTGATCGGCAGACCTGCCCTCATCGCAGGCGGCCCACACGACCTCCACAGCTTCCGACTCGCCAAGCCCTAACATCATGAGTTGCCGTGCCAAGGCGGCCTGATCTGCGGCCGGTTCGGCCCCCTCCCGGTTCATGGCACGCGCCACGGCACCGATGGCCCGGCCCAGCGTGGCGGTGTCGGTCTGCATGTGTATTGGCGCGTTGGGGCTTGCCTCGGTTGACCTACCGGCCTCGATGGGACGGAACGGTGTTGCACGCAGCTTCGACAGATGATCCGGCACGACCGGCTGGTTTGTCATATCGACGCCGCGGAAGTAGTGCTTCTGCCATTGATCCCGCGTCGGCAGATCGTTTGCGGATTCCCGCAACATCTTATGGAATTCGGTTCGCGCGTGGGACCAAACGGCGTTGTGCGCGGACAATTGTTCTTCCGTATCGAGCGGCAGGAAGCGCGGGTGCACGTTGTCGAGCAATGCACGCTGGATGGGGAACAGGAAACAGATCGGCTCGCCGGCGGCAAAATGTACGGTACGGTGGGGGCGGGTGAAGCGCCAGTTCATGGTGAAGCCATAGGGTGACCAATCGGTCTCGATGACGCCGGTCAATGGATAGATCGCATCTTTCGGGCGGTTCGGCGAACCGCCTACCCAGAGGTTCCAGCCGGGAGGCGTGCGGAACAGGCCATTGATGTGAAAGGTCAACACGCCGGCGCCAAAGATCGATACCGGCTTATGACGCTCCGGTGTGTCGGGCGGCAGGCGCAGCACCACGTCTTCCAGCCGCGGCCCGCCGTTCCACTCGGCATCGAAGGCGATCGGGTTGAGGATCTCCCAGCCATGCGCATTGGCGATGCTGAGCGGCAGGCAGCGGTACGCGAAGGAATGACGCGTCTGGTCCATCCATTCGCGAGTCGGCTCGGCCGGTCGGATGGTCGGATCCCAGCCGGGACGCAAATAGCAGATCAGATCCATGATCGATCCTCGCGCTCGCGCCGCAAGGCTTTGTTCCGGCCGGTCGGCGATTTTCGTTGCCGGTCGACTACACGTTTTGCCGGCAGAATGCCAGGGTCGCCGGAACGGCAACGTTGCGGCCGATCATGGCGGCAGCGCCGAGGACGGCACGGCGAAACAGCCAGATCTCCCGTGGCGGATGGGCGCGGCGAGCTTGTTTCATCCGCCGCGCTGCGGATCGGGAGGCGACACATCAATATACCGGGTGCGACGCAAGCAACCCGGGTCCCAGCGGCTGGAACATAAGTCCATTGAAATGAAACGCCGCGATCATCCAATGGCCGTCAACTTTGATCAGCCCAAGCTGGAAGGTGACCATGCCGTCGGTGGTCCGCACCTTTGCTGCGTATGATGCGGCGATCGGTCCGACGAAATTGATCACCGACAGCCACGACACTTTCCCGGTCGCGCCCATGTATGCGTTGAAGGGGCCAAGCCCGGCGCCGGCAGCCTTGAGGGCTTGTCCAGTCTGGCTGCCGGACTCAGCGCGCAACTGTGGCGTTGCGCGTTCGATCAGCTGGCTCGGGTCCCAGTTCATGGTTATCGCCGTTGCCGACCGTTGGGCGAAGTATGCAGCTTCCTGATTCAGTCGGGTCATGTGCTTCTCGAACAAATAGAACCCGACGCCCCCCACCATGAGAAGCACAAGGACGGCAAATATCAAAATGGAGAGGGGCAGGCCGCGACGCCTGACCAGGGTGGCACTCATCGGACGAATTCTCATCAGCAGGTTTACGCCGAAGGCGGCGAGCCTTGGATAGCAAATCGGCGCCGTTGGCTCACCGCAAAACCGACCCGTCTTGTCGCGATGATCTGCCGGCCTTGCATCGCCCCCTATCCCACCGGCACTGCCGGCACCAGCAGCCGCAGCACCACCATCCAGGGATAGCGCGTATCGAGCACGACGCCATCGGGCGTCGCCAGCTTGCCGTCTGCCGTCACCGGCACGTGCTTCATTGTTACGGCGTCGTCCACATTGCCGCCGATCACTGCGATCTGCCCTGGCACCGACGTATCCACCACGATGTCGCAATGGGCCGGGAAGAGGCCCGCCGGCAGGTCGTCATAGGTCAAGGATGCCGCGTTGCCGCGCCCCATGCAGATCAGGTCGCCGGGCTGCGGCGCGTACGCGGTGGGGCGTTCGGCGATGATGTCCCAACCGGAGGTCGCGCCGGTCGCCATCTGCTTGGCGATGTTGATGTATTTGGCGTGGTCCGCGGCATAGGGGAAATGCGGACCGGCGCCGGCGATGCGCATCACATAGGAGATGAAGGCGGCGGACCAGGCGTAATCGCCGTCCTGGTCTGCGGGGAAGACCTGGCCTTGCGCGTCATGCTTGCCGGTCCAGCCAGATTCGGGGGACCCGGCGTTCATTCCCAGCCACCAATACTCGCCGACGCGCTGCCATAGCCCGGGTTCGCGTTCCGGCTTGTCCTCCGGCGCGGGAGGCGGGCGGGTGCCGGGGGGATCGTCGTCCACCGGTTCGCCGAACAAACGCCATTCGCGCAGGGCAATGGCGACGACGGCGGTGCGGGACAATTGCTCGTAGGGCACACGGGCGAAGGGCGGTACCTGGGCGTCAGGCGACTGGGGTTGCGGCACGGTGCATCCTGCCAGCGAGAGGAATGTGAGGGGAACGATCAGCGGGACCGAGGCAACACCGAAAATGCTTCGGCGTGATCCGCTAATCCGCATGGTCGGGGAACAAGCCGTGCAGTCCTGCCACGCTTGCTTCGCAGCGCCCGCGTTCGGTGATCAGGCCGGTGACCAGCCGCGCCGGCGTTACGTCGAACGCGGGATTGGCGGCGGCGCTGTCGAGCGGCGTTACCCGCACGGTCGCCACGGAGCCGTCCGGCAGCCGGCCGGTCACATCGGTGACTTCCGCTGCGGCGCGTTGCTCGATAGGGATTTCCGCCACGCCGTCCGCGAGCGTCCAGTCGATGGTGGAAGACGGCACCGCCGCCCAGAACGGCACCCCGTTATCGTGCGCGGCGAGCGCCTTGAGATAGGTGCCGATCTTGTTGGCGACGTCGCCGGCACGGGTGACGCGATCGGCGCCGACGATCGCCAGGTCCACCTCGCCATGCTGCATCAGGTGGCCGCCGGCGTTGTCCGCGACCACGGTGTGCGGCACGCCGTGCTTGCCCAGTTCCCACGCCGTCAGTGCCGCGCCCTGGTTGCGCGGGCGCGTTTCGTCCACCCAGACATGCACATCCAGCCCGGCGTTGTGCGCGGTGTAGATTGGCGCCAGGGCGGTGCCCCAGTCCACGGTCGCGAGCCAGCCGGCGTTGCAATGCGTCAGCACGTTCACCCGCGCACGGCCCTTGCGGGCTGCGGCTGCCTGAATCAGGTTCAGGCCGTGGCGGCCGATCGCTTCGTTCTGCGCCACGTCCTCGTCGGCGATGGCGGAGGCCTCGGCGTAGGCCACTGTGACGCGCTCTTGCGGGCGGGTGTTGCGCAGCCGGGTGAGCATGCGGTCCAGCGCCCAGCGCAGGTTCACCGCGGTGGGACGCGTCGCGGCCAGCAAGGCGGTATCGCGTTCCATCGCATCGGTGCTGCTATCCGTTCGCAGCGCCAGGCACAGTCCGTAGGCCGCCAGCGCTCCGATCAGCGGCGCGCCGCGGGCCTGCATGGCGCGGATCGCGTGTGCCGCCTGTGCCATGTCGGTGAGGCGCAGCACCTCCAATGCCCAGGGCAGCTTCGTCTGGTCGATGATGTGAACGGACCAGCCGTCGTCGCGGTCCAGCCAGATGCTGCGATAGGCGGTGCCGTCGATCTTCATCGTGCCGCCACCCTTTGATGCAGGACGCAGAGAAGGGTGAAGAGGCGGCGCGCGGTGTCGAAATCGATGTCGATCTTGCCGTGGAGGCGGGCGCGCATCAGGTCCGCGCCTTCGTTGTGCAAGCCGCGGCGCCCCATGTCGATCGCCTGTATCCGTTCCATGCGTCCCTCCTGGACCGCATGGATATGACTGTCCACCAGCATCTGGTAGTCCTTGATCAGCGGGCGGAACGGTCCGAGCGCCAGGCCGATGGCGGCGAGCGGCGCGTCGTTGTCGTGGCGGATGTCGAACAACAGGCGGCCGTCGCGGATGGCGAGGTGCAGGGCATAGGGGCCGGGGGTGTCGCCGGCGTGCTTCAACGCGGCTGCGGGGACGAAGCGGTTTGCCGCCGCCAGATCGGCGACGGCCTGGGCGCGGTCTGCCTCGATCAGCGGTGGCAGGATTGCGGCGCCGTCGTCTTCCAGCACCACCCGGGACAGACGCGCCGCTTCGGTCATGGGGCGGTGGGATCGGACTTCAGCATGTTGAGCCGCAGCATCAGGCCGACGGTGGCTCCTTTGACCGGCTGCAGCAGTCCGACTGCGAGGACCAGCGTCAGCGGGACGAAGATTGCCCACAGCAGCCACTGCGGCGGGTTGTCTTCGCGTTGCATGATCAGCATGGCGGGCACCACGATGTGCCCGACGATCAGGATGGTGAAATAGGGCGGTGCGTCGTCGGCGCGGGCGAGGCCGAGAGGGGCACCGCAGTTGCCGCATTCGGGGACGACGCGCAGGAAACTGCGGAACAGATGGGTCTGGCCGCAGGCGGGGCAGCGCCCGAGAAAGCCGCGGCCGAGCGCGGTGCCAAGCGGCGGCATCGGCCAGGGCGGCAGCACGCTCGCGCGGTCGGGCTGCCAGCGGATGGTGGGCATTGGGGTTGGTGTCCTCGACGGAGCCGGCGCAGGTGCCGGGCGCTACGCCCGGCGGTGCTGTGTTGCAATAGCAAAGTGGTGGTTCGTGGGCGGTAGGAAAACCTCTCTCGCAGCGGGTGGGAGATGCAGAGGTGTGATGCTTCGAGGGGGAGGGGGATCGGGAGGGTTCGTGGCGGTCTTCCGGCCGGCCCGATCATTCTCATCTCCGGCGCCTGGCGGCGCCATCGACTTCTGCCGCCGAAGGCAGAAGAGGTTTATCGAGCAACCATTCCCGAAACGCGGCCAACGCGCGGGTGAGCGGGACGCCGGCAGGATGCACGATGTAATAGGCGTATTCCGCCGGCACGGACTCCGGCACTGGGCGTAGCAGCCGGCCGGCCTCCAGGTCTGGTCGGGCCAGCACCGAACGCGCCAGCGCGACGCCGAGACCATCGGCCGCCGCACGGAGCAGCAGCGCGGCCTCGCTGAAGCTGGGTCCGCGCCGCGCCGGCGGCGTTACCCCAAGCGCGCGGAACCACGCTTCCCACGGTTGGGTGGGGCTGTGCAGCAGGTTTGCCCGGGTCAGCGCCTGCAGCGAGTGCGGCAGCCGCCCGCCGGCGAAATCCGGGCTGCACACGGGAAACACTTGCTCCTCGATGAGCCGGGTCGCGGTCAGGCCGCGCCATGTTCCGGGCCCGTAGCGCACCGCTACGTCCACATGGTCGCGGGCGAAATCCACCAGTTCCTGGCTCGCGCGTATGTTCACCTCGATTTCCGGGTGCCTGGCCTGGAAATCGCCCAATCGGGGAATCAGCCAGTGCGTTGCAAAAGCCGGCAGCACGCTGACGGTCAACGCGCGCGGCGAGGATCCTCGGACAGCCTCGACACCCTGCGCGATCCGGTCCAGCGCGTCGCGCATCACCGCGGCGAGCGCGGTGCCGCCCGGTGTCAGCGCCACGCCGCGGCGGCCGCGCGCGAACAATGTCGCCCCAAGTTCATGCTCCAGTGACTTGATTTGATGGCTGACCGCGCCGCGGGTGATGTGCAGCTCCTCTGCCGCACGGCTGAAATTGCCGTGGCGGCCGGCGGATTCGAACACGCGGAGTGCTGAGAGCGACGGCAGGCGCGCAGACATGGGGTGAGCTTGTTTCACCACAGGCGTGAGCAAAGATCGTTACAGCGGCACGGCGTGCGTGTCCATGTGATGTGGGTGTGTCGGTCCGCGGGCGGGACGCAGGGCCTGCGAGTCCGCTTTCGTCGCGGTGTCGAATGCCGTCGCGTCTCACGTCGCCTGGAGAGGTGCCATGACCCGAGCTTTCACCCGTCTTGCCTTCACTGGTTCCGTCCGCGAAGCGCAGCGCCGCAACGGGTCGCGCGAGCACAGCGAACGCATGGCGCAACGCGCGCCGGAGCGTGATGCGCTGCCCGAGGACATGCAGGCGCGGATCTCGGCCGCCAATAGCGTGCTGATCGGCACGGCGAGCCTGGACGGTTGGCCGCATGTGCAGCATCGCGGCGGCCCTCGCGGGTTCATCAAGGTGCTGGGGCCGCGCCGCCTGGCCTTCGCGGACTACAGTGGCAACCGGCAATACATCAGCATCGGCAACCTCGCGGAAAACGACCGCATTATGTTGCTGGTCATGGACTATGCCGCGCGGACGCGGCTGAAGATCTGGGGGCGTGCGCGCGTTGTCGAGGGCGATTCCGCGTTGCTGGAGCAAGTGCACGATGCGGATTACCCGGCGCGGGTGGAACGCGCGATCGTGATCGATGTGGAGGCATGGGATACGAACTGCAGCAGCCACATCCCGCATCTGGTGGAAGCGTAAGCGCAACCCGTGTCGCTGGCGTGCCCGGATCGAACAATGACGGGCTTGAACAAAGGTGGGCGGGAAGAAAGACGGGCGCGAACAAAGACGGGCTTGCGACCTTGCGCGACCGGGTTACAATGCTGCGCTGCATCAATATGGAGGTCGGTGATGCCGTCAGACGAACGGCTGCTTGCCTGGATCGAGCCGCGCGGCGGCGATTGCCTGGCGTCGTTTGTTGCAGAACATGCGGCGCAACGGCGTGAGCCGGCGACGCGCCGATTCGCTTCTCCGGACCAGGCGCGGCAGTGGGTGATGCAAGAGGCTCATGCGCTTGACGCTCCGGTGGAATGGATTGCCGAGGGCGTCCTTCGCGATTCGACGCGGCACTGAGCCGCCTCTCGTTGCTGCGGGCGCGCGCCCGGCCGGATGAGCGGGGTTGCCTGAAGGCTGCCGGCGCAGGCCATCGCCATTTCGTGAGGCCTTCGGCCCGCCGGTGCCGCTACGTACGCGGATTGGTCTCCCCCGGTGCCGCTACGTACCTGGATTGGTCTTCGGGCGCGGGTTGAAATCCGGCGGGATCGGGTTGGCGATGTGCAGTTGCACGTTGGTGGGCACGACGCCGATCATCCGGCAGTCGGCGCCGGTTTGCGCCGGCAGTTCGGTGGTCCAGCTGGCTGGCACTGTCGCGTAGGCGGCGGGAATGGGCGGCGCCTCGCCGTTGAGCCGCGCCTGATCGAAGGCGGAAAACAGGTTGGTCACGTCAGGGGTCTCCGCGTCGAACGGCCCCATGAGTTTATTGATCCATGCTGATCGGCCTTCCTGATCCCGCCACTCAAAACGTTCGCCTTATTCGGCAAAGGAACGCACGGCGCATCCCATGGAAGCAAACCGTAACAGTACCCCTGGCTTCGTGCCTTTGTGCCTTCGTGGTTACTCTTGCAAAACTTCAGTCGGTCCGGAGACACCAAATGCCCTTCCCGGGCCACGCGAGATGCGGCGGTGGGCGCGTTGATTGCAGCTTCAGGCGGCACAAAGCTCGTCCGCTGTTCAATTTTCCAATTCCTACGCCGCGTACAATTCACGCGTTTTGGAGCGTGTCACTGCATCAATGGAAGCCATATCAAGACTGGTTCCCCACCGACGTGATCGAACTGAACGGCACCGACAGCGTGCCAAGTTGCAATTGCACGGCATTGTTCGATTCCGTTACCCCGGTCGCCGTCCCGGTCACGGTGAACGTCAGCGTGCTGGCGCTGCCGCCCGAGGTGCCGGTCGGTACCAGGGTATAAACACCGTCGGGCACCGAATCGCCGGCATTGTCCGTGCCGTTCCATGTCCATTTGTTGTTGCCTGCCTGCGCGTTGATCGATCCGTTATAGACCGTCACACCGGACGAATTGGTGATCGCGATCGACACCGGCTGTGCGGTCGGCGCGCTGATGTTCACCGTCGCCGAGCCGTTCTGCAGCGGCACTTGCGTTGTCTGCACCGTTACCTGCTGGCCGATCATCTGGCTGCCCTGGATCACTTCGCTGCCCTGGGTGGCCTGGATCAACTGAGTCAGACTCTGGTTGGTGCCGATCTGTTGCTCGACCGAGGCGAACTGCACCAGTTCGCTGGTGAACTGGTCGGAGTCCATCGGACTGGTCGGGTCCTGGTTCTGCAACTGCGTCATCAGCATGTTGAGGAAGTCGGTGAAATTGCCGTCCAGCGACGACAGCGCGTTGTTCGCGGTCTGCGACGCGGTGCCGGAACTGGCGGCAGTCTGCTGGGCGGCGACGGAAGCGATGCTCATGGCGGTGCTACCTTCTAGGCAGTGATGTCGAGGCCGGCACGCAGCCAACGGGGCAGGGGGGCTGGCGCGTCATCCTGTGCGGCGTCGGCAGAGTCTTCCGTGCCGCCGGTCCCGCTGGTTCGGGTGCCGGATCCGTTGCCACCGCCGCCCTGGCCCGCGCCGGCATTGGCCGCCATGCCGCCATGCGCGCCGGCAGATGGCGCCAGCGCATCGGGCGTGGCGAGATGCAGGGTCAGGCTGCGCCCATCCGAGGGAATGCCGGCCTGGTCCAGCGCACGCTGCAATTCCGGCTGGTCATGTTGCAGCAGGGTCATGGTCTCCGGGCGCTCCACGGCGATGTCCACGCGGGCGGGCGCATCCTGCGGGCGATCGATACGGATCTGTACCTGGCCCAGCCCGGCGGGTTCCAGGTGCAGCATCATGCTCTGCGTCCCATCCGTGCCACGCGAGAGCGACAGCAGTGCCGTGGAGACCTGATGGCCCGGCGGCGCTGCGCCGGTCGCATCCGGCGATGTGACTTGCGTGGCGGTGCCCGCATCGGCGGACGCTGCGGCGGATACGGAGGGGGCTGCGTCGGATCCGGGAAGCGGCGGCAAAAGCGGCAGCGTGGTTGCGGATATGGGTGTTGGCGTCGCGTTGGTTGCGGTTGAAGCTGGTGGCGCCGCGGCGTCGGCGGCTGGTGACGGCTGCGGCGCCGGCGCGTGCGGCCCGATATCCATCGCGCCGGATTGCTGCGGCAACCCCGGGCCGGCGGCGCCCGATGCGGCTTGCGCGTGTGACAAGGGGTCGGTTCGGGCCGGTTGATCGTCTGCCGCGCCAGGCGATGCCGCGGCAGCCGGCGCAGGCATGGCGGCTGCGAGTGCGGGATCGGCCGGGCCGCCGGTGGCGGGCGCTGAATCGGCCGTTTGATTGCCCTGCTGTTGCGTCCCGGCCGCGTTGACCTGGTTGGTTGGTTGTTGCGTTCCGGCCCCGTCAACCGCAGCGGGGGCATGGTGGCCCGCGGGCTGCGTGTTGGAGGCAGTCACCGAAATCGCGCTGGGTTGGTCCGTCGGCTGGTCCGGTGCGGGCGGCTTTGCTCCTCGGCGGGCCACCGGTTGGGCGGTTCGAAAAGCCACCACTGTCGCACCGCCGGGCATGCTTTCTGTCGCAGGGCGTGGCGAACCTGAGGAAGCATCCTCGGAACCGGACGGATCATCGGAACCGGGAGGAACCTTCGCATGCTTGGCCGAACGGACGCCGGACCCAACTGTGGATGATGATTGTTGTGCGATCGCCGGCTGGGCCCTTGCGGATTGTGCCACCGCGGCCCCGCGCATCGCGGCAGATTGTTCCTGGTCTGCTGTCGGATCGGCGGAGCCGGCGAGCGCCGGAGCTGTGCGTGTCTCTGTGCCGTCCGAATGGGACGGCACACTATTGATGGCTGGCTGCGGTGTGGGGATCGCAGTTGGTGGCGCGAGCGTCGCGGTCTCGGCTGGCGCGTTCGCGCCGGCCACTTTGCCGGGTGCAGCGGCGCGATCGAACGTTCGCAGTACACCCGCGAACGGAGATCCCGTCGCTGTCGTGCCACCCAGGCCGGCAGTTTGCACCGCCGCCGTTGGCGCAGCCTTCGCCATCGGACTCAGAGCCGTCAGAGCCATTGCCTGCGGCATTGCGCACTCCGCATTCGTGTCGACGCCAGGAACGCAAAAGCCGGGCCAAGCTGATCGCCGCTTGCGAACGGATTTTACCAACACCGATGGGGCAGAAACTGCCGGGTCGGTTCGTGTGGCTGGCGGAAGCTGCCGGGTGAGTGCGGCACCCGGGTGTCTGGTTCCACCGTTCACGGAGACCGTGTCGTTGTAAGGCCTGGGGCGACGAAACGGTTTATCGCAGGTGGGTTTGCAATGGCTCTGGGGGCGGGAGATCGCTTCGTCGCTACACTCCTCGCAATGACAGGTGTCGTTGGCTGCGCTACCCGCGTGACCGGCACTCGCGCCTCTCAACGAGAGTTGCAACACACCGGGCGCAAGACTGTACGAGCGTACTGCTCCCATTCGTGCTGGCACGTTTCCTGCTGCGCGTCGCTGCGAACGGACCCGCGCCCATCGCGGGGCCGGCATCGCAGGAGCCTGCCAATGTCCTTGCTTGGGGCGATGAACACCGCCATCTCCGGCCTGACCGCGCAATCGACCGCGTTCGGCAACATTTCCGACAACGTCGCCAACAGCCAGACCACCGGTTACAAGGAAGTGGATACGAATTTCGTCGATTACCTCACCACCAGCACCGCCACGGTGAATGATCCCGGAGCGGTGGTGGCGCAGCCGGACTATCTGAACAACGTCCAGGGCACGATCACGCAGGTCAACAACCCGCTGGCGCTGGCGATCGCGGGACAGGGGTTCTTCGCCGTGTCGCAGGAAACCGGTCAGGTGAATGGGACCCCTACTTTCAACCCGCAGCAGTTCTATTCACGTGCTGGCGACTTTACGCTCAACAGCTCGGGCTATCTGGTGAACAGTGCGGGGGAATATTTGAATGGGTGGTCGGTGGATTCATCGACCGGCATCGTCAACCAGAACAGTCTGGCGCCGATCCAGGTGTCGCAGAGCGTGTACAATCCGGTGGCAACGAGCCAGGTGACGCTGTCGGCGAACCTGCCGGCCACGCCGGCCTCGGGGACGGCGACGTCTTCCTCGCCGATATCGTCGGATATCGATGTGTATGACTCGCTCGGGACCGAGCACACCATCACGCTGAACTGGGTGCAGACGTCGCCGAACAATTGGACGGTGCAGATCAATTGCCCGGATGCTGCCACCCCGGATTGCGGCACCGCGGACGTGACCTTCGGCCCCAGCGCCGCGGGCGATGCCACCGCACCATCGGGGACAATAGGCAATCTCGTGACTGATGCGACCGACCCCGGCAGCGTCACCGTTAGCGCGGCCTCCGCCGGTTCGGCCGCCACCGTGAGCTTCGACGCGGACTTCGGCAACGGAAACCAGGCGATTACGCTCAACGTGGGCAACTACGGCGCGGCCAATGGCCTGACCCAGTACGCCGGCACGCAATACAATCTCGAGGGACTGACGCAGAACGGCGTTCCGCCTGGCAGCTACTCTGGCGTTACGCCGCAAGCGAACGGCGACATTGTGGTGAACTACAACAACGGCCAGACGCGGACGATTGCGCAGGTGCCGCTGATCACGTTCAACAATCCGGATGCGTTGCAGCGGCAGGACGGGCAGTCGTTCACCACGACCCTGGGCTCCGGCACGCCGCTCGCCGAGCAAGCGAGCACGAATGGTGCCGGCAACCTGGTGGTTGGATCCGTGGAGAGTTCGAACGTCGATATCGCGACCGAGTTCAGCAACCTGATCGTCGCACAGCAGGCGTACAGCGCGAATGCCAAGATGGTGACCACCGCGCAGCAGATGCTGGAAACGACGGTGGATATGAAGCAGTGATGCCGGTACTTCGTCATGGCGGGCCCACGACCGCCGTGACGTTGTACGATCACCATGACATTGCACAATCATGAGCCTCACCGCAGCCCTGTCGATTGCGACCAGCAGCCTTGTCAACGTCAACAGCCAGTTGGCGCTGGTGTCGCACAACGTCGCAAATGCCGACACGCCCGGCTATGTCACGGAAACTGCGACGCAAGAGGAGCTGACCGCCAACGGCATCAGCCTGGGCGTTATCACCGGCCCGGTGACACGAAATCTCGATACCGCGCTGCAGGCGCAGGTGTTTCAGCAGAACGCCACGGTGGCCGGATTGCAGACGACGCAGACCGCGTTGCAGGCGATCGATGCCGTGCAGGGCACGCCGGGACAGGGCGGCGACATCGCCAGTTTGCTGGGGCAATTGCAGGACCAGTTCTCCACCCTGCTGAACGACCCGTCGAACCAGACACAGCAGACGGCCGTTGTCTCCGCCGCGTCCACGCTCGCCGGCAGCATCAATGCCCTGTCCAACGCCTATACGCAGCAGCGCCAGACGGCGGAGAACAATGTCGTCAGCGGTGTGAACATGATCAACAGCACGCTCGGCACGATCAGCCAGTTGAATGCGCAGATCGTCAAGCTGCAATCCGGCGGGCAGAGCACGGCCGATCTCGAGAACCAGCGCGACCAGGCGGTACAGCAACTCGGGCAAGTGGTCGGTGTGAATACCTACGTACAGCCCGACGGCAATATGCTGATCACCACGTCGGGCGGGATGACGCTGCCGACCGACGGCACGTCCGATCCGCTGACCACCAGCAGCGCAAATGTGCAGCCCGGCAGTTATTACCCGGGCGGCGGCATTGCGGCGATTACGCTGGACGGGACCGATGTCACGAGCCAGCTCACCGGCGGCCAGCTCGGCGCCAACATTACGCTGCGCGATGCAACGCTGCCGACCTATCAGGCGGAGCTGGACGAATTTTCCCAGAACCTCGCCAGCCGATTTTCCGCCCAGGGGCTCACGCTGTTTTCGGATCCGAACGGCAACGTGCCGGCGGGCGGCGGGACTCCGGTGCAGCAGGGCTATGTCGGGTTTGCCGCGGAAATTCAGGTGAATCCAGCGGTTCAATCCGATCCTTCGCTGGTGCGCGACGGCACCAACACGATCGCCGGCAGCCCGAGCGGTGCGGCTGCGTTCACGCCGAATCCGCCGGGCGGCCCGTCTGGGTTCAGTACTCTGATCGACAACATACTCACATACACATTCGGCGCCGATGTGCAGGCCGGCGTGCCGCAACCGGCGTCGAATACGACGGATCTCGGTGCCTCTGGCACGCTGAATGCACCATACACCGCGCCCACCACGTTGGGTGGGATTGCCTCGACTCTGGTCTCGTCGCAGGCGCAAGACAGTTCCAATGCGACGAACCAACTTGCTACCGAGCAAGCGGTGCAGACCACGCTGAGCAATTCGCTGTCCACCGGGAGCGGGGTGAACATGGATACCCAGATGTCGCTGATGATCCAGTTGCAGAACGCCTATGGCGTGAACGCCAAGATCATCGGCGCGGTGCAGTCCATGTGGAACCAGCTCATCAATACGGTGCAGGCATGAGAAGGCTCCGCCATGCGGAGCGTTCCCTTTCCTGCGTGAGGGGGCAGCGTGTTGATCCGCTCACCCTTACCCCACCCACTCCGGCCGGAGGCGGACGAGGGAGCGCGGACGTGCCATGAGCATCGCTGCGGCCGGGCCGGCAGACTACGGCATGATGAGCAATCTCATCAGCGATACCGCGTCGGTGAAGCAGAAGCTGGACCAGCTCACGGAACAAATCAGCTCCGGGCTGGTTTCCGACACCTATGGCGGGCTTGGCGCCAGTGCGTCGGTGTCGCTGAATCTGAACCCGCAGATCGCCGACCTTCAGACCTGGCAGAACAATATCAACGCCGCTGCCGGCACCATGCAGGTGACGCAAACGGCGATGACGCAGATTCAGCAGATCGCGTCCAACTTCCTGTCGCAGACCGAGAACCTGGAAGGCTCCGACTCGTCGGAAGTGGACACGATTGCCGCCTCGGCGCAGCAGGCCCTGGTGGAGGTGGCGGGTTTGCTCGATACCCAGAGTGGCGATACGTACGTATTCGGAGGCGCCGACAGCACGAACCCGCCGGTGCCCGATCCCGATTCGATATTGAGCAATGGGTTTTATACCCAGATCGCAGCGCAGGTGCAGGCGCTGGGTGCGCAGGGCGCCAGTGCAACGATCACCAATACGGTGGGTATCGCCAGCTCCAATGCTGTCGGCACTTCGCCTTTCTCCGCGTATATGTCGCAGCCCGCGTCGAGCCTTCAGGCGCCGGCCATCCAGGTGGGACAGGGTCAGACGGCCACTGTCGGACTGCTTGCCAGCGCCAACTCCTTCGTCACGTCGCAGGGCACCACGACCACGCCGCCGACGAGCACAGGCTCGTACATACGCGACGTGATGATGGCGTTGGCAACGATGGGGTCGCTGAGCAGCTCCCAGGTGAGCGATTCCGGCTTCCAGACACTGGTTCAGAGTACCAATGCCACGTTGACCGGCGCGGTCAGCGCGATGGCGGAAGATGCCGGCGTGCTGGGCAATACCCAGAGCGCGCTGACCACCAGCCAGACCACGATGCAGGACACCGCGACGGCGCTGACCACGCAGGTCGGCAATGTGCAGGACGTGGACGTGGCGCAGGCGATGACCAACCTGTCGCTGGTGCAGACCCAGTTGAGTGCTTCCTACCAGGTGATTGCCAGCATGAGCGGCCTCTCCCTGGCGAAATTTTTGCCTGCGGGCTGACAGAAAAATGTGTGCAGTTCACAGGCTGTTAACTCCTTTGTCCCAGGATGGGGCGCAGGCCCGCAAAAGGCGGGGTATCCAGTAACCTCAGTGGGCAAAGGCAAGACACCATGTCCGGTAGCATCAATTCCGTCGTCACCAACTCAGGCGCGATGATCGCGCTCGAGTCGCTCGACAAGACCAACACCCAACTCAACGGCGTGCAGAAGCAGGTTTCCACCGGCTACCGCGTGGCGGATGCCACCGATGACGGTGCGGCGTACGCCGTGGCGCAGTCGGTTCGCTCGACCGTTGGCGCGCTGACCAGCGCCAACCAGCAGCTCGGCGGCGTTCAGGGATTGCTCTCCACCACCGAGTCGGGGCTGAACGATATCTCGAATACCATGTCGAGTATGCGCGACGTGCTCCTCAAGCTGGCCGACGTTGGCGTGCAGGGCAATGAGCGCACCCAGTATGAGCAGCAGTATCAGTCTCTGCTGGGCAACGTGAAGAGCTTCATCGAGGATGCCAACTACAACGGCAAGACGTTGATCGGCAACATCACCGGCAGCAGCGGCACGTTCGGTGCCGTATCGGTGGTGCGGAATGAGAATGCCGCCACCTACGGGATTGCCAGTTTCGGCGGGTCTGAGCTGTATGGCTCGATTGCATACACCACCACGCAGTTGAACGGTGCGAGCACGGTTGCGGCGCTGATCAGCGCCACGGGCACCTTCCTCAATCAGCAGAATGCGGTCGGCACGGCACTGAACTCGGTCGGTTCGTCGGTCAACTACGTGAACAATCAGATCAGCTATAATAATGATAAGATGGACGCGCTGAATTCCGGGCTTGGTGCGCTGGTTGATGCGGACCTGGCGAAGGAATCGGCGTTGCTGCAGTCGCTGCAAATCCAGCAGCAGCTCGGCACCCAGGCGCTGACCTTGGCCAACCAGGCGCCGCAGACGCTGCTGAGCCTTTTCAAGTAAGTGCGTGACGCGGCGGGCGTTCAGCTCGTCGCGTACCGCGCGCCGGCCGGGCGGGGCTTCATACGATGCCCCTCGCGGCGGCGGTGTACGGGGTCGATTCCGACGGCTGCCAAAGCCGGGCGCGCGCGCGTTCTTCGGAATGCGGACGCGTGGCTGCGGCTCGATCGAACGCGAACCAGGAAGGGGCGCATGTCTAATTTGGTATTGGAATTGCGCCAGGGCGAGGTCATGATCGTCAACGGCGCACCGATCCGCTTCCGCACGAAGTCACGCATCGAACTCACCGCGAAGGCGCGTTTTCTGTTCGGCAAGCAGATCATGCCGCCGGACCAGGCGGACACGCCCGCGCGGCGCATCTATTTCGCCTTGCAGACCGCGTATATCGGCGACGAGGCGGAGCGCCCGCGCGGCCTGGCCACGGCGCGCCAGCTTATCGCAGCTTTCAAAGGCGCCACCACGTCGGCGCTGGCCTGCGAGATTCTGGATGATGCGCTGGCCGCGGCTGAGGCCGACGATTGCTTCCACGCCTTGAAGCTGACCCGCCGGATCATCAGCCACGAGGATTCCGTGTTGGGGCGGGGCGCTGGCGAGACCCGCCCCGCCGCGCCACGCGTCCACGACGCACGCGACCTTGTCACCAACGAACTGGAGCCCTGCCGATGATGTTGAATGAGGCGATGCGCGCCTATGAGACCGCTTCCACCCATCGCAGCCAGCGAGAGCAGGAGGCGGACGTGTTCCGGCGCGCGATCGGCGCATTGAAGTCGGCGCGCAACGGCAATGCGATCCAACGCGTGCGCGCGTTGGCCGATAATCGACGGCTGTGGATGGCGGTGTACGACCTGATGCGCGACCCGGGCAACGGCCTGGCGCCGGAACTGCGCGCCGCGATCATTTCCGTCGGCATGACGGTGCAGCGTGAGATGGATCGCGATCAGCCGGATTTCGGTTTCCTGATCACCGTGAATGAGAATTTTGCGGCGGGTCTGTCGGGGAGTTTGTGAGGCTGGAACTACCGGATGGTTCGAGGCCCAGGAGGGGCTCGTCATGCAAAGACTGCGCTCTGCCGTCGATCTCGAGTCGCTCAGCGCGCGTGCCGCACAATTGGTGGCTGCCGGCCGAACCGGCGCCGCCCGTCCATTGCTCGCGGCGGCCAAGCGGTTGGCTCCGGGATCGGTCGCGCTTGCCGAACTGGGCGCAGAGCTCGCACTGCGCGCCGACACGCCTGACGCTGCGGCGATGGAACTCGACGCCGCGATTGCAGCGGCACCAGAGCATGCCGGCCTGCGCAAGCGTCGCGCGGAGCTGCGACGGAAGGCGGGCGACATCGAGGGGGCAGCCCGCGACGCTGCCGAAGCGGTCGTGCTCGACCGTGCCGACCCGACCGCCAAGGCGTTGCTGGGCGTGCTGATGCTGGAACTCGGCCGCACGGGCGATGCGGTCGCGTGCCTCTCGGAAGCGGTGGCTGCCGAGCCGTGCAACCCGGGCTTCGCCGCAGGCCTCGCGGCCGCGCACGAGGCGGCGGGCGATACCGATGCGGCGCTTGCGGTCCTGCTGCGCAACATCGATGCGGCGCCCAACCTGACAGAGCAACGCAACGCCGCGATTCTGCTGTGTGTCCGCCGTCGCGATTTCCGCCAGGCGATTGCCCTTGCAGAAGACACGCGCCGCGCCGGCATCGCCGATGCCTGCTCGTTCGGTCTGATGGGCCATGCGCTCTCCAGTCTCGGCTGCCACGTGGAGGCGGCAGATGCTTATGCCGAAGCGCTGAAACTGGGTCCGGACGACGCGTATGTGCGGCACCTGGTTGCGGCGTCGGGTGTGGTTCCGGGTGCCGTGCGGGCGCCGGCCGAGTATTTGCGCGCCGTGTTCGACGGCTATGCCGAGCGGTTCGAAGCGCACCTGCTGTCGCTCGGCTATCGCATGCCGGGATTGTTCCGCACGGCGCTGCTGCGGCACCAGAAGATCGCAGCGGGGGAGCGGGTAGGGCCGGTGCTGGACCTTGGCTGCGGCACGGGGCTGGTCGGACTGGCGATTGCGGATCTGCCCGTCGGCCCGCTGATTGGCGTGGACGTGGCGCCAAGAATGCTGGAGCAAGCGCGGAAGAAGGGTGTCTACGCGGCGTTGATCGAGTCTGACATCCTGCAACCTCTCGCGCCTGCGCCGGGAGAGGCCGTTCGGTTCGCGGCGCAAACCAACCGAACAGTCGAAGGTGAGGATGATCGGGCTGGTATTCGGTCATGGAGAACAACATGCCGACCCGATCGCCGTCACGTGGCGCGTCGCGCCGACCCCAGATCAGGTCCGGGACAGGCTCTCTCCCGTTTCGCGGGCGAGGTTGCGGTGATCCTGGCCGCGGACGTTCTTTGTTACTTCGGTGCGCTCGAGGCGTTCTTCGCCGCGGCCCACGCGGCGCTCAGTCCGGGCGGTTGGCTGATTTGCTCCCTTGAGGAACTCTTGCCGGACCATGATGGCATCGTCCCCGGCAACGGCGACTGGGCACTGCAACGCCAGGGCCGCTACGCGCATACCCTGAGCTATATCCGCAGTGCCGCTGCCAGTGGCGGCTTCGACATACTCCGCCTCGACCAGGAAACCATCCGCCACGAAGCGGATGTCCCGGTTCCCGGCGTTCTGCTTGTGCTGGAGCGGCAGGCGGGATGACGAGCACTGCCGCCCTCGCCCGGTTGCGCGACGGCGATGCCACGGGCGCGCTCGTTCTGCTGGGAGCCATTGGCGACGATGCGCCCGACCCGGCACCGTTCACCGCGCGCGGCATGGCATTGCTGGAAGTGAACGACCCCGCCGCCGCCTGCCCGGCGTTCCGCGCCGCGGTCGCGCTGGGGGATACCTCGCCCGCGACGCTGTTGAATCTTGCCATCGCGGAGGATCGTGCCGGCGATATCGTGCGTGCCCGCGGGCTGATGCAGACCGTCGCGGACGTGCTGCCGTGGTGGGACGAACCCGTGCTGCGCCTCGCGGAAAGCCTGCGGGCCACCGGAGAATCCGGCGACGCCGAGGCGGCGTACCGCCGCGTACTCGACCTCAACCCCAGGCGTGTCGAAGCGCTGATCGCATTGTCGGGCCTGCTGATCGCGCGCGGCGAGGGGATGGAGGCACGCATTCTGCTGCTGCGCTGCCTGGGCCTTGCCCCGGATCGCGCCGAGGCCTGGGCTACGCTGGGCCTCGCGTTGATGCTGACGGCGGACCACGCGCTCGCCCATAGCGCGTTCGTGGAAGCGCAGCGGCTTGAGCCTGCGGTGCCGGAATACGCATTGCACGGCGTCGAGGCGGCGCGCGTCGCCGGCCAGGCTGATGCCGAAATTGCGCGGCTTGCGCTTGCCGCCGAGGCCGATCCCCTCAATCCGGTGCCGCTGTTGGCAAGCGGCGTGTTGTTGCAACGTCTCGGGCGACGGCGCGAGGCGATCGATGCCCTCGAAGCCGCGGCGACTCTGGCACCGGATGAATTGTTGCCGGTCAGGCTGCTGGGCAGCGCGCTGGCCCGCTCGCATCGGCTGCGCGAAGCCGAGGCGACGCTGCGTCGGGCCACCGAACTCGATCCGGACGATCCGCTTCTGCGCAACGACCGCGGCACGGTACTGATGCGGATGCACCGGCATGCAGAGGCGCATGCGGTGCTGTCCGATCTGATCGCACGGCACGGTGAAGAGCCGCTGGTTCTGTGCAATCTCGCCAATGCGACGGCATGTCTGGGCTGGCAGCGGGAAGCGGTGGAGATGGCGCGTCGCGCGATCGAACTGGATCCCGATGCGGTGCTGCCACGCCGCGCGTTGTGCAACACGCTGCCCTATCGCGACGGCACCACCGGCGCCGAATTGCTTGCCGCGCTGCGCGCGTGTGCTGCGCGGTTGCCGCGGTCGGATCCCGGGCCATTCGCCAACGACAAGGATCCTGATCGGTGTCTGACCATCGGGCTGCTGTCCGGGACGCTGAAGACACATCCGGTGGGCTGGTTGACCGTCGCCGGGATCGAGACGCTCGATCCGGCGCACTACGCGGTGGTGTGCCTGGTGCAGAATGCGGCGCCGCAGGACCCGATTGCTCGCCGCTATCGCGCCGTGGCGCGCGATTGGGTGGAAATTGATGCTCTGGACGACATGGCGCTGGCAAAGCGCGCCCGGCAGATCGGGATCGATGTGCTGATCGACCTGGGCGGCTACGGCGACGCGGCACGCATGCCCGCCTGCGCGCATCGCCTCGCGCCAGTGCAGGTGAAATGGGTCGGCATGCAGAATCACAGCACCGGCCTGCCGGAGATGGACTGGTTCATCACCGACCGGTGGGAGACGCCGGCGGATCTGGCACAAGCCTACAGCGAACGGCTGCTGTATCTGCCGGACGGCTACGCGATCTACAGCCCGCCGCCTTACGCGCCCGATGTGAGGCCGCTGCCGGCGCTGGCCAATGGCCACATCACCTTCGGCTGCTTCAATAACCTGGCCAAGGTGACGCCGCCCGTCATCGCGACCTGGTCTGCGGTGCTGCGTCGTGTGCCGGGTTCGCTCCTGGTGCTGAAGACGCATCAGTTCAGCGATCGTGCCACGGCCGATCGCGTTCGCACCGCCTTCGCGGCGCACGGCATTGCGGGGGAGCGGCTGGCGTTGCGCGGGTCTTCGCCGCATCGCGCTTTCATGGGCGAGTACGGCGAGATCGACCTGGTGCTGGACCCGTTCCCCTATTCCGGCGGTCTGACCACCTGCGAGGCGCTGTGGATGGGTGTGCCGACCGTGACCCTGCCTGGCGAGATCTTCGCCTCGCGCCATTCGACGAGCCACCTGAGCAATGTCGGGCTGTGCGATTGGGTCGCATGCGATGCGGCTGACTACGTGGAACGGGCGGTCGCGAAGGCATCGGATGTGGCGGCGCTGGCGGCGCTGCGCGCGGGCCTGCGGGCGCGGGTGAAGGCGAGCCCGCTCTGCGATGGGCCCCGCTTCGGACGCAACCTCGGCGCCGCGCTGCGGCATGCCTGGAAGGTCTGGTGCATGTCATGAATGCGTTTTCTTCGAGCGCCTATTGGGAGCAACGCTATCGCGCGGGCGGCACGTCGGGGGCGGGGTCGTACGGGCATATGGCGGCGTTCAAGGCAGCCGTGATCAACGGATTCATGGTCGATAACGCCATTGCCAGCGTGCTGGATCTGGGGTGCGGCGACGGCAACCTGCTGTCGATGCTGGATGTGCCGCAATACGTCGGCGTGGACGTGGCGCCGACGGCGCTCGCTTGCTGCGTGACGAAGTTTCCGCAGCATCGTTTTGTGCCGTTTGACGCACTGGACGCGTCGGTGCGGGCGGAGCTGGTGCTGTCGATCGACGTGATCTTCCATCTGGTGGAGGACGGCGCGTTCGCGCGCTACATGCATGCGTTGTTTGCGCATGCGACGCGATTTGTGCTGGTTCATTCCAGCAATGCGGAGGGTAACTGGTCGTCGCCGCATGTGCGTCACCGCCGGTTCACGGACCACATCGCGGATTGCCGGCCGGAATGGCGGCTGCTGGCGCATCTGCCAAATCCGTACCCGTTCGATCCGGACCGAGCGGAGGAGACGTCGTTCGCGGATTTCTTCGTGTACTGGCGTCACGGCGCGGATTGCGCGGTGCGAATTCCGTCGGTTGTCTAGTACCGGCTGTCAGCTAAGCGCGGGTCGCAAGCCCGCGTCGTTGCGGGCACTGTCAGCGTGCGACCAGCCGCGGCGGCGACGTTTATGATCTTTTCCGGCTGGAGACATCGGTGGCGCTGATGGGCGGGGCGCCGCGGCTCCGGCTTGGGAAACGGATGCCAAGTGTCCGCCAATATAGACGAAAGCTGCGGGAACCGTCACGAACGCAGCGCTGATGGCAAACAACGCGTCGTATTCGCCTTCATCCTGGGAGGAGGCCCAGATTGCATTGCCGATCCGCTCGAAATTGATCGACGGCATGACGCCGGCAACGTCTCGCACCCAGACTCGCGGTCTGCCCGGCCGTTTCAGGTCGATCACCGGGTCAACCTGCCACCGACCTGGCAGCGTCCTGGCCTCGTTCTCGATGACACGAATATCCGATCCGGTGAGCGTTTTGCAGCGTTGCATGGTGGTTGTTGCCCCTTTCATCTTTGGCGACGACAGCGGCAGTCCAGGCCAAAAGCAGAAGGCAAATTATTGCCAAAGCCCGCAAGAATGTGCCCCAGGTCGGGACATCTCTTCCGTTCGTGTCGCGACCTGTGGCATCCGGGATTGCGGATGCCTGAGACAGTCTTGCACGAGTGATATGGCCGATGTGGGACATGGCAGGACCAGGCGATGTTGCCGGAAAAGCATGGCTGTTGGGGTAGGCGTGTCAGCGTGACGCTTTCTTGCTGCCTCAACGCATATGCAAAGGCATGCCTGGCAAGTGCGGCAGGTATACCGGAAATCAAGCCATACCGACGTATGAGACACGCCATCTCCATGGACAAAGGCGGTGAGCGGTCTCGACTCACCGGCATCCGTTAAGCCGTGTTTCTCGGCGTTGGACGGGGATCGCGGAGACCGCCGGGCACGTGCAACACAACGGAACCTGATCCCGAAGTGTTTGGAATTTGCTCAGGGATGGCATGCAATGCGGCACGGTTTCGCAGAGTCGATGTGCGAGCTGGTTCACCAGCACGTACCCCGCGACGTCGGGGTATTTGCGAATTGGGCTTGCGGCATGTCAAGCGAGGCGCGGGTCGGCCCGATCACCCTCACCCTCGATGCTTCGCATCTCGTATTGTCGCGGCTCAAACCCGCGCGCGAGAATAGCGCCCGCGGGAGAGGTTAGGGGCGATACCAACTCGGCTTGCGCTTGTCGCGGAACGCCGCGGTGCCTTCGTGGCCCTCGGACGAAAAGCGCTGCGTCCAGCTCTCGTGTGCCAGCAGGGTCATCTGCCGCTCGTCCAGCAGCAGCCCGTTGGCACCCAAAAACGAACGCTTCGTCATCGCGATCGCCCCCGGCGCGCCGAGGAACACCGCGTCCAGCACCTCCGCCAGCTTCGCTTCCATCGCGTCCGCCGGTATCACCTCGTGCACCAGGCCGATGCGCAACGCCTCCTGCGCGCCGAAGCGCTCGCCGGTCAGCGCATAGCGCCGTGTGTGCCGCAGCCCCATCGCATGGACCATGTGCGTGGAGATCGGCGTGGGCGCGACGCCGACCCGCACCTCGGTCAACCCGAACATCGCATCCGGCGTCGCCAGGGCCACATCGACGCAGCACACCATGCCGGCCCCGCCGCCGAAGCACGCGCCATGCACGACGGCAATGGTCGGCTTGGGAAACTCGTTCAGCAACTGCATCGCCCGCGTCGTCGCCATCGACGCGGCATAGTTTTGCTCTGGCGCGTAGTTCGCCGCGCGACCGAGCCAATTGATGTCGGCGCCGGCCTGGAAATGCCGCCCCGCGCCGCGCAGCACCAGGCAGCGCACCGCGGGATCGGGCGCCAGCGCCTGCAAGCCGGAGATCAGCTCGTTCAGCAGGTCCTCGTTGTAGGCGTTGCCCACTTCCGGCCGGTTCAGCGTCGCAGTGGCGACGCCGCGTGCATCGACGTTGAGCAACACGAGGCCGTTCGCCGGTTCATTGGTCATGATGCCACCTTTGCCGGATCGGTATTGCCGCCGCATATCAGCACGCCGACATGTGCGTCGTCAGGCGGTATGAACTCGCCCGACAACAGCGCCGCCAATGCGGTTGCGCCGCCCGGCTCCGCGATCAGCCGGAAGCGGTCCCACAGCAGCCTCTGGGCCGAGGCAATGGCGTCGTCCGGCACCAGCACCGCGGCACTGACGAAACGTTGCGCGATCGCGAACATCAGCCGGCCGACCTGGCGTGCGCCCAGGCTATCGGCCGCGGCGCCGCCAACGGGAGCATCGACCGGCCGCCCGGCGCGTACCGCATCGTGAAGCGCGGGGCAGCCATGCGGTTCGACGCCGATCACCTGCGCGCTGCCGGCGTACCAGGCGGCCATGCCGCCGATCAGTCCGCCGCCGCCGGCCGCGACCAGCACATGGGTCAAGCCGGGCGCATCCTGCTCCCATTCCCGCGCGACGGTGCCCTGGCCTGCCAGGACAGCTTCATGATCATAGGCATGGACGTCCAGCGCGCCGGTTTCCGCCTGGCGCCGGCGGCACGCGGCTAGCGCGTCGGCATAGGTCTCGCCGGTCTGCACCACGCGCGCGCCGTAGCCGGCAATGCGCGCCACCTTGGCCTGTGGCGTCAGGTAAGGCACGAAAATCTCCGCCGGCACCGACAGGGCGCGCGCCGCATAAGCCACGGCCGCCCCGTGGTTGCCTCCGGACGCTGCGATCACGCCCGCCGCGGGCGGGGGCTCCGACAACAGCCGGTTGAACGCGCCACGCGGCTTGAAGCTGCCGCTGTGTTGCAGCAACTCGAGCTTCAGTGTGACGGGGCAGCGCACGCCCAACTCGGAGCCCGTAAGGAGCAGTACCGGCGTGTGGCGGATATAGGGGGCGATGCGGCTGGCGGCGGCGGCAATATCGGTGCGGCTGACCATGGGGCGAACGCTGGCATGCCGGGCGACATTGAGCAAGGCGGTGTATCGGACGGATATCATCACGCGTCCTCAAGAGAGGCGCCGCGTTTCTGTGGCGGCCAAGTCCGAATCAAATTTGAATACTCGCAACTTGATGAAGGTCAACAGCAACGCAATCCGCGCGCAACCCCCTGGTGCGTTGCGTTGCCTGCCGAAATGCGTCAAAGCCCGAGCGGCCATGATGAGCTTCCGCCACCGGCAGCCCTGACGGTCCCCGCCGCCTGAATTTTACCAACCGGAAGAGCCGATCGCCGTGGCAGATCAGACAAAGGCCAAGCGCCGCCGCATTACCATATCCGAAGCCTGGCACCAGCGGCTTCTGTTCGGCCTCAGCGCGCTGATCGTCGGCGCCATCTCGGTTGGTTTCGGCATCGGCACCACCAAAGCCATCAATCTGTTCTTTGACCTCACCGGCCCCCATCCGCTGATCGTATTCGCGCTGTGCCCGATCGGTCTTGGGGCAGTGGCGCTGCTGACCCGCAAGGTGTTTCCAGGATCGCAAGGCAGCGGCATTCCGCAGGCAATGGCCGCGATCGAAATGGAAGGCATGGAATTCGCCGACACCATGCTGTCGTGGCGGATCGCCGTGGGCAAATTCCTGTTGACGTTGGCGGGTTTCGTCTGCGGCGCCTCGATCGGCAAGGAGGGGCCAACCGTTCAAATCTCGTGCAGCGTCATGAACAGTGTTGGGCGGTGGGGATTGAAGCCGTCGCATGGCCTGCTGCGGCTGCTGGTGCTGTGCGGCGGCGCGGCGGGGATCGCCAGCGCCTTCAATACGCCGATCGCCGGTGCGGTGTTCGCGATCGAGGAAATGGCACACTACCACATCGAAGGCTATGTCGGCCGCCGCCTGCTGATGGTGACGGCGTTGAGCGGCATGGCAATGCTGGCGCTGGTCGGCAACTACACATATTTTGGTACCGTGCATGCTGCAATGCCGTGGGGCAGCACCTGGGCCGCGCTCCTGCCGGTGGGTATCGCAGGGGGGTTTCTTGGCGGTGGCTTTGCGCGGGTCCTGACGATTCCGGTGGCGAAATTTCCACGCCGGCTCGCCTGGCTGGTGCAGCGCCAGCCGATTGCGTTTGCCATGGTCTGCGGCCTTTTGCTGGCCGTGGTCGGCCATTTGTCCGGCGGTCTTGCCTTTTGCTCCAGCTATGCCCAGGCGCGCGGCGCACTGCACGGGACTCTGCTGCTGCCGCCGACATTCCCGCTGCTGAAATGGGCCGCGACAATCATTTCATACATGTCGGGCATTCCCGGCGGCATCTTTGCACCGTCGCTCTCGGTGGGGGCCGGGCTTGCCTACTGGTTCGTCCCGTTGTTCCCGCATCTGCCGATCAGTGCGTTGGCGATGCTGTGCATGGCGTCGTATTTCTCCGGCGTGGTGCAGTCGCCGATCACCGCGGCGGTGATCGTGCTGGAGATGACCAACAACATAGAGATGACCGTGGCGGTGTCGGCGGCTTCCGCACTGGGCACCATCTTCTCGCGCATCATCTGCCCGAAGCCGATCTACGCCGCGATGGCGGAGCAATTCATTGCGGCGGTGGGGAAGCGGTGAGGGGTTCAGGTGGGAGGCGCGCTGTCGCCCGGAATGAGGCCGGGAATGAGAAATTCGATTCGGGGTGCTAGATTCGCTGCGCCATTGTCCCCGAGTCGTTCATCCCTATGCTTCGTCTTCTCGGCATTGATCCCGGTCTGCGCTTCACCGGATGGGGCCTCATCGAGACCGACGGCAATCGCCTGCGCCACCGCGCCGACGGCGTGATCAGTACCGACGCCGCATCCCCGGTCCCCGACCGGCTGCGCGCACTGCACGACGCGCTCGCGGCGCTGCTGGCGGAGCATTGCCCGCATGAGGCGGCCGTCGAGGAGACCTATGTCAACCGCAACGGCAGCGCGACACTGAAACTGGGCTATGCGCGGGGCGTGGCATTGCTGGCGCCGGCGCTGGTGGGCATCCCGGTGATTGAATACGCCGCGAAATCGGTGAAGATGGCCGTGGTGGGCACCGGTGGGGCTGACAAGACGCAGGTGCAGATGATGGTGCGCCGACTGCTGCCGGGAGCTGCAATCCGCAGGCCCGATGCCGCGGACGCCCTGGCGGTGGCGATCTGCCACGCGCACCACCGCGCCAGCCGCGGAGCCTGGGCCGCGGCGGCGCGGCTCCAGGCGCCGCGCGCGTCCTGACGCAGGAGCATCCCCAAGGTCGAAATCAGCTCCGGCGCGTCGCCTGACATGGCCGGGTTGTCACGTTCACGTCATCTCGCCGCAACAAAGACTTCACAAGCCAAGGACCGATCCTTGTGGCCAAAGTTCTGTCGCGCGTGCTGCCTCCCGCCAGTGATCGAGAGCGGCCGTGACAAGTTGCCCAAAGGGCAGCCGAACGGGGGAGCCACCGCATGAGCGACCTTGCGACAGCCGAGCGCCCCGCGCCGGCCAATGCCAAGTCCGTGCAGGAATACATCGACGAACTGCCGGCCTGGTCGGACGGCACCAGCCTGAAATCCGCGCCGATGACCGGGATGCAATGGTGCATCTGGGGCCTCGCCGCCGCCGGCAAGTTCTTCGAGGGCTTTGTCGTGTTCATGACCGGCGTTGCCCTGCCGCTGATCGTGCGCGAATTCCATATCGGCGCCGCCGAGAAGGGCATCGTCAGCGCCGCCAGCTTGTTCGGCATCCTGCTGGGCGCGCTATTGCTCGGCGGTCTGTCCGACTATTTCGGCCGCAAGCGCATGTTCATTGCGGAGATGATCCTGTTCTGCGCCTTCCTGGCGCTGCTGATCCTGTGCGAAAACTTCCTGTCGCTGGCAATCTGCTTGTTCGGCCTGGGCATGGCGCTGGGCTGCGACTACCCGACCGCGCACATGATCATCTCGGAAAGCATCCCCAGCACCAGCCGCGGCAAGCTCGTGCTCGGCGCGTTCGGGTTCCAGGCCTTGGGCGCGCTGGGCGGCACCGGCATCGGCTGCCTGGTGCTGGTGATGGATCCATCCCTCGACGCCTGGCGCTGGATGTTCGCCACCGCGCTGGTGCCTGCGATCGCCGTCACTCTCGGCCGCTTCTTCATCACCGAGAGCCCCAACTGGCTGTCGGTGCGCGGCGCGCATGAAAAAGCCGAAGATGCGGTGCGCCGCCTGCTGCATCGGGAGCCGCGCTATCCCTCGCAGATCGTGCTGCATCGCCGGGGCGGCGAAACGGCAGAGGGCCATGGCGGCAACGCCAATTTCATGGCGTTGTTCAACAGCACCAACCGCCGCGCCACGATCTTCGCCTCGGCGCCGTGGTTCATCCAGGACCTGGGCACGTATGGCATCGGCATCTTCACGCCGACCATCCTGGCCGCGGCGTTCGGCGGCGGCGCCGACCACATCCGCAGCCTGAGCGACATGATCTCGGACGACATCCTGGCGGCCAAGGGCGCGGCGATGATCAACGTGCTGTTGATCGTCGGCATCTTCTGCGCCGTGGTGCTGGCGGACATCACCGGCCGCATCAAGCTGCAGGTTCTGGGATTCATCGGCTGCGCGGCGGGGCTGCTGATCGCGTCCTTCTCCATCGACTTCAGCGGCCCGATGAAGATCGACCTGATCTTCATCGGCTTCATGTTGTTCAGCTTCATGACCAACCTTGGCCCGAACGCGCAGACCTATCTGCTGGCGGGCGAGGTCTTCCCCACCGAAGTCCGCGGCATGGGCGCCCGCTTCGCCGCCGCCGTTGCCAAGGTCGGCGCGGTGGCCACCGCCTTTTTGTTCCCGATCCTGCTGGCGGACATCGGCACGCGCTTCTTGCTCTACGGGCTGGTGGTGACGTCATTGCTCGGCGCGGTGGTGACGTGGATGTACCGGATCGAAACCACCGGCGTGAACCTCGACACCGTCGGCCGGTAAGTCGGACGCAAGCCCCAAGCCCTGATGACAATGAGGCACCCCATGTCCTTCCGTCGGCCCCGCCACGCCGCGCTGCCAACCGCGGCCTGTGCGATGGCCTTGCTGCTTGGCCTGGCGATTCTGCCGACCGCCGCCACGTCCGCGGCCGACCTGACCTTGCACGAGGCGGGTTCGACGCTGCTGTATCCGCTGTTCCAGCGCTGGGTGCCCGACTATGTCGCGGCGCATGCCGGCACCGCCATCACCACCGACGCGTCCGGCTCCGGTGACGGCATTGCCAAGGCGATCGCCAGGAGCGTGCAGATCGGTGCCTCGGATGCCTACATGTCCGATGAGCAGATGGAACAAAATCCCGGCATTATGAATATTCCGCTGGCGATTTCAGCGCAGACGGTGAACTACAACGTGCCGGGGTTGAGCAATACGGGCCTGAAGCTGGATGGCCCGACGCTGGCCGGCATCTACGCGGGCACGATCCGCATGTGGGATGCGCCCGAGATCGCCGCCATGAACCCGGGTGTGAAGCTGCCGCACCAGGCGATCATTCCGGTGCGCCGCGCCGATCCCTCCGGGGATACGTTTTTGTTCACGCAGTTCCTGGATTTCTCGACCCAGCATTGGGAGGACGCGATCGGTTACGGCACCACGGTTTCCTGGCCGGCGGTGGACGGGGAACGCACCGCGACGGGGAATGAGGGCATGGTGCAGGCGCTGGCCGGGACGCCGTACACGATCGGCTATGTCGGTATCAGCTTCCATGGTGCCATTGCGAAGGCCGGCCTGGGTACAGCCATGGTGAAGAACCAGGCGGGAAAGTTCCTGTTGCCGACCGCGGATACGGTCAGTGCTGCTGCCTCCGAACTCGATCCGCGCACGCCGGCCGACGAGCGGCTGAGCCTGGCCTTCGCGCCGGGCGACAATTCCTATCCGCTGATCAATTACGAATATGCCGTGGTCGCGGCGCAGCAGCCGGACCCTGGGACGGCCGCCACGATCCGGCACTTCCTGCTGTGGGCGGTCTCAATCGAGGGTGGCAACGCGCCGAAATACCTCGATGCCGTGCAGTTCATCCCGCTGCCGGATTTCATCCGGGCGTTGAGCGAGAACCAGATCAATCGCGTTCATTGACGGCTAGCATGCACCTTACACCTGCACGAAGCTGTTCGCGTTGAACGTCCAGGCGGTCTTGCCGTTGGTGGTGATCGTGCCCACCAGCGTGCCTCCATCCGCGAACGCGCCATTGCCGCTGTAGTACAATCCGCCGGTATCTTGCTCATACACGAACCCGCCATAGCCGTTGTTCGACAACGTAACGGCAAGCCGCGCGGTGGCGTTGGCGACGTCGCCCAGGTCGGTACTCACCGCCAGTGCGGCACCGCCCAGGTTGTATGCGTCGGTCGTGAAGGTTTCGCTACCGGTCGTATCTAATCCGATCCGGTCGCCCTTCGCCGTGTTGAAATTCATCACTGTCGTCGCATTGCCGCTGCTGTCCTGGTCGAACACGAACAGATCTGCGCCGGTGTTGCCGGTGATGAAGTTCATGCCGCCGCCACCGATCACGGTCGCAGTGTTCAATCCGGTCAGCACGATGGTGTCGTTGCCGCTGCCGCCGATCACGGTTTCGGCGTTCGCCACCGTGACATGGTTGGCCGCGTTGGCCAGGGTCAGGGTGTTGCTGCCGCCGCCGAGATCGACCAGGCCGTTGGTGACGCCGGTTGCCAGCGTCACCGCGTCGTTGCCCGTGCCGCCGATCAGCGTGCTGACATTGGCCACCGTGCCGGTATTGGCGGCATTCGCCAGAGTGAGCTTGTTGGTGCCGCCGCCGAGATCGATCGACATTGCCGGCGTCAATACGCTGCCCAGCGTCACGCTGTCGTTGCCGGTACCGCCCACGACCGACCCGACATTCGCGACGGTCGCCGAGTTGGTGAAATTGCCGAGGGTCAGCGTGTCGTTGCCGCCGGCCAGATCGACGCTGGTGCTCACCGCCACCGTTCCCAGCGTGATCGTGTCTGTCCCGCTGGCGCCGATCAGCGTGCGGACATTGCTGACCGTGCCGGTATTGTTGCCGGCAGCCAGGGTCAGGCTGTTGGCGCCGCTTCCCAGGTTGATCGACATGGCGTCGGTCAGGGCACTCGCCAGCGTGATCGCGTCGTTGGCGGCGCCGCCGACGATCGTCTCGACATTCGCAACGGTGGCGCTGACGGCCAATGGACCCAGGGTCAGCGTATCCGCCCCGTCGCCGAGATCGATGCTGGCGTTGGTCAGTCCGCCAGCGATGGTCAGCCGGTCGTTGCCACTGCCGCCGACGATCGTCTCGACATTGGCCACTGTCGCGACGTTGGCGGCATTCGCGAGCGTCAGTTGGTCGGCGCCGGCGCCGAAACTGACGCTGCCGTTGCTGACGCCGGTGGCCAGTGTGATGACATCCGCGCCGGTCCCGCCGACCAGCGTGTCGACATTGCTGACTGTCCCGGTATTGGCACCATTCGCCAAAGTCAGCTTGTTGGCACCGCCGCCGAGATCGATCGTCATCGCCGTGGTCAACGCAGTGGCGAGCGTGATCGTGTCCGCGCCGGCGCCGCCATCGATTGTCCCGACATTGGCGACCGTCGTACTGTTCGTGGCGTTGGCAAGGCTGAGGCTGTCGGCGCCGGTTCCGAGATCGACGCTGCCATTGGTAATGCCGGTCCCCAACGTGATGACATCGGCCCCGGTGCCGCTAATCAGCGTGCGGACGTTGCTGACTGTGCCGGTATTGATGGAGGCGGTCAGCGTCAGGCTGTTGCTGCCGCCGCCAAGGTCCAGCTTCATCCCATCGGTCAGCGCGGTCGCGAGTACAATCGCGTCGTTACCCGACCCGCCGAGAATCGTTTGGGTATTTGCCACCGTCGCCTGATTGGCAGCGTTCGCGAACGTCACGCTGTCGGCGCCGCCGCCGAGGTCGATGCTGGCGTGTGAGACCGACGAAACCAGGGTGATCGTATCGCTGCCGCTGCCGCCGGTGAGAGTCTCGATGTTTGCGACCTTGGCAGAGTTGGTGCCGTTCGCCAGCGCGAGGCTGTCGTTGCCGCCGCCCAGATCAATGCTGGCCCCGGCAACCGCGCTGCCCAACGTGATCGTGTCGGTGCCTGATCCGCCGATCAGTGTGCCGATGTTGCTGACGGTGCCGGTATTGCCGCCGTTCGCCAGTGTCAGCTTGCTGGTCCCGCCGCCAAGGCTGATGATCATGCCATTGCTTACGGCGCTTCCCAGGGTGATCGTATCGGCGCCGGTGCCGGCAGTGATGGTCTCGACATTGACGATCGTCGCCGTGTTGGTGCCGCCGGCGAGCGTCAGGCTGTCATTGCCATTGCCAAGGCTGACGCTTGCCTTCGCCAGGGCAGTGCCGAATGTCACCGCATCGTTGCCGCTGCTGCCGATCAGCGTGCCAACGTTGCTGATGGTGCCCGTATTGTTGCCGGCGGCCAGCGTCAGCGTGTTGCTGCTTGCTCCAAGGTCGATCGCGCTGGCGCCGGTCAGCAGCGTGGTCAGCGTGATGGTGTCGTTGCCGCTGCCGCCGAGGACAGTCTCGGCGTTGGCGACGGTGGCCGTGTTGGTGAAGTTCCCGAAGGTCAGTTTGTCGGCCCCGGCCCCCAGATCGATGGAGGCGTCCGCCGCGGCCGTGCCCAGCGTGACGCTGTCGTTGCCGCTGCCACCCACGATGGTCTCGGTATTGGCGACGGTGACGATGTCGCCGCCATTCGCCAGGGTCAGCATGTCGCTGCCGGCGCCGAGATTGATCGAGCCGCCGGTCACCGGTGTCGCCAGGGTAATCGTGTCGTTCGCGCTGCCACCGATCAGCGTTGAAACGTTTGCCACCGTGCCGATGTTGGTTGCATTGGCGAGGGTAAGCTTGTTGGCGCCGCCGCCCAGATCGACCGCCATTCCGGTGGTCAATGCGCTGGACAGCGTCAGCGTGTCATTGCCGCTGCCGCCAGTTATTGACTCTACATTGGCGACCGTGGCGGTGTTGGTGAAATTGCCGAACGACAGCGAATCGCTGCCGGCGCCGAGATCGACGGAGTAATTGGCGGCAGCGGTGGACAGCACGATGGTGTCGTTGCCGGTGCCGCCGATGATGGTCTCGGTGTTCGCCACCGTCGCCGAGTTGGTGCCGTTCGCGAGCGTGAGGGTATCCTCGCCGGCGCCAAGATCGACCGAGCCGTTGGTCAGCAACTGCGTCAGAACCTTGTTGTCGTTGCCGGGCCCGCCCAGGATCACGTTCGGATCGGTGCACTGGCCGATATCCACTTCCACGATGCCGCTGGAAAGCTGCGACAGGGGGATCAACGAGGGCTCGTCGAACCCCCACGGGTTCGCCAGTTGCACCATCGGCGTGCCGTTCACCGTGGTGAGGCTTTCGAACATATATGCGTGGTCGTTGTACAGCCCGTAGGGTAGCGTGCCGGATTCCGGAGTATCCATCACGATGAGGTCGCCGGCCGCCATGTAGCCCTGAAGCTGCGACACGGTCAGCGAGGCGGGTGATTCAGAAGTCGCGGTCTGGCCGGTCAGTTCCTCCATCGCGATCTCCGGCCAGCCGCCGTTGGCGATTGCGCTGTACCCGCCTTCCAGCGTCGCGACCGCCTTTTCCAGCACCTGGACCCAGATCTCCTTCTCGCCGCCTACCACGTCCTGCGTGGCACCGCTGTTGACGGAGTCGCTGGGGAAGGTGTTGTTGATGGTGACCTGACTGATTTCGAACGACGTGGTGCCGAAGGTCGGCAGAGACCCGTTGGCCGCGAGATGCAGCGTCACCGTTTCGGTGCCGTCGGCATTCGCGTTGATCATGTCCATGATCATGTCGGGGTGCCACAGCGCGATCTCGCCGATCGATGACAGCAGGTAGCAATCCCCCATCTGGCCTTGGTTGATGTCGAAGATGCTGATGGCAGAGGAGTCGCCCGGCTCCTGCAAATAAAGCACGTCGGTCAGCGCTGCCCCGGTGGTGACGGGCGCCGTGGTTGTCGCGGTGGCGGGCCCGGTCGTGCCGCCGGCGGCCGCGGCCGGCGCATCCGCAGCGGCCGGCGCATCCGCCGGGCAGGCGAGCGCCACGCCTCCATCGACCGGCGCTGTGGCAGGGGCAGCGCCATCCTTTGCCTCACTGATCCGGCCGGCCAGATTTCGCGGCACTTCGGCGCCGGCGAGGTCAACCCCGCTGCTCAGGCTCCAGCCGCCAAGGGTCCAGCCGCCAAGGGCGGGCCAACCGCCAAGGGTCCAACTGCCAAGGGGGGGCCAACCGCCAAGGGTCCAACCGCCGAATCCCGGGCCGGACAGGCCGCCCCCATACCAGTTGCTGAAATCGTTGGGCGCGCCTGCGGCATAGCTGCTGTTTCCGAGCGTTGCCGGTGCCGTCTGATACGACCCGTCGCCAGCCGTATCGCCCAGCCCCCCCGCCGATCCCCCGCTCGTACTGTCGTGCCGGGTCTTGATCCGCGTGCCCACGATGCCTGCCATGGCACCCTCGCTGCATCGCCCGAAGCGGGGGTTTCACCCTCTCCTCACGGGCGGTCCGTCCTTGCGAGTTTTTCGCCAGGCAGTCCCGCAGGCGTCCGGCCTGCTGGGTTCCATGGCAGACAGGTAAAGGGTAGAAGTGAACAAACGGTGAAAGTGGGGTGTGGTCGGCAGAATTTTCCTGGAACTTTTTTGCCTGGCCTGGCGGGCGCGCGGTCACCCCAGCAGCGCGCCGATCTCCCCCACCGACAGCCCGAACGCCGCCAAGGTTTCACCAGGATCGACAGAGCCGGGCGGCCGTGGCGGCGGCGCCTTGCTGCGCGCAAACCGCGGCGCCGGAGCAGGCTGTACCATCCCGCCGATGTCGATGAACGCGTGACGCGCCAGGTTGTGGGGATGGCTCGGCGCTTCGTCCATCGACAGCACCGGGGCAAAGCAGGCATCGGTGCCTTCCAGCAAGGCGCACCAGTCGGCGCGCGTGCGGGTGCGGAATTTGTCCGCCAGGATCGCCTTCACCTTCGGCCAGCTCGCCCGGTCATGCTGCGGCGGCAGCGTAGCCGGATCGATTTCCAGCAGCCGCAGCAACTCGGCGTGGAATTTGCTCTCGATGGACGCCACCGACACGTATTC
The DNA here is from genome assembly GCA_035523995.1 of Acetobacteraceae bacterium. Taxonomy (GTDB): domain Bacteria; phylum Pseudomonadota; class Alphaproteobacteria; order Acetobacterales; family Acetobacteraceae; genus JASHVB01. Next base: position 28,994 of record DATKPQ010000065.1, on the reverse strand, counting down.
GCCGTCGGCGCATTCATAGGCTTCGTAGAAATAGGCGCCGCTGTCGAGTTGGTTGTGGCCGCGCGGCCCGCTCAGCCGCCCGCCGGCCTTCATGGCGTAGATCGGCGTCATCAGCGAGAGCGCGCCATCGACCATGGCGGCGTCCACCACCTGCCCTTCGCCGGTGGCACGCGCGTGGATGATGGCGGCGAGCAATCCGGTTACCAGGTACAGGGCGCCGCCGCCGTAATCGCCGACCAGGTTCAAGGGCGGTGTCGGCGGCTGGCCGGCGCGGCCGATCGCATGCAGTGCGCCAGTGAGGGCGATGTAGTTCATGTCATGGCCGGCGGCCTGCGACAGCGGCCCTTCCTGCCCCCATCCGGTGACCCGCCCGTAAGCCAATCGCTTGTTGCGCGCGAGGCAGATGTCCGGCCCCAGCCCGAGGCGTTCCATCACGCCGGGACGGAAGCCCTCGATCAGCCCGTCCGCGCCGTCGATGATGCGCAATACCGAGGCGATCGCTTCCGGCCGTTTCAGGTCCAGGCGGATCATCGCCCGGTTGCGCCTGGTGAATTCCACCTTTGGCGGCAGCTTTACGCCAAGGTCGGAGTCTACGACGCGGTCGATCAGCAGGACGGTGGCGCCCATATCAGCCAACAGCATGGCGGCCAGCGGGGCGGGGCCAATGCCGGCGAATTCGACGATTTTCACGTCCGAAAGCGGTCCCATGGGCGGTGCCTCTGCTATGTTCGCGCGGGTGAGACCGAAGATTGCTGCGCCGATGGCGTTATCGCAAGAAACCGCCCGTCTTGACCCGAGCTGCCGAGGCCTGACCCGGCCTATGGCCCGCGCCTTGAACGCTGCGGACTGTTTCAGTCCGCGGCGGCGTCGAGCCCGGGCAGGCGATAGCGATCCTGCGGATCGTCCCAACCCTTGAATCGCGGCTGACGCTTTTCGGCAAACGCCGCACGCGATTCCATCAGGTCGCTTTTGGCCCCATGATCGTGCAGCGCGGCGGCAAGGCGCTGTTGCTGTGCGGTGGGGGCGGGGCGCATCTGCCGCATCATGTGCACCGTATTGACGCGCGATGCGGGCGGCAGTGTCAGCAAATGCTCCGCCATCGCCATCGCGCCGGGCATCAGTTCGTCCGTATCCACCAGCCGGTTCAGGAAGCCAACCTGATGGAATCGCTCGGCGGTGAAACGGAAGCCGAGCGCCATTTCCATCGCGATCGGGAACGGCAGGTTGGCGAGGTGCCCGTGGTTGTAACCGCCGAGCAACCAGCGCTTGGCTTCGGAGACCTCGAAGATTGCGCCGCGCACGGCGAGGCGGAGGTCCGTGCGTTCCACCAGCATGAAACCGCCGCCCATGGCGAAGCCGTTCACCGCGGCAATCACCGGCTTTTCCAGGGCGCCGGACATGAAGGGATCTTCCGTCGCGGGACGCCGCCCGCCGGGGGCGCCGTCCTGCAGCGACTCCTTCATGTCCTCGCCGGCGCAGAAGGCACGGCCGGCGCCGGTGAAAATCGCGACTTCCAGGTCGTTGTCGTGGCGGAACGCGGTCCAGGTTTCGGCCAGGGTTGAGCGCAGTTCATGGTTCAACGCATTCAGCCGCTCGGGGCGGTTCATGCGAACCACAAGGATCTGGCCATGGCGTTCGGTTTCGACGACGGGCATCAATGGGCTCCTGCAAGATGCGATTGCGGCAAACGCGGTGCGGCAAGCATGTCATTGTGAAAAGCGTTGCGGCGAAACAATCTTTTGCGGGAGAGCATGCGGACGGTCCGCGCCCCTTCTCGACCGAGATAGCTTCGTCGCTGCGCTCCTGCCAATGACATGGACAGCGGCTACAGTCCTCGCAATCACAGGCTCGGCGGGCGGATCTGCCCCCCGAAGCGATGGAAAGCGCCTCTATAGCGGGATGGCGAGTAGCGTGTCGATCTTATCGCTGTCCAGCACGACGATGCGCTCGCGGAAACGGAAAGGTGCTGCAGAGACATCGATCCGGTCGAGGTAGCGGCCGGTGGCGAACAGACTTGTGACACCGTCGTGCATGATGCGCGCGGCGATGAAATTTGCGTGCACCACGGCCACGCCGTGCTGCACGGTCCTGATGCGGATCGGGCCTACGACATGGCGATAGCGATGCGGTTCGTAGATGTTGGCGCGGCGCAGCGAGAACACGCGATCCAGCATCATGCCGCGGGATGCCGCGTACATGATCCCTTGTGGCAATCCCGCCTCATGATTCGAGCGGCTGGTGACCAGATAGCGGCACGGGTCGGCGAACAAGTCGGGCCAGGCTTCCAGGCGATCCTCGTCGATGCATTCGGCATATTCGGCGATCAGCTCGTGGATGCCGTGCCGCAGCGCGGGATCGTCCATGGTCATTCGCCCATCAGCGAGCGGTAGTGTTTCCAGAAGCCGCGGATCGCGGCCTCGCTGGCGCGGAAGGTCTGGCTTTCCGCCTCGTGGCCGCCCATCATCACCAGGCCGGCGCCGTCGTCGTTGTACTGCAGTGCGCGCTGGACGAAGCCGCCGACGCAGCCGTCTTCCATCGCGATATAGCCGGCGGCGCCGATCAGGTTGCCCTGGCGCAGGCGGCGCTCGGTCATCGCTTCATCGTCCGTGTCGAAGCCGAGATGGATCCATTCCAGCTCCGCCTTGTCCACGCCGCGCGGGCGGACCACGCGCACCGCGATGGTGTTGCGTACCTGCTGCAACACCATGCCGGGGAAGACGGTAAGAATCTGCACCGAGATCTGGTCGCCGTACTCATCGATCGATTCCACGACCGAGTTGTCCTGCAGCCGGAACTCGCTGTCGGAGCGGAGCTGGGCGGCCTTGTAATCGGCATCCTCGGCGGCGTAGTCGAGCTTGGCATAGCTGTAGTGGTTGCCGCCTTCGCGGTTGATGTAAATGCCGCCCGGCATGCTGAGGCGGTTGATGCGGAAGGTGGTCAGGAACAAGTGCAGGATCGAGGCGTGGTAGGTGTCCTTGACGTTCTCGAAATAGAGTTTCCAGTTGTTCGGCATCACCTGCGTGCTGCGGCCGAGCAAGCGCGGCGTGCGATTCATCACGCGCAGCAGGCCGCGTGTGACGTCGGGGCCGAGCCAGGTCTCGAGGTCCGGGGTTTCGTCGCTGAACGTGCCGAAGACCAGGCCGCCGAGCTCGGCGGTGCGCAGGCGGCGCAGGGTGTGCTCTTCCTTGCGGAACTCGGGAGGCATGCCGCCCTGGCGCTTCACGCCATGCTCGAAGGCGACGCCGGTGAGCTGGCCGGTCAGATCATAGGTCCAGCCGTGATAGATGCAGGAGAATTCCTTGGTTGTGCCGTTGCGTTCGAGGCAGAGCAAGTTACCGCGGTGGGCGCAGCGGTTGACGAAGGCGTTGATGGCGCCGTCCGTGCCGCGCACGACGATGACCGCGATCTCACCGACGGTGGTGGCGACGTAATCGCCCGGCTTCGATAGTTCGACGGCCAGGCACAGGTAATTCCACGTGGGTCCCTTGAACAGCCGCTCCTGCTCGCGCTGGTACTGCGCGGGGTCGGTGTACAGGCGGAAGGGCACCTCGCTGATGCCGTTGGATGGCCAGGCGACGGTGGGTTCCGCGGTGATGCCGGATAGAGACATGGGTGTGCTCCTCCCGAGCTTTATGCTGGCCGGAAGCTTACGACGATGCGTGGGGGGCGGAAACCCCGTGTTATTGCGAGTTTACCACCGGCCGGTCGGGCCGACCTGCGGTTGGATGAAGTTGCGGCGCGCTACGCGCTTTTCGTCATGGCCGGGCTTGACCCGGCGATCTGCGCACGGGAGGCCTTGTTTCGTGTGAGGCGAGGAGCGCCGAAGCAACCCTGGTCGGAGGGAGGTCAATCCTGACCGAGGTTGCTTCGGCGCTTCGCATCTCGCAATGACATGGTGGGCGGGCGCAGACCTCTACGTGGCCAGCAGTGACCGCCGCGACGCCAAAAGCTCTTCCACCGCGCCGGCCAGCTTGTCGCATTCCGCGTCACCGATCGGCAGCGATAGCGCGAACATACCACGGCGCGCCAGCCAGATGCCGTGTGCCAGCATGTCGAAGAAGAACAACTCCTTCAGCCTGGCGTCGCCCTTCGCGGCATCGGCGGGCGAACACACCGGCCCGCGCATCGCATGCACCGCGATCATCGATCCGATGCCGGTGAATTGCAGCGGTGCATTCGCAGCGCGGCACAGCGCGTTCAGGCGTTCGCGCAGCGCGTCGCCGCGCGCATTCAGGGCGATTGCGGCTTCCGGCGTGTAGACCTGCGTCAGGCCGGTGAGGCCCGCGGACATGGTCAGCACGTTGTTGTTGAACGTGCCGGCGTGCGGCAGCGCGTCCGGACGGCGGGGATCGAACAGATCCATGATGTCGGCTCGGCCGCCGAAGGCGCCGAAGGACATGCCACCGCCGATATATTTGCCGAAAGTGGTCAGGTCCGGCTTCACGCTGCGCAGTGACTGCAAGCCTCCGGGAGCAAGGCGGGAGGTCATCACTTCGTCGAAGATCAGCAGAGCGCCGACGCGCGTGCAGGCCTCGCGAAGCGCGGCAAGGAATGCGGGGTCTGCGGGAATGCAGCCGCCGCTGCCGATCATCGGTTCCAAAATCAGCGCCGCAAGTTCCGGCCCATGCTGCTCGATCAGCGATACCGTGGCGTCGATGTCGTTGTATTTTCCCAGCACGAACGGGAACGGTGGGTTCACCGGCGATCCGCCGCCGGCGAAGGTGAATACCGCGCCGTGGTAGGCGCCTTCGAACGCCATCAGTTTTGGCCGCCTGGTGAACACGCGGGCCAAGGTCAACGCCAGCAGGTTCGCTTCGGTACCGGAATTGGTGAAGCGGACGCGGCCGAGGGAGAAGCGCTCGCACAGCGCGCGGGCGAAGCGTGCCTCCAGCATGTTGTGCGCGCCCATGCTGATGCCGCCGTCCAGCGCACGGTCGATCGCGCCGCGGATGACGGGGTTCGAGTGGCCGTACAAGCCGGCGGTGTATTCGCCGAGGAAGTCGACGTATTCGGCGCCATCCATGTCCCACAACCGGCAGCCTTCGGCACGCGCCATCGCCAGCGGGAAGGGAGGATAGAACAACACCGTGCGGGTGTTGCCGCCTGGCATGACCGCGGTTGCCTCGACATAGCGGGCGAAGCTCTTGGGATTGCGCGCGACATAGGCTTCCTTCGCCTCGGTCAGCGCCGTATCGATGTCGGCGTTGCGCAATGCCGAGTCGCTCATGCCTTGTCTCCGCGAAGTGGTGGTCGAGCGTTGTCGCGCGCCCGAGCCGCGCGCGCAATGATGCCGGCGGCCCGTTGGGATGGCTCATGGCATGGTCACGAACGTGAGCGAAGCGTGGCGGGACGAAGCAAGCCTGGTCGCATGGGGGCCGATGCGCCAGCCGTTACCTGACCGAGGTTGCTTCGTCGCTACGCGCCTCGCAATGACATCTACGTCGTGTTGCGGCTACGAAACGCTGCGTTCTGGCCATTCCGGCTTGTTGTAGCCCAGCGGCACGGATGGCCTCGCCCAATAGGGCGGCGTTTCCGACAGTCCCACCGTGGGCCGCAGATGACGCAACCGGCCGGCCGGCGTTTCCGACACCATCGACCAGCGCTCGAGTTCCTCCGGCAGGAATTCCGCCGGCGCATCGCGGGCAGCGGACTCCGGCACCTCGCCGAGATCGACGATCCACTTGCCCACCTGCGCCAGCGAGATGCGCACCAGCCAGCTTCCGCCTTCGCGCGCACGCCGGCCGAGCGCCACCATTGCGCCGAACGCCATCAGATAGCCGGTGCAGTAATCGATTGCCGACACCGGATAGAATTGCGGTCCCGGAGTCTTGCCGGGCACCACTTCGGCCTGACGCGAGGTGATGCCGCTGACGGTTTGCACCACGGTGTCGAATCCGCGCCGCGAGGCCCATGGCCCGGCATGGCTGAACGCGCACAGCGACACGTAGACCAGCCCCGGACGGATCGCCGCCAGCTCCTCGGGCGACAGGCCCCGTCCGCCCAACGTGCCGGGACGATAGCCTTGCGAAAACACATCCGCCTGCCGCACCAGGCCTTTCAGTGTTTCGACGTCGCTCGCCTGGCGCAGGTCGAGATAGGCGGACAACTTGCCATGGCCGGTATCGAATTCCTGGTAGCCGAGATTTGGCAGGTGCGGCGCGGTGATTTTCAGGACATCGGCGCCATGTTCTGCCAGCGTGCGCGCGCAGGTGGGTCCGGCCAGTACGCGCGTCAGGTCCAGCACGCGGACGCCCGAGAGCGGACGATTGCCGGGTGGCAATGGTTCTGGCGGGGCATCGCCGATGCGGATGATTTCCAGCAGAGGCAGCGCGGCGATGGCGGCGGATTGCGGATGCTGCGCCCATTCGGCTTTCGTGCGCACCATGCCGCCGGCGCCTTTGGCGGCGATGATCGCCTCCTCCAGGTCCAGCGCGTTCCAGGTCAACACGGCCTTTGCCACGGCGGCGCGGTTCTCCTCGGTTACGCCCAGCACGCTGAGCGCAGCGGCGCGGTGGTTGGGGAAATTGCAGTGCAGGTAACTCCAGCGCCCGTCCTTGGTGGGATAGACACCCATGATCGCGTTGCGCTCGTGCGAGACATTGCCGTCGCCGAGTTTCATATAATGGCCGCTGCGCAGTGACGCCGCGGCATGGCGCAGATCGACCGAGACGGATTGCTGCCGCCCGGTGCGCAATGCCCACAGGTCTGCCACGGCCAGCCCCATCGCGGCGACCGTGGCGGCGCCGGCCTTGGCGATGCGGAATGGCGTGGGCAACACCGGATCGTCGCCACCGGTGAACGTGACTGCATCGGCGCGGTCGGCGGACCAGCCGATCACCGGCAGGACGGAGCGCAAGGCATCGTGCGGCATGGCGGGACTTCCTCCGGGGTGCGTTCTGGCGACGGAGCGTAACCGAAGAGTTGCGGTTAGGGGAATGCCGTGGGCTCGGCACCAGCCGGTCACATGGCTTTGCGAGGGATGATGGGACGAAAACCCGTCCTTCCTGCGCTTGAGTGACCGACCCTCGATGCGGATAAGAGAGTCGCCCGGACGGTCCGGGCCGAGCCCACGCAAGCAGGGTGAGTGGTGAGGGAAGACAGCGTCCTGCGGACCATCCAAGCGGCAGGCAAGGTTCCTTGTCCTCGGGGGGTTGACGAAGGACCTGACAGCAATCCCAATCGAGGCTGCTTCGGTCCGTACGGGCTTCGCAATGACAGGTGGCAGCAAGCAGCGGCTTGCGACAACGGTGATGGGAGGATGCAATGAAGATCGATGACGTTTCGGTGACGCTATTCACCTGGGACAACATCCCTCCAACCAATTACCACACGGGCACCGCCACCGCGGGCAACAGCAACCTCGGCTTGCTGCGTGTCCGTACCGATGGCGGCCTGGAGGGTCATGCGTTTCTCGGCTCGGCGACCAATCCTGCATCGATGGACGCGCCACAGCTTATCCGCTCGCTGAAACCGATGCTGATGGGGCAGGACCCGTTGGAACGCGAGCGCCTCCACGGCGGCATGCGCCTGATCAACCGCGCCGTCAGCTATCGCACGATCGGCGCGGTGGACACCGCGTTGTGGGATCTGGCTGGCAAGATCGCCGGGCTGCCGGTGCACGCGGTGATGGGGACGTGTCGCACGTCGATCATGGGCTATGCCAGTTCGCAGGTGCTGCCCGATATCGCCGCCTATGTGGACCAGGCGCAGACCTTCAAGGCGAATGGCTGGCGCGCATACAAGATCCACCCGCCGCGCGACCCCGATACCGACATCAAGGTTTGCGCTGCCGTGCGCAAGGCGGTGGGTGACGATTTCCGGCTGATGCTGGATTCGACGTGGAGCTACACTTATACCGACGCGCTTCGTGTCGGCCGCGCGATCGAGGAGATGGGCTATTACTGGTTCGAAGATCCGTTGTCCGACGAGGACATCTACAACTATGTGAAGCTGCGGCAGAAGCTGGACATTCCGATCCTGGCGACCGAGTTTCCGGCCGGCGGGTTGGATACCTACCCGATCTGGCTGACGGAGAAGGCAACCGACTACCTGCGCGGCGACATCCCGAACAAGGGCGGGCTTACCACGATGCTGAAGACTGCGCATCTGGCCGAGGCGTTCGGGCTGAAATACGAAATCCACCACTCGGGCAATTCGCTGAACAATCTGGCGAACCTGCATCTCTGCATGGCGATCCGTAACACCACGATGTTCGAGGTGTTGCTGCCGGATGGCGCGCACAAGTACGGGATGGCGAAGGAACTGGAGATCGACCGCGACGGGATGATGCATGCGCCCTCGGGTCCGGGACTGGCCGCTGACATCGACTTCGCACTGATCGAGCGCAGGACTGAGGCCGTGCTGCGCTAGTGCACGGTGCTGCGCTGGTATGCGGTGCTGCGCTGGTATGCGGAATCAGAGGCGCGTAGGTCATACACCCCCTTGTCATTGTCAGGAGCGGAGCGACGAAGCAATCCAGGTTGTCTGGGCGTATGCACGGTCCCAGGGACTCTCCGATCGAGGTTGCTTCGTCGCTTCGCTCCTCGCAATGACATGGGGTGCGCCATTATGCTTCCACGCGGAACACTGCCTTGCCGCCGATCCGACGCTCCCGCAAATCTTCTGCCACGCGCGCGATTTCTCGCCAGCTTCGTTCCGGGCCCGTCTGTGGCGTTAGCGATTTGTCGGCGATCAGTGAGACCAGCAATGCCAGGTCCGGTGCGAATTGCTCCTCCGGCCCCGAGGTGAAGTAAAAGAAGCTTTGCAGCCGTGCGTTCTGCGCGCCGCGGAAATCGGCAAAGCCGATGGTCGTGGATTCGCCGGATGAGTTGCCGTACACGACCACGGCACCATTCGCCGCCACCAGACGCAGCGCCGCTGCGAGCGATGCGCCACCGGCGGATTCCAGGATCAACCCGAAACGTCCTTGCGCCTGGTCGATCCCCACCGCGACCTCGGACGCGCCCAATTCTACCATCCCTGCGGCGCGTTCCGGCCGGCCCACCACGGCCGTCACGCGGGCGCCGGATCGGGCCGCGAGCTGCACCGCCAGATGCCCGACTCCGCCCGCCGCGCCGGTGATCAGGACGCGTTTGCCCAGCAGTGGCGCGCCATGCCGCAACGTGCGCAGTGCCGTCAGACCGGCAACCGGCAATGTCGCCGCCGCTGCGAAGCTCACGCTATCGGGTAAGGCGGCCATGCGATGTCCGGGTACGGCGACACGCTCTGCCCAACCGAATTCGTCGGTCAGGGCAACGACACGCGTGCCGGCGGGAGGGCCGCTGCCGTCGGCGGCGGCCTGCGACACCTCGCCGCTGACGTCCTGGCCAGGGATCCAGCCTTCCTCATTGTTACGGAACGATCGCAGCTCGCCGCGATTGAGCGAGAAGGCGTGAACTGCCACCAACGCGTCGTGCGGGCCGGGCGTCGGTTCGGGCACCTGGCGCAGTTCGACGGGTGCGGAACCATTGGGGGTGTTGACCAGTGCGAGCATGACGTGTCTCCCTGGCGATGCGGGGCAAGGATTATGGGCCTTGCCGGGGCGAGCGTCAGCAGGCCGCCCGGTTGCACAGACCGGCCAGCGTCCCCGAGAAGGCCGCGGAACTGAAATGCGAACGCCCGGGCCACCTGGGATGGCAGCAATGCCGCGATCCGGCTAGGCTCGCTGTTGCCGGAGGACCGCGATCATGGCCAGTGAGACCAGCGACCAAAATGTGCTCGACCACATCCAACGCCTCGTCGCCGAGGAAGACCGGATCATGGCCCAGCGCGTCCGCTCCGACGCCGATCTCGACCGGCTCAAGACTCTTGGCGTCGCGCTCGACCAGGCCTGGGACTTGCTCCGCCAGCGGCGGGCGCTACGCGAGTTCGGGCATGACCCGTCCGAGGCGCGCGTCCGGCCGCCGGAGGTGGTGGAAAAGTATCTCGGCTAGCGTCGCCAGCCGCCGTCATCCCATCAACGGCTCGCGACTTCCTGTGCCTCCGGGCGGAGCACCAGGCAGGACGTGCGGTGATGGGTCAACCGGGAGCAAGCGCCCTCTGCCTGCGGCGCGGTCATTCCGACCAGAACCGAGCGCCACGCACGACGCCCATGCGCAATACCGGGCAGCACCTGCGGATAACCGCTCCCCGCGATGCGATGCGCGGCGAAAGCCTCCGCGCGCGCGGCCTTCTGCTCCCAGTAAACGCCGACCTGCACGGCCCAATCCTCAGGCGTGACGACCGGCCGCGCCACGGACCGGGCGATACGAGCCCGATCCACCACGTGCACGATTCGATCCGCCACGTGCACGACGGGAGCAGGGGGCGGCGCATGGTCCAGCGTTGCCGCGTGGGCCTCGCCGATCAGTGACATCCGATTGTTCGAAACCAGGTAGGGATGGACGGTCTGAACGTCCAACCCGGCATAGGACGCGTTCAACAAGGCCGCCATGTGGGTATTGCACTCGAGATTCGATCCGGTGCCCATCTCCACGCCGATCAACCGGATCCCGTCGCGAACCGCGCTGGTGACCATGTTGTGGCCGGAGGCATTGGTGTAGCCGGTCTTTATCCCGTCTGCGCCGGGATAGATCTTCAGCATTGCGTCAATGTTGGGGATCGTCGAGCCGTGGAACACGAAACTGGGCGTGCTGAAATAATGGTAGTCCTCGGGGAAGTTGGTAATCAGGTCGCGGGCCAGGATCGCCATGTCCCGCGCGGTGGTCCACTGGTCAGGGGCCGGCAGGCCCGAGGCATTGCTGAAGTGAGATTGAGACATCCCCAGCGCCCGGGCGCGCAGGGTCATCATTTCGGCGAATTGCTCTTCGCTGCCGCCGAGCAATTCTCCAAGCGCGCAGGCTGCGTCATTCGCGGACCAGGTCACCATCCCCAGGATCGCCTGCTGGACGGTGAACGGCATGCCGGGTCTCAGCCCGAGCTTGGTCGGCTGCATGGACGCGCAGTGGGCGGAAACCGGCACCGTGGTGTCCAGGGTGATGCGGCGGTCGCGCAAAGCCTCGAACGCGATGTAGAGGGTCATCAGCTTGGCGAGGCTGGCGGGATGGCGCGGTGCGTCCGGGTTCACCGACTCCAGGACAGTACCATTCGCCTCACTGACGACGATCGAGCTGAATCGGTCGGAGCCGACCTGCGCCCGGGCGGCGACGGGGCATAACAGGGCGAGAACAGGTAATGCCAGGAGCAGCGTGCGACCACGCGAAAGAAAATTACGTCCCCAGCGTGGCTTGACAATCATTCGTAACCCCACCCGTCCAACGGCCAGCGCAACGTATGGCGCGCCGGCGGCGCCTGTCCAGCCAGAAAAGACAAAAAACCGAAAAAAGTGAGAGAGTTACGAAGCGATGCTGGGATGGCTGGCGGGCTTTCGCTGGTAACCGGGCAACCAGCCCGGTCGGGCCGGGCGGCTACACACGGACGGTTTTTGTGCAGTGCACAAAATTCACTTGAATGTTCTCATAGGGGCGCGTATATCGCGGATGTTGCTGCGGTGCAGCAAAGAATTTCAACCGGCGCGCTGCCCACCCAACGAACCGTATGGGCACGGGCCCATCCAAGGGCGAACCGATGAGCATGAAGCCGAAGGCGACGGAGAGTGCGATGATCACTGACGAAACGGCAACCAAGGGGATCGAGGCAACGGTCTCGAGCCTCAAGGACGGCATGGCAAAGGCGGCCGCAGGGTTCACCGAGACCCAGGCCAAGATGAAGGAGGGTGTAGAGAAGGCGATGAAGACCGCAGAAGAAATGGTGGCGTTCGGCCAGGGCAACCTGGAAGCGCTGCTGAAGTCCGGCCAGATCTGGGCTGCCGGCGTGCAGGACCTTTCGAAGCAGGTGGCTGCCAGTGCGCAGGCCTCGTTCGATGAGACGGTTTCCACGTTCAAGGCGATGTCCACTGTCAAGTCGCTGAAGGACGCGATGGACCTGCAGGCCAATCTGGCCCGCTCCACGCTGGAAAAGACGCTGGCCGAATCCGGCAAGCTGACCGATGCGTCGTTCAAGCTGGCGGAGCAGACGATCGCGCCGATCACCGCACGCGTCAGCCTGGCGGTGGAGAAGTTCGCGAAGTCCGGCGCCTGAACCCAGGCTTCGGTTTGCGGTCCGGCAGGGCAGGGCGCTTCCTCCCCCACGGTCCCTGTTTCCGCTGTGTCGCATGGCAGGCCCGGGCACCATCCCGGGCCTTGCTTTTTTCCGGACCGGCGGTCATGGCCCCCTGGTGCCCGACCAAGGGAATTGCAGTCCGCCGTCAACGCGCACCGATCGACATCCCGCCTGCGCCCCCGCTGTTACGGGGACCCGCCGCAGGGCAGAGAGCTATACGCCACGGTGGACCGGTCGCTACTTTCTTACCCGCCGGCACTGTATTCTGCCGCGGACCGCGCTAGGCTCTTTCAACTTGGCCTCGCCTTCCGATATGCTTTGGGCTCCGGAGGCAATGGGGCCGATGGCCGGCCAGGCCCGGCAGACATGACTATGTGGCGCGACGGCATGGGCGCGGAAGACAGATGAGCGATAGCGACAGGCGCGGGAACGTTACGGAAGGCCCCAACACCGGCGTGGTCGTCAAGGCCAGGCCGAAGACCCGCAAGCCGGCTATGTACAAGGTTTTGATGCTGAACGACGACTACACGCCGATGGAGTTCGTCGTCCACGTGCTGGAACGATTTTTCCAGAAATCGCGGGAAGAGGCCACCCGCATTATGTTACATGTACACCGCCGCGGCGTCGGGGTGTGCGGCGTTTATACGTATGAGGTTGCGGAGACCAAAGTGACCCAGGTCATGGACCTGGCTCGCCAGAACCAGCATCCTCTGCAATGCACGATCGAGAAGGAATGATGCCCGCTGCCGTCCGGCTTTGCCAAATGACTCGCGCGGGAGCAGCCGTGCCGGGGAGTTCCCCGGCAGACGATTCGGTCCGGCCGCCGGACCACAGTGCCTAGGAGCGTCGACCACCATGCTATCACGGAACCTAGAGCAAACGCTGCACCGCTCGCTCTCGCTGGCGAGCGAGCGCCGCCACGAATACGCGACGCTGGAGCATCTGTTGCTCGGCTTGGCGGACGACACGGATGCGGCGACGGTGCTGCGTGCCTGCGGGGTGGACCTGGAGAAGCTTCGCTCTGACCTGAGCGAGTTCCTCGACAAAGACCTGGCTGGGCTGGCCACTGACCGCCCCGGTGATCCGAAGCCGACCGCCGGGTTCCAGCGCGTGGTGCAGCGGGCGGCGATCCACGTGCAGTCCTCCGGCCGCGACGAGGTCACCGGCGCCAATGTCCTGGTGGCTTTGTTCTCGGAGCGTGAGAGCCACGCGGTGTACTTCCTGCAGCTTCAGGACATGACCCGGCTGGATGCGGTGAATTTCATCAGCCACGGCATCGCCAAGGCGCCGGGCCGCTCCGCGCAGCGGACGGTGCAAGGCACCGGTGGCGGAGCGCAGGCCGAGAGCCACCAGGAGCAAGAGCGGGAGGAGAAGTCGAACAGGCGGAACCAGGACGCTCTGTCCAACTATTGCGTGAACCTGAACAAGAAGGCGATGGCGGGCAAGATCGATCCGCTGATCGGCCGCGAGCTGGAAATCGAGCGCACCATCCAGATCCTGTGCCGCCGCACCAAGAACAATCCGCTGTATGTGGGCGATCCGGGCGTGGGCAAAACGGCCATCGCCGAGGGCCTGGCGAAGCGGATCGTCGAGGGCGACGTGCCGGAAGTGCTGGCCCGCTCCACCATCTACGCGTTGGACATGGGGGCGCTGCTTGCCGGGACCCGCTATCGCGGCGATTTCGAGGAGCGGCTGAAGGCAGTGGTCTCCGAGCTGGAGAACCAGCAGGGCGCCATTCTGTTCATTGACGAAATCCATACCGTGATTGGCGCCGGCGCCACATCCGGCGGCGCGATGGATGCGTCCAACCTGCTGAAGCCGGCGCTCGCGTCCGGCAACCTGCGCTGCATCGGCAGCACCACCTACAAGGAATTCCGCAATTATTTCGAGAAGGACCGCGCCCTGGTCCGCCGCTTCCAGAAGATCGACGTGAACGAGCCGACCCTGGAAGACAGCGTGAAGATCCTGCGCGGGCTGAAGACCAACTACGAGAAGCACCACAAGGTGCGCTACACCGACGAAGCGATCCGCGCCGCCGTCGAGCTGTCTGCCAAGTACATCAATGACCGCAAGCTGCCCGACAAGGCGATCGACGTGATCGATGAAGTCGGGGCCAGCCGCATGCTGCTGCCGGAGCATAAGCGGCGGAAGACCGTCACGTTGCGGGACGTGGAGGAGATCGTGGCGAAGATCGCCCGGATTCCTCCGAAGAGCGTCTCGGCCGACGACAAGGAGACGCTGCGCAACCTGGAGCGCGACCTGAAATCGATGGTGTTCGGCCAGGACAAGGCGATCGAGGCTCTTGCCGCCGCGATCAAGCTGGCCCGGGCCGGCCTGCGCGAGCCAGAGAAGCCGATCGGCAACTACTTGTTCAGCGGCCCGACCGGCGTCGGCAAGACCGAAGTGGCGCGGCAGTTGGCCTCCACCATGGGCATCGAACTGATCCGCTTCGACATGTCGGAATACATGGAGCGGCATTCGGTGTCTCGCCTGATCGGCGCGCCGCCGGGCTATGTCGGCTTCGATCAGGGCGGCCTGCTGACCGACGCGATCGACCAGCATCCGCATTGCGTGCTGTTGCTCGATGAAATCGAGAAAGCCCACCAGGATTTGTTCAACATCCTGCTGCAGGTGATGGACCACGGGAAACTTACCGACCACAACGGCAAGACGGTCGATTTCCGCAACGTGATCCTGATCATGACCACCAACGCCGGCGCGTCCGACCTGGCGAAGGAAGCCATCGGCTTCGGCCGCGACAACCGCGCGGGCGAAGATGAGGACGCGATCAAGCGTTTGTTCACGCCGGAGTTCCGCAACCGGCTGGACGCGACCATTGCCTTCGCCGGCCTGACGCCGGAGATCGTCGGCCGCGTCGTAGAGAAGTTCGTTATGCAGTTGGAAGCGCAGCTTGCCGACCGCAACGTGACCATCGAGCTGTCGTCCGCGGCCAAGGAATGGCTGGCCGAGCGCGGCTACGACAAGCTGTATGGTGCGCGTCCGCTGGCACGCGTGATCCAGGAGCATATCAAGAAGCCGCTGGCCGAGGAGCTGCTGTTCGGGCGGCTGGTGAAGGGCGGTTCGGTGAAGGTGACGATGAAGGACGGCAAGCTGGACTTCGATATCGTCGAGGCTGCGTTGCCGGCGTTGCCGAAGCCGGATGAGGATGGCGGGGACGGCTCGGACAAGGAGCAGGAAGTGGAAGTGTGACGTCGACGCGTTGAGGGAGGCGAACGATCACGTCTCGTCCCTCCCGAGCGATGGGGTGCGCGGAAGGAGCGGTCAACCGGGACCGGGGCGTTGCGGCTCGGTGGATCACCGCGGCGTAGCAAGGTTCACGCTTCCAACATCTATGGGGACAAGCGGTTCGGGTCCGAATGCTCGGTGGCCTGGGAAATCAGGGGCCGATCAGTAATGGCAATTCTTGAATGGGATTGGCGCTACCGCGTCGGCTTTGATGCCAGGCTGGCCGAACGGGTAAAAGCCGAGATCGACGCGCTGCCCCGTGGGCCAGCGTGGCACGCGGCAGAACTGCAATTCGACTGGGCCCGAAGCTTTGTGTCCCTGGACAGGCTGATCGAGGCGGTCGGGGCAGGTGAGCTGGGAGTCGACGATCTGGCATGCAAATCGCCGCTCTTGCACGTTCCAAATGAGCTGGCTGCATCGCTGCTGGATAAAATTTCTTCCCTCGATCGCATTGGCAGATCAGGCAAAAGCCGCTTTATGACGCTGCTTGATGCCGGACGGAAGCAGACTTACGCACCGTATCATTGCCGTCTGTTTGAGATCATATTTGGTAATGAGCTGCCCGCATTGCTGGCGCAGGCGGCTGCCGTTGCCCGGGTTCCAAAGCCGCCTCGTGTCCCGATAGCGCCGGACGAGATTCCTGGATTGGTCAGCGCGTTCAGGGCACAAATGGCACGTCTTCCCAGTTTCCAGGGAAATGCCGAAGACAGCGTACTGCCAGACTTTCACCTGGAGATTACGCATCAGAACCATGGATTTGCCGAGTATTGGCCCACGGCGCTGCTCCCCCCGGAACCGAGGGAAACAGACTCGTTGTGCACGCCAATGAGGGAACGTTGGACCGCGATGCGCTTTGGGCGACGCTGATTCATGAAGTCTTCCCCGGGCACGGCTGGTTCTACGATTTCATCGACAGGCAGCACCCGCCATTCGTCGATCACGGTGCGTTTTGCCTGATTGAGGGTTGGGCGACATGGTGCGACTGGCATATCCATGACGAAAAAGCCCGGCGCTACGCCGAATGGAGCCGCTGGCTGCGCCTGAATGGGTTGCGCACGTGTCGCATGCCGGAGAACGATGCGGTGGGGCATTTCATGTCCGACGCGGACGTTGAGGGCAGCAGTACGCCCGAATTGAGAATGCTGTATCACTTTCAGTACCCCGGCTTGATCGCGTCGTACGCATTGGGTGCGCTGTGGTTCGAAAGCAGATTGCCCGCTACCACGCCGCTGGAGTTGCTTCACAGGATTTGTGCGGGTCCGGTAGGCGATTTTATGTCCCTGTGGGCGCTATGATTCCGCCGGGATTTTATTTTATGCATCGCGCAAGCTTCTCCAACCATGCTGTCGTTTAGCCGCATTACCTGAAGCGAAACAGCGTGGTCAGGTAAAGAAGGTGGGCGCAGAAGCATGTGGACACCTTGTGGTCGAACGCCAGCGACGTGGTCGACGATCGGCAGTCGTGCTAGCGCGCCGTCGTGCACGCGCCGGGATCATCGCATCGGTGCAGTCTGGCACCGCGGCGGGCGCCCGCGTCAGCCGCGAATCTTCAAGCTACACCGGGCGCTTCAGGGCGCCGGTTGCTTCGGTGCGGCACCCCTGGCAATGACCAGATGGGAACACCCCGCCAGTGGGGGCAGTACAAAGGCAGGAAGTCCATGACCGCATCATCTGACACTCACCCGGGGTTGCCGCGCCAGGCAGCGGTCGGCACCACGTCCGCCGCCCGCACCACGGCGCCCGCCGACGCGGCCGCCCCGGCGTGGTTTCACGAGTACCGCACGCACAAGACCCGCGGCGGCGAAAAAATCGAACTGGTGATGTATCGCAAGCGCGTTGGTGCCCCGCGCGCCGGCGAAGCGCCACGGCCCATCCTGTTCCTGGTGCACGGTTCATCGATGTCGTCAATGACCTGCTTCGACCTGGTTGTGCCGGGCGCCGGCGAGTATTCGAAGATGGACGTGTTTGCCCGTTATGGCTTTGACGTGTGGACGATGGACCACGAAGGCTACGGCAAGTCCGCCCGCACCGACGGCAACTCCGATATCGCCAGCGGCGTCGAGGACCTGCGCGCGGCGATACAGGTCGTGATGCGAGAGACCGGCCAGTCACGATGCCATTTTATGGGCGATTCCTCGGGCGCGCTGCGCGCCGCCGCCTACGCCACGGCCGAGCCGGAGCATGTGGGGCGCATGGTGCTGACGGCGCTGACCTATACCGGCAAGGGCTCGCCCACGCTGGCGAAGCGCGCCGAGCAAGTCGAATACTTCAGGACCCACAATCGCCGGCTGCGTGACCGCGCCATGATCGAGAGCATCTTCACGCGCGATAAGCCCGGCACCACCGATCCCGCCGTGGCCGCGGCGGTGGCGGACATGGAACTGGTCCATGGGGACACGGTCCCAACCGGCACCTATCTCGACATGACGGCGCATCTGCCGGTGATCGAGCCGGCGAAGATCATGGCGCCTGTCGCTGTGGTGCGCGGCGAGCATGACGGCATCGCGTCGATGGAAGACTTGTGGGACTTTTTCCAGAAGCTGCCGAACGGCGACAAGCAATTCATTGTCATTGCGGGTGCGGCACATGCGCTGAGCACGTGCCGGAACCGGCAGGCGTTCTGGCACGCCGCGCATGCGTTCCTGACGATGCCCACGGCGTAACCTCTCCCGCGCACGGGAGAGGTTATAAGCCGGCCAATTCCCTCCATTCCTGCTCGGTTATGGTTCGCACGCCGAGTTCCGTGGCTTTGCGCGCCTTGGAGCCGGCATCGGCACCGATCACGACCAGGTCGGTCTTCTTTGAGACGCTGTCCGTTACCTTGGCACCCAGCGCCTCGGCGCGCGCTTTGGCTTCCGGCCGCGTCATGGTTTCCAGAGAGCCGGTGAACACCACCGTCTTGCCGGCAACTGCGCTGTCCGCCGCCGCAACGCGCGCAGCGTCCTCGATCGTCAGCTCCGCGGCCAGCGCGTCCAGGGTTTTTACATTGCGCGGTTCGTCGAAGAAATCCGCCAGTTCCGTGGCGATCGACGGACCGATGCCGACGATGCTGCCAAGCTCCTCGCGCGCTTCCGAACCGACTTCTGTGGCCGCCAACATCTGCATCCGCAAGTTGTCGAAACTGCCGTAGTGGCGCGCCAGCAATCGCGCGTTCGCCTCGCCGATGCGGCGGATGCCGAGCGCATAGATAAAGCGTTCCAACGGGATCCGCCGCCGCGTTTCGATTGCACGCGAGAGGTTGCGCGCCGACGTCTTGCCCCAGCCTTCGCGTTCCGCGATCTGCGCCTCGCGCGCGGGCAGGTGGAAGATATCGGCAGGCGTCCTGATCCAGCCCTCGTCGTAAAATTCCTGGATGGTCTTTTCGCCCAGCCCGTCGATATCGAAAGCCGAGCGCGAGACGAAGTGGATCAGCCGTTCCACCTGTTGCGCGGCGCAGATCAGCCCGCCGGTGCAGCGCCGCACCGCCTCGCCGGGCGGACGCACGGCGTGGCTGCCGCAGACCGGGCAACGCTCGGGGTACTCGTACGGCTTCGCCTCTTTCGGGCGCCGTTCCAGCACCACGCCCAGGATTTGCGGAATCACGTCGCCGGCGCGCTGCAGGATGACAGTGTCGCCGATGCGCACGTCCTTGCGGCCGATCTCGTCCTCGTTGTGCAGACTGGCATTCTGCACCAGCACGCCGCCGACATTCACCGGCTCCAGCCGCGCCACCGGAGTCAGCGCGCCGGTGCGGCCAACCTGGATGCGGATGTCCTGCAGCACCGTCATGGCTTGCTCGGCGGGGAACTTCCAGGCAATCGCCCAGCGGGGCGCGCGGCCGACGAAGCCCAGGCGGCGTTCCAAAGCCAGGTCGTTGATCTTATAAACGACGCCATCGATGTCGTAGCCCAGGCCTGACCGTTCCGCCGCAATGTTCGCCTGGAAGTCCGCTGCTGCCGCTTCATCGTGCACGCGCTTCGACAGCGGGTTCACGTCGAATCCCCAATGCCGCAGCCGTTCCAGGTATTCCCAGTGTGTCGCGGCCACGGCTTCGCTCGCTTCGCCCATCGCGTAGGCGAACAATCGCAGCGGCCGCCCCGCGGTTATCTTCGGATCCAGCTGGCGCAGGCTGCCTGCCGCGGCGTTGCGCGGATTGGCGAAGACCTTCTGGCCGGCCTTCGCCTGCGCCTCGTTCATTGTCAGGAAGTCGGCCTTGGTCATGAACACTTCGCCGCGAATTTCGATCAGCGCCGGCGCGTGGCCGTGCAGCCGGTCCGGAACGCTATCCATGGTGCGCAGGTTGGCGGTGACGTCCTCTCCGATCATGCCGTCCCCGCGCGTGGCGCCGTGGACGAAGCGCCCATGGTCATAGGTGAGGTTGATGGACAGGCCGTCGATCTTCGGTTCCGCGACGAACTCCATTGGCGCGTCGGCGGACAGGCCGACGAAGCGCCGGGCGCGGGCGCAGAATTCGGCAAACTCCTCGGGGTTCATCGCATTGTCGAGCGACAGCATCGGCACGCGGTGGCGCAGCTTGGCGAAGCCGCTCTCGGGCGCTTCGCCGACGCGCTTCGACGGCGAGTCCGCGCGGATCAACTCGGGAAAGCGCGCCTCGATCGCGGCATTGCGGCGGCGCAGCGCGTCGTACTCGGCGTCGGTGACCTCCGGCGCGTCCTGCTGATAGTACAGCCGATCGTGATGTACGATCTCTTTCGCCAGCCGCGCCAGCTCGGTGGCGGCCTCCGTTTCGGTAAGGGTTTCCACGGGTGATGTCGCTATACGCTCGGCCATGTCTGTCCACTGTCGTTGCGCAGCCCCATGGGGCCGGAGCAGCTTTGCGGCAGATTGCTGTGCCGGCGCCCGCATCGCAATGCGGGCCTGCCGGCGGCCATGCCCGCAAAGCTGCGGCCGCCGGGTCGCCGCCCGCTGCACGAGGCGTATAGCCGCTCGCCTGATCACGCTACCGCAAGTTGGCTGGCTCGTCGTGTCGTCCTAATTCTCTTATGGTGAAAACGAGGGGTTGCGATGAGCATCGTCAAATACCGACTCTTCGAACCGCGGCTGAATCCGCGCCGGACGAAAATGGAAGTGCCGGGATGGGCCGGCCAGCCGGAACCACGGCGCGACGGCTCCCACGAATATGGCTGGCACTGCATGCCCTTTGTCGAAAGCGCCCAATACGGTATCGAACTGTTCTATCCGTTCGACAATGAGCTGCGCGTGACCAGGCGCGATGGACGGGTGGTGCTGGAATCCGATTGGGGGCCCGATCCCGGAACCGGCATCAACTGGCCGCCGTTTCGATCCTTTGGCGACGACTACTACAGCTACCAGCTCCTGCTCGACCTGAACGTGCCGGACAACATGGCTGTGCGGACCGAGCCGCACCCACGCTTCTACACATCCGCGGCAGACGACGTGCCGATCGCAGTCCCGGCGCTGTTGCGCACAAGCTGGTGGCCAATCATTTCCTTCGTGATATTCAAGACGCCGCCGGAAGGGCGTGTCCACGTTTTCCGGCCGGACGAGCCGTTCATGCAAATGCTCTTTGTGCCGGCGGAACCGGAATTCGAACTGGTGCCGATGGATGAGGAAGAAGCGGCAGAGCGCGAACTGCGCAGCCGCCGCATCCATGCCAGCCGTGAGACGCTCGGCAAGCCGTCGATGTGGACCTCGTCCACCAACACCGTGTTCGATGGCACCTATCGCCAGATATTGCGGGCGGCGCGGGCGAAGGCGAAAGAGCAGGATACCTGACCTTTCGCCTCGCGCGGATCACGCACGCGTCAGCGGACGACGACGCCACCCACGCCAGGGATTCCGACGAAGGTGTTGTGGTGATGGTGGTGATGGTGATGGTGGCGGTAGTACGCGTGGTGGTGATGGTGGTGATGATGGTGGTGATGATGATAGGCCGGCGGTGGGCCGTAATACTGCGCAAGCTGTAGCTCGCCTGCCGGCCGTGGCTGCTGCGTCCGTGCCGCGTCGTCTGCCTTCACCAGATCGAGAGCATTGGGTACCGGTGCCAGCAGGTCGGCATAGGACGAAACCTGCAGCGCTTCCGATGCGCTGGGGGCCGGCGGAATGGCGGCGTGACCCACTCCCATCGTCGCCAGGCCGGCCACGGTGCCGATCAAACCAGCGGTCTTTCTGTGCATAACCATCCCTCCGATAAGTTGCGAGCCAAGCGGCCCGATATGTGGGTTACAAACGCCGTTACGGGTTTGAAGTTCCTGATTCACACAAGTTCACAAGTTCGGAGCGTTCCTCTGCAGGAAGACACAATTTTGCAGTCCTGAACCCGGCATTTGCTATTATCGTCATTCATAGTGGCTGCAATATGATGATTCCCGCCACAATTAGGCCGCGTTGCGGATGTTGTTAAACCGCGTTGCGGATGTTGATCGCATCAGGCTGCCGATTCCGGAGGATTGCTATGGATAAGAAGACCGTTGGCTTGATCGGCGCGGTTGCCGGGTTGGCCAGCATGGGTAGCGCGCACGCAGGTGCCGCTCCGGGGGCCAATCTGGCGGAGGCGATGCAGGCATCTTCCTATGCCGATCTGCTGAACCCAGTGCCGAATGCTGTCGCATTGTTGAAGGCGGATGACGCGGCGCGGGCCGAAGTACAGCCCGTTAATGGGTACTTCTATTTCGATTACGGAGCGCCGCCGCCTTACGCCTATTACCGGCCCTACTACGCGCCGGGATACGGGCCCTATGGCCCCTATTTCTATCACCATCATCATCATCACCATCATCACCATCATCATCACCATCATCACCACGGGTGGCGTTGATTGGATGTTCCTCGCAACCAGGTCTGCGAATGACAGGACGCTGACAGGGCGACGCATCCGGACCGTCTGTTTCACTGGGAATCGGCCTGCCATTCAGGCGTGACGCCGCTGGCGGTATTCGCGGCAAACCCCGGGCGCGGCGCGCGGAGGAAGCGACAAGATCGGGCTGCCCCGCGGTTGCCGCGTGGCCTGTCCATGCTCATTTAGCGGCTGCACAACCGCAAGGATGCCCAGCCGTATGACCAAATCGGTATTGCTCTTGTCTGTCTCTGCACTGGTCAGCGCCTGCGCCGTGAAGGACTCCCACATTGCGCGCGACGCGGAGAGTCGTCTGATAGGTATGTCGGAGGTGGACCTGGAAGCCTGTCTCGGCGCACCGGACCAGCACAGCACCTTTGGCAACACTGATATCCTGACCTATGATGCGACGTCGACCAGCAACGACAGCTATGGCATTCCCATCATCGGTGGGATGTCGTTCAGCAACGGCGGCTATTGCCACGCCACATTCCGGGTAACGAACGGCCACGTCACCCAGATTCTGTATTCCGGGGAAAAGAATGCGACCGGCGCGCCGGACGCGTATTGTGCGCCGATCGTGCGCACGTGCATGGCGCATCTCCGGCACATCGCAGCAGCCGGGGCGGCGCGCGCCTCGCCGCCCGCAACGAGATAACCCTACATCGGCCAGGGATGGCAGCCGAGCATGGCGGCCGTCGCTATCGCGCGCGCAGACGCATCGCGCTCACGATCATTGCGGCGGTGGTCGCCGCAATGGCAATGCCGAGCGCCAGCGTGGTCCCGTGCGCCACCGCGCTGCCGCCGCGCGCGCCGGCCAGGCCGAACGACAAGGCCACCAGCGCGCTCCCGAAAGTCTGTCCGGTCAGCCGCGCCGTCGCCAACATGCCGGATCCCGCGCCGCTGCGATGCGCCGGTGCGCTGCCGACCAGCAGACGGTTGTTGGGGGACTGAAAGAAGCCGAAACCCAGGCCGCAGACCGCGAGCCGCCACGCCACGTCGGCGTAACCGGGTGTCGCGGGTAACAGCAGCACCGACACCAGGCCGGCGGTCATGACCGCCAGCCCAATCGTTCCCAGGATGCCGGCTGCATAGCGGTCCGACAGACGCCCGGCGATCGGCGCTACTATGACCACAATCGCCGGCCAGGGGGTCATCAACAGGCCGGTTTCGATCGGCGACAGCCCACCCACGTCCTGGAAATAGAACGGCAAGGCAACATAGGCGATGGTCTGGCCGATATAGGAGCCGATCGAAGTCCCGACCGACAACGCGAATACCGGCCGGCGGAACAAATCCACCGGCAGCAGGGGCACCGGAAGCTGGAGCTGCCGGTAAATGAACAGGGCGCCGATCGCGAGCGCGACGATCAGTTCGATTGCCTCGGTGGCGCCGGCTTCCCGTCCCAGCCCATCGACCGCGATGATCGCCAGCCCGAGCGTGACCGCGTTCATCGCGGCGCTGGGGATGTCGAAACGATGTCCGGCGAGCGGGGTCATCGGCAGGACGCGCGCCGCGAGCCAGATCGCCACCAGCCCGAGCGGCACGTTGATCGCGAACAACCAGTGCCAGGTCGCGACCGACAGAATGCCGGCGGCGATCGAGGGACCGAGCGCCGAGAACGCGGCCACGACAAGCGCGTTGAATCCCAGGCCCCGGCCCAGCTCTGCGCGGGGAAAGATGAAGCGGATCAGCGCGGTATTGACGCTCATAATGCCTGCCCCGCCGATGCCTTGCAGCACGCGGGCGGCGATCAGCAACGGCAGCGAGTTGGCGAGGGCACATGACAGCGAGGCCGCGGTGAACACCAGCACGCCCGCCATGTAGATCCGTTTGTAGCCGAGAATGTCGCCCAGGAACGCCAGCGGCAGCAATGAGACGGTGACGGCGAATTGGTAGCCGTTCACCACCCAGATCGTCGTGGCCGGAGACGCACCAAGCTCACGGCCGATGGTGGGAAGGGCGATGTTGGCGATGGCACCATCCAGCACCGCCATCGAGATCGCGATTGCAATGGTCACCATGGCGCGTCGCCGCGCGCCCGGCGGAAGTCCTTCCCCAAGTTCCATCGGCCTGTCGAACCAGAATGCTGCACCTGCTAAGTGAGGCCGGAACCGATGTGCAGCAAGCAGCCGCGCGACGGCGATTGCGGCATGCCTGATACGCTAGCGGACCCCGCTTGGCGGCCAGCGTCGCCGGCGGCTAACGCGGCGGGAAAGTTGCATGAGAGGCCGGCCGGCGCCGGCCTTTCGCGTGTACGCGGCACGCGGCGCCGGAAGGGCGCCTGGACGGGTGCGATGGGGCACTGGGGGTGGCCTTGGGGGTGGCCTTGGGGGTGGCCCTCTCTCTTCACCCACGAGCTTCACCCACGAGACCGGGGCTGACCGCCTTGAATGGCCGGCACCGGCGCGGCCCGGCTGATCAGGGAGATCTGCTTGCGGTGGTGGCCGGCGCGGGCGGGCGTTCCATGACCCACCATCGCCGGCTGTCATCCTCGCGCGGGACCATTCTCCGCCAGCGACATCCGTGAGGTGCGGCGGGCAGGCGGTCGCCGCGCGTTATCAATGCCGTGACAGCAGTCGGCTTGCCATCGTGGTCCACTTGGCAATAAAGCGCACTTGCGGGAGCGGCCTCGCCAGGGTCGTAGTCGATCATTTCTGTTCCCGAAAAGACGTGTGGGTGCCTCGGTGCCACATGCGCATACAATGGTAATTGACTTAGATCAACCGATGATGGTGGCGCCAGCGGTGATCTGCCGATAGAGCGTATCCCGGTTGCCAGGGCGTTCGCCGGGTCAAACTGGCCGACGAGACGCTCGATGACTATCTCCAGCGCCTCGATCAGGCCGATGCCACCGAGCAGTCCACAGGTGGCGCACGGGTCAAGAACCTGGCGGAGAAAATCGCCGCCGTTCGCGACCGACGCGAGCGCTGCAAGGCGATGCTGGAAGAGTTGGACCGGACCGGGGAGAACCAGATCTCGCTGACTGATCCCGACAGCCCGGCAATGGCGGCGCACACCCATGTTGCGGTCGGCTACAACGTGCAGGTCGCGGTTGATACCAAGCACAAGCTGATCGTCGAGCAGCAGGTTACCAACCAGGTGGTCGACATGGGCCTGCTGACCGAGACCGCCGAACCTGCCAGGGAAATACTCGGCGTCGAGACGATCGACGTTGTCGCAGACAAAGGCTACTTCAAGATCGAGGACATCGCGGCTTGCGAGAAGGTGGGCATGGTGCCTTACGTTCCGCGCCCGCAGCGCGGTCCTTCGGTCAGGGAAGGCTTCTTCCGCAAGGACGAGTTCAAATATGAGGCAGAGACCGACAGCATGATCTGTCCTGCCGGGCAACGCCTTCAGCCGTATACGTCGTCGCTGATGCGTGGGCTGAAGAAGATCAACTATGCGAACCGCGCTGCTTGCCGTGGCTGTCCTTTGCGGTCTCGCTGTACGGGCAACCTGTTTCGCTCGGTGTCGCGGCTGGAGAACGAGGCGGTGCTGGACCGGATGGCCGCACGGCTGGCGCGGCGCCCGGGCATTCTTGACCAGCGCCGTGAATCGGTCGAGCACCCGTTCGGCACGATCAAGCAGTGGATGTATCAGGCTGCATTCCTGATGCGGGGATTGGAGAAGGTCCGGGCGGAGTTCAGCCTGACCGCCCTCGCCTATAATTTGAGGAGGGTGTTCACCCTGCCACCGCCCGTTGGTGCAGCATGCGCTGGCAGCCTGGAGCGATTACGTCGCCCGAGTGCAACAGTGCAACCGGCACGACTTGCATAACATCCGTTCGGCGGTTTCGGCACGGGCGGGACTGCCACCGATCACCTTAGGCGGCCGTGTGGCGGGAAATGGGCCCGCGCTGCTGGTTCTCCAACAACCACCTCGCTTTGACGCTCCGTGGCATTCATTCCATGCTCGGGAGACAGGAGGAGGCAATCTTAGATGCTGATCCGGCCAGCACTGCGCGAGTATCGGACCTGGACAACGGATAGCCGGAGATGGGCACCTTACAGACCTCGCCCTGACGATATCATTATCTCGGCCTTTCCGAAATCAGGTCAAACGTGGACGCAACAGATTGTTAGCTCCCTGGTCTTCCAGGATACGGCAGTGAGGCCGTTACTCCAGGTGTCGCCTTGGGTCGATGGCCGCTTTCGGGCCGTCGGACCGACCTACGAGCAGATCGAGGCGCAAACGCATCGGCGCTTTCTGAAGGCCCATCTGCCTATCGACGGGCTACCGCTCTACGACGACGTCAAATATATCCACGTCGCCCGCGACGGGCGTGATGCCGTGATGTCTGTACACAACCAGTATAGGTCGCACACAGATGCCCAGCGCGAGACACTTTCAAAGATTGGCGCAGAGGATTCCCTGATCGGAAGGCCCTTTCCGCTGATCCCGCAGAGGCCGGCCGAATTCTTTCGGCTATGGTTAACGACCCCGACTGTCGCTGGACAAGCCGACGGACTGCCCAACCTTTCATACTTTGACTTCGAGGCTGGCTTCTGGGCGGATCGCCATCGCCCGAACTTCTTGTTCGTGCATTACCAGGATTTGCTCGCCGATCGCGAAGGGGAAATGCGGCGGATTGCCCGCTTCCTCGACATAGAGCCCGATAAGCGAGTCTGGCCGTCTCTGGTGGAAGCCGCGGGATTTTCGGCAATGCGAGCTGCAGGTGACCAGCTAATGCCAGAGTACAAGAACCGGTTCGTCGATGGCGACCGACATCATTTCTTCAACAAGGGAACGAACGGAAGATGGCGGGATGTCTTCGCCCAGGAGGACTTGGCGCTGTATGAAATGAAGGTCAGGGAGAAGTTCTCGCCTGATCTGGCCGCTTGGTTGTCATCCGGACGCCTGGCAACCGGCGAACCATAGATCGGACGCGGTGGCTTGTAGCCGGATCAAACTCGCGTGGCCCGCAACACCAATTCGTGCAGCCAATTCCGCCATGAACAGGAAGCGACCAGTGAAGGCGTTGGCTGCCATTTTTTGGTGTACATTTTTCTTGACTTTCGCACCGGCGTGCCCTGCAGGCTCGACCTTCGAACCAAATGCGGAAGCATTCAGCCCCAGCGGAGGAAGCTTATTTTTGCCGCAGATGCACGCTGATGCACGCAGATGGACCGAGCAGATTCAAAGTTCGTGGGCGATACGGTGAATTTCGAGGCGTGGCCTGGCAAAATTCAGCATCAGGCATAGGTGCAGTCCGGTCGCCTTCAGATAGTTTATGCATTGCGCAGTATGCGCAGGATCCAAAGCTTTGCTCGCTCTCAGTTCCACGACAACCACGTCCTCAACCAACAGATCAGCGACATACTCACCGACCGCAATGCCGCTGTAATAGACCGTGATGCCCTTCTGCTGCGCGACGGCGAGCCCGGCCCCACGCATTTCATGCGCCAAGGCGTTCTCCTACACTTTTTCCAGAAATCCCGCCCCGAGCGTGTTCAGCACGCGGAACGCGCAGCCGATGATGCGTCCCGACAGGTCTCCGGTCTCGATTTCATCTGCGTGCATCAGCGTGCATCTGCGGCAAAATTCCTTTTCGACGATGCGGCCCGCAGCCCGGTTGGGGCGGAGAGCAACAATGCTCGCTCATGGTCAACAGCCGATGAACATGACCATCCAGGTCGGGCAAAAAAGGCTGGAGTGCGCTGCGTGATCCGAATGTCCGCTTCCCACCCACAACGGCGGTAAGGCGACCGCCGCCGGCCCCGCCCCAAAACGCTGTCGCAGAGCGGCGGCGGGCTGCACCGTGCGGTCGGATGTGGCTAGGGGCAGGTAGCGACGGCAGCAAGCGTAACCTTGATGCGGCCCATGCCTTCGGGGCGCTTGATCACCGGCGGTCAGGCGACAGCTCCCAGGCAAATTCATACTTGTTCGACCTAAGGCCCGCCGCTTCAAGCCTCGCCCGAACGCGGGTCAGAACCTCGGGATCTAAGCGGCTAGACCTAATGTTAACGAGGCTCTCACCGCCTTCGTCACTTAGGCGGACCTCCGCAGTCCGCAGGTTATCGAGCAGAAGCAGGGCGCGTTGAATATCGTCGACCACCAGATAGAGCTTCACGCCCTCCTCGATGTCGAACCATGCCTCGGCCCAGGGCAGCCGTAGCAGCATTGCCCAGTCAGGGTCGCGCCCAGTCAGGGTCGCGCCCAGTCAGGGTCGCCGCGTCAGGCTGACGAAGGAGGGGGCAGCCCGCGGGCTGCCCCCTCGTCGTCGGTCTTTCTTGCCGCTCGGCTGTGCCCCGCAGTTACCTGCCGGGGGGTGGAACGAGGCACCGTTCCGACACCGTTGTGGGAATAGCGCGGGACGGCTTCCGGTGCCTGCTGGCGTCCGTCATGCCGGAAGGTTAGAAATGCCGGCAAATCAATGGGAAAGCTGGCGCGCCCGGGAAGATTCGAACCCCTAACCCCCAGATCCGTAGTTGCAGGAAAGGCCAGTCTTTTCAATGTCAAGTTGCCGCTATCCAAGGCTGTTTGACCGATAGCGTCCAGCGGCGTGTCGGGTCTTCTGACAACCGACGTGTGTCGTAACGGTGCGTGTCGGCATAGCCTGGCGCGAAAATGCGACGATCGGAAGGCCGATGCCGGGGCTGCCGAACCGGCGCCCTGCGAGTGCATTGGCTGCGGTCGCGGCAGCCCCAGCAGAGCCTTCAATCCTTGCTCGGCTCAGGCGGCGGCGTAGGTTGGCCTAATGCAATCGCGTGTGCCATCCACCATTGGCTCTCCTGCATCGCGTGCCTGGCGCCGGCCATGTCGCGCAGCGTTGCCAGGTGGTCGGCCATGCCCTTCCACAAGCGTGCTGTGTCTCGCGCTTCGTCCGCCGTCACGCGTGGCGGTTGGGGCAA
>DATKPQ010000064.1:0-29960 GCA_035523995.1 Acetobacteraceae bacterium | reverse complement strand
ATGTCGTGCGATGCGGGGGGCGTTACGCGGCCTGACGCGAGTCGAATTGCCTCAGCAGCGTCGCCAGTTTCGCGGCCGCGGCTTGATCCAGTTCAAATCGCACGTGCGCGACCCCGTCGCGGTTGGCGCGCACGACGAAGGGCACCGGCATGCCGAGACGCTCGGGGTCCAGCGTTCCGCGTGCGCCGATAGTCAGCATCGCGGCGTCGCCAATCGCGGCGCCGCCCTGCGACAGATCGATCAGCCGCGCAGCGAATGGCGGTTGCCCGGCGAGGCTCACCCGACATGGGGTGCCGATCGCGACGCGCGGTGCCTCGCGGCGATCGACTTCCGGCGTGGCAGTGCGGACCACGCGCGTGACCGCGGCCGTCAGGTCGTCGATAGCCTGCTGCAAGCGCTCGGCAAATCCTTCGACAGCGCCGGCGTGCTCTCCGGTTTTCGCGGCTTCGGTGGAGACCTCGGTGGTACGCCGGGTCATCTCATTGGCCGCATTGGCGGTTACCGTGACGTTGCGGGCGATGTCCGCGGTGGCCGCGCCTTGTTGCTCCACCGCGGCGGCGACCGCGCTGGCGATCGCGTTGATTTCGCCAATGGTTTGTTCGATGTGGCCGACCGCGGTGACGGACGCGCCGGTCGCCGTGCGGACTTCGCTGATATGCTGGGCGATTTCCTGGGTAGATCGTGCGGTTTGCGTTGCCAGCGCCTTCACTTCGCTGGCCACGACCGCAAAGCCTTTGCCGGCATCGCCGGCGCGCGCTGCTTCGATGGTGGCATTCAGTGCCAGCAGGTTGGTCTTGGCAGCGATTTCACCGATCATGTCGGCGACCACGCCAATGCGGCCGACCTTGTCGTTCAATTCGCCGATGATGCCGCGGGTCTCGCTGCCGGCCTGCACCGCGCGCGCGACGATGGCGCTGGATTGCTGCACCTGGCCACCGATCTCGCGGATCGAGCCGGCGAGTTGCTCCGCGGCGTTGGCGACGGCCTGAGCGTTGGTCAGCGCCTCGCCCGCCGCCAATGCCGCAGCCTGCGCCGATGCGCCCGTGCCGGCGGCCGCTTCGCGCATGGCCGTCGCGGTTTCCGCCAGCGTGCCGGTGTCGCGGCCAACGGAGGCGAGCGTGACCAGGGTCTCGTGTTCGATCGTGTCCGCCATCTTGAGCAAGGCGGCGCGCTTGTCGGCCTCGGCACTCAGGCGGCTCGCGGCGGCCTCGGACTCGAGTGCGGCGGTGCGGACCACGGCCTGCTGCACGATCACGACAGCGCGGGCGATCTCGCCCAGCGAATCGGTGCGATCCTGGCCTGGCACGTCACGGTCGGCCTGGCCTTCGGCCAAAGCGCGCAGTGCCGCCGCCTGTCGGCGCAACGGGCGCAGGCTGACCGTCACCATTGCCAGGATCAGCCCCAGGCCCAGCAGGATGGCGGCGCCGGCGCAGAGCAAGAGCTGCCACAGGAGGCGGCGCGACATGGCATCGACGAACGCCATCGGGCTGCCTGTGCTGACCATCCCGATGACCGTGCCGGACCGGTCGCGCAAGGGCAGGTAGGAGACGACGTTAACCCCGGAGACGGCGCTGTAGGAGAAGGTCTCGCGGCCTTGCCGGAGCACAGGCTCGAGGATCTGCGGATCGTTGATCGCTTCGCCGATCGGATGCGTGCCATCGGGCTTTACCAAGGATGAAGCGACGCGTGTACCGCGGAGGAAGACGGCGCCGGTACGGTGGATGGACTTGAACACGCGATCCAGCAGGTCCTGGAATTCTGCCGCGCCGGCGTTGCCGGCGTAGAGTTTTCCGTCCTCCATGTGGATCGGTCCGAGTTCCTGGATGCGGTCGCGCAGAGTCAGGCTGTCATCGTGCAATTGCTGCTGGAAACGCTCCAGCGCGAAGTCGCGCATCAGGCTGTCGGCGCGCCAGACGACAACGCCGAGACCGGCGAGGACAACGATGAATGTGCCGGCGATGAGGCATGCGGCGAGCGGCAGGCGGACGAGGAGGCGGTGCATGGAAGGCTCCGCTAATCGCAAAACCGCTGCCAGAGTGATGGGGGACGGTTAAGGAAGCGTGAAACGCGCTGCACTGCCGATCGCCGCTTCCGCTAACCCGCCCCCACGCCGCCTCCCCTAACCTGCTCCCACGCGCCCTCCCCCTAACCTGCGCCCACGCCCCCTCCCCTCACCTGCTCCCACGCCCCCTCCCCCTAACCCCCTCCCACAAGGGGAGGGGGAATCTCTGGGGGTCAATGGCGTATGGCGGACCGTTTCCTCCGCCGTGAGCAACCGTTAGAGCCCGACCGCGGTCTCCGCCGCCACGAACTCCAAGGCCAGGTCGCGGGCCACGGCTGCATGCGTCACCTTGCCTGCATGCACGTTCAGGCCATGGCGCAGATGCGGATCGTCCGACAGCGCGGCGCGCCATCCCTTGTTGGCCAGCGCCAGCACGAAGGGCAGCGTCGCATTGTTCAGCGCGAAAGCGGAGGTGCGTGCCACCGCGCCCGGCATGTTGGTGACGCAGTAATGCACCACACCATGCTCTACATAGGTGGGATCGGAATGCGTGGTGGGCCGGCTGGTTTCGAAGCAGCCGCCTTGATCGATAGAGATGTCCACCAGCACCGAGCCGGGCCGCATCCGCTGCGCCATCGCGCGCGAGACCAGCTTCGGCGCCGCCGCGCCCGGCACCAGCACCGCCCCGATCACCAGGTCGGCGGACATCACGGCTTGCTCGATCGTTTCGGCAGTGGAAAACAGGGTGGTGGCGCGGGGACCGAATTGCAGGTCGAGCTCGTAGAGACGCGGCAATGATTTGTCGATGATGGTAACGGACGCCTCCAGCCCCACCGCCATGCGGGCCGCATTGGTGCCGGAGACGCCGCCACCCAGCACCACGACCTTCCCCGGCGCCACACCCGGCACGCCGCCAAGCAGGACGCCGGCGCCACCTTGCTCCTTTTCCAGGCAATGGGCGCCCACCTGCACAGCCATCCGCCCTGCGACTTCGCTCATCGGCGCGAGCAAGGGCAGCGCGCCGCGGGAGTCGGTGACCGTCTCGTAGGCGATGCAGGTCGCGCCGGACCGCATCAGCCCCAGCGTTTGCTCCTTGTCGGCGGCAAGATGCAGGTAGGTGAATAATACCTGCCCCTCACGCAGGCGCGCGATCTCCTGCGGCTGCGGTTCTTTCACCTTCACGATGAGTGCGGCAGCCTCGAACACGGCATCCGCGGTATCGGCGATCGCCGCACCGGCCGCGCGGTACGCATCGTCGCTGATGCCGATGCCGATGGCGGCGTCATGCTCCACCACCACATGGTGACCGTGCAGCACCAGTTCCCGCACACTGGCGGGAGTCAGGCCCACGCGGTACTCCTGTGTCTTGATTTCCTTCGGGACGCCGACCCTCACGGTACGCCTCCTGCATCCATTCCGATTTGGCAGATATAAGCGAAACCGCGCGCCATGCGAGGCATGACGATTCGCTCCGCCTGCCGGACAGCTTCGTAGGAGATGCCATCGATGACCACGACCCGTCGCGCCGTTACCCGGCTGGGCATGTTTGCCTCGGCAGCCGCGCTGCTGCCCCATGCCGCCGATGCCGCGGAGGCACCGGTACGGATTGGCTGTCTTTATCCGCTCAGCGGCAGCTCCGGGTCTTCCGGCCAGGCCAGCCGCGCCGCGATCGAGCTGGCGGCGGACATTGTCAACAATCCGCATCCCGATCTGGCGAAACTGCCGCTGGGCGCGACCGCCGGGCTGCCGCATCTGGGCGGGCGCAAGGTGGAGGCGGTGATCGCCGACCACCAGGGCAACCCCGCGACGGCGCAAAGCGAGGCGCTGCGCCTGATCACCCAGCAGCATGTTGCCGCACTTTTTGGCTGCTATCAGTCAAGCTGCACGCTGACCGCCTCGGCGGTGGCGGAGCGGTATGGTATTCCGTTCCTGTGCCCGGAATCCTCGGCGCCGAGCCTGACCGAACGCGGATTCGGCTGGTTCTTTCGCACCACGCCGATCGGCACCGATTTCGCCTCCGCGTACAGCGGCTTCCTGAGCGACGTGAAGGCGCATGGGTTCAAGGTGGCGCAGGTCGCCGTGGTCAATGAGAATACCGAATACGGCACGTCAACCGCGGCGGCGATCATCCCTGCCCTGTCGGCCAAGGGATTCAACATCGCACCGCACGTCGCCTACGGCGCCAATTCCGGCGACGTGAGCGCACAGGTGCTGCAATTGAAGGCAGCGAACCCCGATGCCGTGATCTTCGTCAGCTACACATCCGACTCCATACTGTTCTTGAAGACGATGCACTCGCTGGGGTATCGGCCGCCGATCCTGATCGGCGATGATGCCGGCTTCTCGGACAGCGCCTTTATCACAACGGTGGGCGACCTGGCGCAGGGCACGATCGACCGCAGTTCTTTCGCTGTGGGCAAGCCGGGCAGCTCGTCGTTCGTGGTGAACGCGATGTACCGCACAATGACCGGCCGCGACATTGACGATAATTCCGCGCGCGCGGTGCAGGGGTTCCTGGCACTGGCCGAAGCGATCGACCGCGCCGGCTCAACCTCGCCCGGGAAGATCCAGGCGGCGTTGCAGTCACAGGACCTGCGGCCGGACCAGTTGATGATCGGCTACAATGGGATCAAGTACGATTCGAAGGGCCAGAACATCCTTGCCGCCACGTTGCTGGTGCAGCTTGAGGGGACGAAATACGTCGCGGTGTGGCCGGAGAAATCCGCCGCGGCGAAGCTGGTGCTGCCATTCAAGGGGTGGAGCTGAGGGATGGAGATTGGCGCGCCTTGTAATCCTGTGTGTCATTCCATCCATGTCATCACGGGGAGCGCAGCGACGAAGCAAGCTGTTTGATGGGTCGCGCAGCGCGGGCTGAGGGCGCAACCAAAATGCCCATTGCTGCGATCTCCCGTGGTCGGCGGCAGGGGTTCGACGTTGGTCGAGCGCCTGAGGTTTTTGAAAGATTCACCACGAAGGCACGAAGACACGAGGTCTTAGCATCACCCGGTGGTCTTTGCCGTATGGCGGAGAGCGTGGTGGATACGCCCGCTTCGTGGCTTCGTGGCTTCGTGGTGAATTTGACTCGCTTTTATTCCGGACTGGGTCGGAAGCATCGGCATGGCAGCGAGATTTGAATCGTCGTGGGCTGGGAAGATTGTGCGGGTCAGCAATGCCGTTTCGTTCATGAGTCGCACGATGTGACCGAGATTGCTTCGTCGCTACGCTCCTCGCAATGACATGGGGGAGGGTGCGGATGCCATTTCCAGGCAGATCGCGGCGCAGTCTTCCGTTTCGATGTCGTTGACGCGCGTTGCCACCTTGGCGAACACGCGGCGCACCGGGCCCAGCGTGAAAGTCAGCAGGTCGTGCGCGTGGATTGCGTGGGCGAGCATCGCGCCACCCAGCTCGGTCGCCTTCCGCCCGCGCCAGGGCACGTCGTAGTACGCCGGCAAGCGGTTCCAGTGGGTTTCCACACTGGCGACGAGAGGCCGACCCGTCACGCTGGCTTCGATCAGCTGATGCAGACGGGCAAGACCGTTGCCATAGCGGTACTGGTACACCGGCACGACCGCGCGCCCCGCTGCTTCCGCTGCCCGCATCACTTGCTCCACCTGGGTCAGCGATCCTACCAGCGGCTTTTCGCACAGCACGTGCTTGCCCGCGGCGAGTGCCGCCTCGATCGCCTGCAGATGCAGATGAGGTGGCAGGCAGATGTCGATCAGGTCGATATCGTCCCGCATCAGCACTGAGTCATAGGACGTGACCGCCACGGCGCCGGGTGCGGTCCCCGCGACCGCTGTCGCGCGCGCGGCGTCCAGATCGCACACGGCGGCGACCTCGTAGCCGGACGCGTTGGCGAGATAGCCTGCCACATGCGCTGCCCCGATCCCTGCCCCGATCACCGCGACGCGGAACCGCTTGCTCATCGCATCGCCTCCGCGCCGGCCAGATGACCGAGCCGCGTGGCCATTGCCTGCGCACGCAACGCCAGTTCCATCACCTTGAAGCAGTGGCGTTGCGGCATCGCGGTTTCCGTGCGGTCCAGCACGTCGTTCACAAGGTTCGCGTAGTAGGGCAGGCCGGCATCGCGGCAATCGATGTAGCGAGCAGATTCGTTATCAACCAAGAACAGATGATCGGTGCCGGGACGGCCGGCGATGTCGATGTATTTGCGGAGCTCGATGGTGCCTTCGGTGCCCAGGATGGTCAGGCGGCCATCGCCCCAGGTTGCCAGGCCATCCGGCGTGTACCAGTCCAGCCGGACGTAGCCGCGGCCGGTATCGCTGCGCAGCAGCATCTCGCCGAAATCTTCGAATGTGGGATCTCGGGGATTGGCGAAATTGCCGACGGCGGCGGTGACGATCTCGGCGTCGGTCGAGCCGGTGAAGGTCAGGAATTGCTCGATCTGGTGGCAGCCGATATCGCCCAGGATGCCGCCGTTCAGATGCGGCTGGAAGAACCATGCGGGGCGCAGCGCACGGTTGAGACGATGCGGGCCGAGGCCCACGGTCTGCACCACCTGGCCGATCGCGCCGGCGGCCACCAGTTCGATCGCGCGGGTCACGGCCGCGACTTCGAAGCGTTCGGAATAATTGACGGACCAGATGCGGCCGGTCTGCGCCACGGTTTGGCGCAAAGTCTGCAATTGTTGCTCCGTGGTGCAGCCGGGCTTGTCGGTGCCGACATCCTTGCCGGCGCGCATGGCCTCGATCGCAATGCCGGCGCGGTCGGCGGGAATCGCGGCGGTGAGGATGAGCTGCACCGTCGGATCCTCGATCAGGCGGCGGCGGTCGGTGACGCGCGGAATGCCGGGATAGCGGCGGATGAAGCCGGCGAGCGGCTGTGGCTCGCCTTCGGTCCACCAGCCCGCGCAGGTATGGCCGAGTTCGAGCAAGCGGCCGACCATTTCGTAGATATGGCGGTGATCGAGGCCGATGGCGGCGAAGCGGATCGGGCGGGGCGGCGGGGTCGTCATGCGGCGTTCCTTGCTGCGGCACGGCAGTCATGGCGCGAGGGCGTCTGCCGGCAATCCTTGGCCAGGTGCTTGTGCATTTCTCGCCATGGCCAGGCCTGGGGCGGCCATCTTCTCCGACGATTGGCATTGTCGCCGCGTGACCCGATCGGTCGTGCGTCGATGGCCGGGTCATGCCCGGCCATGACGAGACCGAGGGAGCGCTACTCCTGCGACATCGGCGCGTCGTATTCGCGGGAGATGTCCTTGTTGGTGTAGTCCTTCATCATCGCGACCGCGATCAGGCTGATGACGCAGCATGCGGTGATGTACCAGGCGATCGCTGTCCAGCTATGATAGCTGGCGAACAACGCCGTCGCGATCAGCGGCGCCGGACCGCCCGCTATGATGGAGGCGAGCTGATAGCCGATGGACGCGCCGGAATAGCGCAGCCGCCCGGTGAAGCTTTCGGCGATCAGCGCCGCCTGCGGTCCGTACATCGTGTCATGCGGGATCAGTGACGCCACGATGGCGATGAAAATCCAGAACGGCACGAGCGTGTCGAGCAAGGCGAAGTAGATCCAGCCGAACACGAGCGTCATGCATGTGCCGATGATGTACATGCGCTTGCGTCCGTAGCGGTCTGACAGGTGGCCCGCCAGCGGGATGGTGATGAACGACACGCAGGAGGCAACCAGCACCGACAGCAGCAGCATGTCGCGCGAGATGTGCAGTGCGGTGATGCCGTAGGAGAACACGAACGCCGTGAAGATGTAGAACGGCGCTTGCTCGCCCATGCGGGCGAAGGCGCTGAGGAAGACTTCCTTCGGCTGCTTGCGGAAGACCTCGGTCATCGGGGCTTCCTCGATGCGTTCCTCCTCCAGCAGCTTTCGGAACACTGGCGTTTCCAGAATTCCCAGGCGGATCCACAGTCCGATCCCGACCAGGACGATGGAGAGCAGGAAGGGGATGCGCCAGCCCCAGGTGACGAAGGCGGGACCGGAAATGCTGCTGAAGACGAGCACGGCGATGTTGGACAGGAACAAGCCGGAGGGCACGCCGAACTGCGGCCAGGACGCGACGAAGCCGCGATGCTGGTTGCTGCGCGCCCATTCCATCGACATCAGGACCGAGCCGCCCCATTCGCCGCCCACGCCGACGCCTTGGATGAACCGCAGCACGGTCAGGATGATGGCGCCCAAGATGCCGATGCTGTTGTAGGTGGGAACCACCCCGACCAGAAAGGTCGCGATCCCCATCAGCATCAATGTGGCGATCAGCGCCGACTTGCGGCCGAGCCGATCGCCCCAGTGGCCGAAGATCGCCGCACCGATCGGCCGCGCGATGAAGCCGACGGCGTAGATGGCGAACGCGTTCAACGTGCCGACCAGCGGATCGGAGTTAGGGAAATAGAGCCTGGCAAACACCAGGCCGGTGACAGTGCCGTAGAGAAAGAAGTCGTACCACTCGATGGTGGTGCCAATGGTGCTGGCGATGACGGCACGACGGAGTTGGGAGTGGTGCTCGGCCTCGCTAAGGCCACCGGCTTGCCAAGCAGAAACTGTGTTGCCGCTGCTGGACATGGGTGTTTCCTCCTGCGGTTTGTGTTTCCACTGCTTCACGTGGGGTTCTGCCCCACAGTTCGTGGGCCGCTTGATGACACGCTATTCATCATACACGAGTCGGGCAACGGAAACTGCGAAACGTTTACGGCGCGGGAGCGGTTCTTATGAAAGCATTGGCACGTTTTCTGTACCACGGGGAAGATCGGCTGTCACCAAGGCCCCGGAATGCCGATTATTATTTGATTAATACCAAGAGCGAACGTCTTGCGAATGGCGCTGGGCGGCATGCTGCCGGCCCGACTCGACTGAGGTTCAGTGGTGGGCCTTGGCCGTGGCGATATATAGGCGCGTTATACCAGCGGCTCCATGCACCGAGCGTTCATGTCATTGCGAGTTGGCCACCGGCCGGCCCGCGATTGGATGAAAGTGCGCGGCGCCAGGATCGTACGTTTCGACCCCTCCCCGTGCTGCGGGCTTGTGCCGCGAAGCGGACCAAGGTTGGGGGGAGGGGTCGAAAGATGCTGTCTTTTCGACCCCTCCCCCTATCCCCCTCCCACAAGGGGAGGGGGAAACCTTCCACCTGCGCGACGTTTCATATCGATGACCTTGGACGGCGAGCCCAGTCGTTTTCTGTCGCTGTGTGCGCATATGGATGGGTGGAGGCGGCGGTCTCCCGCAGGCGGGAGGCAGGGCCACGAATTCATTACTTGCAAAGGAGCGATCAGATGAGCACTGCACTCGTCCCGCCATTCACACGCGAGACGGCCATTGCCAAGGTCAGGGTGGCGGAAGACGGCTGGAACAGTCGCGACCCGAGCCGTGCGGCGCTTGGTTACACCGAGGACTGCCGCTGGCGGAACCGCGCCGAGTTCATCACCGGCCGCGCGGAGATCATCGCCTTTCTGACACGCAAATGGCAGAAAGAGCTGGATTATCGCCTGATCAAGGAGATCTGGGCGTTCGATGGCAATCGCATTGCCGTGCGCTTCGCCTATGAATGGCACGACGACAGCGGCAACTGGTTCCGTTCCTACGGCAATGAGAACTGGGAGTTCAATGCGGCCGGGATCAATCAATGGCGCCTTGCCAGCATCAATGACGTCCCCATCAAGGAGACCGACCGGAAATATCATTGGCCGCTCGGGCGCCGGCCGGACGATCACCCTGGCCTGTCAGACCTTGGCCTTTGATGGCTGACTTTTGCCGCCTGCCCCGCGCGCATCATAAGGCCGAATTTGGCAGCCGGCGTCCGGTTGCTGCACTCTCTCGGGCGGCGCGATAGCGGCTGCGCTCACCGCGCGGCCCGTCTATCGTCTCATGCGGTCAGGCTGAGGGGTCTGACCGCACCCACCTGCGCCGACCGAAGGAGAGCAATGACCATGAGCCAGGCCCTGTCCGGCATTCGCGTGATCGACATGACCCACAACCAGGCCGGGCCGGCTTGCGCACAGATCCTCGGCTTCCTGGGCGCCGACGTGATCAAGCTGGAGGAACCAAAGGGCGGCGACGTCGCCCGCATCAACATGCGCGACAAGGCCGACAGTGACAGTCTGTTCTTTTTGATCCTGAACGCCAACAAGCGGAGCCTGACGCTGAACCTTAAGTCGGATGAGGGTAAGGCGTTGTTCAGGCAGGTGATCGGGCAATCCGACGTGCTGCTGGAGAATTTCGGGCCGGGCGCACTGGATCGTCTCGGGCTGGGCTATGACGCGCTGAAGCTCATCAACCCAAGGCTGATCTATGCCACCATCAAGGGGTTCGGGACTTACGGCCCCTACAGCGGGTTCAAAAGCTTCGAACCGATTGCGCAGGCGATGGGCGGGGCGATGAGCGTGACAGGGTTTCCCGAGAACCCGCCGACCTACGTTTATCCCGCGATCGGCGATTCCGGGACCGGCATGCACATGGCGATCGGCATCCTTGCCGCGTTGCAGCAGCGTCACGCGACGGGCCAGGGCCAGCATGTCGAGGTATCCATGCAGGATGCGGTGGTGAACCTGATCCGGGTCAGCCTGCGCGACCATCAGCGCGCGGGCCGTCCGATGCCGCGCCAGGGCAACCAGCTCGGGCGCACGGTGCCGGGCACCACCTATCCCTGCGCGCCGGGCGGGCCGAACGACTACGTTTATATCTTCGCACAGCCGCAGATGTGGCGCGCGTTCGTTGGCGCCATCGGCCAGCCGGGACTGGCTGACGATCCCCGGTTCAGCACGCCCGACGGGCGCTGGGAGAACCGCGAGGCGCTGAACGGGCTTGTCGCGGCCTGGACGCGGCAGCGGTCGAAGCACGAGGTGATGCGGATCCTCGGCGAGGCCGGCGTGCCCAGCGGCGCCTGCCAGGACACCGGCGAGGTGCTGGCCGATCCGCATTTGCGGGCGCGCGAGATGATCGTGGATGTCGATTACCCGACGCGCGGGACGTACCAAACGGTGGGCTGCCCGATCAAACTGTCGGATTCTCCCGCCGAGGTGCAGCGCCCGCCGCTGCTGGGGGAGCATACGGCTGATGTGCTGGGGGCGCTGTGCGGCGTCAGCGCGGAGGAGGTTGAGCGGCTGCGGGGACTGGGTGTGGTGTAGTACTCGGACCCGGAGAAGCGATGGTCACCCGCCCCATGCCCGGTGCGCGCCGTGCAATGTGCTGTCGTTTCGACCACTCCCCCTCCCCCTCCCCCTATCCCCCTCCCACAAGGGGAGGGGGAAGCTTCCACCTGCGCGATGGCCCCCTGCCCCGGCGCAGCGTGCTTGCCGGGTTGGTTGCCACCGGTGCGGCGGGCATGTGCATGGGCGGGATCGCAACCCCCTCCCCCGCCGCTGCACCGGTCCCGGTCCGCCAGGACATCTCTCGTTTGCCGCCCGCGCGCCTGGCGGCGCTGGAGGCGGCGATCGGCGAGATGCAAAGCCGGTCCCGGCGCGATCCGGCTGACCCGAAGGGTTGGCGGGTCAACGCACTGGCCCACACGCACGTATGTTCGACGGTATCGAATGCGGACCTGGCCCAGGTGCATGGATGCTGGTGGTTCCTGCCCTGGCATCGCGCCTTCCTGGCGGTGACGGAATGGAAGCTGCGGGCGCTGTCCGGTGATCCGGGCCTCGCCCTGCCCTACTGGAACTGGAGCAATGACCGGCGGATACCGGCGGCGTTTGCGCGGCCCGGCAGCGCGCTGGCGGACGCGGTGCGCTATACGGCCGACCGCGATCTGCGGGGGGTGGAAGTGGACCACCTGATGTTCGATCCCGCACGGGCGCCGCTGGGCGTGGCAGGGCTGGAAGCTCGGTCCTTCACCGCCCGCACGCCGGAGGCGATCCCGGCCAGTTTTGGCGGCATGGCCAAGCCGAATGCAGGGGGATGGCATGGCCGAAGCCGGATGGAGACCGTGCCTCACAACGCGATTCACAACTATGTCGGCGGCGAGGCCGCGGATGGCTCGGTGGGTGACATGACCGAACTGGCGGGCGCCGCGCTCGATCCGGTGTTCTTCGCGCATCACGGCAACCTGGACCGGCTGTGGGAGATCTGGCGGCAGGACCCGGCGCGCAAGGCGACCGAGCCAGCCGACCGGGAGTTCACGGAGAAGCGGTTTTTGTTCCCGTGGCTCGATGGCACGATCATCGAAGTGGCGATGGCGGACGTGCTGGATACGCGGCGGCTGGGGTACGCGTATGATTCGCTTTCCGTGCTGCGGGACGGCGCCGTGCCGGCCGGGGATGCTGCGTTGCCGGATGCCGCGGGGCGGCGGCTGGCGCACGCCGTACTGAACGTTCCCGCTGGTGGCGCGCGCTATGCGCTGCGCATTGGCGGCGTCGAGCCGGGGGATCGGCCGCTGTCGGTCGAGATCTGCCTGGGACGTGCCGGCGATGCGGCGTCGTTGATCAGCGTCGGCGCGCTCGCCATGGGGATTGCCCATGGCCCGGCTGTGTTTCCCGATACCGCGCCGCTGTTCGACGTGACGGCGGCGGTGCATGCTCTGGGGACACCGACGGTGGAGGTTGCGGTTCTGCCGCTCGCCCTGGGCGTGGGGCAGCGGAGTTGGCCAGCGTTCCGTTTCAGCGGCATGGAGATCGTCGCGGCGGATGTGTGACGAAGGCGGTTCCGAATGTCATTGCGAGGAGCGCCGGGACGAAGCAACCTCGCTCGGAGTCTGGCCAGACCGTCTGTGCGCTGGCTCGACCGAGGTTGCTTCGTCGCTACGCTCCTCGCAATGACATGGGCTATGCCCACGGTACCCGCAGTACCGTCTGTGCGCTGGCTCGACCGAGGTTGCTTCGTCGCTACGCTCCTCGCAATGACATGGGCTACGCTCACGGTACCCGCAGTACCGTCAGTGCGCCGGCTCGACCGAGGTTGCTTCGTCGCTACGCTCCTCGCAATGACATGGGCTACGCTCACGGTACCCGCAGTGCAATCTGCAATGCGGCTTCGACGTGCAGCGCCGTCGTATCGAGCAATGGCAACGCGCTGTCTTCCTCTCGCAGCAAAAGCGGCAACTCCGTGCAGGCAACGACAATGGCCTCCGCGCCGGCATCGCGAAGCTGCCCGATGATCGTCTCGCACCGTGCTCTCGACCGCTGCTCAATCCGGCCAAGCGTCAGCTCATCGATGATGATGCGTTGCAGCTCTGCGCGCCCGGCCGCATCTGGCACGCTGACCGTCAGTCCGAAGCGCTGGCGCAGGCGGTCGGCATAGATCGGCGATTCGAGCGTGAACTTTGTGCCGATCAGTCCCACATGCCGCACGCCCAACGCCTGCACTGCCTCGCCGGCCACATCAGCGATGTGCAGCAGCGGCACGTCGATCGCTGCGGCGACTTGCTCTGCGACGATGTGTGCGGTGTTGGCGCCCAGCAGTACGACGTCCGCCCCGGCAGCGCAGAGGCGGCGTGCGGCATCGATCAGGAGGGTGGCAAGGCCGTCCCAATCGCCGGCATTGGCGCACGCCAACGCTTCGGCGAAATCGACGCTGAGAATGACACTGCGCGCGTTGTGGTGCTCACCGAGGGCGCGTGCCGCAGCCTCATTCAGCAGGCGATAATACAGGGCTGTCGCTTCCCAGCTCAGCCCGCCAACAATGCCTATCAGTTTCATGGGCACACACTCGATAGATGGGATAAGCACCCGTTAGCGTCGAAAATAGGAGAAACGCACGCGTTGCGCGGTCCGTTCACTATGTCATTGCGAGGAGCGAAGCGACGAAGCAAGCTTATTCGAAGAAGCCCCGGCACGGTCACTGCGCTCGTACGACCGGGGTTGCTTCG
Source organism: Acetobacteraceae bacterium (assembly GCA_035523995.1). Lineage (GTDB taxonomy): Bacteria > Pseudomonadota > Alphaproteobacteria > Acetobacterales > Acetobacteraceae > JASHVB01. Next base: position 16,191 of record DATKPQ010000064.1, on the reverse strand, counting down.
TCCCGCCACGCTTCGCTCGCGATCCTCGCAATGACATATGACGCTGCAATGACATATGACGCCGCGACCCGTGCTTTACTGATAGCGGGCGCTACCCTCGCCGCTTCTCGATATCCGGCAGCAGCGCGGTCAGCAGTCCGATCAGCGGCAGGAACGAGCAAACCTGGTAAACTGCCCCGATGGACGAGACATCCGCGATTCGTCCCAGTGCCGCGGCGCCCAAGCCGCCCAGCCCGAACGAGAACCCGAAGAACATTCCCGCCACCATGCCGACGCGTCCGGGCAGCAGGTCCTGCGCATAGACCAGGATGGCGGAGAACGCCGACGCCAGGATCAGTCCGATCGCGACCGACAGCACGCCGGTCCACCACAGGCTGGCATAGGGCAGCAGCATGGCGAACGGTGCCGCGCCCAGGATTGAAAACCAGATCACCGGCCGCCGGCCGAACCGATCCCCGATCGGGCCTCCGGCAAACGTCCCCGCCGCGACCGCGCCCAGGAACACGAACAGATGCACCTGCGCGTTGGCCACCGAAACGTGAAACTTCTGCAGAAGGTAGAACGTGTAGTACGAGCTCAGGCTGGACGTGTAGACGTTCTTCGAGAACAGCAGCGTCAGAAGTACCACGACGGTCCATACCACCTGGCCGCGCGACAGCACACCTGCTCGCACCGGCATACCCGTGCGCCGCCCGCGCCGCTGCTGCATCGACGGGTGCCGCGCGTACCACAGGCTGACCTGGCTCAAAATCAGGATTGCCAGCAGCGCCGCGGCGGAGAACCAGGCGATGCTCCCCTGCCCGCGCGGCACCACGATGAACGCCGCCAGCAGCGGACCGATCGCCGAGCCCGTGCTGCCGCCCAATTGGAACAACGACTGCGCAAACCCGTATCGCCCACCGGACGCCATCCGCGCCACGCGAGACGCCTCCGGGTGGAACACCGCCGATCCCATGCCCACCAGCGCTGCGGAGAACAGAATCATGCCGTAGCTGTGCGCCCTGGCCAGCAACAGCAGCCCGATCAGACTGCTTGCCATCCCGATCGGAAGGGAAAACGGCTGCGCGCGCCGATCCGTGACAATGCCCACCACCGGCTGCAGCATGGAGGCAGTAAGCTGGAACGCCAGAGTGATCAGCCCGATCTGGCCAAAATCCAGGCTGTAGGACTGCTTCAGCACCGGATAGATCGCCGGCACCAGCGATTGGTTCATGTCGTTGAGCAAGTGGCACGCCGACAGCGACACGAGAATCGCGAACGTGGTGCCCGTTTCCGGCGCGGCCGAAACGGCAATGGCCGGCGCACCCGCCGCCACGGTGTTTTCGCTCACGACTGCCCCTGCTTACGATCGTGCGATCAACTCGCCATTATGACAGCGAAAGCGCAGCGGACCTATGCGCATTCGTTCTGCCAGCCCAGCGTTCTGCCAGCCCAGCGTTCTGCCTAAATCATTTCACCTTCCGTGCCACAATATGCCTTAATGCGTGATTAAGATCACAGCATCGAAAAGCGGCCTGGATTATGGCCTGCTTCATCGCAGGCGGAGAAGAGCGATGTACCGCTGGAAGCAGCATCCCGAAACGGTCAGCGTTCGCGCGTTCGCGGTTTCCGTGGCGTGGATCCTTGCCCTGCTCGGCGGGTACTGGCTCCTTGCCGAGTGGAACCAGGTGCCCGCCCTCGCCTCGGCACTGCTGCCGTTCTGGCACTGAAACTCATATGCGACTGCGAGGCGCGTCCGTGTCCTGGCCGTGCTGACGCTCGCAGCGCAGGCGGATGCTGGCTTTCGTTGGCAGTGATGCCAGGAACAGGACGACACATACACAAAGAAGAGCGATATCTTTATACAAGAACTCCCCGGTGAGATTCCACGCGATTGGGTCTGTGGATATGCTCCATTTGACGACACCGGGTGTCGAGAAGAAAAACGACCACGTAATCGCAAAGGTGCAAATTCCCATCAATGAGCCGAGTGCCGACAGCAACGGGATAAATGCGCCGGCAGCCAGTAGAGCGGCTATCGTCAGCTCGATAGTGCCGAGCAAATATGCTTCGCCGCGGATCCCGAATGCAGACAGCCACCAAATGAACGGGCTATTGGAAATGTATAATACAATGCCGTGTGCCGACTGAGGTGTGAATTTTTGAATGCCAAAGGAAATGAAGATTACCACCATCACCCATCGTAGGATGCCAAGCGGCCAGTACGCACCATGGCCTTTTTCGGAGATGTTAAAGCCTTGGATCATGTATTGCCCTTCTCGATAGGAGGCGTCAAAGCCACGCCACTTGCTTCGTCAGCCCCTGCTTATGATGCCGACGCTCTATCCCCCGCTTCGCCGAAGAATAAAATCGGTTTTAATCATGACCGGCGGGTTCGCCCTCCCTGATTCCAGGCCCTGGGCCTGGGGCGGATAGCCGCCAAGGGACGGTGTCTTCACCTGCCCCGGCTTGCCTGCATCGCTTGCCACACATGAAACGGCGTCGCCGGTCCGTCGAACCGCGACACGCCCAGCGGCACCAGAGCATCCAGCACGGCGTTGTTGATCGCGGGGAACAGGGCGACGGCGCCGGCCTCGCCGCAGCCCTTCACACCAAGCGGGTTGGTCGTGCAGCGCGTGCCGTTGAACTCCAGCCGGAATGACGGCAGGTCACCGGCACGCGGCAACGCGTAGTCCATGAACGAACCCGTGACCGGCTGGCCGCTCGCCGGATCGTACACCGCACGCTCCAGCAGTGCCTGTCCTGCGCCTTGTGCGATCGCGCCATGCGCCTGGCCGGCAGCGACCATCGGGTTCACCAGCACGCCGTAATCGTCCACCGCAGTCAGGCGCAGCAGTGCAACGGCTCCGGTCTCGGGATCGATTTCCACTTCCGCCACGTGGGTGCCGTTGGGGAACGTCATGTGTTCGCGCGTCCAGGCGTGGTACGTGTCGAGCGATGCACCGTCTTCGCGTGCCCGCGCCGCCACCTCCAGCAGCGCAACCGAGCGATTGGTGCCGACGACAGCAAAATGTCCGTCGGCGAACTCGATATCGGCGTCCGCAGCTTCCAGCATTTCAGCGGCGATTTGTCGCCCCTTGGCGACGATCGTCTCCGCCGCGCGCCACATCGCCGTGCCGCCCATATATGTGGCACGCGAGCTGCCATGGCCGCCGCCCATCGATATCAAATCGGTGTCGCCCTGGCGCAGCCGGATCAACGCGTTGGGGATGCCTAGCCGGTCGGCGAGGATCTGTGGGAACGTCGTTTCATGCCCCTGGCCGATGGTCTGGGTGCCGGTGATCAACGACACCGTGCCGTCGTTTTCGAAGCGGATTTCGACGTTCTCGTGCGGCGAACCGCCTGTGCCCTTGATGTGATATGCCAACCCGAGGCCGCGTAACATGCCGCGTGACTCGCTTTTCGCACGGCGCGTGGCAAAACCGGCGACATCCGCCACATCCAAAGCGCGGTCGAATGTCGCGCGGAAATCACCGCTGTCCACAGAGAAGCCGAAAACGTTGGTCATTGGCATCGCGGCTGCCGGCACGAAGTTGCGTCGGCGTAGCGCGACGCGGTCGAATCCGCACTGGCGCGCGGCGGCGTCGATCAGGCGTTCGATGATGTTGACGGCTTCGGCGAAACCGGGGCCACGGGTGACGCCGATCGGTGTCGTATTGGTCAGCACCGCACGGATGTGCAATGCGATCGCCGGAATCGCATAGACCGAGCCCGGCAGATGCACGTACTGGTTGGTCTGCACGCCCCCTGCACCGCCCGCCATGTAGGCGCCGGTATTCGCCATGCTGGCGACCCGCAAGGCAAGGAAGTTTCCCTCTGCGTCCAGCGCCAACGCCGCTTCTGCCACGTGGTCGCGTGCCTGATGATCGGCGAGAAACACTTCGCTGCGCGTGGCGATCCATTTCACCGGGCGGCCGACACGCTTCGCTGCCCACAGCAGCAGCGCGTATTCGGCATAGACGAAATTCTTCGCGCCGAACCCGCCGCCGACATCCGGCGCGATGAATCGCACCCGCGACGGCGGTACGTTCAAGGCGCGCGCCGTGGCGTCGCGGTTGCCATGAATATTCTGGCTCGACAACGTCAGGGTGTAGCGGTCCTGCGCCCGATCATACTGACCGACGCCGCCTCGCGGCTCCATCGGGTTGGTGACCACCCGATGATTGTCGAGTGCCAACGCCACAACATGTGCCGCGCTGCCAAACGCGGCCTCGACCGCAGCCGCCTCGCCGGTATGCCAGTCCAGGCAGACATTGCCGGGCACTTCCTCGGACAACACAGGTGCGCCGGGCGCGACGGCAGCAGCCACAGTCGTGACAGCTTGTAGCGGCGCGTACTCGACAACCACATGATCGGCCGCATCCAGTGCCTGCGCACGGGTCAGAGCAACGATCAGCGCAACCGGCTCACCCACGTAACGGACCTTGCCGCTGGCGAGCAGAGGCTGCGGCGCGAAGGCGAATGGCTCACCGGTTTGCACGTTGGCTTCGGCCGTCGGACGCAATGGCAGCAGCCCATCCGCGGCAACATCATCCGCCGTGAGCACTGAAAGCACTCCCGGCATGGCGCGTGCCGCCGCGGTATCGATATCGCGGATATGCGCATGGGCATGCGGAGAACGCACGATGACCGCATGCGCCAGCCCTTCGAATGCGAGATCGTCGAGATAGGCACCGCCGCCGGTGACAAAGCGCGCATCCTCCCGCCGCTTCACCGCATCGCCGATAATTGAAACCGCAGTCATGGATTCCGTCTCCCCCAGTCCGGGTCTTTCGGGAATGATATTCCCCTGTCATGGCATTGCGTGGAAGCTTCTGGCCGATTGCGATTGCAGGGGTGCCAAGCGAAAAATCCCGGTGATAAACCCCAGGTCTTAGCCGCTACACAGCCGCTGACAACCATGGAGATCATCGTCGGCCATGCATCTGCCCCCGTCCCTGCGGCCGCTTTACATCTTGTCCGGCTTCCTGGTCGGATTGCTCGTCGGCCAGACCGGCATGGGCGGCGGTGCATTGATGACCCCGATCCTCGTCCTGTTGTTTGGCGTGCATCCGGCCGCCGCGGTGGGCACGGATCTGCTGTATGCCTGTATTACCAAATCGGTTGGCACCGCCGTGCACGGCGCCAACCGCACGGTGCAATGGTCGATCGTCGGACGACTGGCGCTCGGCAGTGTACCCGCCACCGCGCTGACCCTGTTCGTGATGTCGCATTTCGACCTGTCCAGCCGGGCCGCCTCGCACGTCATTTCGCTGGTGCTCGGCGTGATGCTGCTGCTGACGGCAGCGGCGCTGTTGTTTCGTACCCAAATTCTTGCCTGGGGCGGCATGCGGCTTGGCGGCCCACCGCCGCGCCACGCCGCGGCACTCACCGTGGTGACTGGCGTCGTTCTGGGCCTTTTGGTAACGATTTCGTCGGTCGGCGCCGGCGCGATCGGCGTCACGGTATTGCTCTTGCTCTATCCCGATCTGCCGATGGCGCGCATCGTCGGCTCTGATATCGCGCATGCCGTGCCGCTGACGCTGTTGGCCGGCATCGGCCACTGGTTCCTCGGCGGCGTGAACCTGTCGATGCTGGGATCGCTGCTGCTCGGCTCCATCCCCGGCATTGTGCTGGGCAGCCTGTTTGCGGTGCGCGTGCCCGATTCCGTGCTGCGGCCGATCCTGGCGGTGACTCTCGCCGTTGTGGGCGTGACGCTGGTGGCGTGATACGCGGATACGGCCGGCGTAAGCACCCAGATCAGCGGACCTCGATGTGGCGATCGATTATTCGCAGCGGTTAATTGCCGCCCTGCCGCTCCGCCCGCATCTGCTGCCGCCACGCACGAATGTCTTGCAACGTAACAAAGCCTTTGTGCTGCGCATCGATCTCATCAAAGTGGCGGACGATCATTGGCATATGCGCCGCCTCCGCCTGCGCCAGGGTCAGGTGGCCGTCCCCGGTGGTGTTTGCCGCCCGGAACCGTTCGATGAACCGCTGCGCACCGCCCTGCGGCGGCGCCGAGAAGCCGGCCGGCGGCGGGGTCTGATCCTGCCCGGCAATCTGCGCCAAAGCAGGAACCGACACGACGACACAGGCCAGGAGCCCAGCCTGCATCAACAACGGAATGCGCGACGGAATGCGCGACATCGGTGAATTTGCTCCCCTGTAGCCAACGACGGCACACTGCCAGCACGATGCAACGCAAGCTTTGCCGGATTGTATGGGAGTGTTGCGCGCAGCCCGCGACGCCGGCGCCCCTGGACCGTTCATCATCGGCAGTCCACCATGACGTACCACCAAGCGCTATGACGTGGCCGGCCATGCAAAACAGGACTGCGACTGAATGAGTCTGACGCGCCTCGCCGTCGATATCGGCGGCACCTTCACCGACCTTGTGCTGGCACTGCCGGACCGAACCTTCTCCGCCAAATTGCTCACCACCCACGATGCACCGGAACGCGCAGTGATCGAAGGCACTGCCGCAATCCTGCAAGACGCCGGCATCCAGGCCGCACAACTTGATCTTGTCATCCATGGCACCACGCTCGCGACCAATGCCCTGATCGAGCGCAAAGGCGCGCGAACAGCGCTGGTCACCACGCAGGGTTTCCGCGATTCGCTGGAAATCGCCTACGAACACCGGTTCGAACAATACGATCTCTATATGGAACGCCCTGCCCCGCTGGTAGAACGCGATTTGCGGCTGGAAGTGGCGGAACGACTGGCCGCTGACGGTTCGACGCTGCTGCCGTTGGACGCAACCGGGCTGGATGCGCTGGTGCCCGTTCTGCGCCGCCGCAATATCGAGGCGGTGGCGATCAGCTTCCTGCATGCCTACGTCAATCCGGCGCACGAGGAAGCCGCACGCGCACGACTGGCGCGCCTCTTGCCGGACGTCGCCATCACCATCTCGTCCGAAGTCTGCCGCGAGATCCGCGAATACGAGCGCACGTCCACCGCGGTCGCGAACGCCTATGTCCTGCCGCTGATGGACCGCTATCTCGCGCGCATGCAGGACCGCCTGCAGGCGCTGGGCGCCGACTGCCCACTGCTGCTGATGATGTCGTCGGGCGGCATCTGCACGGTGGACACAGCGCGGCGCTTCCCGGTGCGCCTGGTGGAAAGCGGCCCGGCGGGCGGCGTGATCCTGGCGCGGCAGATTGCGGCGCGTGGCGGCTGGGATCGCGCCTTGTCGTTCGACATGGGTGGTACCACCGCGAAGATCACGCTGATCGATGACTTTACCCCGCAGCAGTCGCGGCATTTCGAAGTCGCGCGCACCTATCGCTTCGCCAAGGGCAGCGGCTTTCCGGTGCGCATTCCGGTCATCGACATGGTGGAGATCGGCGCCGGCGGCGGTTCCATCGCGCGGGTCGATTCGCTGCGCCGGATACAGGTAGGGCCCGACAGCGCCGGCAGCGATCCGGGCCCTGCCTGCTACGCCCGCGGTGGCGAGGCGCCGACGGTCACCGATGCCGACGTGGTGCTGGGCCGCATCGATCCTGCCCATTTCGCCGGCGGCAAGATTGCGTTGGACGCCGTACGCGGCAACGCCGCCGTTGGCGCATTGGGTACCGCCCTTGGCATGTCGAACTCTGAAGCGGCGCGCGGCATCGCCGAAATCGTCGACGAAACCATGGCCAGTGCCGCGCGCGTGCATGCGGTAGAGAACGGCAAGGACACCGCTGCGCGCACGCTGATCGCATTCGGCGGTGCCGCGCCGCTGCATGCCGCGCGTTTGGCGCAGAAGCTGGGCATGCGGCGTGTGGTGGTGCCGGTCGATGCGGGCGTCGGTTCTGCCCACGGCTTCCTGATGGCACCGGTCGCTTATGAAGTTGTGCGCACGTTGCTCGTGCGGCTGGACGCTCTGGAACAAGGCGCGACCGATGCTCTGTTCGCCGAGATGCGGGCCGAAGCGGAAGGCGTCGTGCGCCTCGGCGCGCGTGACGGCGCGTTGCAGGTAATGCGGACAGTCTTCATGCGCTATCGCGGCCAAGGCCACGAAGTGGCGGTGCCGCTGCCGGACGGAGCTCTCGATCCCACAACTTTGCGCACGGCATTCGACGCGACCTATACGCGGCTTTACGGCCGCACTATTCCCCGTCTGGAAGTCGAGGCGGTGACCTGGACGCTGGCGCTGTCGCAGGTCTCGGAGCTGCCGCCGCGGGCCGGGACGCCGACAGATGCAGGCGCCGCCTCCCCGTCTGGCGAATGCCGCATCGTTGACACCGCGACCGGTGAAACACACACGGCCGCAGTGTTCTCGCGTGCCGCGCTGCGGCCGGGGCACTGGATGACCGGGCCCGCGGCCATTGTCGAAGACGGTACCACGACGATCATCCCTCCTTGCTTCACAGCACGCATCGCCGCGGGGGGAGAGATCGTCATTGAGGACTCCACGCCATGATCCGCCGCAATATCCCGGAAATCGAACTTCAGATCATGTGGAACCGCCTGCTCTCGGTGGTAGAGGAGCAAGCGACCACGCTGGTGCGCACAGCCTTCAGCACCTCGGCGCGCGAGGCAGGCGACATTTCTGCAGGTGTGTTCGATCTGCAGGGGAGAATGCTGGCTCAGGCCGTTACCGGCACGCCGGGCCACGTCAACACGATGGCGCGGTCGGTGGGACATTTTCTTGACGTGTTCCCGGTGGCGACGATGCGGGACGGCGATGTGTTCGTGACCAACGATCCTTGGAAAGGCACCGGGCATCTGTATGATCTGGTGGTGGTGTCGCCCACCTTCATGGATGGCGAGATCGTTGCGTTGTTCGCCTGCACCACGCATCTGGTAGACATGGGCGGTGTCGGCCAGACCCCTGAGGGGCGGCAGATCTTCCATGAAGGTTTGTACATTCCCCTGCTGTATCTTGCTCGCGGCGGGGCGATGAATGAGGACCTGCTGGCGATGATCCGCGCCAATGTGCGCGAGCCGGTGCAGGTGGTGGGCGACGTCTATGCGCTGACGGCGTGCAATGAAACCGGCAGCCGCCGCCTGGTTGCGATGATGCGCGAGTTCGGATTGCGCGACCTCGACGTGCTGGGCGAGGAGATCATTGCCCGCAGCCGCCGCGGCATGTCGGAAGCCATTGCCGCTCTGCCGAAGGGCACGTGGCATGGATCGATGCGCATCGATGGCTATGAAGCACCGATCGACCTGGTCGCCGCTCTCACCATCGGCGATCATCATATCGCGGTGGATTATGCCGGGACGTCCGGCATGTCTTCCTACGCCATCAACTGCCCGCTTTGTTATACCGAGGCTTATACGACATTCGGCATCAACTGCGTGGTGGCGCCGCATATTCCCAACAATGCCGGCACGCTCGATGCGGTGCGCGTCACGGCGCCGGAGGGCTGCATTCTGAATGCGACCTGGCCGGCGGCGGTGTATGCGCGCTCGGTGATGGGGCACATGCTGCCAGACGTGGTGTACGGCTGTCTGGATCAGGCGCTGCCGGATCGCGTGCCGGCCGAAGGCACGTCGAATTTATGGACGTTGAATTTGATCGCCGGCCACGGGTTGACGGGTATCGGCAATCATGTCGGCACCTCGTTCATGGTGAACAGTTTCCATTCCGGTGGGGCAGGGGCTCGGCCGAGGCAGGATGGGTTGTCGGCGACGCCCTTTCCGTCCGGCGTGCGCAACGTGCCTGTCGAAGCGACCGAGGCGATCACGCCTCTGGTGATCTGGCGCAAGGAACTGCGGCAGGATTCCGGCGGCGCGGGGCGGCAGCGCGGTGGGTTGGGACAGGTGATGGAGATCGGCTCGCGGGAGGACGCAGCCTTCGGCATTTTCGCGCGGTTCGAACGAGTGGCCCATCCGGCGCGGGGACGGCATGGCGGCGGGGATGGTGGCGCGGGGCGGCTGTCGCTGAAGTCCGGCACGGTGCTGAAGCCGAAGGGGCTGGGCGTGGTGCCGCCGGGCGATCGGCTGGTGGTTGAGATGCCGGGCGGTGGCGGAATGGGTCCGGCACGCGAGCGCGATCCGGCGGCGGTGCGGCGGGACGTGCGGCTGGGGTATCTGAGTGGCGAGGCAGCGCGGCGGGAGTATGGGGTGACGCCGGATGACTGACCGACGGGCATCAGACCGTCCGCGCGCCCGGACGGTCGCAGTGACGCCGATCAATCCCTGCCCAGCGCTATGACTCTGACGAATGCCGCACGGGACGTGCGCACCATGCCATGCCGGGCGAGGCATCCGCCGGAGAAGGCCTGTGGCGCGCAGTCCACGACTTTCTTTGGCGCGTGCAATATTCTTGTGGCTGCTGACGGTCCTCGGCATGACGCGAAGGCACGGTCTCTCCTCGTCCGGCCGGATCGATGTCTCAGGATCACAACACTAAAGAGCAGCCGTGTTGTAAATCACGATATCGCTGAAGTTCTGGAACCCAAGGAAAAACTCCAGCGCTTCGGGAGAGATCCCCTGCAACTTGGCCGTACAATCCTTGTTCGCAACGTACTCGCCAACGAAGTCGACGAATTTGGGCGCTCGTTCAGTGTTCTTGCACGTTTCCGGCTTGGGTAACTGGCGCCACCCGATGACATTCACCCAGGGCACGACCAGAGTTGATAGTTCCCGGCTGCCAACATTCTTTGACCCGGCGGCCTCCGCCATCGCGTAGTTCACAATAGCCCGCCCGGTTGGGATGAACACCGCATAGACGTAGCCCTGTTTCGAAACTTTGTTGGTTAGTCCCCAGGTAGGCGACCCATAGTAGGCCTTCACCTGGGAATAATAAGTGGCACGAAGCGCAGGATCGAGCGTCAGCGACACCATGCCGGTTGAGGCCCCCTCCTGGCTTACGCCATGGCGCTGACCGGCCTGGGGAAAAAAGCCACCGCCCTGCTCGATCAAGTCCGGATCGCGCGTATCGCCGCGATAGAGAATATTTGACGTTTCGCTTTTCGGGTGATGCTTGAATCGCTTGTAGCTCGCCGGATCGTATCGGTCGAGCCTTCCAAGCTTTCGCAAAAAAGCCGACATCAGCCCCCCTCTGTTCAGTGCACCGCATTCATGTTGGCGTAATCCATTGCCGCGTTATGCCACGCATTGCACCAACAGGCCAGAAAATCCGTCATTTTCAGCCTAGGTCGCCTTCGAACCGATTGCTCCGCGATACTCCGCGAGAAGGGCGATACACGGCCGGACTACACCGCTGGAGCGACACGGCTACGGCCCAAAGGCGCGGACAACGGCATTTCGCCGACCCGGCGACTGACCGATCGGGGGACTTGCCCGGACCGCCGCAAATGCCGAAACTGCTGCAACTAGCAATACAACGCGCAGGGACGAACGACAATGGAATTCGGCATGTTTCATGAGTTTCAGCGGATGCCCGGCCAGACCGAGGCCGAGGCCTTCGCCACCTCCTTTGAACAAGTCGATGCCGCCGAGAAAAGCGGGTTGGACGTGATGTGGCTGGCGGAACTGCACAGCGCACCGGAACGCTCGGTGCTGGCGGCGCCGCTCAGCATCGCCAGCGCCATCGCCACGCGCACCCAACGGATGAAGATCGGCATTGCGGTGCAAGTGCTGCCGCTGTGCCACCCGGTGCGCATCGCAGAGGAAGCGACCACCGTCGATCACATCAGCCATGGCCGCCTGATCATGGGCGTCGGCCGCAGCGGGTTTCCGCGCACCTACCAGGCCTATGGCATCTCCTACGCCGAAAGCCGCGAACGCTTCGTCGAGGTACTCGACATTCTGAAGCGCGCCTGGACGCAGGAGCGGTTCTCCTACGACGGCAGGTATTATCATTTCGACAATGTGTGCGTGACGCCGAAGCCCTATCAGGCGCCGTATCCGGAAATCCGCATCGCGGCGAACAGTCCGGATACGTTCGAATCATGCGGGACTGAGGGGATGGCGATTTTCGTGGCCACCCGGTTGGGCAATCTGAACGAACTGGTGCCGAACCTGCGCGTGTATCGCGAGAACTGGGCGAAGGCAGGCCATCCCGGGAACGGCAAGGTGTTCCTCCGCGTGCCGGTCTATGTCGCCGCCACCGAGGCGCAGGCGCTGTCCGAGCCGGAAGAAAGCATCATGTATTTCTACCGTTATCTCGGGCAGCGGATCGAGGCATCGGCGACCCAGGAAGGCACGCGCGCCATCGAGAACCGCGCCGAGCGCGGCCAGCGGCTGCAGCAGATCACCTGGGATGAGGTGGTGCGCAGCAAGGTCATTATCGGCACGCCCGCGATGGTGGCCGACCGCCTGGCGCAGTTACAGCAGGAACTGGGGTTGTCCGGTATCCTGGCCGAGCTGAACTGCGGCATGCGGATTTCGCCCCAGCGGGTGATGAATTCTCTGCGGATGATGTGTGAGGACGTGATTCCGCATTTCCGGCACTGATCTCATATGTCATTACGGCTGGCGAATTTCATATGTCATTGCGGTAAGCAAATTTCATATGTCATTGCGAGGAGCGAAGCAACGAAGCAATCTCGGTCGTGTCCAGCACATTCAGTCTCGATCGAGATTGCTTCGTCGCTACGCTCCCCGCAATGACATTTTGAGCAAACGCTACTTGACCATCCCCTTCCAGGTCGAGGTACAGAACGCATACAGCGAATCCCCCGCGATCACGCCGGCACCGAACACTTCCATCCCCTCGCCTTTAGCGACTCGCTCCCAAATAACACGAAGAACGATCCCCACCAGCACCGCCCAGCCGGCGATCGGGAACAGGATCAGCAATCCTGTCGAAAGCAGCACCCCAAGCTGCCGCCGTGGCCCACCGAGAAATTGGATGACGGCCCCTGGAATCGCCCAGATCAGCAACTGCTTCGCCACATAGGCGGACGCGCCTGCCTTGATCGTTGCGACGTACACCCGGTCCACCGGCGCCACTTTGTTCATCGCGAAAAATCCATGATACGACGCCAGCACAACGACCCCAGCCACCACAAACGCAAACAACGCGGCGAACCATTGCTGGCGGCGCCCGTCCAGTTCGAATGCACGGTCACTGCCGTTGCCGCGCAACATGAAGCCGGCCTTCAAATCGTACCCCATATCGGCAAAAGCCGGCCCTGTCGCGGCAGAGAATCCCACCAGCAGCGCCAGCGCCATGGGCGGGAATCCGATCAGCATGCCGATCACCAGCGTGATCAGAGCCACCGCAAATGCCGGGAACCAACCGGAATGCATCGCCGCCAGGCCCACGATCAGCTCATGCACCAGAGCGGCGAACGCGGCGTAGACAAGGAACAATACCAGCATCGGGGCCGACATTTGCGCAATCACGCCGCCCATCAGCGCGATCACCACCGCGATCAGCACATACCCGCCGGCACCTATCCCCAGCCAGCGCCGCACCTCGCCATGCGAGCGCGATGTCCCCGCATGCGGATTGCCGCGGCGCAGGATAATTGCTGCAACCTGTATCAGTGCCACGATGCCGGCACCAACCATCATGCCATGCGGTACATAGGCCTTGTTGATATCGCCATCCGGAATCAGCCCCGCGAACGCCGGATGATTGAACAACAGCGCAGAGTGGCCGCGGATCAGCAGGCCAACGCCGAACATCGTCAAGGCCCAGATATTACCGATGAACGCCACGCCAAACGCCGACATCGCACCCGGCGCGATCAGCCAATTTCCCGCAATCCCCACCAGCACGCCGATGCCGAGGATGCCCGCCTTACGCCCGCCTTCATCGCCCGCGCGGATCGCCTCCGCCGCCGCAACGCCGGGCGGCCAGGCACCGGACGCAGGAAACACCTCGGAATCGAACATGCGGTACAGCATGAACCCGTCCAACAGCATGGCCAGGAACACGCCGACGAACATCGGCACCACCAGGTCCGGCCGGCCCAGCACGAAGGGAATGCCCAAAGGCAGCAACAACGCATTGCCGGCGCCGAACGTGGCGGCCGAGATCGCACTCTGCGCCAGGTTCTGCACATGGACCGACCGGTAACGCCGCATCGCCCCCAGCGGCACGCGCGCGAGACCCATCGCCGCCAGCGCACCGATCAGTGACGTGTTAGCGGTGATGCCCAGCGTAACGATAAGCTGCACGCCGATGATCGCGCCCACCACGCAAAGCGGCGCAATCAGGCACAGTGACGCAGGTTCCAGAAACCGCGGATGCGGTCCGGAACGGGCAGGCGTTGTCCGACCATCGGCAAGTTCGCTCATGATTGCGGTTTCCCCTGATCCCGCTGCCCCTGACTGGCGATCTATTCTGCAGCTTTTCCTGCCGTCAGATCGGCACCGTAATCACGCGCCGCCGCTTCCGGCGCAACGATGCCTTCCGCCACATCCTGTGCCACCAGCACCGCCCGGCGTTCGTGCGGATCGCCATAACCGGCACCACCGGCAAGCTGGATTTCGACAATCTGGTCAGCGCGCGTCAGCGTTACCAACTCGCCGGTGCCGCAATCGCGCAGCACGTTGCCTGACTGGTCAACCACCCGGCCATGCACGCTGCCGCCGTGCCGGCCGCCATGCAGCCCTTCCACCGTCACACCGACACCCTCCGGATAAACCGAAGCCAGCGTCGGCAGCCCGTCGTCGTACAACTTGCGCAGCCGCGTGCGCACACCGCAGCCGCCGCGATACCGGCCGGGCCCGCCGGAATCGATAACAAACGCCTTCTCCAGCACCAGCACCGGCGCGCGTGTTTCCATCAGCTCCACGGACGTGTTCGCCGCCGAGGTCGGATACAGCAGCGCCGATTTGCCGTCGCCATGCGAGGAACCGCCCTGCCCTGCCCCCATGAAGAAATGGTCGGCATAAACCGCGCCATCCGCCGTTCGGCCATAGACATTCACCGCCACCGGCAGCCCCGTCGCCGCCTGCACGCGGTCCGGGGCGGCCCCCGCCAACGCCCGGAAGATGTTCGGCGCCAGGTACCAGCCCACCCGTGTGCGCAGGTTCACCGACGCGGGTTTGTCGCAGTTCAGCACGCTGCCGGCCGGCGCCTTCACGGTGAACGGCCGGTAGCATCCCGCATTGCCGCGCACGTCCGGCGACAGCAGACACTTCATCGGATAGGTGGCATGCGCTTCGGTGTAGCTGAACGTGCAGTTCAGCCCGCCTTGCGGCAGTTGCGGCGGCGCACCCTTGAAATCCAGTTCGATCTCGTCGCCTCGCACCGTAAGTTTCAGCGGATAGCGCAGCTTCTCGCCCAGCGGATTGTTCCAGATCTCCGAATGATATTCGCCATCCGGCAGCGCGCGGATCGCCGAGCGGATCGCGGCTTCCGCGCGCCCCTGCACCACCTGCGCCAGGGCACGCAGGTCATGCATGCCGTATTCGTCCATGAAGGCAACCAGCCGCTCCGCACCCAGCGCGTTGGCGGCAACGAAGGAATGGATATCGCCCAGCACTTCCTCGCTCTTGCGCACGTTTTCTGCAATCAGCGTCAGCAGGTCCTCGTTCGCCACGCCTTCGCGATACAGCATCATCGGCGGGATCTGGATGCCTTCCTCGTAGATCTCGCGTGCCCGCAACGAATCCTTCGTCCCGCCGATATCGCCGACATGGCCGACGGTCCCGGTCAGCGCCACCAGCGTGCCGTTGCGGAACACGGGCGTGACCACGGCAATATCGAACAGATGGCCGGCGCACAGCCATGGATCGTTGGTGATCAGCACGTCGCCAGGCTTCAACATGTTCGCAGGGAATTTTCGCAGCATCGCCTTCACGGCGCGCGGCAGCGTCACATTGAACACCGGCATCGCGCGCGGCGAATGCGCCAGCGATTCGCCTGATGCGTCCAGCAGGTCGCAGGCAAAGTCCTGCGCTTCGGAAACGATCAGGCTGAACGCGGTGCGGCAGATCGTCTGCCACATCTCCTCCACCACCGTAACCAGGCGGCTCCACATGATTTCCAGCGACACCGGATCGGCTTCGATCAGCGCCGCGGCTTCATTCAGCGGCGTCACCGCCGTGATGCGAGCAGCCGGCGCCGCCGGCAGCCCTATCGCGATGCGCAGTGCGCCGCTGACATCCACACTCACCCGGTCGCCGGGCAAAACTACCGTGGTGGCCTCACGTTCCTCGATGATCGCCGGCCCGTCGATCACCGCATCCCTGCTCAGCGCATAGCGGTCATAGAGTCCATCCGGAAAGTTCACGCGGTATTGCAGAGCTTTCGCAGCATGAGCCGGATCGATGCCCAGCGCAAAAATGCCAGCGCATTTCGCGTCAGACATTCGAAATCCTTGGCTAGCCGTCGGCAGCGGCCAAGCCAAG
>DATKPQ010000063.1:0-4530 GCA_035523995.1 Acetobacteraceae bacterium | reverse complement strand
GCGCCGAATTTCTTGTGGATCGCATCGACAAAGGCGACGCTCTTCGGCGTCTTCAGCTCCTGATAGTAGCCATAGGAGGTGACGATGCCGTTGCTTTCCGACGGATTGATCGTCGCCAATTCGTTCACCAGGCCGAAGGTGGTGGAAGCGATGGGAATCTTGCTCTTCATACCCGCGGCGGCCCACTGGCGATAGAACGCGGTATGATTGGACCCGACCAGCGCGGAAAGGATCACGTCCGGCTTGGCTTCCTGGATCTTGCTGATCGTCGCGCTGAAGCTGGTGACGTCGAGCGGGAAGAACTCCACCGCCTGCACGGTGCCGCCGCCCTCGCGGGCATATTTCGCCATCCACTTGGCGGTGATCTGGCCGTAATTGTAGTCGGCGGCCAGGATATAGACCTTCTTGCCCCAGTTCTTCAGCGCGTACGGCACCAGCTTGTTCACAGTCTGTGCCGGCGTGGTGCCGGTGCAGAACGTGTCGCGGTCGCACACGCCGCCTTCGTACAGCACATTGTAGAAATACAGGATGCGGTAGCGATCGAAGGTCGGGCGGATCGCCTCACGCGACGCCGAGGTGATGCCGCCATGCACCACCGCAACGCGGTCGCGCAGCGCGAGCTGCTGCGCATATTGCGAATAAAGCTGGATCGTGGACTGGGTATTGTAATTGATCAATTGCAGCGGGCGGCCGAGCAAGCCGCCGGCGGCGTTGACCTCGCCAACCGCGAGTTGGATCGCGTCGAACATCGGCTGGCCGGAGGTGCCGATCGGGCCGGACAGGTCGAGCAAACTGCCGACCTTGATCGGCTCCGCTGCCGCCGCATTGGCGATGTAGGGCGCCGTCAGCGCCGTGGCGTAGGGCGCCGCAACAGCGGTGGCCAGCGCGGCGGTTCCGGTTTTCAGCAATTGGCGGCGTTGCAGGGACATGCGGATCACCCAGGTTTCGCTATGAGGTACTGCGTTCTGCTATCCAAGACTCATGCCAGCCTGCGGGAATGCGGTGGCCAGCATGCGTGCCGTTTTTTGACGATACCGATGCGCGGTGGTGCGCCTGCCGCGTTCCCACCGTTAGAACTGGACGCCGCGAGTCAGCGCGCCATCCACCACCAGATTCGTGCCGGAGATGAAGCTGGCGGCGGGACTTGCCAGGAACACGGCAGCGCGCGCCATTTCCTCCGGTTTGCCCATGCGCCCCGTTGGGTTCAACGCCAATGCCGCCGCGTAGAGCGAAGGATTGTCCCGCTCGATACGGTGCCATACCCCGCCTTCGAAATAGGTGTTGCCCGGCGACACCGTATTGGCGCGGATGCCCTTGGCGGCGAGCTGGTAGGCCAACCCTTGCGCATAGTGGATCAACGCCGCCTTCATCACGCCGTACGGACCGGCAGCGAAATCCACCTCGCGGCCGGATACCGAGGAGATGATGACTACTGCAGCGGCATCCGATGCTTCCAGATAGGGCATGGCCGCATCGACGGCGTGCACCGCGCCCAGCAGGTCGGTTTCGAATTCGGCGCGCCAGGACGCATTGTCATTGCCAATGGCCAGCGCACTCACATTCGGGATGACGATGTCCAGGCCGTCGAGTTCCGTAGCGGCGTCACGCACCCAGGCTTGCAACGCGGCATGATCGCTGACATCGACGGCACGCCCGGTGGCGGCAACGCCCATGCTACGCAATCGGGCGATGGTGGCCGCCACCTCGTCCGCATTGCGGGCGCAGATCGCCACCGCAGAGCCTTCCTTTGCCAGATGTTCGGCAATCGACAAACCGATGCCCTTGGTCGCACCGGTGACCAGGGCCTTGCGGCCCTTCAGTCCCAGGTCCATCGCGGCCTCCTCAGCGTGACAGGTATTGCTTCAGGATCGCAGCACCCACTGTGTATTTCGGATCGACAAAATTGCCCAATCGCACACGGCCGCACTGGCTCAGCATCATGTACGCATCCCATTGGTCATAACCGTATTCCGCCGCCATCCAGCGCACCAGCTCGCGATAGGCGATGCGCGTGGCGTCCTCCAGCGGGCGCGCGCTGCCGATCGTCATCACGAACTCCGCCTTCTCTAGCCGTGGCCATTCGATGGCCCAGCGCTTGATCAGGTCCACGCGGATCGTGGTCACCGTGGGATATTCCACGGCCACGCCGCATACCTCGCCATCGCCCTGACAGGCATGTGCATCGCCAATGAACAACCGCGCACCTGGCACGCGCACCGGCAGATAGGTGATGCTGTCCGGCCCCATATCCGGCAGATCCATGTTGCCGCCGTGATTGTCCGGGGTCAGCGAATTGATCGAATCGATCTCCGGCGACAGGCTCAGCGTGCCGATATGTGGGCGATATGGCAGCGTCACGCGATCGCTCCAGCGTACCGATTCCTCGTCCAGATCGATCTTGCGCACCACCTCAGGCAGCGGCTGGTTCAGCGTCGCGGTGTAGTAGGTGCCGGTCAACGCGCCGAACTCCGGAATCATACAGCAGGTGCCGCGGGGATTGGGACCGCGCGGCACCATCGATTCGATCAGCACTGCGACCACGTCGCCCTTCTCTGCGCCCTCGATCATGATCGGGCCGTTCTGCGGATTCAGGAACGGCATCACCAGCTTTTCGGTCGGCTTGTCTTGCTCCGACTTGATCGCGCCCTCGAACGCGTCGCGCGTCTCCACCACGATGCGGTCACCGGGACGCACCGTCAGCACCGGATCGGAATAGGGGCCGATCGTGTAGTGAAACTTGCCCTGTTTCGCCTCGGTCAGCTCGTGCACATCCGGTGTGCGGCCCCAGCCCACGCCGCGCAGCGCAGCGATCGAGGAATCCAGCCATTTGGTGTCAGTGCCGCTCATGGTCTTCTCCAGCATCAGATTGCCAGGTGTTCAGCGAGGCGTTCAGCGTCGCGAATTTCCTCGCCCCCGAGTGTTGCAACGATTCTGCCTTTCTCCAGCACATGGGCGCGATGCGCGACGCTGCACATCAGGTCCACATTTTGCTCCACGATCAGGATCGTCATGCCGCGCGTCCGATTCAGATCGACCAGCAGATCCCCGATCTCCGCAACGATGCTCGGCTGCACCCCATCGCTCGGCTCGTCGAGCAACAGCACGTCGGGGCCGCCGATCAGGGCACGGGCGATCGCCAGCATCTCCTGCTGGCCGCCGCTGAGCGTACCGGCAAGCTGCCGGCTGCGCTCGCGCAGGAACGGAAAATACGAATAGACCAGATCGAATTGCGGCTGCTGCCGGCCGCTGCCGATGAAACAACCCGCGCGCAGATTGTCCAGCACCGACATGGCACCGAACATGCCGCGCCCCTGCGGTACATAGCCGATGCCGGCCCGGGCCCGGTCCTCGGCGCGCTGGCGTGTCACGTCCTGGCCTTTCAGGTTGATTCGCCCGGCCCGCACCGGCAGCAAGCCGATCGCGGTGCGCATCAGCGTGGTCTTGCCCACGCCATTGCGGCCCACCACGCCGACGATCTCGCCCTTCCCCAGCCCGACGCTGATGCCGTGCAGCACGTCGCCGGTCTTGTAGCCGCTGCGCAGCTCGCTGATCTCCAGGATCATGCCGCGTTCTGCCGCACGCGGCCGAGATAGATGCGGCGCACGTCATCGCGTGCCGTCACGTCCTCCACCGAGCCTTCTGCGAACACGGCACCTTGGTGCAATACCGTGACGCTCTCGGCCACCTTGCGCACGAAAGCCACGTCATGTTCCACCACGACCACCGCCAGCCCGTCGCGCGTCAGTGCGCGCAGGACTTCGGCGGTGTGCATGGTCTCACCCGGAGACATGCCGGCCGTTGGTTCATCCAGCAGCAGGATCTTTGGTCCGGGCCGCAACGCCATGCAGATCTCCAGCCATTGCAACTGGTGATGCGGCAGCTCGCGCGCCGGTAAATGCGACATCGCAGCGAGGCTGAACGCGGCGTAGGCAGCACGGAAATGCGCGTCGTCTTCCTGGGCTTGCGCTGCGCCGCGCCGCGCGGTTTCAAGATTCTCGGCCACCGTCAGGGTATGGAAGGCGCGATTGGTTTGAAAGGTCAGGCCAAGCCCCAGACGCACGCGGCGAAACGCCGGCAGAGGCGTGATGTCCTGCCCGTCCAGGAAGATGCGGCCAGCATCCGGTTGCAGAATGCCGCACAGCAGGGCGAAGAACGTGGATTTGCCGGCACCATTCGGGCCGATCACGCAGCGCATCTCACCGCGTTGCAGGCGGAAGTCGATATTGGCCGCCGCAACCACGCCGCCGAAGCGCTTGCACAGGCCCTCGGTGCGCAGCACGGCGGCATCGTCATTCGCCATGAGGCACTACCGCTGGTTGGTCCGCGCGCCGACGCCACCGTAGCGCCGGCCAGCAGCGCAAACGCGCAATCCCCACCACGATGCCGTCCGGCGCGAACATCATCACGGCCACCAGCAATCCCCCCACGATCACCAGCGCATACTGGTTGCCGCTGGAAGACAGCACGTAGGTAAGCTGATTGAGCAAGAAGGTGGCGATGGCGACGGCAAGCAGGCTGGTGCGTCCGCCG
>DATKPQ010000062.1:0-33313 GCA_035523995.1 Acetobacteraceae bacterium | reverse complement strand
ACACGTGGTATAGCCACACGGCGTGGCAGATGATCTCGGCAGGGAACCGATGGCGGTAGTGGGGGTCGGGTGGCGGCTTCATGCCGCCAGTCTCAACCGCTTCCGCTACTGCCGCCAACTCTGGTTACCGTGACAATGCCTGGCGACAGCCCGGTACGTCGGGCAGGGCACCCGCGACGGTGCACAGGTCGTCGCTGGATAAGGGAGCGACCTGTCGTTGGAAGATTGTACTGTCAGGTTTTAGAAAGCAGTTTTCCAGACCGGAAGTCTAGAGCTCGACGATCCGTTGCGTCACAACTGACGAGGTTGTGGCCTGCGGCCAGGCCGCACTGCAGTTCGCCATCCGCGATCCATGGAGGAGCACAGGACATGCCAAAGGTTCGTGCCCGCCCCGAGCTGCGGCGGGATATTGCCATCGCGCATCGGTCCGTTGCCTCCAGGTGGGTGTCGGCATTGGCAATGGGGATCGCGGTCAGCGTTTCCTATGCGGCGTCGCCCGCGTCGGCAACGAATGACAGCTATGCAGACCTTATCGGGCAGGCATGGCCCGCCGTGGTCAATATTACTGTCAGGGCCATGATGCCCACGCCGTCCCCAACAGGTGCTACGGCTGGACAGACAGCGCCTGATCAGGAAGCTCAATTCGCGGGGTCAGGTTTTATCATCGACCCCTCAGGTTATATCGTGACCAACCGCCATGTTGTGATCAATGCGTATTCCATTACGGTGACATTGAGCGACGGGACACGGCTGCCAACCAAGGTGATCGGCCATCCGCCTGCCATCGACATTGCCCTGTTGAAGGTTGATGCCAAGCGACCGCTTCCCATGTTGCAGTTCGCGAACAGTGAAAAGGTGAACGTCGGAGACAAGGTGCTGGCAATCGGTAACCCCCTTGGGTTCGGCGAAACCGTGACCTCCGGCATTGTCAGCGCATTGAATCGCAACACGGGCGAGTCGCCTTATGACAACTTCATGCAAACCGATGCCGCCATCAACCACGGAAATTCCGGCGGCCCGTTGCTGAATATGGAGGGTAAAGTGATCGGTGTGGACACCGAACTCATCACGCCCAATGCGGCGAGCACCGGCTCGATCGGGTTGGGATTGGCCATCCCGTCCGATGATGTGGCATTCGCGGTGGCAGAGCTGCGAAAATATCATCGCGTCCGGCCTGGCTGGATTGGCGCACGGCTACAGCAAATCACCCGCGACCTCGCTGAGGCTTTCGACCTGGCAAGTCCGAGCGGAGCATTGGTCGCTGCCGTCGATAAGGGAGGGCCCGCGGATGGCGCGGGTTTGAAGCCGGGCGACGTCATCGAGACGTTCGATCGCCGGGTCCCGACGGACGTGCGGGCGCTGATGCGAATGATTGCCGCATCGCCGCTCGGCGACACGGCGGTGCTGACCGTGCGCCGGGGCGCCGTTCGGCCTCGCCAACACAACCGAGCTTCAGCGCCGCGTCCTTGAGCGTCAGATCATTGTCCATCGCATAAATCCCGCTGACCGGGAAGCCGGCATAGCCGTCGGCCTCGGGAATGTCTGACCGCTGCGGCAGCGGCAGTGCGCCGCCGCCCGCGCCGAGAAATACAAACTTGGCCGCGATCTCGGGTCAGAGCTCCGTCTGTTCTGGTGAAGCGCGTCCGCTTCGCCAACCTGGAGACACCCCTACATGATTGTGTCCAAACTTGCCCGGCAAGGGAATGAGGCGGTCGGTCCGCTCGCATTGGCAAATCGGCAGCCGCGCTCGCGCTTATGGTTGCTCACACCCGCGGTCCCCGCGGCGGCGCAACCGCTTGGCTGGCGCCACCGCGCCGGTCCGACGGTCGGCCATGATCCTGTTTTTCACCCCGGCGCCGGGTTCCTCTTCAACCAGGGATTCCGATCCGATCACGCTTGCACCCGGGGCGGGATGCCCGCTCCGGCTTGGCACGGTACGCCGGCCCAGGCTTCCATCCCGGCGATTTCTTCCGGGCGCCGTAGCCCAGCCTGAAACGCGGCGGCGGGACAGTTGCCAAACCCTCGGTACTGCTCTCACCGCGTCCAACCCCTTTTCCCCCGGCCACCATCGGTCGGGCGAGTATAGTGGTCATCCCGACCATGGAATTCACCGATCGGGACCGCTTTGTGCCTGCCGTCAGCGTGGTCAACCTTGGCTCTCTCTGCTCTGATCGGCTGCAAGCTGGCGGGGAGCAGATCGAGCGGATCCGCATCGCCGCGCTGGCCCACAACGACGGTCGTGACTGGGAGAAAGCTTCCATCGATGCAATCGAGTGCCACCCGGCTGTGGGTTGCGTTCCTGGCGATCCTTCTTGCCTGCCCGATTGCCGGCACCGCCGGATCGGCGCTCGCCGGCACGGAGGTCCTTGATTACCGCGTGCGCCTCGCCATCTTCGGTGACATCGGCAGCTACGAGAACCGCATAACAACTGCGGGACGAATTACCACCGTCACATCGAAGTTGCGCTGCGTCGTAAGCTTGCTGGGTATTGTCCTGCATCGCGAGGATGCGGATAGAACCGAACGATGGCAGGACGGGAGGCTCATCTATTTCGACGGCACGACAACGACCAATGGTCATTCCGTCCACGTTCACGGTGAGGCGCGCAGCGATCTGTTCGTCGTCATTTCGCCGACCGGCACAGTCGCGGCGCCCGCGGGCGTGTTCCCGTCCAACCCGTGGTCCGAGGCATTCATCCACGCCGACACCATTCTGCATGTGACAACCGGGCGGATCGAGCCGGCCAAGGTCGTGGCGGATGGTGCGGAGACCGCCCTGGTGGTTGCCGGCAAGTCAGTCCCGGCAACGCCTTATCGGATCGAGAGCAGCCTGACCGACGCCATTGTTTGGGTAGATCGGCGGGGCATACCAGTACTGATGAAAGTCAAATCGCGCGGACACACGGTTACCCTGGTCCTGCAGTCCGTAACGGAGCAATAGCGCCCTCGAGGATATCAGGTATTGGCCGCCCCGCGGCTGTTTCGGGGCCTTTGTCGGAGTGCTGCGAGGACAGCAATGCAATCGCCTCTGGCATGCAACGAGCCCGCCAGTTTGTTTCCGGCTGCCGCCATGTCCCCAAGTACCCGGCAAATCTTCACTCGGGCCCATCGGATCATCGGATAGGGATTCTGATGGCCGAACGCTTCCGATATCTCTTTCGGCTCCCAGTCGTTGAGCAATTGTACGGCTATCCGATGATATTTCGCGTCCAGTTGCTGGAACACTACTTTGACTAAATGTTTGCCGTCGATCTCGTCAACCAGCACATCCTCGATACCAGGAGACGAGTCGGGCGGTGGTGGCAGAGTCCATTCCGGATGTGGTGTTCCATTGCCCGGATGGTTTTCCGCCTCCTCCATGGCAACGTCATCTCTTTCGTGCGGAGCGTCATTCGGTTCGTCAGCGGCCTCGGAGTTCGGATTGCGGTTGGCCGGTCCGCCACCTTGTCGAAACCGGCGATTGTCAATGTAGAGCGTTACGAAGTCCGGATCCTGACTTACCATCCGCTCATAATACCGCCGTGCGTTGATCAAGATACGCCGTATCGTGGTTCGCAAGTAAGCCTCTATCTGCTCTCGCGTCCGTAGCTGCGGCGCATCGGGTTTGCGGGATGCCTCCCAGACTTGTGCGAACCCTTGGTAGACGCCCTCTTCCACGACATCCCGAGGCAAATTATCAAACTGTCGCAGCAAGGACGCCTTCAGTTTCCCACTCGAAACAAGGCCAATCAGGACGGCTTCCAGGTCCACCCCCTCCCGATCCATCTGCGGCACTCCCACCCGCCACCATGACAGCCTGGTCGATCACCCGGCACGGAGCTTTTTGTCGCGGTCCGGCCGTTTTTTCTGTCAAATTGAGGCGCCTTCCCCGTCTTACGTGAGAAGGTCCCCCCATCTCTACGCACGAGACCCAACCATGCATCGCTTCCCCCGAATGGTCCAGCGCCCAGCCCGGACCTCCCGCCATCCCAGCGCCCCAACGCGATCGGACCATGATAGGGTAGCAGCGTGGTGAGTCAGGGTTAGGCGAGGAGAGTGCCATGACAGGCGTGCAGCGTCGGTTCGGCGATTTGCTTCGAGAGGTCCTCGACGAGATGCATGGGCCCGTTGAAATATCGCCCGATGAGATCGCGGCCGACGTTGCGGAAGTTCGCCGCCGGCTCGCGCAAGTCCGGAGTGGCTCCGACGAAGCCCGGGCGGCGGCTCAGGGAGGCCCGCTTCTCACCGAGTCCGACCTGGTGGCATTTTTCGAAGGAACCACGACACTCACGCATGGTCAGCAACGGCAGCTCTTTGCTGACGCCGGATTGCGGCAGCGGTTCGAAGATCTGAAGCGCCAACGTAGTGCCCGGCGGCCCGTCCCGGGCAATCAGGAGACGACGCAGATCGCTGGGCCTGTTGTGGAATTGCACGCATTGGCGGCGGCGGCAACTGATCAGGGCTCCGATTTCCGCAGGCCGTTTTCTGGCGGCCAACTGCGAATTAGTCCCGTTGGCATCGACCAGCAGGTCTACCTGATCTTCACCTTCGACGATCCAGGCATCGCCACCCGCGTCCTGCTGGTCGAACGGTCGCGCGATCAACGGATCGAGCGGCTGGAACTCCCGGCCGCGGAGGATGGCGAGATCTTGCTCGTCAAGGACCTGGCCGTCCCGTCGGACGCCGAACTCGTCGCATTGCTTCGTGATCCCGCCGCGGTCGGTGCCTTCCTGAAGTAGCGATCATGACCTCTGCGGTTCGCGTCATCATTGCAACCACCGTCGGCCCGATTGCGATCGAGCGACTCGCATCCTTTCCAGGTCGCAAATCGAAGGCATTCAAATGGGGCTCCCTCGAGCCTTTTCCTGCGCTGTCGTCGAGCTACAACGAGTTCGTGCACAAGCGGGTATCCCGCATCCCGCGGTGTGAGCTCGCCTCCGCATCGCGCATCGATCTGTCCGGCGAAATCGATACCGGCGAAAGCTGGCAGCTCGCCGTATTCATCGCCCATGCGCTGCAAAGCGTGGAGCGGCTATCCACCAGGGGCGAGAAGAATGCCGCGGCGACAATTCTTGTCGCCACCGGGAAGGTCGACCACGACCTGTCGGTGTCCGAAGTAGGGTTCGTGGAGGAAAAGCTCAAAAAGCTTCTGGAAGACAACAATCTGCGGCAGGCCATGGCGGTCGGTCGGCGCGTCATCTTCGCAATGCCGGAGGCAAACCGCGCAAATGGGATCCTGGATCAGGAGGCCATCCTGAACGCTGGAGCGGAGGTGGTGCCGATCGGGGATGTCAGGGACCTGTTGCGTCAGCTCGATCTGAGACTTCTGTTGCGCGGGCCCGATCCCGACGATACCTGGGATGGGTCGCCGTTCCGTGGCCTCGAAGTCTTCGATACCTGGCATCGCCAGATATTTTGCGGCCGCGGTAAGGCGCGCGAGGAGGCCTTGCAGAAGCTGCGTCGACTTGATCTTGCCGGGTGCAGCTTTCTGCTGATCCACGGCCCCAGCGGCGTCGGCAAGTCATCGCTGGCGCGGGCCGGACTGCTTGGCGATCTCGAGCAGACGGCCAGCGCCAACGATCGTTGGAGAACAGCAGTGATCCTGCCCAGCCGCGGCAAGGTGTCGCCGCTGTTGGGCCTGGCCGACGCCCTTGTCTCGGCCGTACCCGAAATAGGGTGCAAAGCATCGGTCCTGCACGACCAGATGCTCGCCGATCCGGCCAAGGCAGCTCTCGAAGTTACCCGAGGACTTGTCGAGGCTGGAGCAAATGGACGGCTACGGCTGGCGCTGCTGGTCGATCAGTTGGAAGAGCTGCTGCTTCGGATACGAGAAGAGCCAACTCGCGCGGCTGTCGATGAGCGCGAAGCCTTCGCCGGAATGCTGGAGCGGTTGGCGCGTACCCGCCTCGTCTGGGTGATCGCTACCTTGCGTTCGGATCTCCTGCCATTGCTCGGCGACAGCGTGATTTTGTCGGAGCTTGCCAAGGATGATCGGCTTTATCGCCTCGATCCGCCCAGCCCGGGCGCGCTGAGCGAGATCGTCCGCCGTCCCGCCGAGCTCGCAGGTGTGCGTTTTATCGGCCATGACGAGGATAACCTGCCGCTCGTCGAGGTGCTCTCCCGGGCGGCCGAGGGACAAAGAGATTGTCTACCGCTGCTGCAATTTATCCTGAAGCTGCTTTACGACCAGGATTGCGACCGCACCGGTAAAATCACCTACGAAATGTACCGCAGTATCGGCGGACTGGAGAACGCCATCGGCAAATGGGCCGACAAGACAGTCCACGCGCTTGGCGACGAGCCCGAGATCGACCATGCCGTTGACGACTTGATTTTCAACCTGGGACGGCGCGATTCGGAAACCAAGACCGTCGTGGCCGCGGAACTCCTGGTGGACGAAGGCTTCTCGACTTCCGCGCGTGACCAGGTCATCGAGCGGCTTGCCGAGGCCCGTCTGGTCGTCGTCGACACGGCCGACGAAGGCGGGCAGAGAATCGTCCGCGTCACCCATGAAGCGCTGCTGACGCATTGGCCGCGGGCTCACACCCTGTTTGAAACATACGCGGCCAAGTTGGCCCTGAAAGAGAACCTGGAGCATAGCGCGCACCGGTGGCAGGACCAGAAGGAAGACAAGGCTTTCCTGATACTCGGTGAGGGCCCCCTGGCCGAGGCGAAGTTGCTGTCCCAGGACAGGCACGTCGTCCTGTCGGCACTCGCCCGCAGGTACATCGCGGCTTCGGTCGCAGAGCACGACATTACTGTCGAATTTGTCAACCAGCGCCTGGCGCGCGACGAGCAGAAGATCGCCGATCTGCTTAAGGGTGGTGAATTCCAAGCTGCGGCAAGCGAGCTGGAGCGGGTCACGCTTTATCTTGCGGGACAGGCGGACCGGGACCTTCAAGCCCGCCAGGAGAAGGAGGAAGCCAGGCTTACGCGCATTCGTCGCCTGGCAGGATTTGTCGATGCTGCCCGCGAAGCCGATAGCTTGGCCGGCGAAGAGGAATTCGACGCTGCTCTGCCGAAGTGCGAGGAAGCACTGGAACATGTTGGCCTCCGGCATCGGGATTGGTTGGCCAGGCTGCCAATCCACGACCTTGCAGACTACCCGGACCACATCGCCGATCTGGAGCAGGAAATCTACCGGACTTTGATCCTATACAGCGCCTTGCAACTGGTTCCGGGAATCCGCGCTCTGGGGTCCGAGTCTCCCGTGTCGGCCAGGCAAAGAATCGACCTGAAGGCGCTGCTTCGGCCAGTTTTGCCCTACCTTCTGTCTCCCCCGATCGGCCCACTGTTGTTGCCGATCGTTGCCCGAAACGGCGGCATCCCGCTTCTCTTCCGGCTACCGGCCAGGCTCGATCGCGAGAGAGCGTATTCGCTATTCCGGAATATCCATGAGACATTGGCAAAAATCCGCGAAATGGAAGCACGTTTCACCAAACACAATGGCGACGGCGACCTTGTCTTCTCGCGCAGCAACCAATTTATCCACCGGATCGTCGACTTCCTCATGGAGCTGTCGTCATCCCCAAAAGGTCAAGCGATTGATTATCACAGATGGTTGCTGGGGGGATGGAGCGGCCCCTCACCACAGCCGATCAACGCCGCCGACCACTTCTTTATCGGCCTCCTCAACTATTTTGTCGCCAAGCGAAGGGAGGCGTGGATTCCGAAGCTGCTGACCCTGTTGCGCGATCAGTTCCCCGACATCGATGCCACGGCGCCGCTTCAGGCCGCCAATCGGTTGTTACGTACCGCCGTCATGCTGGAGCCGAGAAATTTCTGGGCGCACTGGGTGCTCGGCCGCAACTTGCTGCAGAGTGGCGATCACGCCGGCGCCGAACTGGCTTTCAATGCAGCTATATCGTTACGGCCCGGCTATTCGCGCGGCTATGAGCAGCGCGCTCTCGCTATTGCCCACCAAATGACGCAGCCCGGGACGAACAACAAACGGCTGCGCGGCTGGGCATTGAAGGATTCGGACAGCGCCCGCAAATACGCCGCGCGTACCGATGGCGGCGATCCATCGATCTTTTGGCCGCGTGGAGAGCTATTCGAACTCCTCGGCAACCTCGCTGAAGCACTTCACTCCTACGCGCGCTGGCTGGAACTGGAGCAGGATATCCCATCGCTGATCGCGCGCTCCTCGGGTTTGCA
Source organism: Acetobacteraceae bacterium (assembly GCA_035523995.1). Lineage (GTDB taxonomy): Bacteria > Pseudomonadota > Alphaproteobacteria > Acetobacterales > Acetobacteraceae > JASHVB01. Next base: position 25,177 of record DATKPQ010000062.1, on the reverse strand, counting down.
GCGTCTCCAGCAGCTCGCGACCCATCTCGTGCGGCCGCGCGTTCGCGTTGACGCGGCATGTTGGCAACTGCGCGCCGGCGCGTGGGCGATGCGGGCACATGTCCAACTTATCCGAAAAAACTTCCACGAAGCCCGCACGGATGCCGATGCAGCCCTTCAGGTGGCGCCCAACCAGGTCCACGCACTGACGGCGAAAGGCATGATCCTGCTCCGTCTCGGCGATTCCATGGCCGCGCTCGAGCCGCTGGAGCGCGCAGTCGCACTCGTTTCATCAACTCATGAGCCGAACTACCGCGCCCTCTACGAGCGCGCAAAGGCTCGACAGTGCATCGCCGGCGGCGTGGCCGAACTTGCAGCCTGGCAGGATCTAGCGATGGCATCGATACAGTCCCGCGGTGATCGCTGCCCGACCTGGATGCTGGAAGAGGCGGTACGGCGATTGGCGTCCATGACAGCTTCCGCAGGTCTGACAGTGGATTGAAAGAATTGATGCCCCACCAACCCATCTGCCTGCATGCGCCGGAGGCAGCGGCACAGCTTCCCCAGCTCACCGCATTCCAGCGTTCGCTCGATCTGAATCGCATCTACGTCAAGGGCAGGGTGCGCGAGTCAGGCAACCGGCATCGCTTGCGCGTCCTGTCCTGGAATATCGAGCGTGGCCACGCGCCGCAGCGTCTGGCGGAGACGCTTTGCGTCATTCGGCCGGACATAGCCTGCCTCCAGGAGGTCGATTGGGGCAACGAGCGAACCGGCGCCACGGATGTCCTTGAATTCCTCGCCGAGACGACCGGCATGCTCGGCCTCTATAGTATCGAGTTCCTGGAAATTCCGTCGCCGCTGCGCAACCGGCGGCTCGCGGGCGGCGGTGCGACGGGAAACGCTTTGCTCACCCGGCTCGAACCGTCCGTCGCGTTCCGCCTACCGCTGCCACCCTGCCTGGATTGGCAGGCAAGCGACGCGGCAAGCGGCCTGTCGCGACCCGCCAGGCGCAGCTTGCAGCGGGAACCGCGCATCGGCCAGCGCTTTGGCCTCGGCGCCGAAATTCGCGTTGGTGCACAGCGTCTCCGCCTCTGCTCTTTGCACCTGGAAGACAAGCAGGGCGGCATTGCGGGTCGATGGGCCCAGTACATGGCGGCGGCGACCGCTCTGGATCCGGCAGGCGAGGCTGTGACATGCGTCATTGCCGGCGATTTCAACACGTTCGACAGCCGGTTGGCGCGCCTGCTCACCGGCGATAACGATGCCAGCGCGCTTGGCATGCCTGCGCGTATGACCGAGGCGAGGTGGTGGCGCACGGCCTTGCTGCCACGTACCGGCTATGTTGACCCGTTCCCCAACAGCGCCTGGACCTTCGCGCTCACGCCCCTGTTCCACGTGAAGCTTGACTGGATCACCACCAAGGGCTGTGTCGTGGGCGGTTTCGGTGTTGGTCCATTCTCCTCGTCGGACCACCGCCCGATCTGGGTCGATCTTTATCTGCCCGCAGCCTGATCCGCTTCCCCGAACCGATGCTTCAGCGCAAGCGCCGGTAGCGCCCAACCAGCACCGGCAGCAGCGCCAGCACCGCCAGCCCCAGCAGCGGAAACAGGAATTTCGCTTGCCACAGCAGGTTCGTGTCCGGTTGCCGACCCAGTCGCGCGAAATCGACAAGCAGATTCCCAAGACTCGCATAAATCGCGACACTCGGGACGATACCGACCAGGGTGCCCAGCACATAAATCCGCAGCGGAACGCCGGCGAGCGCCCCCGCGATATTGACAAGTGTGAACGGAAATAATGGCACCAGCCGCAGCACGACGAGATAACTGAAGGCGTTGGTCCGGAACCCGGCCGCGATAGTGTCGGCGTAAGGTCCCGCTCGCTGTACCACGCCGCCGAGACCGGAACGTGCTGCCAAAAACACACCGGTGGCTCCCAGCGTAGTACCTAACAGCGCACAGGCTGTCCCCAACCATGGCCCGAACAGCAAACCGCCAGCGATCGTGCAGAACCACGCCGGAATGACGAGCATCATCAACATCAGCGCATTTGCTGCCACAAACAGCACCGGTGCGAATACCGTCCACTCGGCAGCCATATCGCGTAACCAGCGCGCGTTGGCGGCAAGCGCCGTCAACGTCACATACTGCGGACCGCCCAATACGACGAAGAGAAGCGCCGCCAGGACTGCGAAGGCGAGCGGTAGCCAGCGCACGGGGCGCAAGAGAGTGGGCTCTGGCGAATGCCTCATTGCCATCCGTCCTGACCTTGGTCACCGTCCCGTAAGGGAATGTGACAGTGCAGCATTGCGTATCAACTTCAAAGCGCGCGGGACAGTACTGCTGACGCGATCGGCATCGCCCAGTCTGGCATCAGTGAAGCGGAAGGACGGTTGACGCCCGGGCCATCGGCATTTGGCCCGGGCGCACCGGCAGACGACTGTCGTTTCGACGTTCGGTTGAACACTGTCGGGGGATGGGCGGACACCAGGCCGCCGGCCTACGGTTCCTTACCCATCCATGCGCCCGACTGGCCGATTGTCAGTCAGTGTCGGCTTCGATGGTATCCCGGTCTGCATTGTACCGGATGACGAGACGGCTCACTGCGCAGAAGTTGAAGCCGTCACGCCACTCGGTGTGATAGCCATTGCTGAAGTCGACACGGAGCTGCATGTCGCAGGGGCCGTTGCGGTCGAACATGACGTCTGCGTACGCGTCAGGCGCCAGCCACGAGATGTCAGAGTTCCGAATCCACGGGGCGCTGGGAACGCTCATATACACCGCCGTTATCGGCACGCCGGTCTGGTTCACGATCTGGAAGTCGCGTGAGTACGCCCATGCCGGTGCCGACGTGCCAACGACCAGTGCGCTCAGCACAACCGCAGCGAATCGCTTCTTCGCCGTGATCCGGTCGGCGGCCGCGGCCACATGCTGGAAAAGCGCGGATGTAGTCATACCAAGATCTCCCCTTGTGAGCGAAGCGGACTTGCTTCACTCCCTAGGACGGAGGCGTTGGCGCCTATTGACATTGGCCGGCGAAAGAATCGGACCACCACCGGGTTCTGCACCGGTTCAGGTTGCGACGGCCCGGACCGAATGCGCCCGCCGCGCCGTGCTCATTAGCAACTTTGTGGCCATGCTTCGTGCCGCCCGAAGTGTTATGATTTCGCGCTCGCCCCAGCGGTGCAGCGCTTGCACGAGCGGTGCGGCGCAACGGTGCCCGGCGAGTTGCCGGCCCAATTGGGCATCGGGCGAGACGGCCTGCAAACTGATTTGCCGTTTTGCGACGTTGACTTGGGTCTCACGTTCTTGCGATCATGCCAAACACAAGGAGCTCGCATGGTCGGATGCGCTTCATAACACGCACCAGTCTTGCTGATCTCACGCCCCTATCGGTCAACGGCCAGGCGCTCCTTGAACACCATGCGCGCGTGCACGACGTTCTGCGAACCCATGGTGGCGAAGCCGCCGCCCGATTGTTCGCCCAATCGGTCGTTACCTGGGGAAATGGTACCAATCCAGGGAGCGTCGCATGGTACACCGATGCTCTCGGTGAACCGGGGCCGCTCGCTGCACTCCCCGCCGAACGCCGTGAGGCCATTGGCCAACGGCTGAAAGCCGCGCTCACCGCAGTGTGGCCGGCGCGGACCGATCCGGTCGTCGCGGCAGCTCTCACCTTGGCCGGTCCGGACAGCATCTGGGCCGTCGGCGACGAAGCGGTGATCGTCGGCTGGGGCCTCACTGCGGCGAACCCACCTGTTCCAGCCACGCCGGCCGAACTGGCCGCCACGTTCGGTTCATACCTCCCCGCCGACGACGCCATCGCACCTGTCCCGCCCCCACCGCCATCGAGCGGTCCGATCCCCGTGCCACCGCCGGTCAGCCCGCCGGCGAGCGTCGCGCCACTCGCCGCCGCTGCGCCCATGGCCGCGCGATCGTGGCTCTTGCCAGCAGGATTGGCGCTGCTGGCCATCTGCCTTGTGCTGGGACTCTGGGCCGGCCTGCGGCTTCTGTCGCCCCGCGCCAGCTACGTGCAGTTGGCTGACCCGGCGACGTTGGAAACCGCCATAGGACTCGCCAACGCCCAGAACAGCGCGCTGGAAGCCCAAATCGCGGCGGCGCAAAAGTCGCTCGCATCGCCCGTCTGCCCGATGCCCTCGGCCGGCCCGGCCGCGGCGCCGCTCACCGCGCCAGTCGCACCCGCCGCACTACCGCCCACACCGCAGACCCCGTTCCACGGCTCTTTGCTTGCGCTGCTGCGGCAGGCCACCGTGATGGTAACGGCGCATGCCGGGCCGAACCGAATCGTCACCGGCTCCGGCTTCTTCTTCGCACCCAACCTTGTGCTCACCAATCGGCACGTGGTGCAGGAAGCGCAAGGCACGATCTTCGTCACCAACGAGGCGCTCGGCCATCCGGTCCCGGCAACCGTGGTCGCCGAAACGCCGAACTCCATCATCTTCCAGCCGGACTTTGCCGTGCTTCAGCTTGCGGCAACACCTGAGATCCAGCCGCTTGCGTTCACCTCGATCGCCGAGCAATTGCAGCCGGTCATCGCCACCGGGTATCCCGGCGCGTTCCTGCTCGACCAGGGCAACGACGCCTATGCCCAGCTCAACGGCGTCATGCAGGGTGACATGACGAACATGCCCGCCATGATCGCCACTGAGGGCGTCATCAGCGCCGTTCAGAAGGCGCCAAGCGGCTACCAGATCATCCCCCACACCGCGCAGATCTCCAGCGGCGATTCCGGCGGCCCATTGGTGGACCAGTGCGGCCGGGTGCTGGGCGTCAACACCTTCACGCGCGACACGCGCCAGCAGATTGTCCACATCAACTACGCGCAAAAGATCGACCAGGCGCTCGCCTTCCTGACCGAGCATCAGATCGCCTTTACCGAACTGAAGACCGGCTGCCAGCCCGCGGCCGCGCCGGCGGCTCTGCCGCCGTCCCCAACGCCGCCCGGCGCGGCGCCGGCAGCGCCGGCCGAACCGGCCGCGAAATAGGCGGCGCGCGATGCCCGCCACCCTGATCGCCACCACGCGCCAGAGCGAACTGGAACCGCTGGGCACCGGAGGACAAAGCGCAATCTCGGTCGCTCCGACTCTGCGCTCCGCCTTGTCTCGCATGCTGTCACCCGGCCATGCGGCGTTGCTTGCCGAGCCGGTCGCCAATCCGGCACGAGGTGAGATCGACTGGTACGCCGATATCACGGGCGAGGCCGTCCCGCTGCCAAGCCTCCCGCCGCCTGCCCGGGCCGACGCCGGCGCGACGCTCGCGCGCCTGGGGGCCGAGATCAGTGCACTGGCAGCGAACTTGGCCAACGCGCCAGCCGAAGCCGATCGCTTTCTCGGCGCGATGCTCGGTGCCGCACTGTCTGTGCCGGACGAAAGCTATGTACGCGTGGCTGACGGCCGCCCATTTCTGGTCGGCTGGGGTCATCGCCAGGCTGGTCCGCGGCACCCCAACCCGCTGGTGATCGGCACGCTTCAGGCATCGCAGGTACGGATGCCGATCCTGCCGCCGCCGCCCCGTTTCCTGCCGGTCGCACCCCTGGCCCGCACAGCTCCCGCCTGGCTCTGGTGGCTGGCTCTGGCCGCCGCGGTGCTGCTGTGGATTCTGCCGGTTTGGCTGCTGGCCGATGCGTTTGCCGCGCCGGTCCCTTGCGCCGTGGCGCCGTCCGGCCTTGCGCAGATGCAGCGCCTCGACGAGGCCCATGCGGTGACCGCCGCGCTCGCCGCGCGCCTTGCTGCCTTGCGCGCCGCGGCACAGGCGCCGTGCCCCGCCGGCGCGGCACCGGCCCAGGGCCACGGAGCCAACCCGTGACCTTGCTGCTCCATACCCACCCATCGGATGTGCGCGAGCTGCTGCCGACTGGACGCAGCCGGCCCGGCTGGCACTCGGCGCTCACCCAGGCCTTGGCACACCATCTTTCGCCGGCGCATGCAGCGATCCTGGCGCGGCCAGAGCAAACTGCTGATGGCATTGCCTGGCATGCCGACGGCGACCGCGCTTTACCCCTGGCGGCGCTCGGGCTGCCGGAGCGCCGTGCTCTGCTGGCAGCGGCAGGATCGATCCTGTCCGACATCCGCCGTCTCGCGGAAAGCGGCCGCGCCCCGATCGTCGCAACCTGCTGGCCGGCGTTAAGGGAGATTCCCGACCTCGGCGGCTTGTTTGCTTTAGACGGACGCCCGGTGCTCGCCGGCTGGGGGATGATTCCCGCCGATGCCGCCATTCCGCCGGGCTTCCTGGCGCCGCACGATGATGGCCTGGGTTGGGCTCTTCCGCCGGCGCCATCGCCTTTGCTGCCCCGGCTGCCATGGCGCTCGCTCGCCGCCCTGGGGTTGCTTGGCTTGGTTCTCGGCCTGGTCGCTATTGCCGCCCAGCGCAGCTTCCCACCTCAGGTCTGCACACTTGGCACCAATCAGCGTGCCCTTCTGGCCGAGATGCAGCAAGCGACGCAGCAACATGCCGCGCTGGAGGGCCGTCTGCTCGGCCTGCGCGCCGCTGTCGCCGCCGGCCAGAAGCGCTGCCTCGCCGCCGCTGCCGCTCCGCCGCAGAACTTGGGTGCCGGGTCGCCGCCGCAACCCGTGCCGGTTCCGGCACCATCTCCCCAAAACACCCTGCCGCTTCAGCAATGGCAACAACACGACCTTGGCATGCTGGAAGGATGCTGGCACCGCTACACCAACATGATGACCTTCGACATCAACACGCGCACGACGCTTCGCGTGAAGAGCTGGAAGATTTGCTTCAACGGCACGGGCGACGGCACTCAAACCCTGCTCTGGAACGATGGTGTCCAATGCTCCGGCCCGGTCGCCGCCCATTTCAATCCCGATGGTACGCTGACCATCAGCGACGTGAGAGGGTGTGCAAGCGACCCCGAGGAGCACCGGTTCCTGTATCCTGGCCGCCTCGTCTGCACCCGCACGTCCGACACTGAGGCGAGTTGCCTGCGAACGGAAACCGCTGGACCGGGCGCAGGCCACGTGATCCCTGGGATGTTCCGGCGATGACGTTCACCCCTCTGCGACCCTCGGCGAGATGACCGATGCCAGCCCATATCACGCTCGTACCGAACACTTCCATCCAGTTCTTGGATATCGACCTGCCGCTGGATCGACTGCCCAACAAACGCTGGACCTTCTGGGAGGAGCCGTTGCGCGACTCCGCCGCCGGCCAGCGCGAGCAACAGGTGGTGCTGCGTCAACTGGTGCCCGACGAGCAAACCGGTGAGATGGTCGATCCACTGACCGGCCGTCAGCCCCCCGAGGACCAAGTCTACGGCATTGCCCGCGCCCAGGCGCTCGAACCGTTCCTGGAAAAATGGGTGCCGCTGCCTTGCCTCATGCTGCGGCGCGAGGCTGACGCCAAGGATGCCTTTGAACGTGGCCCCAGCAACTGGGTGCGCGGCCGCCTGTGCACGCTGCCCGGCCATGAAGCCATGTACCGCCTCACCCTCGCATTCGACACGACCCTGTTGGAGCGCGACGGCGGCCCGTTCCTGGCGCCGGCCACGCAGCATGCGGCGGTCCGCCAGGAGTTTGGCTTTCCCGACGATCTCGACCGCCTCAGCTGGTTCCTCCGCGAATCCTGGGTGGCCATGTGGCTGTCGGAATTGTTCGACGAACTGCTTGCCGCGCGCCGCCCCGGCCGCGCCCTGCCACCCCGGCAGCGCGCGTTGGAGCATGTCGCGCGCTACGTCGTATTGCTCCTGTTGCTGTCGGAGGCGAACGCGCTGCCGCGCGTGCAGCTCATCGACACGGTGTCGCCCAACGTCGCCAACAAGCCGGTGCAGGTGGACCTAGTGCTCGACATCGGCCACGCCCGCACCTGCGGCCTGTTGATCGAGCAACATCCCGGCGAAGGCGTGAACCTCGCAGACAGCTATGCGCTGAAGCTGCGCGATCTGTCGCGGCCGGAGTGGCTGCACGAAAAACCATTCGACTCACGTGTCGAATTCGCCCGTGCCAATTTCGGCCGCGACGCGATTTCGCGCCGCTCGGGACGGGCCATCGCATTCTCCTGGCCCAGCCCGCTGCGCGTCGGGAACGAGGCCGTGCGCCTGTCCGGCCTGCGCCGCGGCAACGAAGGAGCCACCGGCCTCACCTCGCCCAAACGCTATCTCTGGGACGAGAGGCCCAGCCAGCAAAGCTGGCGCTTCGCCGATCCGCCGGCCGATGAGCCAAACGATCCCACCATCCGCGGTCCCTTCACGCCGTTTATCGCCGACGACGGCACGGTGTTGCGCGGCGGCCGCTCCGGCCTGCACGGCATGATGCGCGCCCGCTTCTCGCGCAGCTCTCTGTTCTCTTTCATGCTGGCAGAAATCCTGCTGCACGCGGTTTGCCAGATCAACGCGCCGGCCAATCGCGAGGCACGCCGCGACAAGACCGCGCCGCGCCAGTTGCGCCGAGTGCTGCTGACCTTGCCGCCCGGCATGCCGGTGTTCGAGCAACAAATCCTGCGTAAGCGCGCGCGTGAGGGCGCGCGCCTCGCCTGGGATCTGCTGGGTTGGACCGGTGGACCTCCCGCGCCGCCAGAGCCGCGCATCATCACCCAGCTCGACGAGGCCAGCGCCACCCAGATCGTCTGGCTGCACAACGAAGTGGCGGAACGCTTCGCCGGTGGAGCCAAGGCATTGTTCGCACGCCTCGGCCGCGTGCGTCCGGAGATCGATCCGGGCAACAGCCTGCGCGTCGCCAGCCTCGATATCGGCGGTGGCACCACCGACCTGATGATCGTCACCTACACCCTGCCCGGCGAGGAAAGCATCCGCCCGTTCCAGGAGTTCCGCGAAAGCATCAAGATCGCGGGCGACGATGTCCTGGAACGCGTCGTGGCGCAGGCCGTCGTGCCCTGCCTGGAACGCGCGCTGGCCGCCGCCGGCGTTGGTGCACCACGCGACGTGCTGATCCGCTCCCTCAGCCAGAACCTGTCCGACCAGTCGGAAGTCGATCGCCAGGCCCGCCGCACCTTCGTCGGCCATGTGCTGGAACCAACGGCGATTGCGGTGCTCAACGCCTATGAACGGAGCGCCGGCATGACGGGCGAAATCTTCCGGCGCCGCCTCGGCGATATCCTGCCCGCGGAACTCGGCGCGCCTGACCGTCTGACACGCTACATCGACGCGGCAGCAGCGGCAGCCGGCGCAAGCGGCTTCCGCACCCAGGACGTCGAGGTAGTCGCCGACGCCGAAACAATCGCCGCCGCGGTGCGGGCGACGCTGATGCATGTGCTCGCCGACCTGTGTGAGGTCGCCTGGCACTACGACTGTGACGTGTTGCTGCTGTCCGGGCGTCCATCGCGTCTCCCCGCAGTGCTCGACATGATCGCGGCGAAATCGCCGGTGCCGCCGCACCGGATCGTTCCCATGCACCGCTATCGTGTCGGCCCGCGCTATCCGTTCCGCGACGTCGCCAATTGCATCGACGACCCCAAGACCACCGCCGTGGTCGGTGCCATGTTGTTCGTCCTCTCCGAGGCGCAGATTCCCAATTTTGCCCTCGACCCGCGGCAATTCCACATGCGTTCCACCGCACGCGTGATCGGACGCATGAACAATGACGGGCAGATCCTGGACGCCAACATCCTGCTGAGAAATATCGACCTGGACCACAAGCCGGCCGAAGCCGACACGTTCGACATGAAGTTCCTGACCACCACACGGATCGGCTTCCGCCAGCTCGACATCGAGCGCTGGACTTCGACCCCGCTCTACATGATGGAATTCCGTAATCCCGATACCGTATCGCGGCTCGGCGCATTGCCGCTGTCGGTGAAAGTGGAGCGACGCAACGATCCCGATGGCGACGAAGCCGACGTCGAACGCCTGACGGTGGTGGAAGTATCCGATGCCAACGGCGAACGCTTGGCCGAGCAAGATGTGGTGTTGCGGCTGCAGACGCTCGAGCGGGAGGATGGTTACTGGCGCGACACCGGGCTGATCGGCATCGCATGATTGGGACCCGCGTTAGGCACCGCGGATGCGGCCATGGCCCGGCTGCAAGCCTTGCCTTTTGCGGCTATCTTGATTGCACGAGCGCGTGAACCTCTTTACCATTATAACGACGAGGCGGGGATGAATGATCTGGCAAACGCGGCGTTGGCGGCGCGCGCCCAGCGGCTCACAACGACCGCCGCGGAAACCACCGCGTTTGCCTTGGCGCATCCTGCGCTGCTGAGTCAGTCCGCCGACACCGTCTCCCGTGAATTCCGCCGCCACGCACGGCGCACTGATCGTCTGCGCGAGGCAGCCGAACGGCCGCCTGCCGTCGCCGTGTTCGGCGCATCGCAGGCCGGCAAGTCTTACCTCGTCTCTCGCCTGACCATCTCCCCCGGCACCAGCCTGCAGATTGATTTCGAGGGCCGGGCACTTGATTTCTTGCTCGACATCAATCCACGTGGCGGCGAGGAATCCACCGGCCTCGTCACTCGGTTCACCGTGCACCGCGTCGCAACGCCGCCCGGAACACCAGTGGTGCTGCGCCTGCTGTCGCAGACCGATGTCATCCGCATTCTCACCAACACCTTCGTCAAGGACTTTCATCCGGAGGAAATCGTCCTACCGACGCAGGAGCGGCTCGACGCATTGTTCCGCCAGCTTGGCGCCCGCGCCGGCACAACCGCCGGCGATGGCCTGACCGAGGAAGATCTCGACGAACTCAAAGAGTATTGCGAGCGGCACTTCCGGGCAAATGCGCTGATCGAGGCACTGCGCCAGAATGGTTTTTGGCAGCGCGCACAGGAACTCGCGCCGCGGCTACGCGCCGCCGACCGGGCCATCTTGTTCGCGCCGCTGTGGGGTGAGGTCGCGGCTTTCACCGACTTGTTCGCTCGTCTCAGCCAGGCTCTCGCCGCGCTCGGCTTTGCCAACCGCGCCTTTGCCGCCGTCGCGGCGTTGACGCCGCGCGATGAAGGCATCGTCAACGTGCGCACCTTGCTCAAACTCGGCAAGGACACAACGGAAAAGGTGACCGTTGTTGGTGCCGGCGGCGCCCGCGCCGAGATCCCGCGCGCCGAACTCGCGGCATTGGTCGCGGAACTGACGCTCACCATCCCCTCAGCCTCCTGGCCGTTCCTGCAACGTGCCGACTTGCTCGATTTTCCCGGCGCGCGCAGCCGCGAGGAGATCGTCGACGTCGATCGCTTCCTCGCCACCCCAGGCAAGCTCGGCTTTGCCTTCCTGCGTGGCAAGGTGGATTACTTGTTTCAACGATATAACGAAGAGCAAGACATTGCCGCCATGGTGCTGTGCGTCGGCCCCAGCACCCAGGAAGTGCAGACCCTGCCGCTGATGATCAACAACTGGATCGAGCAAACCCTCGGCGATATACCGGAGAAACGCGCGCAGCAACGCAACGGCCTGTTTGTCGTGCTGACGAAATTCGACCTGGAATTCGAGCAAAAGAGTGGCGAGGCCTCCAGCGCAGGGCGCTGGGATACCCGGGTCCAGACCAATCTTCTCGATTTCCTCGGCAAGTCCTACGACTGGCCCACCAACTGGACGCCCGGCCAACCATTCAGCAATCTGTTCTGGTTGCGCAGCACGGCAGTGCGTTTCGATACCGTGTTCGACTATCAGGGCTCCGGGACCGGCGCGGTGGAAGACCGCATCGCACCCCGCGGCGCCTCGCTCGTTGCCGAACGGCGCAGAGACTATCTGGAAAGCCCGCTGGTCCGCCGCCATTTCGCCGACCCGGAAGCCGCGTGGGATGCCGGGCTTGCGCCGAAGGACGGTGGCATCTCCCGCCTGGCGGCCGCGCTTGAGACGGTTTGCGACCCAGCAGTCAAAGGCGCGCAAATCAACGCACGGCTCAACGAAGTCACCGGCCAGATGCTGGCGCGGTTGCGGCCGTTCTGGCGCTCAGATGATCGCGAGGCGGAACGCCGCCGCGCCCGCGCCGAAGTTGAGGCCATTGTCGGCGCCCTGCGCGAAACGATCCGCGCCCAGGGCTTCGGCCCATTGCTCCGCGCCATGCAGTTGAGCCCGGCGGAAGTACGAGGTCTGATCTGGCAGATCGAAAGCAGCGCCACACCGGACCAGGCCCCCATCGGCACCACCGCCGACAGTGACGGCATCGACAAATTGCTCGATGAGCTGTTCCCGACCTCGGGCACAACCCAGTCGGCCGCCACACGCGACTATTTCGATGCCGCCGCCGATGCGCTGATCGCCGCCTGGGACGATGCATTGCAGAGCTTGGCCGGCGACGCCGACCATCTGGCGCGCTATCGGCTAACCCCGGAAACCGCCGGGCCGCTGGTCGGGGTGATCTCCGCCGCAGCGCGCCGGCTCGGTCAGCAACAGCGCCTGGCCCGGGCCTTGCGCGATAGTGCCAGCTTCCTCAGCCGCGCTCCGGCCCGGTCCGATCGCATGGCGCTGGTTGCCGAGGACGAGGTCAACAGCTTCGTCACCTGGCTGGGATTCCAGTGGTGCCCGCCGCAGCAGCGCAAACTGGACAACGGCACGCAGGTCTTCCAGCCACGGGCAACCCTGCGCGGGTTGCCGCCACTGGGCGCGCGGCCGACACCCTATGACCAGAACTTCACCGTCGACTGGGTGCGCGCCCTGCTGCAGGTGGCGCAGGACAACGCCTCCGACGAGAGTGGTGTCGGTTTCGACCGTCCCGCCAACGACGCGCTTGGCGCGCTGATCCGGTCCATCGAGGCAGCGTGACCCGCCTTTCCGTCCGACCCGATACCCGAGCAGGGGGCGGCCATGCCCTCCTTACGGTGGAAGGCGCCGCCAAAGCTGCCGACGATGCGCGCTTCCGCATCACCCGTGGCGAGGGCGAACGGCCCAACCTTGGCCCCACCGGCTGGCAGGCGGCCGCGGCGCTGCTGGAACCGCTCGGCGCGAGCGTCAATGGCGCGGACCTTGAGCTGCATCTCGGTCCGGCGGTCGTCGATATCCTGGAACCCGGCATGGTTTTGTTCTCGCTGCCGGCGGCGGGAATCGACGAGGTGCCGCTCAGCTGGCCGGCGCATATTCCGACCTCCTCCGGCGCTGCTCAGGCCGACGACACCGTCGTCATCCGGCCACCGCCGCCTCCGCCACCGCCGCCCCCCAGCCCCCAGCCGCCCCCACCAGCGCCCCCTCCGCCGGAGCCGCCACCTCTGCCCCCGGTCAAATCCCGCTCCAGCGCCTGGGCCTGGCTCGCGGCTGTCGCGCTGTTACTGGTGATCGCAGCTGGCGCTGGCTGGTACTACCTGACGCGGCCTCCGCCGGCTCCCCCGCACGTGGTGACCAATACCCAGCCGACGCCCGCGCCCATGCCGGCCTGCGGCGGCGGACCGGTCGCGGACGTGATCCAGTGCGCCAAGGACGGCCAACAGCTTTACACAATCGGCGTGGGGCGCTGGAAAACCGACCCCAACGGCGCATTCCTGATTTTGCAAACCGCGATCGACCGCGGCTCAGCCGAAGCGGCCTATTTCATCGCCCAGCAGGTCGACCCGGTGAATTTCCGTCCCGGCGGCCCGATTCCGAAACCCGAACCGCGCGAGGCGGCACAGAACTACAGCATCGCTGCCCGCGCCAATGTCCCGGGCGCGGCCGAGCATCGCGCGGCGCTGAAGACCTGGTTGGAGCAACAATCCAAGGCCGGCGATATAATGGCGGGGCTGATCATCCATGATTATTGGGGCAGCCAGTGATCGCGCGCCGCCCCTTGCTTACCATGCTCGCGATCACCGCCCTCCCTCGCGCCGCAGTGGCAGAGCCCGCGCCGTCACAGCCAGCCGTGCCGCTTGCCCTTCCAGGCAAGCCGGCGATCGCCCAACGGGTGATCCTGCGCCCGGGCGCCACGCTGTACCAGCAGCCCGACGCGGCCAACGGCAAGCCGCTGCCCGGGTTCACCGTCTATTACGTTTACGGCCGGACCGTGCGGGCCGGCGGCGGCTGGGTCCAGATCGGCCGCGCGACCGACGGCGACATCGCCGGCTGGGTCAGCGCCGACAACACCATCGACTGGACGCACGCGATGATCGGCTCCTTCACCAACCCCGCCGGCCGCGGTCGCGCCCTGTTCTTTCACGACGAGGCGACACTGAAGTCGCTGCTGGAAGGCCCCGCTTCCGGTAAGCAGGCCGCGGCGCTGCGCACCGCCGCGCTCGCCGGCGACCCGGGCCCGATCGTCGCCGTCGAGCCAGCCAATTCCATCGACATCAGCCAGCATTTCTATCTGATGCCGATCCTGTCCGCCGAGCGGGTCGATACCTACGACGGGGCCACGGTGCGAATGCTGGAAACCATCGCCGCCCGCGCCGAAGCCGAGACACATGCCCCCGATACCGAGGCCGAGGCACTGGCAAAATACCGCGGCGGCCTGGTGTTCCTGCTGGATACGACCGAATCGATGCAGCCCTATATCGACGCGGCGCGCTCCGCCCTCGGCGAATTCATCACCGGTGTCGGCCAGTCGCCCGTCGCCTCCAACTTCCGCTTCGGCGCCATCGGCTTTCGCGACTCGCTGCGTGACAACCCGCGCCTGATCTACACCGCCAAGGTCTTCGCCCAGCCCGATTTCAGCCAGCCGCCGGATGCAGTGCTGGCGGCGATGGCGCAAATGCGCGCGTCGCTTATCTCATCGGCGGAGTTCGACGAGGACCCGATCGCCGGCATCAAGGCCGCAGTCGAGGACATCGACTGGACACCGCTCGGCGGCCGTTTCGTGATGCTCGTCACCGACGCGGGCGCACGCTCGGCGTCCGACAAGCTGAGCGAAACCCATATGGACATCGCGCAGATCCGCCAGCTCGCCCAAAGCCGCGGCGTGACGGTCATGGTGGTGCATCTGCTGACGCCCGAAGGGGCAAAGGCGCACGACCATCCGCGAGCCCGCGCGCAATACCAGGACCTCACCCGCCAGACCGACGGTTCGTCGCTGTATTTCCCGGTCGCCGGCGGCACGCCGGCCGGGCTGCATGCGATGGTGCATGACCTCGTTGAGGCATTGTTACTGCAAGTCAGCAAGCAGATCGGCTTCCCGCTGCCCATGGTGGGCAAGCCGCCGCCGGAACAAATCGTCCGCCGCTTCGCCATCGCGGCCGAGGCGATGCGGCTTGCCTATCTCGGTCGCGCCGAGGGCACTAAAGCGCCGAACGTCATTCACGGCTATACATCCGACCACACCTATTCCGATGGTTCGCGCCGCAGCATCGAGGTTCGGGTATTGCTGACGCGCGACCAGCTTTCCGATCTGGCGGAGGCGCTGCAGAACATTCTGCGCGCCGGCGAATCGACCCGGATTAACCCGCAGCGCTTCTTCACCGAGCTGCAGGCGGCAGTCGCGGCGGCAGGCCGCGATCCGCGGCAGATTGCGCATTACGACAAGCTGGGTGACGTGATCGGCCAGTACCTCGACGGGCTGCCCTATCGTTCTGACCTGATGAACATCACCCAGGACGACTGGCAGGCCATGGGCGGCATCGCGCAAGACGAGAAGCTGCAAGAGGTCTCATCGAAGCTGCGGCTATATCGCGCCTACGCCGACACACCGTCGCTTTGGGTAAACCTCGCGGGGCCAGACAAGCCCGGAGAAGCGGCGTATCCGGTGCCGCTCGATGCGCTGCCGTGAGCAATACCAATACCCGGTGCGCAACGTGCCGTTGCGGTTATCGATCGTTATGGCAGGTGCGGAGCGGTGATCTGCGATCTTTCCGGGCAGCCTGCGGCAAAGCGGTGAGCAGTCGGCCGGTGCCCGTCACGGCGGCCCGGCTGCGGCGCTGACCCCCGGCAATGAGCGATGCTGCCCACCCCGTCCTTTCGGTGCGGGCGCTGTCGCGTACCCTCGGCGACGGGGCGTTCACGCTCGACGTGAGTGGCATCGACCTGCATGCCGGCGAGGGCCTTGCCGTGGTCGGCGAGTCGGGCAGCGGCAAGAGCACCCTGCTGGGCTTGCTCGCCCTGGCGCTGGCACCCGAGCGGGCAGAGCATTTCGTGCTGCACCCACCTCAGGCAGCTCCGGTCGATCTCGCCGCATTGTGGCACGCGCACCGACTCGAGACGATCACCCGGCTGCGTGGCCGGCTGATTGGCTTCATGCCGCAGACCGGCTTGCTGCTGCCATTTTTGTCGATCGGCGCCAATATCGCATTGCCGCTGACCATCCTCGGAATGCGCGTTGGCAACCGTCCCGTCCGGCTGGCGCAGCAGCTCGGCATTGGACACCTGCTGGACCGCCGACCGCATGAAGTGTCGGTGGGTCAACGCCAGCGCGCGGCACTCGCTCGAGCCTTGATCACAGCCCCGGCATTGCTGCTGGCCGACGAGCCGACTGCCTCGCTGCACCCAACCCAGGCCGCCAATGCCATGCAGCTTCTGGTCGCGGCCGCGGAGACGACGCGGGCCGCGCTGGTCGTGGCGACGCATGACGAGGCGTTGGCGCGTTCTGCCGGCCTTGCCGTTGCCCGGCTGGTGTCGGATGCCGATGGCTCGGCGCGCAGCCAATTCGGCTGGACCGGCGGTGGCGCGAGGACGTCACCACCCGCAGCGGCGGGGGACGCGCAGTGAGGCTGCTGGCACGCCTCGCGGTGGCGGACTTGTGGGCGGAGAAGACCCTGGCGCTGTGCACGTTGCTGGGGATTGCCGCTGTGCTGGCGCCGCTGCTGGTACTCGCAGGATTGCGGGCGGGCGTCATCGCCGGCCTGCGCGCCCGTTTGCTGGCCAACCCGACCGCGCGCGAGATCGTCTCGGTCGGCAACCGAGAGTTCTCTTCCGATCGCTTGGCAATCCTGGCGCGGCAACCGGACGTGGCTTTTCTGGTGCCCCGCGTGCGGTCTCTTGCCATAAGCCTCGATGCCGAACGTGCCGATGGCGCGGGCGGCGCAGTACGCATCGAGCTTGTGCCTTCGGCACCCGCGGACCCATTGCTCGCCGGGAACGGACCGGCAGCCCCCGCCGCAGTCGTGCTGTCGGCCGCCGCGGCGGCGCAACTGCGCGCCGCCAAAGGCACCGCTCTGCACTTTGTGCTGGTGCGGATCGCTCCCTCGGGCGTCCGTCAGGCGGTTCGGTTGCCAGTTACGGTGCAAGGCGTCGCTCCCGACTGGTCCTTTGCGCGCCCAGCCGCCTTCGTCACGCTAGCGCTCGCCGCCTACGCCGAGGATTACCAGGACGGCATCGCGGCACCGATCGCCAATGGCGCCCTTCCCCGCGCCAGTGCCACGCGAAGCTATGCTGGGTTCCGCTTGTTCGCCCGCACGCTCCGCGACGTACCGGCAGTGGCGACGGAACTGCAACGCCAGGGGTTGGATGTTGTTTCGCACCAGCAGGAGGTCGCCAACCTGCTGGGACTCGACCGCGATCTGGGCCTGTTGCTGGCTTTTGTCGCTGGGCTGGGCGGCGCCGGCTATTTGATTTCGCTTGGCGTCAGCCTCTGGGCTGGGGTCGAGCGCAAGCGGCGATCCTTCGCGATGCTACGCCTGCTAGGCCTGTCCTGGCGTGCACTGGCGTTGCTGCCCGCGCTGGAGGCGTGTCTGCTGGGCCTCGTTGGCGTCGCGCTTGCGCTGGTTTTCGCCGAGGGCGTCGCCTTCGCGATCGACCGCGCTTTCGCAGCCGCCCACGGCGACCCGCTCTGTCAGATCAACCTCGGCATCGTGGTACGTGCCTTGGGCGCGACCCTGACCGGCTCGGCTGTCGCCGCCGCCGCCGCAGGTTGGCGCCTGACCCGCATCGAGCCATGGGAGGAAATTCGATGACCCTGCCCCGGATCGTGCTGCTGATCGCCGTGCTGTGTTGTGCCGCCGCCGCCCCGGAGCAATGGGACAGCCGTTGGTACAATCCAAAGCCGGCATCAGGCGATCTGACATTGCCGCTGCCTTGTGGCGGTGCCATCACCTTCCGCCCGATCGCCGTACCGGCGCAGCCTGGCCCCCTGGGAGACCGGGCGATCACGCTGGGTTCGGCTGACGCGGCGCTTGGCTATAACCAGTACCAACGAAGCGCCTACCTCGCTGCGCCCTTCGACGTGGCTGATGGCAGCCCGGTGTACTATTTGGGCAAGTACCCGGTCACGATCGACCAATACGCTGCCGTCATGGGGAGCTGTCCGGCGTCGCCGTCGCCACACGGGCGGCTTCCGGTTACCGATGTGAGCTGGTTCTCGGCGGTGGACTTCACCCAGCGGCTGTCGGACTGGCTGCTGCAGAACGCGCGCACGTCGCTGCCGCAACACGCCGGCGCCCCGGGCTTCGTCCGTCTGCCGACCGAGGCGGAGTGGGAATATGCCGCGCGCGGCGGTGTTGCGGTCAACGCTACGGAATACGAGGCGCCGCTCTGGCCAATGCCGGAGGGCGAGAGCCGCTATCTGCCCAGCCGCGAGGGTGGCCCTGGACAGATCGGTCAGGGACTGCCGAACCCGCTGGGCCTGTATGACTTGCTCGGCAATGTCTGGCAGTGGACACTGATGCCGTACCGGTTGAACCGGGTTGGGCGGCCACAGGGACAACCGGGCGGATTGGTCGCGCGGGGCGGCGGATACACCACGTCGCACGAAGCGCTGACCACCGCACTGCGCCAAGAGGTGCCGCCGTTCGATCCTGCCACCGGCCACGCGACGCATCTACCGTTCATCGGTTTTCGTGTTGCGATCGGCGCCGTTGCCGGCGGCGACCTTGCGCATGTGCAGCAGCTCAAGGCGGCATTCTCGGCGCTGCTGCGGAACCCCGCCAGGCCAAGCCAACCAACGCCGGAGGCGGTCGCCTCCGCGCTGGCGAAATCGGCGGCGGACCAGAACCTGCGCACGCAGCTTGCCGCGCTGGCGGCGCAGCTTGCTTCGGAGCAACGCGCACGGGCCGATGCAGCCTCCGCAATGGTGCATGCCCAGCTCGAAGCCGCCAGCGCGCTAGCCTATTCCATCTGGCGGCTGCATGGGATCATCCTGGTGCAGCGCGCGATTATGCTGAACCCGGACCTCAAGCTGTCGCAGGGTACCCCGGAATACGAACAAGCCCAGCAGCGGATCGCGGGCAATCAGGACGACCTGGCTTCGGCACTCGGCGCCTATGCCGCGCTGCTGCGTTCCGTGGCGTTCGGCCAGGCCCACACCGACCTGACCAAAGAGATCAATCTCATTGCCCAGGAATTTGCCAACAGCGCCGATCGGCGGCGGCGTTTCCTGCCGGTGATCGAGTCACAGGTGTCGACACTGGAGAACGGCCAGGCCATCGCCGCGGAAGACATGGCACGACAGATCGAAACGGTGCCCGGACAGTAGCGATCGGTTCCTTATGCGGCCGCTGCGAACCGAATGTACTGCCTATTCGCGGCATTATCCCGCCGGTCATGCGCCAAGGACCTGCTCCATCTGCCGATAGCTGCCTTCGAGATCTTCCGCCACCGAATTCGTGCGTGTCACATCTGTGCCACGAGCTTGAGCAATCGCTGCTGCTGCTCTTTCAGCGCCTCGATAGCCGCCGGGTCCGGCGCTGGAGATTCGGCTTGCTTGTGTGTCTCCGCCTTCAATGCGGCGAGCTTGCGCTCGGCGTCCGCCAGCTTCGCCTGGTCGGCGGCATGATTGGCTTTTGCCGCGCCCAGACTGCGCG
Organism: Acetobacteraceae bacterium; assembly: GCA_035523995.1. Lineage (GTDB taxonomy): Bacteria > Pseudomonadota > Alphaproteobacteria > Acetobacterales > Acetobacteraceae > JASHVB01. The sequence continues at coordinate 5,651 of DATKPQ010000062.1, read as the reverse complement.
CCAGGTTGCGTTGCTCGTCCTGCAAGTCGGCGAGCTGTTGGCGTTCGTATGCGAGGTTTGTCTCAGCCGCCGCGCGCGCGGCCTCCCCTGCGCTCGCCGAATTTTCGGCGCCGACCGCGTTGGCATTGGCACTGGAGAGTACGCCGTTCAGCGTTTGCGTGCGCTGGGCGTAGCCGGGCCCGATAGCACAGCCAATACCGGTGAAGAAGCCCACCTGATTTGGATCGCATTGCGAGGCAGCGCACCCGGCAAGCAGAACCAGCGCACACAAGGCAGCAAGACGGATCATCCCTCGGGCCTTTCTCCCAGCACCTTTTGCATCGTTTGATAACTATCCTGCAGGCTTCGGCGCTCCTGCGTGAGTTGGTTGTTGGCCGCGACGAGCTGCCCGGCTTGCGACGGCGGCACCTGGTTGAGCGTTTGCTGATAGGTCTGCTGGCGCTGATCGATGTGCTGAATCAGCGTCTGCATCTCCTGCGAGGTTTGCTGATACTGCTCGAGGTTGTCGTGGTACTGCGCCACCGAAATCTCGCCGGCACGCACCTTGGCGGCGAGTTCGCGTGCCTCGGCCTGGGCGGCATAGGTCTGGCGCCAGGCATAGTCCGCAGCCTGCCGCGCCTGCGCCGCATCCGCATTGGCCTGATTGATCTGGGTGTTCAGATTGGACTCGGTCTGCGCCTGCGCCTGATTGTTGCTGGCCACGCCGTATCCGAGCGCTCCGCCGCCGAGCGCACCGACGCCGGCGCCGATCGCTGCCCCCTTCCCTCCGCCCAACAAGTAGCCGAGACCGGCGCCAAGCGCGCCACCAACAAGGGCGCCGGTTACCACTGTTTCGGTGAAATGCGCATTCGCCTGCGCCAGCGGATCTGCCGTCGATGAACTCTGTGTGGCGCAGGATGTCAACGCCAGGGCAGCCACCAGGCAGGGAACAACGCAATATCGGGATGCGCGCACAGCAGACCTCCACGCCGGCAGCAAACCGGCGTCACAAGTCCAGGCCAAAAGATATCGAAGGGACTAAATCATTCTGGTCGGGATTGCAACCATATCTGCAATGACATGACAACTAACATGTCGGGATATGCAAGTCTTTGCAGCCGCGCCAGGCGTCGCGTCCGTCGATCGGCGCTCGGTTTGACCATGCCTGTTGGCGCCAAGCCGTGGTTCGCTTTTCAGCTTCCCATCTGATTGATTTGTTGAGGTTTCTGCCATTAGACCCGGGGTCAGGGTCAAGCCGGAACGCATCGATGTTCGGAATCGATCCCATATCCCCGGCCTTTGTGGCGTTACCGCATGTCAGCCGGATGCACTTTGCTGTCACATAGTCACTGCTCGAACCAGAAGACGGCGAGCTTGTTTGTTGTCCGGCATCCGGACATCACCCCGATGTCTGACGGTTGGCAAGCGGGTCTCGGCTTCTTCGCCTTCGAGCAGTTTTGGACGGTCTCCCACGCTTTCAGGATTGCGCGTCCCTGCGGACAGGTGGTCGGCAAGCGAGAGCGTGGTTCGACCGGTAGCAATCACCGTCGAGGCCGTCCAAAACGCGGGGGAAGAACAAAACCAGTAGGTAGCGGACGAACGTCCCGCCATCAAGCAGCGCCCGGACTGTCCCACCGCCATGTTTTGGACGGTCTCAAACTGAAGAGGGAGATCGACACCCCCGACCTGCATGAGGCGCAACGCTGCGGCACCAAAGTCGTACAATTTTTGGTGAGTTCTACCATCCGCCGACTGCCCAACCCTTGGCGACCGTTGAGACTGAGTGAGCATGCCGATTTTGCATAGCGCAAATCCTGCGGCACTCGTAGGTTTGAGGAATATAGAACCACGGAATACTCACCATGGTCTCGTCGCTACGGGTGGCTCCGAGCATTCTGATGACGGCCGCGATTGTGCTGGGCGGTTCGCTCGGCGCTCATGCGCAGCAGCAACTGGGCTATCCGGTAACCGGGCTGTATATCGCGGGGGCAGGCGGGTTCACCCTGAAAGGTGATGAATCCATCAAGAACCTCAGCTCTAATCTGCGTCCCCTCAGCAGCGGGCTCAGCACTCCCAACCTGAGTACCTCGACGAACATCGGCGCCGCCGCGTTAGGCGCGATTGGCTGGGGATTGGGCAATGGCCTCCGCCTTGAGGTGGAATTCGATTACCGGAACAACAGCTTTAGCCACGTGAGCGGATTGAACGCGCAAGGCTTCGGGGCAAGCACGTCCGCCAGTGGCTCGGAGCAGCTTTGGGGCCCGATGTTCAACGCGGTGTATGATTTCGTGGGGTTAACGCCGTGGGTGGTGCCCTATGCCGGGATCGGTCTCGGCTACCAGCGCGCACATCTGTCGAACTTCTCCGCCCTCGGCACCGGGACAGCGGCCGCGCTGTCACCCGATCTGGGATCAAATGACACCAGGGCATCTTTCGCGCTGCAGGGCATCCTGGGCGTTGCGCTGCCTATTGAGGCCGTGCCGGGCCTGTCTCTGACGGCCGATTATCGGATTCTCGGCATGACCGGCACCCGCACCTATAATGCGGGACTGACCGCGGTGCTACCGGTGGTGGGAAGGGTCACACGAACTGGCACCTTCCAGTGGGGGCATGAGTACAATAATACCTTCATGTTTGGCCTGCGCTACGCCTTTAACGTCGCGCCGCCGGCGCCGCCGCCCACACCTGTGCCGGTCGCAGCGCCAGCGCCAGCGCCGAGCCGTTCGTACCTTGTGTTCTTCGACTGGGATAAGGCCACGCTGACGGATCGCGCCCGTCAGATCATCAGGGAGGCAGCCGACAACTCGACTCACGTGCAGTACACGCGGATCGAGGTCAATGGCTACACGGACACCTCCGGCACGCCGCAGTACAACCAAAAACTCTCGGTCCGGCGCGCCGAGGCCGTTGCGGGGGAACTGGTGCGCGACGGCGTGCCACGCCAGGCCATTACCATACAGGGCTTCGGTGAGACGCATCTGCTCGTCCCGACGGGCCCCGGTGTACGCGAGCCTCAGAACCGCAGGGTCGAGATCATCATCCACTGAAATATGGGACGCTCCGCAGACCACCGGCAGAGCACGTTGTGTGAAGAAGTGCGCAAAGGATGCGAATTCCAGCGCAAGGCGGCCGGGTAGTCCGATCTGATCGCGGCCACCCGTTGCGACAGCAAAGAGGGCGTCCGGAGGAAGCGGCAGTCTCGCGGGTCAATGTTCATCCGGGTCCAGGTTAGTAGCGGTGCTCCTCGCCGTCCTTGCGGCGAATCTTGTGGCGTAGAAACTTGGCTCGAGATTCCGCCCGCGGCCGATCGCGCCGCGAACGGCTTGGTCGGCACCGCAGACGGTCCGCGGGCTGCCCGAGACGCTCGCCACAAGCCGATCAAGCGCTTGCGCCCACCGGCGATCCGCGAATTTCCCGGAACCAGAGGCGAATTGCGAAAGTCGAGGTAACGTCGCAGCGGAGGTATCGCGCTGTGCCATGGCTGCCTGGGTGAGTTGGACCTGGGCCGTGGTGACGGCAAATCGACGTTCCGGAGGGAAGAGACTGTGAAATAGGTCGCAGCTAGCCCGGCTGTTTGTGGCTACAGGCGACACTGGTGGACCAGAGGAAACGCTCCAATGAACCAGATCGCGTGGACAGGCGGTTCGGTCGTCATCGTCGCCTGGTACGAGCAAGGGGAACCGCAAGGCATCTACTGTTGGTCGCAGGCGGCCGGCACGACTGGTTGGACTCAGGAGCTCGTGGCGGCAGGTACGGGCTACGGTCCTCCGGCGGTCTTGTGGACCGGCAGTTATGTGGCCATCGCCGCCGTGAATTCCACGGACGGAAACATCTACTTCTGGTGGAAGGCCCCTGACGTGACCACCTGGACACAGGAGATCGTGACGACGGGCGGGGGCTACTTCGACTACCCATTGGCCGCGCCATCGATCGCGCTGGCGGGGCCATTCGTGTTCATCGCCGCCACGAACGCTGACGGCAATCTGTACTCTTGGTGGCGGGTGGTCAGCACACCTGGTTGGAACCAGGAGACTGTGGCGACCGGCGGGAGTTACGTTCAAACATCGATCGCGTGGGCGGGCGGTTCGGCGTGGCCCGACGGCTCGGTGGTTATCGCCGCCAACAGCGACGACGGCATTTCCTACTGGTGGAGGCAGGGTGGCACGCCCACCTGGAACCACGAGAGGGTCGTGTCCGGGGCGCGCTGGTGGGGCAACCTCGCGATCGGATGGACGGGCAGTTCCGTGATCATTGTCGCATCCAGCGATAGGCAAGGAGACCGGCTCGCTTACTGGTGGCAGGCGGCCGGCACGAAGACATGGCACAAGGAGACGGTGGCGACTGAGGGACTATGGGAGGTGTCGAGCGCATGGACGGGTAGCTCAGTGGTGATCGCAGCCGACGCCGGCGACGGCGAAGGCGGCAACCTCCGCTACTGGTGGCAGGCGGCCGATTCCAATCAATGGCACTCAGAGATAGTAGCCACCGGGGCATGGACCTTGGCATCGATCGCGTGGACGGGCAGTTCAGTGGTCATTACCGCTCAGGGAGGCGGAGGGCGCTTCTATTGGTGGCAGGCGGCCGGCGCGCGTACTTGGAACCAGGAGCAAGTGGCCTGACCCATTTCGCGCAGACTGGCGGGGGGGCGAGCGGCTCTCGCTCCAACCCGCTGGCCGGTGGCAGCCCGTCGGCTGATTTCCAGTGCGTGCGCTGCAGTGCCCGGCTCTCAGCCGCGCCGGCACTCCAGATGCCCGAAACGGTCCGCGATCAGAAGATGTTGTTCGCCGCACTGACGTGTATGCTGTTCCCGACCGAACCCGAGCGCAGCAATGATGTCGGGCCAGGGCATTGTCACGGTAACCAGAGTTGGCGGCAGTAGCGGAAGCGGTTGAGACTGGCGGCATGAAGCCGCCACCCGACCCCCACTACCGCCATCGGTTCCCTGCCGAGATCATCTGCCACGCCGTGTGGCTATACCACGTGTTCAGCCTCAGCCTGCGGGACGTTGAACTGCTCTTGGCGGCTCGTGGCGTTGTCGTTTCCTACGAGACGGTGCGGCGCTGGTGCCAGAAATTCGCCGCGAGTTTTGCCGACCGCATGCGCCGCCGCCGGCCCCGGCCTGGGGACAAGTGGCACTTGGACGAAGTCTTCATTCGCATCCAGAGCGTGCAGCACTATCTCTGGCGTGCTGTCGATCAGGATGGCGTCGTGCTCGACATCCTCGTTCAGGCCCGGCGCGATGCCAACGCCGCAAAGCGCTTCTTCAAGCGGCTTCTGAAGGGCTTGCACTATGTACCGCGGGTGATCGTAACCGACAAGCTGAGGAGCTATGGCGTCGCTCAGCGTCAACTGCTTCCCGGCGTTGAGCACCGACAAACCCGATACCTGAACAACCGGGCCGAGAACTCGCATCGACCGACGCGACGAAGAGAGCGGCAGAGGCAACGGTTCAAATCAACCGAGCAAGCCCAGAACTTCCTCTCCGCTCACGCATTCATCTACGGTCACTTCCACCCACGTCGACACCAACTCCCCGCCCATGCCTGTCGCGTGACCCGGTCGGACGCTTTCAAGCTCTGGCAGCAGGAGACTTGCGCCGGCCGCGCAGCATGATCGGCACGACACGACTGCGCTCGGCTCCATACTGCCCACGCGAAGTTAACGTGACAATG
>DATKPQ010000061.1:0-122807 GCA_035523995.1 Acetobacteraceae bacterium | reverse complement strand
GGACGGTGGCGCTTTGGTACCATTTCTGCTCCGGCATCCGGCATCTGGCCTGGGACGCAGGTTGGGGGTTTTCGCTGCCGGTGATGCATCGCACCGGATACGCGGTGCTGGTCGCGACCGGCGTGCTGACCGTGCTGACCTGGATCGTCGTCGCGATCGTCTGGTGAGGAAAAGATCATGAGCCAGACAGCGAAATCCCCTGACATGCGGGTGATGCGCAGCCAGCTTGGCCGGGTGCGCGGCATGGGCGCGGCGAAATCGGGCACCGGGCACTGGTGGGCGCAGCGGCTGACGGCGCTGGCGTTGCTGCCGCTGACCCTGTGGTTCGTGTGGGCGGCGCTGCATCTTTCCGGCATGCCGCGCGCGGCGGTGGCGCACTGGGCCGGCAATCCGATCAACGCAGCCCTGCTGGTGGCGCTGGTTGTCGTGACCTTCCATCATCTGCTGCTCGGTTTGCAGGTGGTGATCGAGGATTACATCCATAGCGAGGCGGCGCGGACCGTTTCTCTGGTGGTGTTGCGCGGCGTTGTTTGGCTGGTGGCGCTGATCGGCGTGCTGGCGGCGCTGAAACTGGCAATTGCGGGTTGAGCATGAACGCGATCAGCAAGCCCTCGTTGGGCGCCTACACGGTTGTTGACCACACCTACGACGTGGTGGTGGTGGGCGCGGGCGGTGCCGGGCTGCGCGCGACGCTCGGCATGGGTGCCGCCGGTTTGAAAACCGCGTGCGTGACGAAAGTGTTTCCGACGCGCAGCCATACGGTGGCGGCGCAGGGCGGCATCGGCGCGGCACTCGGCAACATGGGTGAGGATGACTGGCGCTGGCACATGTACGACACCGTGAAAGGGTCGGACTGGCTCGGCGACCAGGACTGCATCGAATACATGTGCCGCGAGGCAATCCCGGCGGTTTACGAACTTGAGCATTTCGGCGTGCCGTTCAGCCGCACGGAAGAGGGCAAGATCTACCAGCGCCCGTTCGGCGGCCACATGACCAAGTACGGCGAAGGGCCGCCGGCCGACCGCGCCTGCGCTGCCGCCGACCGCACCGGCCATGCCATGCTGCACACGCTGTACCAGCAGAGCCTGAAGCACGACGTCGAGTTCTTCATCGAATATTTCGCGCTGGACCTGATCATGGACCAGGAGGGCGTGTGCCGCGGCGTCACCGCCTGGTGCCTGGATGACGGCTCGATCCACCGCTTCCGCGCGCAGATGGTGGTGCTGGCGACCGGCGGTTATGGGCGCACGTATCTCTCCTGCACCTCGGCGCATACCTGCACCGGCGACGGCAACGGCATGATCCTGCGCGCCGGCCTGCCGTGCCAGGATATGGAGTTCGTGCAGTTCCACCCGACCGGCATCTTCCCCGCCGGCTGCCTGATCACCGAAGGCGCGCGGGGCGAAGGCGGCTACCTGACCAACAGCGAAGGCGAGCGCTTCATGGAGCGCTACGCGCCCAGCGCGAAGGATCTGGCGAGCCGCGACGTGGTGTCGCGCTCGATGACGATCGAGATCGCCGAAGGCCGTGGCTGCGGTCCGAACAAGGACCATATCTTGCTGCACCTGGAGCATCTCGGCGCCGAGCTCCTGCACGAACGCCTGCCCGGCATTTCGGAAACGGCGCGGGTATTCGCCGGCGTGGACGTGACCAGGGAGCCAATCCCGGTGCTGCCGACCGTGCATTACAACATGGGCGGCATTCCCACGAACTATCGCACCGAGGTGTTGAACCCAAACGCAAACGATTCGGACGCGGTGGCGCACGGGCTGATGGCGGTGGGCGAAGCGGCCTGCGTCTCGGTGCACGGCGCTAATCGGCTTGGCACCAATTCATTGCTCGATCTGGTGGTGTTCGGTCGTGCCGCCGCGCAGCATGGCGCGGAGGCGGTGAGGCCAGGTGCCGGCCAGCCGCCGCTGCCGCCAAAGGCCGGCGAGTACTCCCTGGACAGGTTCGATCGCACGCGGCACGCCAAGGGGGGGACACGTGTCGCCGACCTGCGGCTGGACATGCAGCGCACGATGCAGCAGCACGCCGCGGTGTTCCGCAACGGCAAGACGCTGACGGAAGGCGTTTCCAAGATGCAGCAGGTCTGGGAAGGGCTGTCGGACATGTCGGTATCCGATCGCAGCCTGATCTGGAACAGTGACCTGATGGAGGCGCTGGAACTGCATAACCTGATGGGAAACGCGATGACCACCATGGTGAGCGCCGAAGCCCGCCATGAAAGCCGCGGCGCCCATGCGCATGACGACTACCCCGAGCGCGACGACCACGACTGGATGAAGCACACACTGGCCCGGTGTGACGACCACGGCCACGTCTCGCTGGCCTATCGTCCGGTGAAGATGCAGACGCTGACCAACGAAGTTTCCGTCATTCCGCCGAAGAAGCGGGTCTATTAGGAACATGTCATTGCGAGGAGCGCCCACCCGATGTCATTGCGAGGCGCGCAGCGACGAAGCAATCTCGATCGGGTTGGGGATTGTTGCCACGCCGCGCCTGGGATTGCTTCGTCCCTGCGCTCACTCGCCATGACAGAACACGCAGGACACGACCGCAATGGTTGAATTCGCTCTCCCCCGCAACAGCCGCATCGGCAAGGGCAAGACCTGGAAGGAACCCGCCGGTGCCAGGCGCCTGCGCGAATTCAGCATCTATCGCTGGAACCCGGACGACGGCCAGAACCCGCGCATGGACACCTACGAGGTCAATCTCGACGCATGCGGCCCGATGGTCCTGGATGCGCTGATCAAGATCAAGAACGAAGTCGATCCGACGCTGACCTTCCGCCGCTCCTGCCGCGAAGGCATCTGCGGCTCATGCGCCATGAACATCGACGGCACCAACACGCTGGCGTGCCTCAAGCCGATCCACGAGGTGCAGGGCGCGGTACGCATCATGCCGCTGCCGCACATGGCTGTCGTGAAGGACCTGGTGCCGGACCTGTCGCTCGCTTACGCGCAGTTCCGCAGCATCGAACCGTGGCTGCAGAGCGACTCGCCGCCACCGCCTGATGGTGAGCGCCTGCAAAGCCAGGAGGAGCGCAAAAAGCTGGACGGGCTATGGGAATGCATCCTCTGCTTCTGTTGCTCCACAAGCTGCCCCAGCTACTGGTGGAACGGCGATCGTTACCTGGGCCCGGCGATCCTGTTGCAGGCCTATCGCTGGATCGCCGATTCGCGCGATGAGCATACCGGAGAACGGCTGGACGCCCTGGAGGATCCGTTCAAGCTCTACCGCTGCCACACGATCATGAACTGCACCGACACGTGCCCGAAGAATTTGAACCCGGCGAAGGCGATTGCCGAGATCAAGAAGCTGATCGTGGAACGGGTGGTTTGAAGTTTATATCTGATACCTGCCATCGGTGAAGCGCGAGTCGACATCCTCCGATGTCTTTGCGAGTCGACATCCTCCGATGTCTTTGCGAGGAGCGAAGCGATCCCCGTCGTATCGGCGCGTGAACGGCGCACAAGCTTCCCTGCACGAGGTTGCTTCGTCGCGATGCGCGCCGCAGTGACACGGTGCGGTGCATGCTCTTGTTCCTTTCGTGTCGCCCCTTTGGCCATCGCAACTGACACGTTCGCGTACACCTGCCTGCTGCCGCTCTGCCTATCCGCGACCGTTATCCTACAACCTGTTCGCCTTGGCATTCGCAAGCGCGCGCAGCGCCAGCGCGCGGGCGCGGTTCAAATCATCAGCTCCCGTGGGCGGTGCCTTCGGGCTTCCAAGGAACGAGATCTCCACGACGTACGGTCCTGAACGCACATCCAGGCCGTCTGCAACCATCGTGCCGACGCGATCACTGCTCCATGCCGCTTCATCCCCAATACCTGCAACCGGTGATCGATTGTGCAGCCTGCTGATGTCCTCCCCATTATTGTGTCCTCGGAAGATCGGTGGCTTGCCGCGCGACCTGATCTTTGCCATGCAGAGCAACGAAGCGGGGTCGCCAGGTGAAGGCCATCGCTGATGGCCATCCCGGTGCGGCCTTTTGACGTATCCATCCACCAGCAGAACCAGCAGAACCAGCAGCATCATGGCAAACCACACTCTGCCCTATCGCCCCAATGTCGGTGCCGCGTTGTTCAATCGCAACGGCCAGGTGTTCGTTGCGCGTCGCGCGGACCTGCCGAATGCGGAAGGTGCCCCTGGCGGCTGGCAATTGCCGCAAGGCGGTATCGACAAAGGCGAAGACCCACGCTCAGCCGTTTTACGCGAGTTGGCCGAAGAGATCGGCACCGATCGCGCCGAGATCATCGGCGAGCACCCGGACTGGCTGACCTACGATCTGCCGGCGCATCTCGTGGGTGTCGCGCTGAAGGGGTGCTACCGCGGCCAGCGGCAGCGCTGGTTCGCGTTGCGGTTCACGGGCGAGGATTCGGATATCCGGCTGGATCTGGATCCTCATCCGGAATTCGATGCATGGCGCTGGGCCGATCTGACCGAGCTTCCAACGCTTGCCGTGGATTTCAAGCGGCCGATCTACGAAGTCCTGGTGCGATCCTTCGCAAACCTGGCCCGCGGCATTTAAAAATCTCCCCCACGAAGAGGGAGAGGTCGAGACGCGAAAGCGTCGAGGGTGAGGGCGATCGGGTCGCTACTGAGCGCTTTCTACAGCGTGCCAGCCAGAACACTCCCACCCGCGTCGCCACGCTCCGAGCCTTCTCCCGTTTTTCGAATAAGGCGAAAATACAACGGCCGCCTCCCCTCCCGCAGCGCCTTCGCCTCGTATCGCGTCGGCGGCCAATCCTCCGGACGCTGCGCCGCAGGATCCGGTGCAACGAACAAATCCTGCGCTGCCATTACCTCGCTCACCCAGGCCTGGTAGGTCGGATCGTCGGTCGCCACCCGCCATTCCGCGCCGGGGCGCAGCACGCGCGCGACCAGCGGCAGCAGCGCGGGATGCACGAACCGCCGCTTGGCGTGCCGCGCCTTCGGCCATGGGTCGGGAAACAGCAAGAACAGCCGGTCCAGGCAACGATCGGGCAGGCGCCGCAGCAGCACCCGAGCGTCGTCCGGCCACAACAAAAGATTGGGGGGCAGGAGGGCGGTTGCTTCCTCGCCCTCCGGGACCAGGCGGGAGAGCAAGGAGCAAATGCCGTTCTCGAACGGCTCGCAGGCGATCAGGCCGATCTCGGGGTGGGCAGCGATCTGGGCCAGCGCATGCTCGCCGCTGCCGAAGCCAACCTCCAGCCAGACCGCGCGTGGCGGGTGCGGAAACGCGGCACGCAGGCTGGCCGCCGCCGCCTCGGACACAGTCAGGCGCGGCAGCGTCACCGCCAGCAGCTTCTCCTGGCGCGGGCGCAGCTTATGGCCGCGGCTGCGGCCATAAAGACGTTCCGGAGGCGGCTTCAGCGGCGGCGACATGTGGCGCGACATGACACCGCGCACGCCACCCGGCAACGCGAAGCCCCGCCAGGCCAGCGCGGTAGCCTTCGCCGGCCTTCGCGCCTGCCCTCCGTACCCTGCCGGGATGTACCGCGCCGCTACCCGCTCTTACGCCGCCAACCCAGCATGATCGGTGCCGCGCGATACGCATCCAGTCCGCGCCCAGGCGGCGGCGCCTGCCCCGGCAATGCGGGTGGGACAAAGCGCGCGCCCGCCTCGCGCCGAGGCGGCGGCGCGAACAAGCCGCCGTTGAACGGGCTACCCCAGTTCCCAGCCGACGCCACCACCGGGCCTTCGCCCGCCAGCCGTTGCTCCTCCGGCCAGGCCGCCATCACCTTTTGCTCATAGGCCGCGCCAATGGCTGGCGTCGCGGAGTGGTACAGCGCGGTCGCCTGCGGCCAGGAACCACTTTGCCCCCGCAACTCCACCAAAAAGCGAGCGGCATAATCGGCGTTCGTCCCCGGATCGAAGGCTTGCTCCGGGGTGGCGAAGGCGTGCGGATGGTGCTGCAGGTTCACCTGCATGCAGCCGACATCGATGGAATGCCCGCCGCTCGCCTGCAGCGCACGCACCGCGGCAATGGCCTGCGCCTTGGTGTCATAGAACGTGCCCTGCCCGTCGGCATCGACGGTCCACGGCCAGGGATACCACGCACCGCTGACCGGATCGCGCCGGCCGCTTTCCACCCGCCCGACCGCTGCCATCAGGCCGGGTGGCACACCGTGCGCCCTGGCAGCCGCGGCAATCGCCGCGCGGCACAGCAGACCCGGCGCCTGGGCGAGCGGCGCCGCGGGCAAGTCGGCGCGTGCGGCACCAGCCGCCAGGCAAAGCAGAAGGGCGAGGCGAAGAGGACCCATGCGACGCAGGGTAGCGGCCAGGTATGAACAAACCGTTGCCACCGGCGGACGAGGTGGCAAGGACGCCCCAGCCTGTCAGGCTGGTACGATGCGATTGCGGCGCGGCCTTCGTTCAGGGCGACGGAGCCGCCCGCTGCGTAGGTCAACGGTGACGCGCACGCCGAGCTAACACGCGGCATCCTCCCGGATCATCGCCGCCCCCTTCTCCGCAATCATGATGGTCGGAGCGTTGGTATTCCCCGTCGTCAGCGTCGGCATCACCGAGGCGTCGATCACCCGCAACCCGCCGATCCCATGCACGCGCAGCCGGGCATCCACCACGGCGGCCGGTCCTTCGCCCATGCGGCACGTCCCCACCGGGTGGAAGATCGTCGTGCCGTAGCGCCGCGCATGCTCTGTCAGGTCGGCGTCGGACTCGCAGTCCGGTCCGGGCAGGATCTCCGCCGCGCTATGCTTCGCCAACGCCGGCTGCGCGAAGATGCGGCGCGTGATGCGCGCACCCGCAATCAGCACCCGCGCATCGTTGGCATCCGACAGGTAATTCGGCGCGATCGCCGGCGCCGCGAACGGATCGGCAGAGCATGCCATGATCGAGCCGCGGCTGTCCGGCCGCACCGGGCAGATCGCCACCGTCATGCCCGGCGCATGCTCCAGCGCACCGAACCGCGCCGCATCATAGCTGGCCGGCGTGAACAGCAGTTGCAGGTCCGGACTGGCGAGTCCTTCGCGCGACCGGCAGAACACCTGCGCGCTGGTCACACCGAACGTCAGGGCGCCCCGCCCGGTCACGGCAAACCGCGCGGCTTCCACCGCCAGCCGAGGCCCCCGCGCAAGCTGATTGATCGAAATCGCGTCCTTCGCCCGATGCGACACGCGCAGTACGTAGTGATCCTGCAAATTGCCGCCGACGCCCGGCAGGTCGTGCAGCACCGCCACGCCGATCGCCTGCAGATGCGCGGCCGGGCCGATGCCGGAAATCTGCAGCAGATGCGGAGAATTCACCGCGCCGCCGCACAGGATCACCTCGCGCCCCGCACGCAGCTCCCGATCCGCGCCCCGCTGCCGGAATGCCACTCCCACGCAGCGCCGGCCGTCGAACAATAGCCGCGTGGCCAACGCGTCCGTCTCCACGCGCAGGTTGGCGCGCCCCTTCGCCGCAGCGAGGAACGTCCGCGCGGTAGACCCGCGAAACCTTCCCAACCGGGTCATCTGCGAATAGCCGACGCCTTCCTGCACCCGCCCATTCAGGTCGCCGCTGAACGCAAACCCGGCCTGCTGCGCGGCTTCGACGAAACGATGCGTCAGCGGCAGGATGGTGCGGTAATCTTCCACCTGCAGCGGGCCGCCCTGGCCCCGGTACTCAGCCTCGCCACCCTGCACGTAATGTTCCGACTTGCGGAAATACGGCAGCACATCATCAAAACTCCAGCCGCGGCAGCCCATCTGCGCCCAGCCGTCGTAGTCGGCCGGATTGCCGCGGACGTACAGCATGCCGTTGATCGAGCTCGACCCGCCCAGCACTTTGCCTCGCGGCCAATGGATCGCGCGCCCGGCCGTGCCCGCCGAGCCATCGGCGCTGTAGTTCCAGTTCACCACCGGATGGTGCAGCAGCTTCAGCACGCCGGCCGGGATATGGATCCACAGATTGCGGTCCGGTGGCCCCGCTTCCAGCAGCACGACCCCTGCGCCGGTCTCTGACAACCGGCTGGCAATGACACACCCGGCCGATCCGGCACCGATCACCACGAAGTCTGCGTCCATGTTTCCCCCACGTGCTATCCGGCTGCCGCGCCGATCATCGCCCCCGCACGTCAAAGCACAAGAATCAGGCTCGCCGTTACGCATGAGGTTCGGCAATTTTGGCAGCGTCGCCCGAGCCCTGCGTCGCACCTGTCAGCCGGACAATCAGGCGCCTGAAATGGACGCAGCGCTGACCTGTATCGCACGCCACTGACGTCGGTTGACGGCGCCACCATGGGCGGCGCCGTCAATTGAGCCCTGTCGCTGCGCGGGAGGCGGGAATTGCAGTCGCCGCCGGGGAAATCCAGGCGCCAGGTTGCTTCGATCCTCCGGAACTCGCACCGCGGCTGCTGGACGTTGGACGGTACGTGGCAAAAAGCTGGAAGCCGCCGGAACTTTTCCCGGAGATCGTCGACCTCGCTGCGCCGAATATCGGGACGCTAAATGCGGGCAGATCGCACGGAGTTCGCGCGCTGCCCCCTTCAGCTCCTGCGCAAGGAGGGCAGATTACCTCCCCGCTTCCGCCCGCAGCGCATACCCGAACGCATCGATCGCCTGCGCCACATCGCGCGCATCATGCGCGACCGACATGTACATCTTCGAATCCCCCTTGAACACGCCCCTCTCGCGCAGCAGCCGGTTGAAGCGCCCCGTCATCGCCGCATCCGCCCTCAGCGTCGCGCGATAATCCGCGACATCCCCCGTCGCGAAGATCACATCGAACAATGGCGGCACGCCGATCACCTGGCCGGGCAGCCCGGTCTCGCGCAGCAACCCCGCCAGAGCCTCCATCAACGTGCGTCCCGTCGCGAACACCTTGTCGTAAACACCGGGCTGCTTCAGCACCTGCAACGTCGCCAGCCCCGCCACCGCGGCCATGGGATTGCCGGACAGCGTGCCAACCTGCGGCAGGAATCGATCCTCGCCCGCCTTGGCGCGATCGAACAACGCCATGATCTCGGCCGGTCCGGCGATCGCCGCCAGTGGGAAACCGCCGCCGATGATCTTGCCCAGCGTGCACAGATCCGGCACCACACCGTAATATTCCTGCGCGCCGCCCCAGGCGAAGCGGAAGCCGGTGACGATCTCGTCGAAGATCAGCAGCACGCCGGCATCCTTCGTCGCCTTGCGCAGCGCCTGCAGGAAGCCAGGCTTCGGCGGCAGCAGCCGCTGGAACGGCTCCACGATCACGCCCGCCAGTTCGTCGCGATGCTCGTGGATCAGCGCGGCGGCGAGGTCCGCATCGTTGAACGGAGCAATCAGCATATCGTCGGCGACGCTGCGGCAGATACCGGCGGAACTCGGCTCCGCCTGGGGGAAATTACCCAGGCGCTTCGGCGTCCAGCTCATCAGGCTATGGTCGCCCATGCCGTGAAAGCCGCCTTCGAATTTCAGGATCTTGTCGCGGCCGCGATAAGCCCGTGCGACGCGCATGGCGAAGGCGTCTGCCTCGGTGCCCGACGAAACGAACCGCACTTGCTCCGCACACGCGACGGCATCGACCAGTTCCGCTGCCAGCCGGATGCCATATTCATTATTCGCAAAGAAGGTGAACCCCCGCGCCAATTGCTCTTGCACCGCCGCAACCACGTCGGGATGCCCATGGCCCGCGAACATCGGACCGGAGCCAAGCAGGAAATCGACATACTCATTGCCGTCGATATCCGTCACGCGGCCGCCATGCCCCTCACGAATGATGATGTCGCCGGCGAGATTCCCGAAGCTCGCCGCCGGCAGCACGCGGCGGGCGGTGTCCACGATCGTTGGCACGGGGGCATCCATCATCCTGTCTCCATCTGGCAAAAGCGGCCCGACAGTGCACGCAGGCGATCGATCCGCGCAAGCCGGGGGATGCGTGTCATCGCCCCCACATGTCATCGCCCCCACATGTCATCGCGAGGCGCAAAGCGACGAAGCAACCCCGGTCATCGGACAGGCACCCTCGAACGAGGCTGCTACGTCGCTACGCTCCTGGCAATGACATGAGTACCGCACGACATGGGTACCGCACCACACGTTCTACCGCGCCCGGTACCGCCGCGGAATCATCACATTCGCCACCCCGGTCAGCACCAGCGTCGTTGCGATCAGGATGAACGCGATGGCCCCGGCGAACGGCCAGTCGTTGTCGCTGCTGAACGCCCAGAACAACAACGGCGCCATCATCTGAAATCGCGGACCGCCAAGCAATACCGGCGTGGGAAACGCGTTCATGCACAGGATGAAGCACAGCGTTCCGGCGATGCTCACACCCGGCAACGCCAGCGGGAACACGATGCGCCAGAATGCGCGTGACGGCGCGGCACCCATGGACGCCGCGGCCTCCTCCAGCCGAGGATCGATCCCTTCAAACACGCTTTGCAGCGTCAACAGGGTGAACGGCAGGTTGATGGCGATGATTCCCGCGATCACCGCGGATTCGGTGAACATCAGGTTCACGCCACCGCCGTGCAGCACATCGCGCGAAATGATGTCCAGCATCCCGCCCCGCGCGAACAGGATCATCCATCCCGCTGTTCGTGTCGTTGCCCCAACAAACAGCGGCAGCACCGTCAGCACCATGTAGACCGATTTCCATCGGCTGGTGGTGCGTGCCAGGCGCCAGGCCATCGGCAGGCCCAGCGCCAGGCACACCACCGTCACGATGATCGAAACGCGCAGCGTGGTGACCAGGATATTCCAGTAGAACGGGTCGCGGAAGAATCGCAGATAGTTCTCCGGTGTCACCGCCGCGATCATCAACTGCGTCGGGTCGAAGCGGTTCAGGCTGATGCGCACCAGGAACGCCAGCGGCGCGATCAGCATTGCCACCATCATCAGGCTGGCCGGGCCGAGCAATGTCAGCGCGGCGCCGGCCTCCCGGCGTTCAGCCGCCATTCTGCATGTTCTTCAACCACCAGGTGTTCAGGTCCGGTATGGCCTTGGCCAACACGGCATAATCCGGCGGCACCAGCTTCGGCATGGGTTTCGGGAAGGCCAATTGCTCTGCCACCTTGCCGGTCAGCGGCGCGTCGGTCACCGTTGGCAGATAGCCCATATGCTCGGCAAACCCCTGCTGCGCCGGCGGCGCCAGCAGCGCGTTCATGTATTTATAGGCGGCAGCCTTGTCGGGCGCATTCTTCGGCATCACCATCCCGGAGACATAAAGAATTGCGCCTTCCTTCGGGAAGGTGGACGCCACTGGAAAGCCGGCATTCTCCCACATCACTTTGCGTGCCAGCCAGATCATGCCGACGTCGATCTCGCCGCTCTTGAAGGCCGGGGCAATATTGTCGGTTTCCGGATACAGCCGCACTCCGTTGGCGCGCAGCTTCAGCATGAACGCCTTGGCCTTGTCGAAATCCGTGGTCGTGCCCGACTGCAGCAGGCTGGCGGCTTGCAGCAGGAACGGGCCGCCGGTGGCGAGCATGCCCACCTTGCCTTTCCACTGCGGGTCGAGAAAGTCGGCCATCGAGCGCGGCGGGTTTTTCACCGTGGCCGGGTTGTACAGCAGCACCTGCGCACTGAAGATATGCGGCACGAAGCCCGCCATGCGCAGTTCCGGACGAACGTATTTCAGGTTGGGAACCTGTTGCTCTGTCAGGTCCACCACCAGCCCAGCGGCATTCAGGCGATAGCCGTTCATCGCATCGACGCAGGCGATGTCATCGGTGCCACGGGGCAACGCGCGCTGCGCGTACAGTTTCGAGATGCGCGGGTTCACATCGCCGACGTCCTGGATCACATCCACGCCCTCGGGCTTCAGGATCGGATCGTCGATGTTCTCGCGCAGCAGCCGCGCATAGTCGCCGCCCCAGGTGCCGACGACGCAGCGTTCGGCGGCCTGCGCGTTGCGAGTCAGGATGGCCGGCGCGGCAAGCAGCGGCGCGGCAGCAAGAACCGTGCGGCGCGAGACGGCCAGGCCCCATCCCCTCCCGTCATCGCCGGCCCCGGGCCGGCCGCTTGCGCCCGAACCGTCCGGTATCGATGGCCGGCTCGAGCCCGGCGTTGACGGGAGTGTCTTACGCATCATTTGTCTCCTTCATAGTAACGGCGGCGACCAATGCCTTGCCGTCGGCATCGAACAAGCGTTCTTCAGCAGGCTCCCACGACAGCGCGACGCGCGTGCCCGGCGCATGGCGCCGCACGGCGTCGCGCCCCAAAGCCGGACCGCGCGTCAGCACCGTGGTGTCCGGCCCAAGCTGCACGACATGCTCTACGACCGACCCCAACCAACTGCACAACGTCACCTCGCCTTCCACGCGCGCATCGCCGCCGGGAGCCAGCAGGTGCACGCTGTCCGGACGCACGGCCAGCGTCGCGGCGCCGCTGCCAGGGTAGTGCGCCGCCAGCGACAACGTCGTGTCATCAGGCAATATCAGGCGGCGATCGCCCAGCCGCCCTTCCAGAATATTGCTGCCGCCGATGAAGCGCGCGACGAACGGATTGGCCGGCGCGGCATGAACGGTTTCCGGCGACCCGATCTGCTGCACGCGGCCCTCATGCATCACCACCAGCCGGTCGGCCATCGCCATGGCCTCGGTCTGGTCGTGCGTGACCATGATGGTGGTGATGCCGCCATTGCGCTGCAGGATGCGAATCTCGCGTGCCATCTCGCCGCGCAGCGCGGCGTCGAGGTTCGACAGTGGCTCATCCAGCAGCAGCAGGCGCGGATGGATCGCCAGCGCGCGTGCCAACGCAACGCGCTGTTGCTGCCCTCCGGAAAGTTCACGCGGCAGGCGTGTCGCAAGCGCCTCCAGCTTCACCAGCCGCAGCATTTCCTCGACCCGAGCGCCGGCAACCGCAGCCGGTGTGCGTCGCATCTCCAATCCGAACGCGACGTTACGCGCGACCGTCAAATGCGGGAACAGCGCGTAGCTCTGGAACACGATGCCCATTTCGCGGCGATGCGGTGGCAGCGCGATAATGCTATTGCCCTCGAGGCAAATATCGCCGCTGCCCGGCGTCACGAAACCCGCGATCATGCGCAGCGTGGTGGTCTTCCCGCAGCCCGACGGCCCCAGCAATACGATCAGCTCGCCAGGTGCCACATCCAACGTGACATCGCGCACCACGGCATGCGTGCCATAATGCTTGGTAAGCTGTCGCAGCGACAGCGCGGCGACAGTGCTCATCGCGCGACCTGACCCAAACGCATGAAGCGGTCCAGCACCAGCAGCAGCGCGGCCACCCCCACGGTCTGGGCGACCGCAAGCGCCGAAACCAGCGGATCGATATGATATTCAAGATACTCCAGCACCGCGACCGGCAATGTCGTGATCCCCGGACTGCTCAGGAACAAGGCCGGCTCAAGATTCTCGAACGAGAACACGAAACAGAACAGCGCCCCGGCAATGATGCCCGGGCGCATGGCCGGCAATGTGACGCGCCAGATCACCCTCAACGGGCCGGCGCCGAGGCTGGCAGCGGCTTCCTCGGCGCTGCGTTCGTGGTTGGTCAGCGCGGCGAGGCACAGCCGCACCATCCACGGCGTGGTGACCAGGATATGCGCCAGCACCAGGCCAAGCAGCGAACTGGTAAACGTGGTCCCGGCCTTCTCATCGATCGTCACCAGCATGATGTAGATCGCCAACCCGAGCGCGATGCCAGGCACGGTCAGCGGCGCCAGCAACAGGGTGGAGACGAACCCGCGGCCGCGAAACCGGTAGCGTGCCAGGCCGATCCCCGCGGGGACGCCCAGCACCAGGCTGCCGCACACGGCCGCGGCGGCGAGTTCAAGGCTGGTGAGGATCGGGCCGCCAAAATTGGGCAGGATCGCCGCGTACCAGGACAGCGTGTAGCCCTGCGGCGGAAACAGGATCAGCTTTTCATTGAACAGACTGAGATAAAGTGTCAGCAGAAGCGGCACGCCGATCAGGGCGATGCCGACCCACACCAGCAGGTTGACGCCGGCGCGCTCCAGCCAGGCGAAGCCGGCGCCGGACACAGGTCGTGACAATGACGGCGCGCTCTGCGCCACCCCAGACGGCATTCATTGCTCCAGAAATGGAAGTCTCCCGCCGGCAATTCAGCGGGGGCGAAGAGGTAAGTCAATCCAGGGCGCCGGCGGCTTCTGGCCGTGTTGACGATCCCGACACTCCGGGGTCGGCTTACAAAACACTTGGCTCCGAACGCTTTGTTGCAACCGTGGCGGTACTGGAACCGCTGAACATGACCCCTACGCCAAGGCAGGTCGACGCACTTCGGGAGGCGGCACCACTCTGCCTGGCCAGCGACCGTGTGACGGGCGCGGACCAGACTCCGCCTTGAATATCGAATCTCTGCCGCGTCACGGTGCCGAATCTCAGCTCACCGGTCCCCCGGGCGCGATCACATCCAGCCACGTACTCTGATACGTCGCGCCCGCTCCCAAATCGGTAAAGGCCCCGCTGCACAGCATGTTCACGGTGCCGTCCATCGTCTCGTCATCGGGACGTTGCCCCGGCACCAGCACCACGCCCGGCTGCACTTCGTCCCGTACCTGCAGCTTCAACGTGATCGCGCCCAGGTCGTTCACCAGCCGCACCGGCTGCCCCTCGGTCAGGCCGCGCACCGCCGCATCCTGCGGATGCAGCACGCAGCACGGCTTGCCTTCGCGAGCGCGCAGGCTGGCGACGCCGGAAAACGCGGTGTGGCTCTGAAAGTACCCCGGAGCCGTCAGCAGACGCAGCGGCCAGCGCGCGGCTTGCGCGGCCTCGGCGGGATCGGGCTGCCAGTCCGGCATCGGCGGCAGGCCCTGCGCGGCCAGCGTCGCAGAAAAGAATTCCAGCCGGCCCGACGGCGTGCGGAACTGCTGCCCGTTCTTGCAAGCGATCGACACCGGTCCGGCGTCCGGCAGGCGATCCACATCAACCTCGGCGCACGCGCCGCCGGCGCCATGGAACAATGCGCGCAGGATCTCGCGTTCCGACATGCGGAACACCGGGTCCTGCACCCCCATGCGCTGCGCCAGCGCCTGCGCCAGGCGCAGGTTCGACCACGCCTCGCCCTGCGGCGCCACCGCCCGATGGCTGTATTGCATGTAGTAGGAGCCGTAGGCGCGGAAGAAGTCCTCGGTTTCCAGATACGTGGCCGCCGGCAGCACGATGTCGGCATAGCGCGCGGTGACGGTCAGAAACGGGTCGTGCACCACGGTGAAAAGATCCTCGCGCGCCAGCCCGCGGCGCGTCTTCGCCGTGTCAGGGCAGGTAACCGCGGGGTTGTTGGCGGCAATGAACAACGCGCGGATCGGCGGATCGCGCAGTTCCAGCAGCGCCTCGCCAAGCCGCAGGTGGTTCACCGTGCGCGCGTCCGTCGGACCGGACGGCTTGCGGACCGCATTGTAGTTCAGTTCGAACGAGGCATTGGTGCCCGACAGCGCACCACCCCCGTAAACGCCATACGCGCCCGTGACCCCGGGCAACAACGCCACGGCGCGCAAGGCCTGCCCGCCATGCGTCAGGCGAGTCATGCCCCAGCCCAGGCGGATGAACGACTTCTTCGTTTTCCCATAGGCCGCGGCAAGCCGTTCGACGTCCGCTTCGGCAACGCCGGTAATCGCAGCAACGCGTTCCAGCGTAAAACGCGGCAGGATCTCCTGCTCCAGCCGATCGAAGCCCAGCGTGTGCCGCGCCAGGTAGTCGCGGTCGCAGGCGCCGTCGCGCACCAGGATATGCATGATACCCAGCGCCAGCGCCGCGTCGGTGCCGATACGGATGGGAATATGCCAATCCGCGTTCTGCGCCGCCCGGGTGCGCCGCGGGTCGATCACGATCAGCACGGTGCCGCGCCGCCGCGCTTCCTCCAGCTTCGCCCAGAAATGCACGTTGGTCGCGAACAGATCGGCGCCCCAGCAGAGCACCAGGTCGGAGTCCAGCACCGATTCCGGGTCCGCCCCGCCAACCGCGCCGACCGTGACTTCCCACGCCGCATCGCTGCAACTGTCGCACACGGTGCCGGCCAGCATGCGGCTGGTGCCCAGCGCATGGAACAATCCGTTCGGCAGGCCGCGATTCATCAACCCCTGATGCGCGCTGTAGGCGTAGCCAAGCAGCGCAAGCGGTCCGGACCCGGCGATGATCGCCTTCCAGCGCGCGGTGATCTCGTTCAGCGCCTCGTCCCATGTGATGGGCACGAACGCACCCTCGCCCTTGGCGCCGACACGGCGCAGAGGCGTTGTCAGCCGCTGCGGCGAATGCACCAACTCGGCGTCGCGATTCACCTTGCCGCAGGCAAAGCCGGCGGTGAACGGGTGGTCCGGGTCACCCTGCACGCGAACCACGCGGCCGTTCTCGACATGGGCGAGCAAGGAACACATGTCAGGGCAGTCATGCCCGCACACCACGCGTACGGTTGTCATCGCGATCCTCTGTGACGCATGGCCGGCATTGAGAAATCCTGCCGGCAAGGCCACGAGTGTAACAGCGCCGGATGCGACACGCCTATGGCCGCGAACCTGCTGGCCGGCACACGCCGCCGTTATGCCGGGTCGCACCACGGATCGAGCAAACGCAGCCCCGCGCGGCGAAAATCCTCGGTATTGCGCGTCGCCACGCCCAGCTCATGCTCCAGCGCGGTGGCGGCCAGCAAGGAATCGGGCTGGGCGTAGGTGTAGTTGGTCTTCTGCCCCTCCCAGACCAGTTGCCGCCAGCACAGCAGCACGCGGTCGTCCACGTCCAGCACGCGGTCGCCGAACCACGGCAGCAGGCCGTCGCGCACCCAGGCGTCCAGTTCGGCGCGGAAGGCGGGGTCGGTGACGCGGGCGATGCCGAAGCGGATCTCGGCGATGCTGATGCGGCTGAGGAAGCAGGCGGCGGGCGGGACACTGTGCGCCCAGGCACGGACCGCGCGCGCCGCCCTTGGGCCCTTGCGCAGTTCGGAGACGACGTTGGTGTCCAGCAACCAGCCGCGCGCGGGCGCCAGGGTCACGCTTCGAAGTCCGGGGCCTCGCGCACCGGGGCACGTTCCCGCACCATGGAGGATTCAAAATCGTCCAGCCGGGCGAAGGGGCTGTCGGCGAACAAGGCGGCCAGGCTGTGGCTGGAAGCCGCAGGGGCCAGGCGGGCATAGTCGAGCGCAGAGAGTACTACCACGGCGGGCCTCCCGCGAACGCTGACGTGCTGGGGCTGTCCTTGCAGGGCAAGACGGACCACTTCGCTGAACCTCGCCTTGGCGTCTTCCAGTTTCCAGGCCGGGGTACCGTTGGGTGGGGGCGGCACCGGGCCAGGGCGATCTTGTGCCGGAGACATGTTAACGGACTCTTACTGACCAGACTGGTCAGATAGGGTGCCGGCTCGCGATCTGCAAGGTTTTCCTGGCTCATCTGGCCATCTGGTCCCCGGCGCGCTAGCCGTTCCGCTGAACCGAAGGGGAAGCGTCCGCACCATGTCCGTGACCGTGCTCTATTCCGAAAACGCCTATCCCGACGACAGCGTCGAACGCCGCATCTACGGCCCGGACGTGCGGGTGATCTTCCCCAAGGCTTCCAACAACCTCGCCGATCTGACCGACGAAGACTGCGCCGCCGCCGAAGGCCTGATGATCCTGCGCTACAAGGTTACCGCGGCCGACCTGGAGCGCTTCCCCCGCCTGCGCGCGATCTGCCGCATGGGCGTGGGCTACGACAACCTGGATCGCATCGCCGCCGCGCGGCGCCAGATCATGATCCTGAACGTCCCCGACTACGGCACTACCGAAGTCGCCGACCACGCCATCGCGCTGGCGCTGACCCTGCGCCGCGGCATCCTGCTGCACGTCGAAGCGCAGCGCGCCGACCCGCCCGCCGCCTGGCGCTATATCATCGATCCGCTGGTGCGCCGCCTCGGCGTGCAGACCTTCGGCATCGTCGGCCTGGGCCGCATCGGCACGGCTGCCGCGCTGCGTGCCAAGGCGCTCGGCTTCCGTGTCGTCTTCTACGACCCCAACCTGCCGAACGGCGCCGAACTGGGCGTCGGCGTCGGCCGCGCCAGAACGCTGGAAGAGCTGCTGCAAATGTCCGACGTGCTGTCGGTGCACGCGCCGCTGACACCGGAGACGCGCGGCTTGCTCGGCCTGAAGCAGCTCTCACTGCTGCCGAAGGATGCGGTCCTGGTGAACACCGCGCGCGGCCCGATCGTCGATCCAGACGCCGTGGCGGAACTGCTGAAAGCGGGCCATCTCGCCGGCGCCGCGCTGGACGTGCTGCCAATCGAACCGCCCGTCGAGCCGGTGCCGGAACTGGTCCGCGCCTACCGCGCACGCGAGCCCTGGACGATCGGACGGCTGATCATCACGCCGCACGCGGCCTTCTTCACGCCGCAGGCCTGGGACGACATCCGGGTGAAGTCGGCCGAGACGATGCGCGCGGCATTGCTCGGCCCGAAGCC
Source organism: Acetobacteraceae bacterium (assembly GCA_035523995.1). Classification (GTDB taxonomy): domain Bacteria; phylum Pseudomonadota; class Alphaproteobacteria; order Acetobacterales; family Acetobacteraceae; genus JASHVB01. Next base: position 104,494 of record DATKPQ010000061.1, on the reverse strand, counting down.
CCAGAACGTGATCCCGCCCGACAGCGATTGAGCGCCAGTCCGCGGGCGGCCGCCACCCGCGCCGCCCGCGCCGCCCAACGCGTGCCATCGGGTCCATTGCGGCGCAGCAGAACAGGGCCCGCAATCGCCAGCGCCACCGCGTCTTCACCTGCTCAAAGATGTCAAATTTGACCAGGCGCGAATTTGCCTGACGGCAATGCGGACCTCAAACTGCATGATGATCGCGCCGCCATAACGCGCATCGCCGCAAGACGCTCTCACGCAGCACCGATCCGCAGGCTGGCTCCGCCATCCCCGCCCATCGCGTGACGCAGCGCGCTCAAGGCAGCCACGATCGATGGAGCAGCGCGTGGCACCCGGCCAGCAACCGCGCGCTCAGGCGTTTGCAGCAGCCAGCGCACCGGTCGCATATCCGGTGCGGCGCGTTGCAGCACGAAACGCCCGTCCTTCGTTTCGATCGCCATGCCGCCATCGGCCGCGACGATCGAGCCCGCGATGTCCCACAACACCAGGCAGTCACGTAGCAGGGAACGAAGCTCCGCGTCGCTCATGTCGGCTGGTCCCGTGGCATGTTCCGAGGCAAGGTGCGCACCCCTTTGGTTACCACTGATGGACTTGCCGTGCACGAAATGCCCATGAACCAGACCTTGCTCCACCGTATCGGCATCGATATCGGCCGAAAACTGAAACTGGAAGACGCGATCGCCTGGGCCACCCGCCAAGGCGTCCGATTCATCGACATCGAACTGGATACCGGCGCCAACGCGTTCACCCGCTTCGATGCCGTGCGATCCGCCGCCATCCGCGACGCCTGCGCGCAGGCAGGCGTGCAGCTCGGGCTGCATACCTCGTCCGCAGTGAACGTCGCCGAATACGCGCCGCTGCTGTCGAACGCATCAGACTCCTATCTGCGCGCCTATGTCGATGCGGCCGCGAAACTTGGTGCGGGATGGATCGTCGTGCACGCGGGATTCCATTTCGGCTCCGATCAGGCGCAACGCATGGAGGCAGGGCTCGAACGCCTGCGGCGAGCAGCGGACTACGCGGAAGCCCAAGGCGTCACGCTATTGCTCGAGAACCTGAACAAGGAACCGGCGGACGCCGAAGTGCACTACCTCGCGCACACGTTGGACGAATGGCGCTGGTATTACGACCGTATCGACTCGCCCGCCTTGGCCCTGGCATTCACCGCCAACCATGCGCACCTGGTGCCCGAGGGCGTCGCCGGTTTCGTCGCATCGATGCCGATCGGACGCGTTCGGGAAGTCCGGCTGGCAGACTGCTTTCGCAACGGCACCGAGCAACATCTCTGTCCCGGCCACGGCGATTTCGATTTCCCCCAACTGTTCTCGCAGCTTGAGGCAAAGGGCTTCGCCGGCCACTACATGGCGGCGTTCGGCTCGCTCGACGACATGCTCGCGGGCCGCAAGACGCTCGCGGCAGCAAGACAAGAAAACGGCGATGCTCCCCCTCCCGTTGTGGGACGGGGCCGGGGGGAGGGGACCCAGCCGCATTGACCGTGCGTGCCAACGCAATGACCGGACAGCGCACGCGCTCGATCCTCCGCCCGATCAACCCGACCACCGGGGATGAGAGCAATCGGGCCCCCGGCCGGACCGATCCAGGCCACCGCACTTCCTGAAAATAGTCCTTGACCCCGCACCGTACAGTCATTTATACTACCAAAATGATGATAGAGACTGAGAGCAATCATACCGACGGCCCTGCTACCCAGCCCGATCCCCAACAGGATCGCGACGCCCAACCCATGCCCGAGCGCATTGCGCACCTTCTCTGCATCCTGTCCATCATCGCCGCGCACGGCCGCCGCCTCGCCGAGATGTTCGAACACCGCGCTTTCCGCGGCGGCTTTTCCACCATCGCGCAGTTCTTCGGCACGGCGCGGATTTCGACCATCCTCGCCCATGTGTATCGAGGCATCATGCGCGCCGTCGCGCTGGAACGCATGCTGCTGGAACGCGCCAGGTCCGGCCGGGACCTCGTCGTCCCGGCGCAGCGCGATCGCGCCACGCGCCCCGCAGATCCGCCAACCCCGCCGGCCGCCGCCACCCCAGCCGCCGCGTCACCGCGACAAACTGCCGCGCGCCGGCCCTGCCGCCGCACCGGCTCGCAAGAAGAACTAACGCTCGACAACCTGCCCTCCATGCGCCAGGTGGAAGCCGAGGTCCGCGATCGGCCCATAGGCCGCACCCTCGTCGGGATCTGCCTCGATTTCGGCATCGCGCCTTTCCTCTGCGCCGCCCCCTTCGGCACCGAGCTGTTCTCGTTGTTCCGCCGCTATGGCGGCAGTTTCAACAAATACTTCAGCGAGATCCGCAGGTGCGAGAAGCGCTTCGGCGCAGTCGAACTTGACCACAAGCCCGAACTGGGCCGCCCGGTGCAGACGCGCGACGAACTCCGGCAGATCCTGGATGTCTTCCTCGGCGAGCACTGGCTGGCCGATCCGTTCAGCGCATCGCCGGCCCCCGACATGGCGGTCGCGGCGGCAGCCACCGGCCCGCCCTGACCGCACCACACACCCACGCAAAGCCTGACCAACGGGGCCGGAGCATGTCCGGCCCCGCCATACCGATTCGCACTGCGGCAACGCGCACCGCACGGCCCGCCGCAATGCGCGTGTGCCGGATCGCATGTCCCCGATTCTCATCACCGCGCGAATACCGCAGGAGGCCCCCGGCACTCCTTCCTGCCCGCAATAATTTTAGCATCGTAACACGGAGGCAGAACGAACCGCCACCGAGAACCACGAAACCAGCAAGGCTCCCGAACGCACGCTGTCTCACAGGAAACGAAACGAGACGATCGCGAGACGCATCACACGCGCATCTCGCAACGCGTCATGGAATCTCATATCAATCCAAACGAGACGAGCACGAGACGCACCCGCGCATCGCCCCCGGCGAGCCCGTCCGACACCCGGCATCGTTCGCCGGCCCGCGCCCCCCGGTGCCACGCCCGTCAGAACAATCCTGCGCCTTGCAGACCCCCGAAGACGCCCAGGGCGCAGGTGACCACGGACACCCCAACCACCAGCCAGAAATACCCGCCCCGCAGCCGGTACGTCCGCGGCAGCGCCCGCACCGACAGGGCGATCAGGAACCCCAGCACCAGCGGCAGCAGCAGCGCGTTCATCACCTGTACGCCGACGTTCAGCGACACCAGGTTCGGCCACAGCGCCACCGCCACCGCGCCCGCCACCACGCACGCGGCGTACACCCCGTAGAACCACCGAGCCTCCAGCGGCCGGTATTCCAGCGACCGCCGATAGCCGGTCACCTCGCCCAGCCCCCAGGCGAAGGCCAAAGAGCACACGATCGCCGCCACCATCCCCGCGCCCAGCACGCCCAGCCCGAACACCAGGTTGCCCATCGCAACCCCCAGGAACGGCGTCAGTGCCTGGCTCATGTCGCCGACCGATTGCAGCGACGCGTCCGGATGGTCGCGCCCGATCGTGGCAGCGCAGGCGATCAGCACGGCAGCCATCACAAGCTGGGTGATCACCGCCCCGATCGCGGTATCCCATCGGGCAGCGGTCATATGCTCCAACCGCAGCCGCTTATCCGCCACCGCCGACTGCTGGTAGAAGATCATCCAGGGCATGATCACGGCGCCGATATTGGCCGCCGCCAGGTACAGGTAATCCGCGTTGCGGTACGGAATGGTGAACGACCCGGCCAGCAGCGCGTGCGGATCCGGATGTGCCGCAAAGGCGACGAAGAAGAACGCCAGCTCGAACAATCCGACGGCGATCGCCACCCGCTCCACCCGCCGGTAGGACCCAGTGATCACCACCGCCAGCAGCGCCACCGCCGCGATCGGCAGCGTGGCGAAGCGGGGCACGCCGTACAGCTCGCCCACCCCGGCGACGCCCGAGAATTCGGTCAGCAGTGCGCCGACGGTCGCAACCCCGAGCCCCGCCGCCGACACCCAGGCCCAGACCGGGCCGAACGTGTCACGGATCAGCTCGCCATGCCCGCGGCCGGTGACGATGCCCAGCCGGACGGTCAGTTCCTGCACCATGTAGAGAATTGGCACCAGCACGAGCTGCAACAGCAGCAGCCGGTAGCCCCATTGCACGCCGCTCTGGCCGGCGGTGATCACGCTGCCGACATCGGTGTCGGCCAGCATCACCACCACGCCCGGGCCGAACACGGCGAGGAACCGCGCCGCGCGCGCGCCCCAACCTGCCCCGCCCGCGATACCGACTTGCTCGCCCGACATGACCGACGATCCTTCCTTCCGGCCCGGCGGGCAGGGTTGCGAATAATTCTTAATTCGCTCTTACCGCGTAGCCCGGAGCACAGGCCAAAGTCAATGCACCGCGCATTGATTTGCCCCGGCGATTGCCCGAAAAAGCGCCCCTCGCGAAGGAACCGCCATGCCCACGCTGACCCTGCACAACAGCCTCACCCGACGGAAGGAGCGCTTCGAGCCGCTCGATCCCCAGCATGTGCGGATGTATGTGTGTGGCGCCACCGTCTACGACCTGGTGCATGTCGGCAACGCGCGGCCCGAGGTGGTCTACGACGTGCTGGCCCGCCTGCTGCGGCGGCTGTATCCGCGCCTGACCTATGTGCGGAACATCACCGACGTCGAGGACAAGATCAACGCCCGCGCCGCCGAACTGGGCGAGCCGATCGGCGCGCTCACCGCCCGCACCATCGCCGACTACCACAAGGACATGGCGGCGCTGGGCTCGCGCCCCCCGGACGTGGAGCCGCGCGCCACGGACCACATCCCCGAGATGATCGGCATGATCGAGCGCCTGATCTCGTCGGGCCACGCCTATGCCGCGGAGGGCCACGTCTTGTTCGCGGTGCACACCTATCCCGCCTACGGCCGCCTGTCCGGCCGCAGCCCCGAGGAATTGCTGGCCGGCGCGCGCGTGGAAGTGGCGCCATACAAGCGCGACCCCGGCGATTTCGTGTTGTGGAAGCCATCCCCGCCCGACCTGCCCGGCTGGCAGTCCCCATGGGGCCGCGGCCGCCCCGGCTGGCACATCGAGTGCAGTGCGATGTCCTGGAAGTACCTGGGCGAAACGTTCGACATCCACGGCGGCGGCACCGACTTGCTCTTTCCGCACCACGAGAACGAGTCGGCGCAGAGCTGCTGCGCCTTCCCCGGCAGCCATTTCGCCCGCTACTGGGTGCACACCGGCATGTTGCTGGTGAACGGCGAAAAAATGTCGAAGAGCCTCGGCAATTTCACCACCCTGCGCGATGCGTTGAAGCGCGCGCCGGGCGAGGTGATCCGGCTGCTGCTGATGCGCACGCATTACCGGTCCACCCCGGATTTCAACGACGCGGCGATCGCCGAGGCACGGCGCGAACTGGACCGTTTCTACCGTGCGCTGGAACGCTATCCCGCGCTGGACGGCGCAGACGTACCGGAAGCGGTGACCGAGGCGCTGTGCGACGACCTGAACACGCCACTGGCGCTGTCGGAGATGCACGCCTTGGCGGACCAGGCGCTGGCCGGCGATTTCGAAGCCGCGCGGGGATTGCGGTCGGCCGGTGGCGCCCTGGGCCTGCTGGGCGCCGATCCGGCGGCCTGGTTCCGTGGCGGCATCGACGACGCGGCGGAGATCGAGGCTGCGATCGCCGCGCGTGTCGCGGCGCGCAAGGCGCGCGACTTCGCTCGCGCCGATGCGATCCGAGGAGAGCTGGCGGCAAAGGGGATCGTGCTGGAAGACGGCCCAGGCGGCACGACCTGGAGGCGGGCGTCGTAAGCCGACCGGTGGGTGCCGCTCCACACATCATCGCGCGGCCTCATGTCATTGCGCGGCCCCATGTCATAGCGCGACCCCATGTCATTGCGAGCGAAGCGAAGCAATCGCCAACGGACGATCGCACCGTCTCTCGGCGAAGACAGCTCACGCGGCACGCAATGAAAGCAGGCGCGATCCGTCGAAGGTACAACATCACGAGTTGACTTGGCGCGCGGTTCGTGTTATTGACTCAGACATCGCGACAGCAGTCCCGGCGAAGCCGAACAGACTTGCGAAATTTGAGAATGCGAAGCCGAACAGACCTACGAAATTTGAGAATGTGATGTTCGATTCCCAGGCAACACGGTATCAGGCCGACCCCGGTCTGAATGACGACCGTAGCCGAGGCCGCCAACACAAGGCAGACCCGTTGCCGGAACATCAACGCGGTCGCGGCGGCTTTCACCGCGGCGGCAATCGCCATACCCTCCCCACAACCGGAAGGGAGCCGGACGTCCATGGACCGAATCACATTGGCCGGAATCGACCTCGCGCTTTGCCAGAGCGGCCGTGGCCCGCCTCTCCTGTTCCTCCATGGCGCCGGCGGCTTCCGCCCCGAAGACGCGTTCGTTTCGCTGCTGGGCAAACACCGTCGCGTCATCGCGCCGTCGCATCCCGGCTTCGGCGAATCCACCCTGCCCGACTGGATGGACCGGCCGGACGACATCGCCTTGCTCTATCTGGAATTGCTTGCGTCGCTGGGCGAAGGGCCGTTCGACCTGATCGGATGTTCGCTCGGCGGATGGATCGGTGCCGAACTGGCCAGCATGGTGCCCGAACGTTTCCGCCGCATCGTCTTCGTAGCGCCCGTCGGCGTGAAACTCGGCGGACGCGACACGCTGGACATCCCCGACATCTTCGCCATGCCCGCCGCCGACGTCGAGAAATTGCTCTACCACGACCCCGATCGCCACCGTCCTGACCTTGCCGCACTGTCGGATGCGCAGCTCGCGACCATGCTGCGCAACCGCGAAACCACCGCGCTGCTGGTTTGGGAGCCGTACATGCACAATCCCAAGCTGCGCCACCGCCTGCATCGCATCACCAGCCCCAGTCTGTTCCTGCGCGGCCAAAGCGACGGCCTGGTCTCCGCCGACTATCTCGAAGGCTACGCACGCCTGCTGCCCAACGCCGGCACCACAACGATCGCCGCCGCCGGCCACGTGCCGCAACTGGAGCAATCCACCGCGTTCGCCGAAACGGTGCTTGCGTTCCTGGACGGAGGGAACTGACCAATGCGCGCCTGGCATTTCAGCGAAACCGCCTATCATCTGCTGCCGCCGGCCGAGACGTACGACTCAATCCGCGTCACGCTGCCCAACCGGCACTACGATCCGCGTATTGGCGCCGATCTCTACCATCGCTATCTCGACGAGTGGTTGCTCGCCGAGGACGAAGGCATGGAGATCATGCTGAACGAGCACCACCAGACCGCGACCTGTGTCGATCCTGCGGCGCCGCTGATGCTGGCGGCGCTGGCGCGGCAAAGTTCCAGGGCACGCCTGCTGATTCTCGGCAACCCGATCGCCAACCGCCGCCAGCCGGTGCGCGTGGCGGAAGAGATGGCGATGATCGACGTGCTGTCGCGCGGCCGTCTCGAAGCAGGATTCGTGCGCGGCGTGCCCTATGAGATTTCGCCAGCGAACAGTAATCCGGTGCGGATGAATGAGAGGGAGTGGGAAGCACTGGATATGATCGTGAAGGCCTGGACGCATCACGACGGTCCGGTGAGTTTCGAAGGCCGCTTCTTCCATGCGCGTCAGATCAACATCTGGCCGCGGCCCTGGCAACTGCCGCACCCGCCGATCTGGATCAGTACCACCAGTCCGGGCGGCGCTGCCAGGGTGGGTTCGAAGGGCTACGTGCAGGCTACGTTCCTGACCGGATTCGACGGGACAAAGCGGATCTTCGATTCATACCGCGCGGCATGGCGGGAGGCGGGACGCGGCGATGTCGTGCCGAACGACCGGCTGGCCTATGCGGCACTGGTCTATGTCGGCGAGACCGAGGCCGCGGCGCATGCCGGCGCGGAGAAGCTGCTGTGGTACATCACGTCGAACAAGGTGCCGTTGCATTTTTCGGCGCCGCCCGGGTACGTGCCGGTGGATGCCGGCGTGCGCATGTTGCGCGGAGAGGAGCATCCGCTGAGCGCATTCCGCCGCAGCGCAACCGTGGAGGGCGCGATCGCAGCGGGCATCATGATGGCAGGAACGCCGGATCAGGTGGCGGCACAAATTCGCAAGATCTATGACCGGGTCGGCGGGTTCGGGCATCTGCTGATCATGGGCCAGGCAGGGTTTTTGGGGCACGAGGAGACGGTGGCAGGGATTCGGATGTTCGCACGTGAGGTTTATCCACGTCTGGGCGGCTGGTGATTTGGCCGGTCGGTTCGCTTTTCGGAACGGACCGACCAGGTTTGCGGCAGATCACGCCCAGGTGAGCAAAATCGGGCCGCGCCGGTCGCGGCGCGGCGGCCGGGCCAGAGCCCCAGCGCGATCCCGCTTGCTCTCAAGCAGCCTTGCAGCCTGGTCAGGCCCGGGCCCATGGAATGCGATATGGATTTGCCTCTTTCCGCGCACCGGCGCCACGTATGAGGCATGTATGCGACTTGGTCGACAAGCTATTAAACCAAGGTATAGGTCACTCTTCCGCACCAGTAATTGCCCCCCACTCTGATTTGGCGATGGTGCGAACCACATTCGGCCCGCACCGCCACCACGCGGACTGTGCGCCGCGCCCCCGCCGGGAGAATCAGGATGGCTATCGAACTTGCAGGAATCAAAGTCCCTGACAGCAAGCTTGCGCGCGAGATCACCGAGATCGTGCGCGATACGGAATCGCCGCTGCTGTTCAATCATTCAAGTCGTGTCTTCTATTGGGCCGCGCTGACCGGGGCCCGCCGCGATCTGACATTCGATGCCGAATTGCTCTACGCCGGCGCAATGTTTCACGACATGGGGTTGACGAATCGTTACAGCAGCCCAGATGAGCGCTTCGAAGTGGACGGCGCAAACACCGCCCGCAACTTCTTGCGCGACCGCGGCATTTCGCCGCAGGACATCGACATCGTATGGACTGCCATCGCATTGCATACCACGCCGGGAATTCCGCAGCACATGCATCCGGTGATTGCGTTGCTAACTTCGGGCGTCGAAATGGACGTGCTGGGCATCGCTTATGCCGAATTCTCCGAGGCGCAGCGCAAGGCGGTCGTGCAGGCACATCCGCGCACCACCCGCTTCAAGGAAGACATCATCCAGGCCTTCTATGACGGCATCAGGTACAAGCCGCAGACCACCTTTGGCAACGTCAAGGCAGACGTCCTGGCCGATAAAGATCCGAATTTCGTGCCAGGAAATTTCTGCAGTGTGATCCGCGGCTCGCTCTGGAACGGCTGACCGCATCGCATTGCCAACCAGCCTGCAACCGAGCCCTAGCAAACATCTCAGGAGCCTATCGTGTCCGAAGCAAAGCTGTTTACCAATGCCACTGGCGCCCCGGTCGCCGACAACACCAATATCATGACCGCGGGTCCGCGCGGCCCAGCACTGTTGCAGGACATCTGGCTGATCGAAAAAATGGCGCACTTCGACCGCGAGGTGATCCCGGAGCGGCGGATGCACGCGAAAGGCTGGGGCGCTTACGGCACCTTCACCGTCACGCACGATATCAGCCGCTTCACCCGCGCCAAGCTTTTCAATACCATCGGCAAGCAGACACCGATGTTCGTCCGCTTCTCTACTGTTGCCGGCGAGCGAGGCGCCGCAGATGCCGAACGCGACATTCGCGGAACCGCGCTGAAATTCTACACCGAGGAAGGCAACTGGGACATCGTCGGCAACAACACGCCGGTGTTCTTCTTCCGCGACCCGCTGCGCTTCCCGGATCTCAACCACGCCATCAAGCGAGACCCGCGCACCGGACTGCGCAGCGCCGACAACAACTGGGACTTCTGGAGCCTTTTGCCCGAAGCGCTGCACCAGGTGACGGTCGTCATGTCGGACCGCGGCATTCCGAAAAGCTTCCGCCACATGCATCTGTTCGGCAGCCACACCTTCTCCCTGATCAACGCGGCGAATGAGCGCGTATGGGTGAAATTCCATTTCCGCACCCAGCAGGGCATCGCCAACCTCACCGATGCCGAGGCCGCCGCTCTGGTTGCCAATGACCGCGAGAGCCACGGGCGGGATCTGCTGAACGCCATCGATTCCGGCGATTTCCCGCGCTGGAAGATGTACATCCAGGTGATGACGGAAGCGCAGGCCAAGACCCACAAGCACAACCCCTTCGATCTGACCAAGGTCTGGCCGAAGAAGGACTATCCGCTGATCGAGGTCGGCGTGATGGAACTTAACCGCTACCCCGACAATTTCTTCGCGGAAGTCGAGCAAGCGGCGTTCTCACCTGCCAATGTCGTGCCCGGCATCGGTTTTTCGCCTGACAAGATGTTGCAAGCGCGACTGTTCTCCTACGGCGACACGCAGCGCTATCGCCTCGGCGTCAATTTCAACCATATCCCCGTGAATGCGCCGAAATGCCCATTCATGAGCTACCATCGCGACGGCGAGATGCGCACGGACGGCAATCTCGGCAGCACGCTCACCTTCCATCCGAACAGTGCCGAGCTGTGGGCGAACCAGCCGGACTTCTCCGAACCGCCACTGCCGTTGGATGGCGAAGCGGCGCACTGGGACCATCGCGTGGACGACGACCATTGGGAGCAGCCGGGCAACCTGTTCCGTAAAATGACACCAGCGCAGCAACAGGCCTTGTTCGAGAATACCGCACGTGCGATGGGCGACGCTCGGCCGCACATCAAGCAGCGCCATATTGAGAACTGCATGCGGGCCGATCCCGCCTACGGCGCGGGTGTGGCCCGCGCGCTGGGCATGGGAGATCTGGCACTCGCCGCAGCGCAATAACAGACAAAGCCGGAATGCTGTCGCCGCCGCCCGCAAAGGCGGCGGCGTTCAGCGCGTTTCAACCGTCGTGACGTGAAATCCGCCTTGAGTTGGCGACCGTCCGTCATCGCATAAAGGCTCACAACATGCATCGGATACGGATCCTGTTGCTTCCTCTGTGCGCGGTGCTCGTTGCCGCAGCCGGACCAAATGGCAACGTCATCGCCCACGACGGCAATGGCCACGGCGCGTTGGCTTGCACGACCTGCCACGGGCAGAATTTCCAAGGCAATCCCGCGATCCACGCCCCAGAGCTCGCCGGGCTGCCGGCGTCGACAACCCTTGCGCGGTTGGCACATTTCGCCGGACCGAAAGGGCACAACGCCATGATGCGCCAGGTCGCGACCGCCTTGAGCCCGGCCGAGCGCAGCGCAGTTGCTAGCTATCTCGCCAGCCTGCCGCAACCAAACTGATCGGCGAGCGCCGAACCGGCGGCGCAGCGCTTCGAACTCTGTCAACGCGCCAATTTAGCAAGAGACAAGATTTTCCCCTTGGCTTGCGGGCTCAGCTATCTTCGGGGGATGGGCACGGAGTCGTCACCTCCACAGAGATTGCTTCGTCCCGTCAATTCTCCCATGACAGCAGCCCTACCGGTCGCTTTGCCGTAAAGGCGACTCGCAAGGCCAGGAGGGCGAAGTCTTCTTATCAAGTCGCAAGCCGGGCGGCACCGCACGGCAGCGCACCCGCGATGACCGCGCACCAGGGATTCGCACCTTGGCGATGCACCGTCCCGTTCGCTGCGCCATCGCTCTCGCTCTCGTGGCAACGACTGCCGGCTGTGCCAGCTTTCGGCCCTTGCCACTGCCGTCCGCACCCGATCTGGCACCCAATCTGCTCGATCTCGATACGAGCGTGCCGCCCACGGCCCCGCAACCGCAGCCGGTGGCAATCGATCTGCGGGCGCCGCTGAGCCTCGACGCGATTGGCTGGCTCGCCCTGCTGAACGATCCGGCGTTGCGCTCACAATGGGGAGAGGCTGCCTTCGCCCAGGCGAGCCTGCTGCAGGCAACGCTCCTGCCCAATCCCTCCGTCAGCCTCGGCTTTGCAGCATTGCTCGGCGGCCCTGGCAGCACGCCCGCCTACACGGCATCGTTGTCGCAGGACATCACTGCTCTTGTCACTTATCATGCGCGGGTAAGGTCGGCGCAAGCTGAACTGTCGCAGGTCAATGCCGGATTGCTGTGGCAGGAGTGGCAGGTGGCGCAGAAGGCGCGACTGCTGTCGCTGGACATTTACTGGACCAGCCGATCGATCGCCGTGACGCGGCACGAGCGCGATTTGCTGTCCGATGAACTGGCGCAGGCGCAAACCGCCACCTTGGCCGGCAACCTTGCCCTGTCCGCGCTGGCTCCATTGCTGGCAGCGCAGGCCGCCGCACAGCAATCACTGGTGGCTCTGAACCTTGCGCGCCTCCAGGACTGGCAGGCGCTGGATGCCTTGCTCGGCCTGGAGCCCTCGGTGCAGTTTGCCATCGCGCCACCAGTACTGCATCCGTTGCCCGCCGCACTGGCCCCGCTGATCGCGGCATTGCCTCACACCCGGCCGGATTTGGTCGCGCTTCGACTGGGCTATCGCGCCGCCGAGGAATCGTTGCGTGCCGCGATCCTGGGGCAGTTCCCCGCTTTCGTGCTGGGCGGTTCCTGGGGCTCCGATACCACCGACGTGCAGTCCGCCGGCCCGAACGTCACCTTTGACCTGCCGGTGTTCAATCGCAACCAGGGCCAGATCGCGCAGTCCCGCGCCACGCGTCTGGTGCTACGGGAGCAATACCTGTCACGGCTGGACAGCGCGGTTGGCGCCATACGCGGCCTGGGCGCACAGAAGCGGCGGCTATCAGACGATTTGACGCGCGCGCAGCGGGCTGCCTCGGCCGCCGACCGGATCGCCGCCCGCGCCCGCGCCGCCTACGGCGACGGCAATCTCGATCAGCGCAGCCTGGTGGATTACGAGACCACCGCATTGCAGCGCCGGCTGGAGGTTATCGTGTTGCATCGCATGATCGACGAGGACCGGATTACGCTGGGAGTGGAACTGGGCATCGGCCTGCCATCGGCCCGCATCGCCCCTCCCGATCGCATGGCATTGCAATGAAGCTGCTGCCTCGCTCGCTCCGCCCCGGAACGTTCCGTACGCTCGGTATGCTTGCTGCAGCCATATGGCTGGTTGCCGCCGGCCCGCCGCCCAGGCAACCGAGCGTGCTCGTGCAGTTGCAGAGCATGCACAAGGGCAGCCTGCCGCGGATCGTCGCCGCCTATGGCACCGTGCAGCCCAGCGCGGCGGCGCAGCACACGGTCATGGCCGCCTTGTCGGCGACGGTGGCCGACCTGTACGTGCGGCCAGGCCAGCAAGTGGCAAAGGATGCGCCGCTGCTGCGCCTGTCACCCAGTCCCACCACGACGGCCGCCTACACGCGTGCCGAAACTGCCCAAAGTGTGGCAGACGAACTGGTCGCGCGCACCCGCGGGATGGTCGCGCAACACCTGGCCACGCAGCAGCAGCTCGCGCAGGCAGAGCAAGCCCAGGCCAATGCCCGCGCGACACTCACCGCACTGCAAGCTCAGGGCGCCAACGGTCCCAGTGTGCTGCACGCCCCATTTGCCGCCATTGTCACCATGGTCTCGATCACGCCAGGCACGATCGTGACTGAGGGTTCTGCACTGTTGACCTTGGCGCGGCCGGAAGGGTTGGTACTGAAGGTCGGCGTGGTGCCTGCCGAGGCCGCAACAATCGCAACCGGCGACCCGGCCGCGCTGCATCCAATCGGCAGCGATCAAACGATCCGGGGCAAGGTGTCGCTGCGCGGGGCCGTGGTGGATGCCGCCGATGGGCTGGTGCCGGTAACGATCTCGCTGCCGCCGGGGTCATTGCTGCCCAACCAATTGGCCCGAGCAAACATCACCACCGGCCAGGTTACCGGCTATCTGGTGCCGCATGCCGCTATTCTGGTGAATCACCAGGGCGCGCCCTACGTCGTTCAGGCGGTCAACCTGGTGGCACACGAGGTTGCGGTGGACATATTGGCTGGCCACGGCAGCCAGGATGTTATCCGCGGCGCGCTCGACCCCGCCGCGCCGCTGGTCGTGGCCGGCGCCTATCAGCTTCGCAACGGCATGAAGATGCGTGTCGCGACGGCGCGCAACACGTCAGGTCCATGAACTTTGTCGCCTGGATTGAGCACCATCGCCGCACCCTGGTGTTCGTCGCATTCGCTCTGGCGGCGGTCGGTATCTATGCCGGCGTGACCCTGCCAGTGGGCCTGTTTCCTGTCACCAGCTTTCCGCGCATCCGCGTCGAAGTCAGCGCCGGCAGCATGCCGGCACGGCAGATGCTGATCGATGTGACCGAACCCCTGGAGGCAGTGGCCCGTGCAGTGCCGGGAGCCGTGGACGTGGCGTCGCGCACCTCACGCGGCTCGGCACAGATCTTCGTCGATTTTCCCTGGGGATCCGACATGAAGCAGGCGTTGCTGAGTGTCGATGCTGCCTACGCCCAGGCATTGCCCGGCCTGCCGCCGGGCACACGCTATCAAGTCATCCAGATGAGCCCGAACGTGCTGATGCCGTTCGTGTCCTATGCGCTGACCTCGCATACGGTGTCGCCGGCGGCGCTGCGGCGGCTGGCACAATTCCAGATCGCACCCTTGCTGACCGGCATTCCCGGCGTCCGCCGCGTCGGCGTGCTGGGCGGCCAGACGCCGGAAGTGGAGGTTTATCTCAATCCGCAGAAGCTATGGGCCTATCGGCTGACTCTGGCCGATGTCGTGAAGGCGATCGCCGCCAGCAACACCGTGAGCGCGGTCGGCCGCTTGCAGGACAATGACTTGCTGTACCTGACGATTGCCGACAACGCCCTCACCTCGGCGGCGTCGGTCGGCAATGTCAGCCTGCGCACCGGCAAGGACGGAGTCGTGCGGCTGGCGGACATCGGCACGGTGAAGATGGGCACTGTACCGCAATGGCTGCTGGTGGACGATAACGGCAAGCCAGCAGTCACCTTCGATGTCTATCAGCAGGACAGCGCCGACTCGCTCAGCCTCGCGCGGCAGGTGGCGCAGCGCCTCGCGACTTTTATGAAGACACAGCCTGCCAGCATTCATCTCTATGAATGGTACGACCAGACGCAGTTGGTACGCTCCTCCATCGGCGCAGTGGAGGAAGCGATCCTGATCGGCCTGGTGTTCGCCGCGATGGTGATGCTGGCGTTCCTGCGCAACTGGCGAGTCACCTTTGTCGCCATCATGGTGGTGCCGCTGGCGGTTTTGATAACCCTGCTATTGCTCTCCCTGCTCGGTCTGACATTCAATATCATGACGTTGGGGGGCGTCGCCGCGGCAATCGGCCTGCTGATCGACGATGCCATTGTGATGATTGAGCATATCGCACGCCGCGCCGGCGTTCCCGGCCTGCGCAATGCGCCGGCGTCGGTATTGCTCGCCGCACAGGAGTTTCTGTCCCCGCTGTTCGGTTCCAGCATGGCCACGACGATCATCTTCGTGCCGCTGGCTTTCCTGTCAGGCATCACCGGCGCGTTCTTCAAATTCCTGTCGCTGACCATGGCGTCGGCGCTGATCATCTCCTTCACCCTGACCGCGTTCACCGTACCGTTGCTGGCACGCGGCATCATCGATTTCAGCCGCTGGCACGATCCTTCACACGGCCGCGAGACCTGGATGCGCCGCGCCCATGCGGGCGCGCTGCGCCGGTTGTTTGCAACGCCCTACCTGATCGGGCTGGGCATCGTGGTGCTGATTTTCGCCGGCTACATGGCGTATGCGCATGTGGCGACCGGCTTTCTGCCCCGCATGGACGAAGGCGGTTTCGTGCTGGACTACCAATCTGCTCCCGGCACATCGCTGGCGGAGACCAATCGGGAACTGGAAGAGGTTGAAGGCATCCTGAAGCGGGACCCATATGTCGATACGTTCTCCCGCCGGACCGGTGCCGGTTTGGGCGGTGACCTCAACGAAACGTATCAGGGCGATTTCTTCGTGCGGCTGATCACCCCGTCGCATCGCCCCAACATCTGGAAAGTGATGGACGAGATTTCCGGTAAGATTGGAAATCAGGTACCGGGGATCAGTTTCGACGCGCATCAATTGCTCGGTGACATGATCGGCGACATGGTCGGACGGCCGGAACCGGTGGTGATCGATCTGAGCGCCAAGGACCCGCAGGTTCTGCCTGATGTGGCGAAGCGGGTTGCCGCGGCGATCGCCAAGGTGCCGGGCGTGCAGCCGGCATCGGTGAATGATGGCGTTGTGCCGGCCGGGGATGCGCTGGACATCCATGTCGATTCCGCCGCCGCCGCGATGGAAGGTGTCACGCCGGCAATCGTCAAAGGCCAACTTTACCATTACCTTCATGGTGCGGTGGTCACGCGTTACCTGGGTACTGTGCAGGATGTCGGCGTGCGGGTGTGGCTCGACCCGACCGGGAATACGATCCAGCGTAACGAGCTTGGCGACCTGCCGATCCGTGCGCCCGACGGATACGTGTTTCCGCTGAAGACCGTAGCGCGGATTAGCTTCGTCGCAGGCGAACCAGAGATTACCCGCAGCAACCTGGCACAGATCGTCCCGGTCACGGCCCAGATCGGCGGTGGCCGTGGGCTGGGCGCGACCATCGCGGCGGTGCGCCAGGCGTTGACACAGCCGGGCCTGCTGCCGCACGACGTTTATTATACGATTGGCGGCGCCTATAAGCAGGAGCAGATTGCGGTTCATGGCATGATGCGCGTCTTTGCTGCCGCGCTCGTCGCCGAGATCATCCTGCTACTGTTCTTGTACGAGCGCTTCGCCATCCCGATCGTCATCGTGCTGAGTTCCCTGGCCTCGACCGGGGCAGTGTTCATCGGCCTGTGGCTGACCGGCGTCCAGTTCAACATCACGGCGATGATGGGCATGGTGATGATCGTCGGCATCGCCACGGAAATGGCGATCTTCCTGGTGTCCGAGTACCAGGTGCTGGAACGAACAATGCCCACGCGCCAAGCGTTGTTTGAAGCCGCCTTGAATCGGTTGCGCCCGATCCTGATGAGCAGTTTGGCGATGATTCTGGCGCTGCTGCCGTTGGGGGCAGCGATCAGCGGCTCCGGCGACCAGATGCTGCAGCCGCTGGCAATCGCGATCATCTCCGGCGTGGTCATTCAATTGCCGCTGGTCCTGCTGGCGATGCCGGTGGTGCTCGGGCTGGTAACGCGCAAGGAGGGGCCGCACACGGCGGCGTGACGGCCGGATGGGGCATCCGCACGGCGCCCCATGTCATTGCGAGGCGCATAGCGACGAAGCAATCTCGCTCGAGGAAGCCTCCGCGCTCTCCGTGCGCCCATAAGACGGGGATTGCTTCGTCGCTGGTTTCCTCGCAATGACGTCTCCGGGCCCTCCGCACGGGCGGCGTGTGCAGTCACTGTGTTTTGCCAACATCTGCGCAGGCGGTCGTTGCGAGATTCCCGGCGGCGGACCAGTCTTCGCCGCCGGATTGCTTCGTACTGGCCCGGAGGAAATGCACCATGTCTCTGCCGCTCGGCAACCTGCCTGACTCCCGTTATCCCGATCCGCATGTCGAGCGGCTCGATCGACGTTTCATCTATCGCCAGGGCAATGCCGCGGTGGAACGCATCGCAACCGGCTTCCGCTGGGCCGAGGGCCCGGTCTATTTCCGTGACGGCGGCTATCTATTGTTCTCCGACATTCCCAACAACAGAATCATGCGCTGGCTGGAGGAGGACGGCCACTTGTCGGTGTTCCGCACGCCGTCCAATTACAGCAACGGCAATACGCGCGACCGTCAGGGCCGACTCGTCACCTGCGAGCATGATGCCCGGCGCGTCACGCGCACGGAACATGACGGGCGCGTTACCGTGGTGCTCGACCATTACGAGGGCAAGCCGCTGAACGCTCCCAACGACGTGGTGGTGGCAAGCGACGGCGCGATCTGGTTCACCGATCCGGGTTACGGCATCGACGGACCGTATGAAGGCCACAAGGCCGAGGCGGAACTGCCGCGCAACGTCTATCGCGTGGATCCGTCCGGCGCGGCCACCGTGGTCGCAGGCGATTTCGTACGTCCGAATGGCCTGTGCTTTTCGCCGGATGAAACGCGGCTCTACGTCGTCGATAGCGGCGTTACCCATGGCGGGCCGGCACATATCCGGGTTTTCCAGGTGGATGGTGCGCGCCTGCGCAACGGGCGCGTGTTCGCCGATTTCGCCCCCGGCATGACTGATGGCGTGCGCTGTGACACCGACGGTAATGTCTGGTGCAGCATGGGCTGGAGCGATCCGTCCGAGGACGGCGTTCGCTGTTACGCTCCGGACGGCGATCTGATTGGCAAGGTCCACTTGCCCGAAGCCTGCGCCAACCTGTGCTTCGGCGGCCGCAAACGCGACCGGCTGTTCATGTGTGGCAGTACGTCGGTCTATGCGTTGTACGTGAACGGCCAAGGGGCGCAGGTGCCGTAAGGCGGGACCATTTTGCGGGCCAGTGGTGGTATCGAAGGCCATGTGGCTCGCCGAGGCATAGCCGGCCGCGTTGCACCGTGTTCGAACATGCTCTGGAACGTTGTGTTCTAAAGCTCGCTTTGCCGGTCCATTTCGGCCAATCGCGCACGGGCGACACGCTGGGACGCCGTGTAACCTACGGTAGCGAGGCGCAAAAAGTAGTGCAAAATGTCTGGCTCATCTGGATTTACATCCATTTCGCCACGCGTTTTCGAACGTTCTGGTCGCGGCGCTGGCATCTCCGCAGCCCGCGTTGTGCTGGCCGCGCCGATCGCCGGCGGCCGGGAGGGACAAGTTGGTCGATGCACTGACAATCCGTTCCGTTGGTCCAGTGCGGAGCAGGGTTGCAGGAAAGGCGGTTGCCTCCGATTCCGTTCGGGGCAGCATGACCCCTTCGCCTCGGCAGTAGGCACTGCCGCAATCGCATATACATGAGGAAACCTGTGAATGAGTGCTGTTGCCGCCACCCCACGGCTGCGTTCAATCCAGCGCGTTGCCGTGGGCATGCTATTGCTCACCGGGGCAGTAAACTACATCGATCGTGTCGCGCTCTCGATTGGGAATCCACTGATCCGCCAAGATCTGCATTTGTCGATCGCCGAGATGGGCGTCCTTCTGTCGGTGTTTCTATGGACGTATTGTTTCGCGCAGCTCCCGGTCGGATTTGCCATTGATCGCATGGGGCCGCGGCTGTTGCTGGGCCTCGCCGCCATCATCTGGTCCCTGGCGCAGGTTTTGGCCGGCCTCGTCACCTCAATGGCGCAGTTCGCGCTGACTCGCGTATTGCTTGGCATCGGCGAGGCGCCGCAGTTCCCGCTCGACGCCAAAGTCGTGCGAACCTGGTTCAATGTGCGTGATCGCGGCACACCCACCGGCATCTTCAACTCGGCGTCCACCCTTGGACCGGCGATTGCCCCTCCATTGCTCACCTTCCTGATGCTCAGCTTCGGCTGGCGCTGGATGTTCATCATCATCGGCATTGCCGGCGTTGTCATCGGCCTTCTCTGGTGGTCGGTCTATAGAAACCCGGTGGATTGCGATCTGACCGAGGAGGAAGATCACTACCTGGCGCACGGCGAAGACCAGACCCACGGCACGCAGGTCACGTTCGCCGAATGGCGCTCCCTGTTTCGCTATCGCACGACGTGGGGAATGATCTTCGGCAATTTCGGCAATGGTTATATGATCTGGCTCTATGCAGCCTGGCTGCCGGGCTACCTGGAGATCCAGCGCCACGTCAGCATCCCGCACACCGGCTGGTTGGCGGCAATTCCTTATGTCTTCGGCGTCATCGGCAGCTTGTTCGGCGGCTGGGCGGCGGACCGCCTGATGCACGCTGGGCTGTCGCCGATCAACAGCCGCAAAATCCCGATCATCCTGGGCATGGTTGGTGCCGCCGGCTGCACGATCTTCGCCGCGTTGACGCCATCAAACACCGCCGCGGTTGCAGCAATTTCCGTAGCGGTGTTCGCGGGCAACCTGGCGGGCGCGACAATCTGGGCACTGGCCGTCGTGGCGGCACCATCCAAGGGCGTTGCGTCGCTGGGTTCAATGCAGAACTTCGGCGGATTCCTGGGCGGCGCGCTGGCGCCGATGCTAACCGGGTTCATCGTCCAAACCGCCCACTCTTTCGTTCCTGCGCTCATCCTTTCTGCCGTCGTCTGCATCCTGTCGGCACTGGTCTACCTGCTGGTGGTGCGCGAGCCGGTCGTTCTGAGAGAGATCGGGGCAGTCAGCGTTCCAGCCTAGCCGGCGCGCAGTCGTCAGCGCACCGCCTTTAGCGGGAAGAGCATTCGCTGCTTGCCTCAGCGGAAATCACGGACAGTAGGCCGGTGTGTGTGCGGGCCGTCGCGACAGGAGAACCACGCGACGGCCCGCCCTCTCACGCCGCCTGCGCCGCCGGTACCAGGTTCACCAGCGCCTGGCGCGCGGCGTGCAGGCCGCGTGTTGCGGTCTCGGGGTCGATCGCCAGCCCCTCGGCATGGACGAACGTCACGTTGGTCATCCCGACGAAGCCAAGGATCGCCCGCAAATAGGGCTCCTGGAAATCGAGCGCCGCCGCGGGGCTGTCCGCATTGTAGAAGCCGCCGCGCGCCGTCATGACGAAGACGGTCTTGCCATGCAGCAGGCCCTCGGGGCCGTGCGCGGTATAACGGAACGTCCGTCCCGCACGGGCAATATGGTCTACCCACGCCTTCAACGTGGTCGAGATAGTGAAATTGTACATCGGCGCGGCGATCACGATCACATCCGCCGCTTCCACTTCCTCGATCAGCTTGTCCGCGAGCGCCGCAGCCGCCTGCTGCGCCGGCGTGCGCGATGCGGCTGGGGTAGCAGCCGCGGCCAGCGTCTCCTGCGTCAGGTGCGGCATCGTGTCCGCGGACAGGACCCGCTCGACCACAGTGGCGCGAGGATGCGCGCGGCGCCAGGCCTCGACGAATTCCGCGCCGATCAGGCGCGACTTGGACGCCTCGCCGAACAAGCTTGAGGTGATGAACAACAGATGGTGCATGGGACCCCTCCGGAGCCTGGTTTGGATGAACCTTCGGGCGCCAATTTGGTGCTTGCCATCATCATGCCAATCGATGAAATTCTGATAGTTCCCATCAGTCGTGATGATATATGCTCGATCCCCTGACACTCGACCAGCTTCGCGTCCTGGCCGCGGTCGCCGACCACGGCAGCTTCTCGGCCGCCGCCAGGCAGCTCGGCCGGGTGCAATCCGCCATCAGCCAGTCCGTGCAGTCGCTGGAAACCACTTTGGGTATCGCCTTGTTCGATCGTTCGGCGCGTACGCCAGTGCTCTCTGAGGCCGGCCGCGTCGTGCTCGCCGACGCCCGCCAGGTATTGCTCGGGGCAGAGACGTTGCGCGCGCGGGCCGAAAGCATTGCCGTCGACATCGAGCCGGAGCTCACGCTGGCGGTCGATGCCGTATTTCCCAACACCGTGCTGATAGCCAGCCTGCGCGCCCTGTGCGAGGCATTCCCGCATCTGCCCCTGACCCTGTTCACGGAGCAATTGGGCGGCGTGGAGTATCGCCTGCGCGACGGGTCCGTGCGCCTGGGGATATCTCCCCCGCTGCCGCGCGCCGCGCCCGACCTGGAGATGCGGTTCCTCGCCGCGGTGCCCGCCGTGCCAGTGGTCGCCGCGGACCATCCGCTCGCCCACGAACCCAGACCGCTCGCGCGCGAGGTGCTGGAGCGCCATGTGCAGCTTGTCCTCACCGATCGTACGCCACTGTCGGCTGGGTTCAGCGGCAACGTGATGAGCACGCATATTTGGCGCTTCGCAGATCAGGGCAGACGCCTGGACTTTCTGCTGGCGGGGTTCGGCTGGTGTCATATGCCGCGCCACCTGGTGGATCAGGATATTGCCGCCGGCCAGCTGGTCAGCCTGGACATCGCAGAGCAATCCGGTAACCCGTTCAGCTTCCTGCTGCATGTGATGCATCTGCGCGGACGGCCGCCAGGGCGTGCCGGGCGCTGGCTGATCGATGATTTGTCGCAACGGCTGCATTCCCACATGGCGTCGGCGTAATGCCGGCGCGGGCTGACGCAGCGGGCGGCATCTGCTAGACGCGCCCGCTCCCGCCTCGGTCGGCGGATTCGCGGAGGTTCCGGCTTGCAGAGTTTCGTTTCAATGCGGCGCGATGCCGCGGTGTGGTTGGTGCTGGCGCTCAGCGGCGTCATGCTCCAAGGTTGTTCGCAGAATCCCGCGCCGCAGGGACCGCAGCCGCGGTTGTTCGCATCCGATTTTCAAGGTGCGGCGAAGAGCTGCACGGTGCCGAAGCCATCCTTGTCGGTGGGTAAGGAGACCGCAGCGACAATGACCGTAGGGAACGGTGGCGGCTGGTGCGCGATCAGCGTGGCCGACGACGGCAAACCATACGCCACCGGATTGCTGACGGAACAACCGGCGCATGGGAATGTCTACGTCCACCCGGTGGGGGACGAGACCCGGATCGACTACACGCCGGATGTCGGATTTGCCGGGAGCGATGCGTTTGTTGTGCGGCTGCTGCCGGGCAGTCCGGTGCTGCGGGTTTCGGTGAAGGTGACGCGCTGATATCGTGATATCGGCTGTCGGCGAGCAACGAGACAGGTTCCGATTCGTCAGTACAAGGCGCCTTCGACAGGGGCGTTGGGTCGAAGCGTCCGTCTGTTCCAGGGCGTCCAGCAGCGTCTTCGAACGCGCGGAAGTCGAATGGGAAACCCGGCCAACCGTTGCGGCAACCAGGCCGGGATCGGCGATCGCCGAGAACTCGGCGATCCACACGCCATCGTCAGAGCGTCCTTGACGGCCATCGTTATCGATACCGGCGCTTGTCGGCGCTGGCTGGCTGCCGACCCGCCTGACATCGGACCGGCGCAAGCCACGACGGAACGCATGGCGAGCAATGCGAACGCGTTGTCCAGACTTAGCAACACGGGCGGGCACGACGACCTCACGTGACCTGTCGTGATCGGGGGCAGCGAGTGCGGTCCGGTCGCACGGATCGCGATTGGACTCCCGCAAGAACGGTTGGCGATCCCAATGGCACCACGCGCTCGGCCGGGTTGCCGCTTCGCCGCTTCGCCGCTTCCATCGATACCGGCACGCCTTCCGGCGACAGCGCCGGCACGCCATCCCACATCGGGCTCCAACAGCCGTGCGCGGCGGCAAACTCGTCTTTCAGCTGCGGCCGACGTGCATCGAGTTGCGCCATCGTTGCCTCCGGCCAACCGCCGCAACGATCGCGAGGAAGCGTGCGCGGTGTTAAGCCGGGCTGCGCGCTATCTTCGGCGCCGGCACCTTCTGCCCTGTCGGGGTCAGATTGCCGCCCTGCGCGATCATCCGGTGCAGCAGCACGATGGCCTGATGCAACTGGAAGTCGGTGCCAGGCTTGTCGGGATCGTATTTCGGCCAGTCCGCCGGCGGCTTGTCCGCCAGTCCGGCGGCAATCGGCAGCGGCGGCCGTACCTTCGACGCTTGCTGGTTCAGCGGGATATGCAGCGTGTTGTTCAGATCCGATTCATGTTCCGGAAGGAAGCTTGGCGCCGGCTTGTCCGTCTCGTGCACCACCACATCCGGCGTGATGCCTTCATCCTGGATCGAACGGCCGTTCGGCGTGTAGTAGCGCGCCGTGGTCAACCGGATGGCGCCGCCGTTATCCAGCGGGAACAAGGTCTGCACCGAGCCTTTGCCGAAGCTGCGGGTGC
Source organism: Acetobacteraceae bacterium (assembly GCA_035523995.1). Classification (GTDB taxonomy): domain Bacteria; phylum Pseudomonadota; class Alphaproteobacteria; order Acetobacterales; family Acetobacteraceae; genus JASHVB01. Next base: position 81,050 of record DATKPQ010000061.1, on the reverse strand, counting down.
CCATCACCACGGCACGACGATCGTCTTGCAAAGCGCCGGAGACGATCTCGCTGGCCGACGCGGTCCCGTCGTTGATCAATATGACGACCGGAATGTGGTGCATGATGTCGCCCGACGACTCCGCGTACCATGTGTGGTCGTCATCCGACTGCCGGCCGCGCGTGGAAACGATCACACCGTTGTTGAGGAAATCGTTGGACACCGAGACCGCCTGGTCCAGCAACCCGCCCGGATTATTGCGCAGGTCCAGGATCAGCCCGTTCAGCTTGCCGGACTTGCGGAAGCCGGCGATTGCAGAGCGCAGGCCGCGGTTGGTGTCGTCATTGAACACGCTCAGCCGTACATAGCCGATATCGCCTTCGCGCCGGCTCTTCACCACGTCCATGTGGATGATCTCGCGCGTCAGCGTCATCTCGATCGGGTTGTCATCACCCTGGCGCTTGATGGTCAGGCTCACCTTGGTGTCGGGCGGGCCGCGCAGCTCGTCCACCGCTTGCTCGAGCGTCAGGCCCTCGACGGTCTTGCCGTTGACCGAAACGATCAAATCACCCGGCTTGATGCCCGCACGCGCCGCGGGGGTGCCGTCGATCGGGGCGATGACCTTCAGCAACCCGTCCTCGCCGGTGACCGTCATGCCGAGACCGCCGAAATGGCCTTCGGTCTCGAGCTGCATCTCGTGCCATTCCTGCGGATCCATATAGCCGCTGTGCGGATCGAGGCCGGCCAGCATGCCGTTCAACGAATAATGGATCAGCGTGCTGGTCTTTACCGGATCGACATAGTCGGCGCGCACCCGCTCCAGCACCTGCCCGAACAAGGTGAGGGATTGTTCACGGGCGGCATCGGCGTTTGCAGGGCCCGCGAAGGCCGCCGGTACGCGCGCACCGATGAGATGCGCGGCCGGCAGCGCGATGGCGACGCCGGCAAGAAAGGCGGTGGTGACAAGAAGTCCGGTGCGATGCTTCATTCTGGTGCCTGGTTTCCGGGAAGGCAGTGTGCCTGAAGCAGATAAGCCAGCCAAGGGACGTCTCATACTTCGGCCGGATGAGATTGCTGCAATGTGTCAATTTCCGGTGGAACGGGACGGATCGCGGTTACCCCTCGTCGTCCTGCTCCAGCCGGCCACGGCGTCGCCGTCCGACCGCCAGTTCCGTCACGACACCGTGAAGCGTGCGGAGTTCTTGTTCGGTGACCTCGCCGCGTTGGAAGAAGTGGCGGATGTTGCGGACCATGCCAGGACGCTTCTCCACGTTGCGCAGGAAGCCGCTGGCGTCGAGTTGGTCCACCAGGTGGCAGAGGAAGTTCTCCAGTTCGGCCTTGGTCGCGACCCGCGTTTCGTTGGTCATGAGGCTGCGTAGCGCCGAGGATTCGTCGGCCATCCACCATTCGTAGGCCATCACCATCACCGCCTGCGCCAGGTTCAGCGACATGAAGGCGGGATTCAGCGGATAGCGCACCAGGGCGTCGGCGTGGGCCATGTCGTCGTTGTCCAGCCCGGCGCGTTCGGGGCCGAACAGGATGCCGGCGCGGAGGTCGCGGCTGGTGATCTCGCGGAGTTCGGCCGCGGCTCCGCGGGCAGTGAGGACCGGCTTGACGATGTGGCGCGGGCGAGGGCAGGTGGCGAAGACATGGTGCAGGTCGGCGACCGCTTCTGCCACGCTCTGGTGGACGGTGAGTTCGTCCAGGATGCGGTGGGCACCAGAGGAGTTGCGCCAGGCCTTGGGCTGCGGCCAGCCCTCGCGGGGGGCGACGAGGCGGAGGTGGAACAACCCGCCATTGGCCATGGCGCGAGCGCAGGCACCGATATTGTCCGGAAGCTGCGGGCGCACGAGGATGACGACGGGCGTGTTGCCGCTTGGTTCGAGGGGCGCGCCGTGTTCGCGGCCGGTCATGGGGTTGGGGACATGGTTGCAGGAAGCCGTCTAGTCTGGGGCCCGGAGCGGCGGCAAGGACTCAACCAGGTAAGGCCGCGCGTTTTGAAGAGCCGGATCGGCGACCGGATGAAAGTATTCGCTTTCCTCTGCTCCATCCCGCAAAGGGCCCCGCAATGAGAGGGGGAGGGACTTGCCATCTTGTTAGCAAAGCGAAGCAATCCCCAACCGGCGATCGCGCTTTCCCTCGCCGGAGATTGCTTCGGCAGCAAGAACGTTCCCGTCATGGCCGGGTTTGACCCGGCCATCTTCCCCGACTGATCGGGCGCGCGCAGAACGCGTCCCGATCGATGATGCGCCGGTGGCGGGGTCAAGCCCGGCCATGACGAAAAACGCGTGGCGCGCCGCACTTTCATCCAAATTCGGGTCGTCCCGTCCGGCCGGTAGCAAATCGCAATGACAGCAGGCGCGATCTGTCAGAGGCGGCAAAATAGTTACGATAGCGTCTTGTGCGTGCCGTCGCAGCGCGGCTGGTTTCCGGTACGCTTGCACCCGCAGAAGCTGATCGTGCCGGCTTGCTCAGCCTTGAACTCGATCGGGGCGAAGCCAGAACCCTTGTGCGACCCGTCGCAGTATGGCTGGTTGGCACTCTTTCCGCAGGCGCACCACCAATAGGACTTGCCCGCCTCAACGTCCATGCGATACGGGCTGGTTTGCGCGACGCGTGGCAACGATTCGGACATTCGTGTTTCTCCCCCTTTTACGAATGGCGGTCAGCCGGATCACGACCATACGCCCGGCGCGCCGCGGCGGCACTAACGTAGCCGTCTCGCAAGTCTTCTGCCAGAGCACCAGGATCGCGGTCGCGAGGCGCGCCGTAGCCGCCGGAGCCGGGCGCCTCCACCACAACCAGTGACCCCGCCGGCGCAACGAACCCGCCCTTGCTGGGCAGACGCCTCGCATTGCCGCGTGGCGGAACCAGCGTCAGACGCGCCGCTCCGCCGGCATCGCCTCCGGCCAGGCCAAAGGGCGGAGTTACGGTGCGCTCGCAGCAGACCGCCGCATGGGCATCGCGTTGCAGCACGCGCCAGACGCGGCGCACGCCAAGTCCGCCGCGGAACTTGCCCGCGCCGCCGCTGTCAGGCACCAGCGCGTACTCCTCCACGCGCAAGGGGAAACTCATCTCCAGAATCTCGATCGGCGTATTGCTCATGTTGGAAACGGTGCTTGCGACGGCATTGATGCCATCCTTGCCAGGGCGCGCCCCGAATCCGCCCTTCACCGATTCATAAGATACGTATCGCTCGCCGGACCGGTAGTCAGTGCCACCAAAGGTAATCACCGCCGAGGTTCCTTGCGACCCCGCCATCACCGTGTGCGGTGTGATCGCATACATTGCCGCCATCACCATGTCGGCAATGCGATGTGACATCTCATGGTTCGCGTACACCACCGGCGACGGGTGCTGCGCGTTCGCCACGCACCCTGCCGGCGCGGTCACGGTGACCGGGCGCCAGCAACCGGAATTCGGCGGGATCAGGCTTTTCGGATCGGCTATCATCTTCAGCGCGCAAAACACGCCGGAAGCCGTGACGGTCAGTGGCGCATTCATCGGCCCGGGCACGGCGGGATCGGAGCCGGTGAAATCAGCCGTGATCGTGTCACCGCGTTTGCTGATGCGCAGCTTGACCGTGAATGTCGCGTCTTCGGTTTCGCCTTCCGCGATCACGCCGTCGCCATCGAAAATATCGGTGAATTCCGCTTCGCCATCGGGCAACGCGCGCAGTGCGGCGCGCATCATCGTCTCGGAATAATCCAGCACTTCCTGCATGATCTGCAGCAGCGTGTCCGTGCCGTATTTCGCTGCCAGTTCCGCAAGCCGCTGCGCCGCACGCCGGTTCGCCGCCACCTGGGCACGCAAATCGCCCAGACGTTCGGCGGGCGTGCGGACATTGGCGAAGATGATCGCCTCGATGGCGGGATCGGGCTTGCCGTCGCGATACAGGCGTACCGGCGGCAGGCGTAGACCTTCGCCATAGATTTCCGTCACCGCGCCGTAACTGCCGGGCGTGGCGCTGCCGATATCCGGCCAGTGCGCGCGAACGCAACCGAAGCCGAGCAATTGGCCGTCATAAAAGGCGGGGGCAACGACGTTCACATCTGGCAAATGCGAGCCGCCATGATACGGATCATTGTGGATGAACACGTCGCCCGATAGGGCATCCGGAAAGGCCTGCACGACGGCTCGCACCGCATCGGGCATGGAGCCGAGATGAATCGGCAAATCGGGACCCTGCGCGACCATGCTTCCATGGATGTCGAAAATGCCGCAAGAATAGTCGCCGGCCACTTTCAGCAATGGAGAGTATGCGGTTTTGGCAAGGACGATCTTCATCTCCTCCGCCGCGGCATACAGTGCGTTCTTCACCACTTCAAAGCGGGCAGGATCGGTGCGCAGCGACGTCATGGCGCGGTCCCTTCCATGTCATTGCGAGGAGCGTCAGCGACGAAGCAATCTCGATCGAGTTTGACGCTCCGCGCAACGACGGGTGCGGTGTGACCGCAGTCATCCGCGCGTCATCCGGATGCAGCCGAACTCATCGATCCGAGCCAGCCAGCCCGGCGGCACAACTGTGGTGGAGTCCAACGCTTCGATAATAGCCGGTCCGGCAAGGCTTGCGCCCGGCATCAATCCGAGCCGCCAATGCACCGGCGTTGCGACGAACCCGCGCCCGCCAAACCACACATCGCGGTGCCGGATGCGCGCGCTGTCCGCGTCGGGCGGTTGCGCCAGTCGCAGCGCCGGCTGCCTGCCAAGAGCGGTGACGCGCGCGTTGACCAGCTGCACAGCCTCCGCCCGGTTCGCATGGCCATAGGTCAGAGCATGCTTGGCATGAAACGCTTCCGCCAGAGCATCCAGCGCCGCCCGGTCGATGGCGCCGTCGGTAAACGGAACAGTTAGTTCATACGCCTGCCGCCGATAGCGCAGGTCCGCCTGCCGGATCACGGCTCTTCGATCCGGCGGGACGCAAGCCGCATCCAGCATGGCCGCCGCTTCCGCCTCCATCGCAGCGATCGTTCCGGCGACGCGTCCCGGGTCCACCTCTGCCAAATTCGCATACAGCGTGCGGGCGTAGTCGCGGCGCAGATCGCTGGCCACCAACCCCAACGCCGAGAACGCACCCGGGGCAGGCGGCACGATCACTTCGGGAATTTGCAATTCCTCCGCCAACGCGGCCGCATGCACCGGGCCGGCGCCGCCGAATGCGATCAGGCTGAATTCCTGCGGATCGTGCCCGCGTTCAACCGAGACGATCCGCAGTGCCTGCGCCATATTGGCGTTCACAACTTCGACGATGCGGGCCGCGGCCTCTGCCACCGAAAGGCCCAAGGGCGCTGCCACTGCATCTTCGATCGCGCGTTCCGCTGCCGCAAGATCGATGCGCAGTGCGCCGCCGAGCAATGCCTCACGATCCAGCCATCCCAGCACCACATCGGCATCCGTAACGGTCGGGTGCGTGCCGCCGGCGCCGTATGCCGCAGGACCGGGATCGGCTCCGGCACTGGGAGGCCCCGCTTTCAACGCACCGCCGGGATCGATCCATGCGATGGAACCGCCGCCGGCACTGACTTCGGCAAGGTCGATCACTGGCACGCGGATCGGATGCCCGGTCCCATGCATCCAGCGTTTCGCATTCGCTGCCCCGCCGACCTCGTATTCCGCCGTCACCGCGATCTCGCCGCCCACGATCACGCTGGCTTTGGCCGTGGTGCCACCCATGTCGAAGGAAATCAGGTTTGGCCGCCCAAGCTGCCTCCCCGCCAGCGACGCGGCGATCACGCCGGCGGCGGGGCCGGATTCCACCACGGCGGCTGGCAGCCGCAGCGCCTCGGCAATATCGAATACGCCCCCCGAGGAGCCCATCACGTGCAGCGGCGGCAGCCCGAGTTCGGAGGCCGCGCCTTGCAGCCGATCGAGATAGGATCGCAGCAACGGTCCCACATAGGCGCATACCGCTGTCGTGCTGGCACGTTCGAATTCGCGGATTTCCGGCAGCACATCGCAGGACAGATACACGGCGACATCCGGCAACGCCGCGCGCAACACCGCGCCGATGCGGCGCTCATGCGCATCATTGATGAAGGAAAACAGCAGCGAGACCGCGATGGTTTGCAGGCGGGCGGCACGGATCGCGTCGATCAGCGCCGGCAATTCCTCCTCTGCCAGCGGCGTGACCACATCGCCCTGCGCATCGATCCGCTCGGTGATTTCGTAACGGTGGCGGCGCGGCACCAGAACCGCGGGCGCGTCCTGGAACAGATCGTAGAGATCGGGACGGGAGGAACGGCGTAGCTCAAGAATGTCGCGGAAGCCGCGCGTGGCGATGAAGCCGGCGTGCGCGCCCTTCTTTTCCAGCAGCGCGTTGGTCACCACGGTGGTGGCATGGGACAGCAGCGTCACGGTTGCCGGATCGATCGCATTGTCCCGCACCCCCTGGCTGATGCCGTCGATTACCGCCCAGCCATAATCCTGCGGCGTGGTGAGCAATTTGGCGATGGCCATGCGGCCGGTATCGGTTTCGACCATCGCCACGTCGGTAAAGGTGCCGCCAATATCGATGCCGATCCGCCAGCTCATCTTACGAAACCCCTCCCGCCCTCGGCGGGGTTGAGCCGCGAAGCGGATCAACGCGATGTGCGAAGCACCGAGAGTGAGGGTGATCGCGAGGGCACGTAAAAAGCACCGTGCCGACCCGATAACCTGCACCTTCGACGCCTTGACCTCTCCCGCGCGAAGCGCGGGAGAGGTGTACTGTGGAATCCTCCTTGAGCGCAACGCGCCATGCCGCCACATTGTCCACCGATATGCGCCATTCCTCCGAATCCGACAGCGTCCGCAGCCTGATGCTGTTCTTTGCCATCGTGTACACCGTGGAGGGAATCGGCCAGGCCAAGGTCGGCATTGTCTGGCAACCGCTGACCTGGTTCCTGAAGACGCAATACGGCTGGACAGCGTTGCAGATCGCGGCATCGTTGACCGTGCTCGACGTCCCATGGGTTGTGAAGCCGCTCTACGGCCTGGTCTCGGATTTCCTCCCATTGCTCGGCTATCGCCGCCGCAGCTATCTGATGCTGTCGAACATTGCGGCTGTCATCGCCTTCATCGGCGTCACGCAAGTGGCGACGCCGGGGCCAGTCATCTTCGGCCTGGTGTTCACGTCGATCGCAATGGCGATTTCCAGCACGCTGTGCGGCGCCTTGCTGGTCGAGAACGGACAGCGCTACGAGGCCAGCGCCGCTTTCGTCAACCAGCAATGGCTGTGGTTCAACGGCGCCGTCGCAGCGACCGCCGTGCTCGGGGGCCAACTCATTGAATGGTTTCCGCCCACGGGCGCACTCCATGTGGCGGCCTGGATCGCTGCGGCGGCGCCGCTGACGGTGTTAGCCTGCTTGCATCTGGTGACCGAACCGCGCGCCAGCATCGATCGCGACGCACTACGCCAGCGGTTGGATGGGCTGCTGAACACGTTCCGGTCGCGCACGCTCTGGCTGGTGGCGATCTTTCTGTTTCTCTACTACTTCAGCCCGGGTTTCGGCACCCCGCTGTATTTCTACATGACCGACCACCTGCATTTCTCGCAGGGCCTGATCGGCGCGCTTTCCGCTGTCAGCGCCGTCGGCTGGGTGGCCGGAGGGCTGACCTACCGCTGGTTCCTCGCCGCTATGCCCACCACGCGGCTACTGCGGCTTTCCATCGTGCTCGGAACCGCGGCCACACTTGCCTTTCTTTTTATGCTCGATCCAATCAGCGGCGTCATCGTTTATTTCCTGAATGGCATGGCGGGCATGATTGCCAATGTGGCGACGCTGACCCTGGCCGCGGAACATTGCCCGCCACGCGCCGAAGGATTCGCCTTCGCCGCGCTGATGTCGGTGATCAACCTGGCGACGCCGACGGCGGACGCCAGCGGCGCCTTCCTCTACGAACATGTGTTCGCCAGCCATCTTGCGCCGCTGATCGTGATATCTGCCGCAGCGACTGCGTTCGTGCTGGTATTGATGCCATTGTTCGGGATTGACCGAGCCTCTCCCGCGCCCAACCCGAGAGGGGTATAGTACCGCCACCAGGTCCAAGGAGAACCCACATGCATTTCGGCGCCTCGATGTTCTTCACCGACTACTCGATGGCCCCCGGCGAGCTTGCCCAGGCACTGGAGGCACGAGGGTTCGAATCAGTCTGGGCGCCGGAGCATTCGCATATCCCCACCTCGCGCCGCTCGCCCTACCCCGGGGGCGGCGAACTGCCGAAGCAGTACTATGACTGCATGGACCCGTTCGTGACGCTGACGATGGCGGCGGCGGCCACCAAGACACTGAAGATCGGCACCGGCGTCTGCCTGCTGAACCAGCGCGACACGATCCAGACCGCCAAGCTCGTCGCTTCCATCGACCAGGTTTCCGGCGGCCGTTTCCTTTTCGGCATCGGCGTGGGTTGGAATGCCGAGGAAATGGAAGACCACGGCACTGATTTCGCCACTCGCGCCTTGCTGGTTCGCGAACGCGTCGAGGCGATGAAGTTGATCTGGACCAAGACCAAGGCTGAATACCACGGCGAGCTTGTGAACTTCCCGGAGATGATGACCTGGCCAAAGCCGGTGCAGAAGCCGCATCCGCCAGTCATTGTTGGCGGCGCTTTCCCGCAGGCGGCACGCCGGGCGGTGCGCTATGGCGACGGCTGGATTCCGCTCGCCGGCCGCATCGGCGACGCACTGCCGAAATTCCAGCAGATGCTGAAGGAAGCCGGCCGCGATCCTGCGAGCTGCCCGATCACCTTGTTCGGCTGCGGCGAGGACCTGGACATGTTGAAGCGCGCGCGCGACCAGGGCGTGGTGCGTGCCTGCGTCAGCCTGGCCTCCGCGAAAGCCGATCAGATCCTGCCGATTCTCGATCGGTGGGCTGCCCTGATCCGGCAGGTGAACGCCTGAGAGGGGCTTCGCGCTCGGCGTAGACGCGGGTGAACTCTGCGCCGAGCAAGAAGATTTCGACGGAATAGTAGATCCAGAACAATACGGCGATGACGGAGCCGGCAGCGCCGTAACCGGAGATGGTGGCGCTGCTGCCGATATAGATGCCGATCGCGACCTTGCCGATCGTGATCAGCAGCGCGGTCACGACAGCGCCTGCCGTCACATCGCGCCAATTCAGGTCGCGGTCGGGCAGTACCTTGTACACGGCGGCAATCAGCGCCGACAACAGCGCCAGCGACAGAATGAAGTTCAGTAATCCGATCAGTGTCGCCGGCACCGCCATGATCCGGTTCAACTGGTGCTGAAGGCCCACGATCAGCGCGCTCAGCACCAGCGACACGATCAGCACCAGGGCCAGCAGCAGCACCAGGCCGAGGCTCACGAGCCTGGACCGCAGCAATTGGCGCATGCTGCTGCCCTTCGGCTGCGCGCGCCAGATCGCGTTCAATGCCGTCTGCAATTCGCCAAACACGGCGGTCGCGGTGAGCAGCAGCGATACGACGCCGACGATCGTGGCCGTGATGCCGGCGCCATGGCTTCCCGCACCTTTGATCGCGTTCTGCAAGAAGCTGGCGGCGCGCTCGCCCATGAAACCGCCCAGCTTGTCCAGCAGAGCGCCCCTTGTTGCGTCGTCGCCATAGAGAAATCCGACCAGTGCGACGATGATCAGCAGGATCGGCCCAAGCGCGAGTACCGCATAAAACGATATGGCAGCGCCTTTGCTGAACGCGTCGTCTTCAAAGAACGCCGCCACGCTGCGCTTGGTGAGCTGCCACACATCGCGGGGCCGCATGCCGATCCCCCTCTGCCTGCTACCGGGGCTTGCGCCGCTCTCGCGCCAGTTCCTCACGCGAAATGGGTTTGTCGCCGCCGGGCGGAACAGGATCGGCACCGCCGGAACTGCTGTCGTTGCCGATGGAAATGCCGGCGGACGTGCCGGTCCGGCTGATCCGTCCGCTTTCGTTGTTCGGGTCTTGGTTGTCGGGTTTTGGCGCTTGCTCCCGCATCGGTCTGGCCCTTGGCTGCCTGCTTACGCTGCAACGCAATGTTGCAGCGCTGGTTGCAGCAGCAGCGCGTGCCGTACGGGTGGCGTCAATCAAACCCAAGGAAGCCGGGCATCTCCGAAATCGGCGGGGCAGCGCGCAGTTTCACGAGGTCGGGCGCCGGCCTTCTGGTTCGTGCGTCACCGGCCAGCACTGATTCAAGCGCGGCCGCCACCGACAGCACGAATGCATCCCCGCCGCGCGGGCCGACGATCTGCAATCCGAACGGCATTCCGTTGCGGTCGCGGCCCACGGGCAGCGAGACAGCCGGATGCCCGGGCAGCGTCACCGCATAGGCCAGCGCCAGCCAGTGGAAATAGGTGCGGGTCGGCTTGCCGTCGATCTGCGCCGGAAAGAGTTCGCGCCAGGAACGAGGGCTGATGGTGATGGCAGGCGTCAGGATCACGTCGTATTGATCAAAGAACGTCTGCCACCGGCGATACAGCGCGGTCTGCAGCACCTGCGCACGCGCCACGTCGGTAGCGGTGTAGCGCAGGCCTTCCTCCACATTGGCCCGCACGTTGGGGCCGACATCCTGCGGGCGCGTCCGCACCTTCTCCAGATGCGATCCCAGCATGTAGGTGGCGCGCAGGATTTCGAATGCCTCATCGGCGCCAGTGCAATCGGGTGTCGCGTCGTCGGCGCGGGCGAGGATGTGACGGAACGTGGCGGTTTTCTCGGTGAAGACTTCGGCGATGTGGCGTTCGGTCGGAGCGAACCCGAAATCCGGTGTCAGCGCGACGCGCAAACGAGACAGATCGATCTGCGCCGGCACGGCGAAATCCTCCGGCCGATGAACCGAGCGTCCGTGCACTGACGTCGCGAGCGGATCGCAGGCGTCGTCGCCGGCGATGGCGGATAGCAACAGGCAGACATCCGGCACGGTGCGCGCCATCGGACCGAGCACCGGCAGGTTGCCCCAGCCGGCGATGCGCTTGTCGCTGGGCACCAGGCCGGGCGTGGGCCGAAAGCCGACGATGCCGCAGAACGATGCGGGGTTACGCAACGATCCGCCGGTGTCGGAGCCGGTGCACAGCGGCACCATGCCGGTGGCCAGCGCCACCGCCGATCCGCCCGAAGACCCCGCCGCGGACTTCTGTGGGTCGAACGGATTGCCGGTGGCGCCATAGACGGCATTGCGTGTGTTGGCACCGGCGCCGAATTCCGGCGTGTTGGTTTTCCCCACCACGATTGCGCCCGCGGCGCGCGTCTTGGCGACGATGCGTTCATCGGCGTCCGGCACATGGTTGCGGAAAATCACGCTGCCGGAGGTCGTGGGCAGGCCGGCGGCATCCTGAAGGTCCTTGATGCCGATCGGCAGTCCGTGCAGCGCGGGCAAGGTATCGCCGCGGGCAACCGCAGAGTCGGCCTGTCGTGCGGTCGCAAGCGCGCCGGAGAAGTCGCGTGCGGGAATGGCATTCACTGCGTGGTCGACCGCCTCGATTCGGGCGATGCAGCTTTCCAGCAGTTCCGTGGCGGAGAGGCGCTTCTGCCCGACCAGGCGGCGGGCTTCGACGGCAGTCAGGTCGCAGGGCTCAGTCATGGGATTGCGAAGTTAGACCAACGAGGGACGCATGTCACATGTCCAGCCGAGCAAGACCGACACCGCGGAGCACAACAACCGTGGAGCAAAACAGATGTCATTGCGAGGAGCGGAGCGGCGCAGCAATCTCGTTCCAGGAGACCCAAGGTCTTCCGTACGCAGCGAGAGCGAGATTGCTGCGTCGCTCCGCCCCTCGCAATGACATGACGCGCGCTTCACTGATTACCAGGTACTAACCGGGCCACGCTTCCCTGTCCTGCTGGTGGAGATCGAATCCGGCTGGCCGACCCTCCGCACGAGCGGCTTCAACGGCCGGCAGCGATGCATCCCACGCATTCGCGTCGAACCGATAGCCATTGATGCGATCGGCGGCGCGCGACACGACAAAGAGCAGGGGCGGAACCATTTCTTCCGGCTCGACCAGACGCGGCACTGTGCCGGCGGCACTGCGGTCGCGCATTTCCTGTGCCATGCCGAGCGTGTTGGCGCCGGCTCCTGGATTGACGATGTTCGCCGTCACGCCGCTGCCGGCCAGTTCCTTGGCCCAGACCTCGGTTGCCATCTCCAATGCCGCCTTGGACGCACCGTACGGCATCGCGCCGTGCATGTTCATGGTGCTGAGCTTGGTTGTGACGTTGACAATGCGCCCCCAGCCCCGCGCCACCATTCCAGGCGCCACCCGCCGCGCCATCTGGTCGGCGGCGACGTAGTTGGTGTCCATCACGTTCTGGATCACCTCGTCGGAGATTTCCCAGAACTTCTGGGGATTGGTGCGGCGGAAGCGGTCGGGCGCGATATAGGTGAAGGTGAGGCCGGCGTTGTTGACCAATATGTCCGCTGCGCCGAAGCGGTCGATGCAGGCAGCGACCGTGCGGTCGCATTCGGCAGGCCTGCGAAGGTCGGCCACCAGGCAGGCGATGTTTTGCCCCGCGCCGTTGGCGGCAGCGAGCGCCTGCATGTCCGGGATGTCGGATTCGATATGGCCAACAGCCAGCACGCGAACGCCGGTGCGCGCGAGGCCGAGCGTCATGGCGCGGCCCAGGCCCCGCAGTCCCCCGGTTACGATCGCTGCGCGTTGGTCCATGGGCTTCCCAGGGGTTTTCGTTGGTGCGGCGGCGCAGGCTGACAGGTGCGCTTCATTCGTCAAGGTTGATCAGAGGCACTGCTCGCTCTCGCGTCGCATGTTTGGCATATCTGCAGCGAAGCAGCGGTAGCGGACACTTGGTTCCGGCGTTCGATCGTGGTCCTCATCGTATGGCACCTTGGTCCATAAACCCATATTCCGATATCCGCGGCCAGTGCCTTGGTGTCCCGAATACGATGCTTTGCACAGGCCTGGCCCGCAGTGAGAATCGACAGCGTCTCGTCTTAGCCCGCCGCTCGATACGCCGGCTCGGTCCGGAACGCCGGCATCACCTCGCGCGCAAACCGCCGCAGATTGTCGCGCGACGTGCCGCCGCCGTTCAGCAGCACATACTCCACGCCGGCATCGCGCAGCGTTTCCAACTTGCGGGCGATGTCATCCGGGCTGCCGTACATCGCGCTGGCCTCGCTTGCGGCGCGCGTATCGGAATACGCCATGATGCTCGCGGTATTGTTGCCATCCGGCCGCTGGCTGATCGCCGTCAGCCGCCGCTGCGCTGCCAGGCGGCGCTCGATCGCCGCCTCCTTGTCCGCAGCATCGCGCGCCACGTGGAACGCCCGCGCCACGCCGGCCATCGAGGGATCGTAGGCGAAGCCGTTCTGCTGCATCTCAGACTTGTACAAAGCCACGCGTTGGGCGGCGGCATCGATCGGGCAGAACTGGTCCACCAGCAGATTATGCCCGCGCTTCGCCACGCGCCGGATCGAATCAGGGTGCCCGGCGCCCTGCCAGAACGGCGGATGCGGCTTCTGGTTGGCCGGCGGCTCCACCACGATGTCATCGAACGACCAGAATTTGCCGCGAAAGCTGAACCGTTCGTTCGACGTCCACGCCTTGGTAATGATGTCGATCGCTTCCTCGAAGCGAGGCTCCGCCTCTTCCATTGGAATGCGGAAGCCCACGAACTCATTGTGGCGGTAACCCTTGCCGATGCCGAAATCCAACCGGCCGCCGGACAGCAGGTCGATCGTCGCCGCTTGCTCCGCCAGCAACACCGGGTTGTGCCACGGCAGCACGATCACTGCGGTGCCCAGCCGCAACGTGCGCGTCTTGGCACCGATCCAGGTCAGCAGGTTCAGCGTCGCGGACACCTGTCCGAAACCGGTAAAATGATGCTCTACGATGAAGGCGCTTTGGAACCCGAGCGCCTCCGCCTCGATCAGATAATCGATATAGTCCTTGAAGCCGGCGGCGCTATCTACGTCCGGGTTGTTGCTGCGGGCCGCGGTGGCGGCGCCGAAAAGGCCGAATTGCATCGAACGTTCTCCGGTTGCGGGCAGGGGGCGCCGCTTGGTCTTTGCCAGGTGGTCTCGGTAGGATCGCCTTATACCATAACTGGCGCGGCGCCACGCCCCGCCACGGGAGAGGACCAGGTATGGCAGCACAAGCGGAGCGCCGGGTGGCGCTGGTCACTGGCGCGTCGTACGGCATTGGCGGCGCCACGGCGATCGGGCTGGCGCAGGACGGATTCGATGTCGCCGTCACCGACCTGACGACCGGCCCGCTGTCCCACACCGTTGCGGGCATCGAGCAAGCGGGCAGCCGAGCGCTGCCTCTGGCGCTGGATCTGCGCGACCAGGCGAGCGTGGAGAGAGCGGTCGCCGACACCGTGGCCGGGTTCGGGCACGTCGACGTGCTGGTGAACAATGCCGGCGTGCCGTCCCCAGGCAAGCCGGCGATCGACGTCACGCGCGCCGATTGGGAGGCCAATATCGGCGTGAACCTGACCGGCACGTGGTTCATGAGCACTGCGTTCGGCCGTTATCTGATTGGGGCAGGGCGGCCGGGCTGTATCGTCAGCCTGGCATCGACGCATGGCACGGTGGGCTTTCCCAACACGTCCGCCTATGGCGTCGCCAAAGCCGGGATCAGCCACATGACGCGTCTGCTTGCGATTGAGTGGGCGCCGTACAACATCCGCGTGGTGGCGATCGCGCCCGGCACCACGCTGACAGAATCGCGCCGGCCGATGTTGCAGGATCCCGACCGTCATGCCGCGATGCTGGACCGCATCCCGCTCAAGCGCTTTGGCAATGCCGAAGAAATGGCAGGCGCGATCCGCTACCTGGTCAGCCCGCTTGCATCCTACGTCACGGGACAGATCCTGCTGCTGGACGGCGGGCTCACCGCATATTGACGGCGCAAAGACAGGAGACCGGACATGAGCGACAACAGGAAACCGAGGCTGGTCGGCATCAATCACGTCGCGATCGAGGTCGGCGACATCGACGCGGCACTGGAATGGTATGGCCGCTTGTTCAGCTTCACCCTGCGGGGCAAAAGCGAGCATGCCGCCTTCATCGACATGGGCGATCAGTTCATCAACCTGACTCTGGTGCCTGGGGCAGCGCGGGCGGAGACGGAACGCAGGCATATCGGATTGGTGGTGGACGACCGTTCGGGAACGCTGGAACTTGCGAAGGCAGCCGGGGCGCGGATGGTGGAGGGGCCGTTCCTTGACTTCCTCGATCCCTGGGGCAACCGGCTGGAGATCATCGAATACGCCAACATCCAGTTCACCAAGGCGCCGCAGGTTCTGCGCGGCATGGGACTCGCGCTGGGCAAGAACGAAAAAGCCAGACGTGAACTGGCGGACAAGGGCATGGCTGAGGAGCCGGCGGGGTAAAATACAGCTATCACTGGGGGCGATGCGTTCTGCCGCCATTCTGCTGCTGCTGGCGAGCCTGACATCTGCTCAGGCACAATACCCGTACGGATATCCGGGCTACCCCCGGCCGTATCGCCAGACGCAACCCGCACCGGCCGAGACGCCGTACTCCTTTGCGACAGAGTTGCTGCGTGATCAGAACGAGGTCCGTGCGCAGGTTGGCGTGCCGCCGCTGGCCTGGTCACCGCAGCTCGCATCCGCGGCGCAGGACCGGGCGGATCATCTGATTCAAACCGGCGGATTTGCCCACACACCCGACGATCCGTACGGCGAGAACCTTTACGAGATCGAAGGCGGCACTGCGTCACCAGATCAGGTCGTCGGCGCCTGGGCGGATGAGGCACGCGATTACGACATCCGCACCAATAGTTGCACCAGCGTGTGCGGCCATTACACACAGATCGTGTGGCGCGCGACGCGCTGGGTCGGATGCGGCGTTGCCGCCGACGCCGGACGGGAGGTGTGGGTGTGCGAGTACGATCCGCCGGGCAACGTGATCGGCTACCGCCCGTATTGACCCATTCGCCGTGGCGCCGGGCTGCTGTTTACGAGCCCGAGGCGGGCCGCTTCCGCATCATGGCCTGGCGGCGGCAGATCGCCACCATCTCGCCGCGCTGGTTCCAGCACGTGTGCTCGAAATCGACGATGCCGACATCCGGCCGCGACCGGCTTTCGCGCATCGCCACCACCTTGGTGCGCGCCTTCAGCGTGTCGCCATGGAATACCGGTTTCGGGAAGCGCATATCCGTGAAGCCGAGATTTCCGACAGTGGTGCCCACGGTGGTATCGTTCACGCTCATGCCTACCATCAGGCCGGCGGTGAACATCGAGTTCACAAGGCGCTGACCATACTCGGTTTTTGCTGCGAAATCCGCGTCCAGATGCAATGGCTGCACGTTCAGCGTCAGCGCGGAGAACAACGTATTGTCCATCTCGGTGACCGTGCGCGACCAGGGATGGTCGAATTCCTGGCCGACGAAGAATTCCTCGTAATAGAGCCCCGCCATGACCATCGCCTCCCGTACATTTCGCGTCTTCCCACCCTATGGGGCGCTCCGGTGCGTGGCAACCATTGCTCAACAGGCAGTGAAACGTTGTCCCTCGCACCGACATCCCCGTGAGCACACATCGCCGCACCACTCCCTGCCGCGTTCTCGCCGCAGACGACCCCAAGAGTCCGCGGTCGCATAGACGCCTGTCCGAAACTGCCTGGGGAGTAGACAGTGTTGTACACAATTCTGATCGTGATTCTGATCCTGCTGTTGCTCGGCGCATTGCCCGCCTGGCCGTACAGCGGCGGTTGGGGGTACTACCCAAGCGGCGGGTTAGGATTGGTATTGCTCATCGTTGTGATTCTGCTGTTGGTAGGGCGAATATAGCGAAACCTCTCGCGCCACTCTCGCCCTTTGTCACTGCGAGGCCCCAAGGGGGCTGAAGCAATCTCATTCGAGCGCGCGCACGCTCGTCCGTGCGCCGCCCGGACGAGAGAAACCTGTCGCTGCGCTCCTCGCAATGATTGACAGACAGCGCGACGATCTGGTCTCGACCTCTCATCCCAACGGCAATAATAATAACAGCCGGCTGGTATCACGCTGCCGCCGGAGATGCTTCCTTCAGCACGTCCTTCACATCGCGGAACGCAATCTCCGGCTCTTGCTCTTCCGCACGTCGCATCATGAATGCGGACGTGGCCAGGAACACCGGATCGCCGTCCACATCATCCGCCATCGCGCTGCGGTTCGCCGCAACGAACCGCGCCAGCGCCGCCTTGTCCGAAGACGACACCCAGCGCGCCAGCGCATAGGGTGACGTCTCGAACCCGATCGCCACGCCATATTCCGCCGCCAGCCGCGATTGCAGCACGTCCAGCTGCAGCGTTCCAACTACCCCCACCAACGGCGGCGCACCATCCTGTGGGCGGAACAACTGCACCACGCCTTCCTCAGCCAGCTCACCCAGCGCCTGGCGCAACTTTTTCGCCTTCATCGCATCGTCCAGCCGCACACGGCGCAAGATTTCAGGAGCGAAATACGGGACGCCAAGAAAATTCACATCCTCGCCTTCCGTCAGCGTATCGCCGATGCGCAAAGTGCCGTGGTTGGGAATGCCGACTACGTCGCCCGCGAACGCCTCATCGGCAATTTCCCGTTCGCGGGCGAAGAAGAATTGCGGCGCGTGCAGCGGGATTTGCTTGCCGGTGCGTACCTGCTTCAGCCGCATCCCACGCGTCAGCCGGCCAGAGCATACGCGGGCGAAGGCGATGCGGTCGCGGTGATTGGGGTCCATGTTCGCCTGGATCTTGAACACCAGCGCCGTCAGCCCGGCTTCCGTCGCCTCCACCGTTCGTGTATCCGCATGCTGCGCCCGCGGCGCCGGACCGTATTCCGCCAAGCCATCGAGCAAGTCGGTGACGCCAATCCCCTTGATCGCGCTGCCGAAATAGACTGGAGTGAGGTGGCCGGCGTTAAAACTGTCGCGGTCGAATTCGGGCAGCGCAGCGCGAACCAGGTCCACCTCGTCGCCCAGATCGGCAAGCCGCGAATCGGATTGCGGCAGAGGTGCCATCAGATGCAGATCACGGCCACGCAGGTCGTAGGTGCCGGCGAAGGTGGCGGCACGGCCCACCGGCCAGGTCACCGGCGCGGTGTCCAGCGCCAGCGTAGCGGCGATCTCGTCCAACAGTTCCAGCGGATCGCGGGACTCGCGGTCCATCTTGTTGATGAAAGTGACGATCGGGATGTCCCGCAGGCGGCAGATTTCGAACAATTTGCGCGTGCGGGCTTCAATGCCCTTGGCGGCATCGATCACCATCACGGCGGAATCGACCGCGGTCAGCGTCCGGTAGGTGTCCTCGGAAAAATCCTCGTGGCCGGGCGTGTCGAGCAAATTGAAGATCTTGTTGTTATGCTCGAACGTCATGACCGACGTGACGACGGAGATCCCACGCTCGCGCTCGATGCCCATCCAGTCGGAGCGGGTACGGCGGCGCTCGCCCTTGGCGCGCACCGAGCCGGCGAGCTGGATGGCGCCGCCGGCGCGCAGCAAGTGCTCTGTCAGCGTGGTCTTGCCGGCGTCCGGGTGGGAGATGATCGCGAAGGTGCGGCGCCGGGCGATCTCGGCAGCAGGGTCGGTCATGCGCTTCCTATACGTGAGGGCGCCGGGAGGAGGACCGCCCGGCGCCACATCGCCGTGAAATAGGGGGTGGACGAGCGGAAAACCAGGGGCGGCGATCCTCGCAACCCGTAACCTCCCGTCCCAGCATTTTCCGTTGGCCTGAATCCAGACTGCGCCTGTCAGATCATTCGCCAGCAAATGACTTCACGCGCATCTCCCGCCCTGCCAGCCAGATTCGATCAAAGCCGCCACACTCGGGGCAGCACTCGTACAAAGCCGCCGGGGAAAACTCACACAAGCACCGTTGGCACCTCGCGCGCAATGCCACGGTTTCAATCGCAAGTTCGGCGCCGTGTACGACCGTATCCGCGGCGACGAGATCGAAGCAGAAGCACAAAGCCTGCGGTTCTACCGCCGCGGCGGTGCCGATCTCGAGTATGACGCGCGTGACCTTCCGCAGACCCTCCCGCGCCGCATGCTCTGCCACCAGGTCAACGACGCTCTGGCTCAATGCGAGTTCATGCATCTGGCGTGCCCTGCCATCTGCCACCACACGCGCTGCGTGCCCGGTGGGAAGCTGCCGGGCCCAGTTCGATGACGCTATCCGCGGAACGAGTCCTTGGCAGAGCGCAGCTTCGCGAAGCTGGCGACGTCAGGCGCGCGCAGGAACGGATTGGCGGAAAGTTCGCTCGCCATCGTGGCCGGCACCGTGGGCTGTCCCGCCGCGCGCTGCCGCCGCGCCTGTGCAGCCCGCTCGACCAAAGCCGCGTTCCCACCGTCCACGCTTAACGCAAAACGAGCATTACTCTCGGTGTATTCGTGGCCGCAGCAAACCTTGGTGCCAGGCGGCAGCAGCGTCAACTTGCGCAAGGAGGCGAACATCTCGTCGGCCGTGCCTTCGATCAGCCGGCCGCAGCCCAGGCTGAACAAGGTGTCGCCGGACAGTAGAATCTCGCCGTCGGGGAAGAAAAAATTGATCTGTCCCCGCGTATGGCCCGGCGTATCGATCACCTGTCCCGTGCTGCTGCCAAACGTCACCGAATCACCTTCCCGCACGGCAATGTCGAGCTTCGGCAACCGGTGCGCATCCGCCGCGGCGCCGACCACCTTGGCGCCGAAATGCGCGCGCACCTCGTCGGTGCCGGCGACATGGTCGGCGTGGTGGTGAGTCAGCAGGATCAGATCCAACCTGCCGCCGGCCTTTTCCAATGCGGCGATCACCGGTTTTGGCTCGGCAGGATCGACGATAGCCACGGCCCCGGTCGCCGCGTCGCGCAAGAGCCACGCATAGTTGTCGGAAAGAATGGGAACAGGTTCTGCGGTGACTGACATAACGGCCAGCTTAGCACCACGCCGCGTCGGGGCAAGCGGCGGCGCGGCGATGACCAGGGGCGAGCGGGTGAATGACTGATGACGGTCGTCAGCCGAAGCCGTCGCCGGGCTCACATCGCCGCGCCACTATTTTTGTGGCGGTGGCGACATGGGCGCTGTGATGACGTTCGGGATCTCGCTCGCGATCGGCGGCTCGGGATAATATTGGGTCGTTTGCTGAACCGAGATTGCCGTCTCTCGCCCAGAGAGCAATTCGATCAGTTTCAGCGCTTCATCGAGTCCCGAGGAAATGCCGCCGCCGGTCAGCCGGTCGCGATCGATGACGAACCGGGGATGGCCGTCGGCGATCTGTACCGCCGGGTGATAGGCCATCAGATAGGGGATGAAGGCCCAGTGGGTGGTCGCGAGGTAACCATCCAGCAAGCCCGCCGCCGCCAGCAACAGCGCGCCCTCGCACACCGAGCAAATCCATTTTGACTGCGCCGCCTGAAGCTTGAGGAATTTGAGATAGGCCGACTTCTCCCCCTCGGCGATGATGCGTGCGAGCGAGTCCGGGTCGCCGCCGGGCACCCAGAGCGCGTCCGCCGGTGCGGGCGAGTCCAGCCCGGCCGCAACCTTGAAGACGAAGCCGGGGGATCGAAATTGCACGTCGCCCGGCTTCTCTGCGACCAGATCGATCTGGAACATCGGCTTCTCGGGCGGTCCCGGCAATGTGGGCCAACTGAACATTTCCGACGGGCCGCACACGTCCAGCATGTCGACCTTGTCGTAAACCGGGATCACAATCCGCATCGGCACTCCTTCCGGTGCCGCGCCATGCATGCTCATCGGATCTCGACGGTGAAAGGCTGCGCGGGCGCGGCGGCCGCGAGCGCCATCCGCATCAGCCCGGCGCTTTCCGTTGACGGGCCGTGTCCGAGCAAGCCGTCGCGCGTGTGAACCTCGACCGCGACGGAACCGGCATCGGCCGTCGCCGGCAGCCGCAGATCCGCCGAGACCCGCAGCTTGGTCTGGCAGTTGGCGCAACCAAGCACCTGCCAGCGGCTAAGCACGGGCTCGAGCCCGATCAACTGCTTCTCGCCCTCCAGTTCGGCCCAGGTAGCGATCAGGAAAGACCCGCGGATTTTCGACCGGTCGATGCCGCCGATATGCACCGTCTTTTGCTCCGGCTCGGCTGCCAACGCCATCGCCTGCGGCGCATCCGTCCGCGCGTAGCTGTCCAGTGAGCCAGGCCCGTAGCTGTAACCCAACTGCGATTCGATATTGATCAGGTCGGCGGTAGTATAGGGAACGCCGTACTCCTTGAAGAAGGGTTCCAGCGGCGTGGTCAGCGACATGGGCACGTTCGGATCGGCGCCGAAGGGCGGCGGGTTGACCTGCGCATCGTATTTCGCCCCCGGATCGTTCGCATCGATGGTAAAGCTGGTGGTGAAGCCGTGGCGGCGCTGCCAGATCCAGAACACATAGTCGATGAAGCAGTGGTGAAAGTAGAAGATCGGGTCGAGCGCTGCGGTATCGTTCTCGCCCATGTCGCCGTTGGCGCCCGGAATCGGCGAGGCATCGAACTGCCCGGGCACATCGAACCCGCCGACCGCCAGATGCATGCTGTTGTGCGGGCTTTCCAGCGGCACGACCAGCGACTTCGGGTTGTTGTTGTTCCAGTTCCCGGCGCTGGTGGTGTTGGAAAACAACGTGTAATTCGGCGCATTCAGGCAGTCGATGAACTTTTGATAGATCAGGCCGAATTTATTCTTGCCGATGGTAAAGCTGGTGGTGAGCCAGTTCCTGATATTGTCGTTGAGCCGCGTCGTGCGGATCTCCGGCGTCGGGAACCGGGCATTATGGGCCGCGGTCTTGGCGCGGTCCTCACCCGTGCCGACCAGTCCCGAGAGCGGATAGCGGACCGTCTCATAGCCTTCCGGCTTGGAGTAAAGAGTGTTGTCGCCGGTCACATGATCGACGATCGTCGCCGGCAGCACGAACGAGCGGAGCGGGTTAGCAATCTCCTTTCCGTCCAGGAAGAAGGTTTCGTCGGTCAGCGCCCGTGGAATGCCCTTGTCGCGGCTCAGATCGCTGGTCTCGTCCCAGAAGGGCAGCGTCACGGAACCGCAACCCGGGATGCTGCGCAATGCCTCTTCCAGGCGGTAGAGATAGGCGCGATGCCAGGCGGGAAACAGCACGGTGCCATGCTGGCAATAGCCGCCCCACCAGGCGGGATTCTGTGCGCCGGGCCCGTGGAACGGTTCGCCATGAAACCCGCCGATCATGAAAAAGGATCTGAACTCGTTCGGTCCAAGTTCCTTGATGCCCTTCCAGGCGCGCATCAGGTCCTCGAGTTCCCTCTTGTTGCCGGCATCATAATCCGCCTGGATATCGACGATCGAACGGCGAACGCGAACACCTGTTGCCATGGTGACGAGCCTCCTCCCCGTCGCCGGACACATGTTCCGGCAATTATCGAGACCTGACGCACGATAATCCTTTGGTGAGTTTCTGAAAAGAACAATGTTTCGACAGAACGGTGTCGGCTTGTTGCAGGTCTACTGGAACCGGCGTCATGGTGATTGAAGCGTTACTGTAGCGTTATTGGCGGCTGCGGCAGGTACAACCTGTCCCCATCAGTAGCCAGGAGGCGCACAAGTCATGCAGGATCGTTGGCCACGAATGGATACGAGGTGAGCCATGCTGAGCGGATGCTGGACGTATCGCAGCTATTGCAACCTCGCGAAACTTGTCGGTGACGATCAGCAGGCGGCGCTCGCGCTCATCTTCGGCGAAGGGGTATTCGAACTTCAGCAATCTGATGACGGCCGGGTCGAAGGCGGGCTCGGCATGGAAAACGGCTATGCTCTCCGCATTTCAGGCGCGTTCGGGACGACCGAGAACGGCCCGGAGTTCACGCTGACCGGCGAGGGCCTGGACGGCACTGCAACCGCCGGCTGGCGCTACGAGTATCGCGGCGTGGTCGGTTACGTGTGGCCCAACGCCGTCCAGCAGGTGCCGTCATTGGTCGGCACGGTCGTTCGGGTGAACGCGCACGGTCCGAACGCGCCGGCCGGTTTCACGGCGTCTTTCATCGCCGTCCGCCATACCGACAATCAGCCACCCCGAACGGCGCGGCCGCTGTCGAGCCTGTTGCGCTGATGGCGCCGCCGACGGAACACTCGATTGCACTGTCAGCTTTGCCATCGCACCACGCAACCTAGGCCCGTTGCACCGCAGCCGGACCGGCCGCTGCGTTCCCAAGCAGCGTCAACTGCGCGGCAGACGAGAAAGCGCGCGTCCGCAGCAACACGGTAGCAACAAGTCCCGCAATGCCCGACGCAGTCAGAATCATAACCACAAGAATGAACTGATAGATGCCGGCATAAATCGGGCTCGCCCCTGATACCATCATCCCCGCCATCACGCCGGGAATCCAAACCAGGCCCAGCGACTTCAGCATATCCAGACGCGGCAACAGGCTGGCATAAACCGCACTCTGCACATAAGGCGCGACCGTCACGGCAGGATCCGCCCCCAGCGCCAGCCCCGCTTCGATCTGGCCGACATGCGCCGTCACCTCCGCCCGGAAGCGTTCCGCGGCCTGGGCGCAGGCATTCATCGCATTGGCGATGATCATGCTGCCCACCGGCACCAGCATCGCGATGTTCGTCTGCAACGTGCCGATCGCGATCATCGCCGCGATCACCACGCCTGACCCCGCGGCAATGGACCAGAAACACACCATCAGCGCGCCTTGCGTGTTCCGCGCCCGCCGCGCCGCGGTGACCGCCGCCGCGAATGTCATCCCCAGCAGGATCAGCAGCCCGACCAGCAGGCTGCCGTGCAGCAACACCGCCAGAACAATGCCGACCGCGACCATCTGCACCAGGCCTCGCGCAATCGACACAACTGCCTCGCGTTCCACGCGGACGGCAAACCGCCGGCACAACACGATCACGGCGAGGCACAGCACGATCGCGCCGGCGGCCTGCGCCAGTCCAATCGGGACATTGCCGCCAAGGTGATTCAACACATCAGCAATCATGCAGCACCTCGTTGGTGGGACCGATCGCAATCAGCCTGCCAGCCTGCAAGACCATGGTGCGGCCGGCGATTCGAGCAGCCTGGGCCCGATTATGCGTGACGATGACCGTCGTCATCTGGCGTTCCTGGACGATGCCCAGCAGCAGTTCCTCGATGCCGTGCATCGACGCTTCGTCGAGCGCGGATGTCGGCTCATCCAGTAGCAGTGCGTCCGGCGCGTTAGCCAGCGTGCGGGCGATCGACACGCGCTGCGCCTCGCCGCCCGACAGGTTGCGCACATCGCGATCCTGGTACCCGGGCAGTCCCACGCGTTCGAGCAATCCGGCAATGTGTTCCGCATCCAGCGATTCGCCGCGTTGCGCCGGGCCGAATGCGACATTCGCAGCCACTGCTCCCGGAAACAGGTAAGGCATTTGCATCACCATGCCGACCCGGGTCCGCAACACACGCGGCGGAATGGCGCGGTAGTCCTCCCCATTCAGCAGCACACTACCGCTCGTTGGCTCATCGAGTCTGTTCAGCAGACGCAGGAACGTCGACTTGCCTGCCCCGCTGGGACCGACCACGGCCAGGATCTCGCCTGGCTCGATGCTGACGCTGACAGAATCCAGCAGGACTTTTCCGGCGGCCGCGCGCGAGAGATGGCGGGTTTCCAGGGCAAGCGAAGCGGTCGCCGCATGATGCGCCGCACGTGCAGGGTATGCTGAGTCGCGGGAGCGGTCATGCAGGCTGTCGGGCAGTGCGATCGCAGTCGTCGCGGGCATGTTTGCTCCCGGGTGCCAGTCTCGGATGGGCTTGCTGAAGCAGCAAATAGCGAGGCACCCGGCGCGCGGGAAATGCAAGACATTCACCGTTTCATGACATCCCGTCATCACGAGCCGCTGCTACTCACGATCGGACAAGCGCAAATACCCGCCCCATGGGGCGCCGGAATCCAGCCGATGTTCGCCTCGCGTGTCCCGGTCTACACGGCCGTGACGGATGCCCGCAGCGTGGCGCGTAGCCACCGATGCGCCGGGTCATGATCCAGCCGCCGGTGCCAGATCATCGACAGTGACACAGGCGGCGATTGAAACGGCAGCGGCCGCATGGTCAAAGGGCGGAACGCAACGGCGTCCGCGGCGACACGCCGCGGCACCACCGCGAGCGCCCCCGAGCCCATCAGCACCGGCCACAGCGAATGAAGCGGCACCTTGGTCACGATCTGCCGCGACAACCCATACCCGGCGAGCGCCTCGTCGACGAACTCCGTATTGTCGTCGCTGGAGGTGACGGCGATCTGCGGCACCTGCGCAAATTGCTCGACCGAAAACTCGGTATCTTCAGCAACGGCAAGATCGTTCGACAACAGGGCAACGAATTCATCGACCAGCAGACCCGCGCACTTGAACCGCTCGCCGCCGTCGATCAGCGTCGACAAGGCCAGTTCCACCGTGCCGCGGTCCAATTGATCCAGGACCGGCGCCATGCCGATGGGCCGGACCTCGAGCACAGCCGCAGGCGCCAATTTTGCCACGCGGTGCACCAGCCCCGGCACCACCGCGAGCGCGGCGTAATTGTTGGCGGCGATGGTAAAGGTCCGCTCTGCTTGGGCCGCATCGAATTCGTCGGACTCCAACGTAACGCGCACGCCCTGCAAGGCTTCGTGGATTGGACCCGAGATCCGTTCGGCCCGCGGCGTTGGCAGCATGCCGTCGGTGCTTCGCACGAACAATTCGTCGTTGAGCATTTGGCGCAGGCGGGCGAGCGCATGACTGACGGCAGACTGGCTAAGCCCGAGCTTCTGGCCGGCCCGAGTCAAATTTCTCTCTTGCATGACGGCGTCGAACACCACCAGGAGATTCAGATCGAACGTATTCCAGTTCATCGCGGCCTCCGCCCAATCCGGGGCCGGCTTATAACCTGTACTTACAAAATTGTCAGGCCCGGTTCTGCCGCCGGCCGTGGCAGCGGCAGAACCGGCCAAACAGGTCCGGTCAATTTATGGCCGTGCTTCTGCTGCCTGTAACTGCCTTCGTGGCAATGGACGTGATCGGCACGCCATCGCACGGTCGTGGCGGCGCCGGAAGCTCCCAGCCGGTTGCATTGCGTGCCAGGCGCCCCTGCTGAATCAGGAACTCCAGCACCACGCGCGTACGTGGCGCCAGTTGGCGCCGCGAGGGATAGACCACGTACAGCATCGATGGCTTCGGTTCGAAATGCGGCATCAGCCGGATCAGCCGTCCGGCAAGAACGTCCTCGCGCACCTGCGCATCGGGCAGGTATGCGATGCCGTAGCCGCTGCGCGCCATCACCAGGGCGGCACGTTCATTGTTGGTGATAAGCTGGCCCGAAACCGGCACCGAGATTGGTCCCTCCGGTCCATTGAACTGCCAGAAGCCGCGGCGGTTATCGGTGTCCTGCACGATGCAGGTGTGACGCTCGAGTTCCGCGGGTGCACTCGGCGCGCCGTGACGTTCCAAATAGTGCGGGGCGGCGACAATGGCGTATCCAAGCGGTGCGATCTGGCGTGCGATAAAGGATGAATCGGCAATCTCGCCGTCGCAGATCGCCAGGTCGAGACGCGATTCCACCATCTCGTTGATATGGTCGCAGACGACCAGTTCAACCGACAACCCCGGGTGATTGCTCAGCAGTTGCGGCAGATCGGTGGCCAGGGACAAACCGGCACCCATGATCGTTCCCAGCCGGACCAGGCCGGACGGCGCGTTCCGGTGGGTGCCCAGTTCCTTCTCCATTGCCGATGATTCGTCCAGCAATCGACGCGCGTAATTGACCAGGATCTCGCCGTCTTCCGTCAGGCTCAACCGTCGTGTGGTGCGATGTAACAATCGCACACCGAAATGTTGTTCCAGCTGCGCCACCTGTCGCGTCACCGCGGTATGGGAAAGATCCAATTCGCGCGCGACGCGGGAGAACGAACCGGTCTCCACGACCCGAATGAAATTATTCAGTGCACAGAAGAGATCCATGGGTTTTTCTCTATCTCCATGCCGCTTGGGCGGTATTGCTACGCCGATTACGTCCGGGTTATTCCGACGCAAACCGGAAACCTGCCTGTCGCGTACGCCACGGCGGGGCAACAGACGCGAGAGCAGCGCGGGTGTAGGCGGCCGGCGCGGCACATAGTGTAAGTAACTGTGACGCAACCGATCGGGCGGCCATCACGTATTCGAACGGCGGCTACGGCGTCAGGCAGTGCCATGGCTCAAAATCGGACCGGCTGAAGCGCGTGGGGCACTGGCATGCGGCGTTGAACGGCTTGCATGATCCACAGATATGCCAGCATGGCGTAAGCCGCGGCGCGGCTTTGCTCAGGCGTTGGCAAAATCTCGCCTATCAGTTCGGTAATCTTCGCATGCTCTCCGGATGCGCCTTTCGGCCAGTGCAAGTCCTGCGGGTTTCGCAGCGAAGCCGGCTGCGGCAATGCGTTTCGTGCAGCGGGCGGTTCGACCAACGCGCCATCGGTGCCTGACGATGCAATTTCCTGGCTCAACATTCGCCTGGTCTCCTTGGTATTGCTCTATCGATTTGTTGTTCGGCCCCGGCGCAGGCCACTCTGGTGCTGGTTCGCGTGGCACATGTCAGCGCAGGACGCGCCGCCGCAAATGAGAATTTGGCAGAGAGCGATGAGCGGCGTGCATGGAATGCAGACGGCTTATGTCAGTCATGCCGGCGCAGCGATGCAGTCGCGCGATTGCCTCGACGTCAGGAACGAAAGACAGGGGGCGACCGCCTGACGGTCCGGACAGCTGGGGCAGTCGGGACCGGGTGCATCACGGCATTGTGCCCTTGCGGGCCGGCGCGAGATCGGATTGAGCCGCATGGCCAGTCTTCCTGCGAACGACGTGGCGCCGACACGTAATCGTTGCCGCTGGATTTTGGGTCGCACGGTTGCGAATGGGGACATGACGTTGGTGCATGTGCAGGGCCGCCATGCGCAGAACCGTGGCGATGGCTGCCGGTCTGGCACAGTCCCGCGGCGAACCAGGCTACCTGCCGAGGCCGACTACCGTTTCTCGCGGCACCATGGTACCCGGCGTTCGACCGCTTCTCGACAGATCCCTCTTCGCGGACGAGGTTGACGGACGCAGCAGCCGAGGTTGTCAGATCCCCAGCACCAGGCACGCATTCTGCCCGCCGAACCCGAACGAATTGGAAATTGCATGCGTCACCCGCAGTTCCCGTGCGACATTCGGCACGCAGTCGATCGGCAACGCGGGATCCGGCGTTTCGTAGTTGATCGTCGGCGGCAGCACGCCATGGCGCAGCGAGAGCAAGGTAAAGATTGCCTCCACCGCGCCGGCGGCGCTCAGCGTGTGGCCGATCATCGACTTGTTGGAGGACACCGGCAGCGTTCCCGCCCGCTCGCCGAACACGGCGGACAGGCCCAGCCATTCCATTTTGTCGTTCTCGGGCGTGCCGGTGCCGTGGGCGTTGACGTAGCCGATGGCGTCGGGGGACAGGCCGGCATCCTCCAGCGCGTGGCGCATGCAGGCGATGATCGGCTTGCCGTCGGGTGAGGAACGGGTGCGGTGGAAGCCGTCCGCCATCTCGCCGCAGCCTTCCACCACGCCCAGGATCTCGGCGCCGCGGGCTCGCGCATGCGCCAGGCTTTCCAGCACCAGTGCGCCGGCGCCTTCCGCCATCACGAAGCCGTCGCGGTCGCGAGAGAACGGGCGGGCGGCGGATTGCGGCGGGTCATTGCGGGTGGACAGGGCGGACAACAGGGAGAAGCGGATCAGGCTTTCGGGGTTCACCGAGGCGTCGGTGCCGATCACCAGTGCCGCCTCGCCCTCGCCGCGGCGGATCGCTTCCACGCCAAGCTGGATCGCGGTGGCGCCAGAAGAGCATGCGGTGGAGGTGGCGATCGGGGAACCTTTGGTGCCGAAGCGCTCGGCTAAATGTTCCGAAACAGAACCGAATAGAAAACGCTCGGACCAGGAGGAGAACCGGCCGTCGGATGCCGCGCGGACCAGATCCATCCAGGTGACCGGCGTGTTGCCGGCCTCGGCCGCGCCGGCCGCGGCGAGGCGTTGCGGCCATTCCATCTCCACTGGCGGCATCGCGAGCATTAGCGGGCCGGGAAAATCTCCAGGGGCGCCGATGCCAGACTCGGCCAATGCCTCCTCTGCCGCCAGGGCGGCGAGCGTTTCGGTCAGCGCCGGGGCGGAGGGTTCCTCCAGGGGGACGAAATCGACCGTGCCCGCGATGGTGGTGCGCATCCCGGCGATGGAAAAGCGGCTGATCCGATGGATGCCGGACACGCCGGCGACCAGCTTGCGCCAGTTCTCATCCTTCCCCTGGCCAAGCGAGGTCAATACGCCCATCCCAGTGACGACCACCACAGGGCGATTGCGGGAATCAAGGGGCCGGTCGGTCATTCGCTTGCTCCACGCGGGTCTCATTGGGGCTCCCCCTCCCCTTGTGGGAGGGGTCAGGGGGAGGGGTGCGCCCACGCCTGGCGCTGCAGGTGTACGCGCCCCTCCCCCTTGCCACAAGGGAAGGGGGAGTCTCCTGGGTCACGCCCGATCCACCAGCGCCATCGCTTCGCCGCGCCAGAGGCCCCAGGACGTCACCAGCACCTGCCGCAGCCCGGCGTCCATCGGGGCCTCGGCTTGTTCCAGGGAATGGAACAATCGGCCCCGAGCGACAGCCATCGCTGCCAAGGCGAGGCTGGCGGGAAATGCAGCCTCTAAGGAATGGCCCAACGCGGTCGCGGCTGCGCGTACCGGCAGGCCCAGGTCCCGGAGGAACGCTGCCTCCTCTGCCGTTGTGGGCGCCACGCCGCTCGCGCCCGAGATCACCGCCGTGCTGGCCGCGTCCAGCGCGGGTTGCAGCGCCGCAAGCTGCCGAGCGGCGACCTGCGCTGCCTCGCCGGGCCGCCGGCGGCAACGGTCTGTCACCACGCCGGCGATCCGGGCGACCGGTGTCGCGCCGCGTGCCGTCGCATGGGCGCGGCTTTCGATCACCAGGAAGCAGCCGACAGACCCGAGCACCATCCCCCCGCCCGCTGCCTGCCGTTCCCAGACCGGCGCAAACGGTTCCTGCCGCAGGGCACCACCCGCCGCATAGATCAGCAGAACGTCCGGACGCTCGGCATTATACGATCCGCCGACCAGGAAAAGATCGCCCTGGCCGGCGGCGATCCGGGCGCAGGCGGTGCGCACGGCGTCGGTGCCGGCGGCTTCCTCTCCCATGAAGGTACGGGACGAGCCGACGACCCCATGCACCAGCGAAATGTTGCCCGCGAGCAGGTTGGAAAGCTGGGCCAAGAACAAGGTGGGGCGCAGGTCCGAGAGCAAGCGCTCGTTCAGCAGCGCGCCCGGATCGGCGGCGTTGCGCAGGGCGGCGATGACCCCCTCGTCGGCGGCGTAGTCGCGTTCACCGCCGCCGGCCGAGACGATCATATCCATGCCTTCCAGCAGGGCGGCGTCGCTCTTCGCGCCCGCTGCGTCCAGCGCCAGCCCCGCCGCATACACCCCGATCCGCTGCCACGGCTCCATCTGCCGTTGCTCGCGCCGGGGAATCTGGCGTTCCCATTCCAGGTTCAGCATCGGGTGCACAGGCCAGGGTGCAAAGCGGGTCGTATCCAGCACCGGCTGGAACCCATGCTGGGCCCCGCTGGGCGCATCCAGCGCGGCCCAGGTCGCGTCCGGACCTTCGCCCAGGGACGAAATCAGGCCGATACCCGTGATCAGTGCGTCGCGGTCAGCCGCCACTCAGATAAGCCTCCGGTACCGCCACGCGGCGGGCCGTCTCCAGCATCCGCACGCGCAGCGTCTCGTTGGGGAAGGGCGCCAGGCCATAGCGCAGCTCGGCCTCGGCCACTTTTCGGCCACCCGACTCGATCCGGCCGGTCGCGACCGCATAACCGGAGCCATCCTGCACCAGGCTCGCCTCCACCTCCAGCTGGGCGCCGGGGCTGACGAAGCCGCGCAGCTTGGCTTCCTTCACCTGGGCCAGGAACGCCATCCGGCTGAAGCGCAGCTTGGCCAGCACCAGCCAGCCCCCGGTCTGCGCCATGGTCTCGATCATCAGCGCACCCGGCAGCAGGGGATAGCCGGGGAAATGGCCCTCAAAGATGGTGGATTGGTCCGGTACGGTGCAGGCGGCGCGCACCAGCCGTGCCTCCGGATCGAGCGTCACGATCCGGTCCACCATCTGGAAATATTCGAGGAGCATCCAGGGTCAGGCGACCTTGGCGGCCACCAGCCGGTCGATGTTCTCGGCGAGGTGCCCCAGGACGAAATATTCGTCCGACGACACCTTCCCCTCGTTCACCTCCTGGGTCCATTGCTCCAGCGGCATCTTGATGCCGAACGCCTTGTCGATGGCGAACGCGACGTCGAGGAAGTCCAGGCTGTCGATGCCCAGGTCGTTGATGGCATGGGCCTCCGGGGTGATCTTGTCCCGGGGGATGTCGCATGTCTCGGAGATGATCCCGGCGACGGTCTCAAATGTGGACGGCATGTGTCCGTGGCCCCTGTTTCCAACCGGGGGGCACTATCATCGCGGCGGCGGCTGGGGCAAGGGGGCGGCCCGGCAGGAGAGGTAACCGAGTGAAACGGGCACCAAAGCATGCTCCTCCTGCCGCCCGGCCCCTCACCGTGAGCGTGGACCAGGGATCGGGAGAGTGGGGCACGGCTTCACGAGAATCGCGACCATTGCAGCGAACCCGGACGCAGCCGTGTGGCGCGACGCGACAATTTCCAGATGTGTTCGATCGGCTGCTGATCCGCGCCTCACGCGAACTGCCCGCGCGTTAAGCCTTCTCCATCAGCGCCCGCGCGGCTTGCATTGACCCGCAGTTGCGGTATTCCGCCGCCCCGCGTGCGTCGCGGATCGGGGAGGAATGCGGCTTGCCTGCCAGTGGAGAGACGGCGCTGATCGCGATTGATGGCCTGACCAAGCGCTTCGGCGGCTTCACCGCAGTGGACCGGGTTTCGTTCCAGGTGGCACGCGGCGAGGTACTGGGCTTTCTCGGCCCCAACGGCGCCGGCAAGTCCACCACCATGCGCATGCTGGCCGGCTTCATGATTCCCACCGAGGGCACCGCCCGCATCTGCGGCCACGACGTTCAGACCGATGGTGTGGCCGCGCGCCGCGTGCTGGGGTTTCTGCCGGAAGGCGCCCCCACCTACCCAGAGATGGCAGTGCTCGGTTTTCTGCGTTTCTGCGCCAAGGTACGCGGCTATCGCGGCACCGAGTTGGAAGACCGCATCGCCCGCGCCATCGAGATGACGCATCTGGAGAGCGTGCGGCTGCAGCCCGTGGAGACCCTGTCGAAAGGGTTCAAGCGCCGCGTCGGCCTGGCGCAGGCGCTGCTGCACGACCCGCCGGTGCTGGTTCTGGATGAACCGACCGACGGGCTGGACCCCAACCAGAAGTTCGAAGTGCGCACGCTGATCCAGCGCATGGCGCCAGAGAAGGCGATCGTGATCTCGACGCACATCCTGGAGGAGGTCGATGCGGTTTGCACCCGCGCGATGATCATCGCCGCCGGCCGCGTGGTGGCCGATGCCACGCCAGGCGAGATGTGCCGCATGCACCCAAGCGGCAAGCTGGAGGAAGTGTTCAGGAATTTAACTGACCTCTCCCGCGCAGCCGGGTCGGGCCGCGAAGCGGACCGACGCGCGGCGCGAAGCACCGAGGGAGAGGGTGAAGCGTGAGCGACGCAGCTTTTCTTGAGTGGTCGGAGAACATTGGGGCGAGGCGACCCGATCACACTCACCCTCGACACCTGCGGCGTCTCGCCCCGTGCCGTTTCGCGGGCGAGGTTTCCTGATGCGCAACACCTTCATCATCGCCGGCCGCGAGCTTGGCGGCTATTTCTCCACCCCCGTAGCGACCGTGTTCATCGTGATCTTCCTCATCCTGCAAGGCGCGCTCACGTTCAACCTCGGCGACTTCTTCTCCCGCGGCCAGGCCGATCTTGTCCCGTTCTTCACCTTCATCCCCTGGGTCTTCCTGTTGCTCGTGCCCGCCATCACCATGCGCCTCTGGGCCGAGGAACGCCGGCTCGGCACCATCGAACTTCTCCTGACCCTGCCCATCACCCAGACCCAGGCGGTGCTGGGAAAATTCCTCGCCGCCTGGGCATTCTGCGCCATTGCGCTGGTGCTGACCTTCCCCTTCATCATCACCGTGAACATCCTCGGCTCGCCGGATAACGGCGTGATCGCCTCCGGCTATGTCGGTTCATTGTTCGTCGCCGGTGCTTTCCTTGCCGTCGGTTCCGCCATGTCGGCGCTGACCCGCAACCAGGTCATCGCCTTCGTCCTCGGCGTCGCGGTGTGCTTCGTATTCGCCGTCGCGTCCTATCCGGTGGTCACCGACTTCCTGTCCCGCAACACTCCGATCCTGGCCGACATCGCGCGCCATATCGCGGTGATCGACCGCTTCGACGACTTCACGCGCGGCCTCATCAGCGTCAGCGACCTGATCTTCTTCGCGACCTTCATCGGCTTCTGGCTGTACGTGAACGCCGTATTGCTCGATCAGTACAAGGCGGACTGAGCAAGATGCGCCGCCGCTTCTGGTACTCCATCGTCGGCGTGATCGCGGTCGCCGCAATCGTCATCGGCATCAACATGTTCGCCGATGCGCGGCTTGCCTACGTGCATGCCGACCTGACCGAAAACCACATCTACACGCTGTCCCCGGGCACCCGTCAGATCCTGAAAAGCCTGAAGGAACCCATCACGCTCCGCCTGTACTATTCGCGATTGCTCGGCAGCACCGTGCCGGTCTACGGCAGCTACGCCGATCGCGTGCGCGAAATGCTGGAAGAATACGCGGCCGTCGCGGACGGCAAGATCCGGTTGGAATTCTACGATCCGGCACCGTTCAGCCGCGTCGAGGACCAGGCGCTGGCCGACGGGTTGCAGGGCGTGCCGGTAGATCAGGCCGGCACGCAGGTCTATTTCGGCATCGCCGGCTCCAACATGCTGGACGACCAACGCGCCATTCCGTTCTTCCAGTTGGATCGCGAGCGCTTTCTGGAATACGACCTGACCAAGCTGGTCTATGAATTGTCGAATCCCAAGCGCCCGGTGGTGGGCGTGATGTCGTCGCTGCCGCTCGACGGCAACCCGCAACTGATGATGATGACCCGTGGCCAGGAAGGCGGTCAGCCCTTCGCCTCCACGGAACTGCTGCGCCAGACCAACACCGTTAAGACGGTGCCAACGGACGCACAGGTGATCCCAGCCGACATCAAGGTATTGCTGGTCGCGGAAGCGCAGCACCTGTCCCTTAACACGGAATATGCGATCGACCAGTTCGTGATGCGCGGCGGCCGGCTGATGGTCATGGTGGACCCGTGGAGCGAAACCATGGCGTCGCAGCCGAACCCCAGCGGCATGCCCGTCACCGACGCCGATTCCGACCTGGCAAAATTGTTCAAGGCCTGGGGCATCGAATTCAATCCGAACGAAGTCGTCGGCGACCTCGCCGGCGCCTGGCGCGTGCGCGACCCGCAGGACCCGAATGCGCAGGCAGTGGATTACGTTCCCTGGTTCAACATCCGCGCCGGCATCAACCACAACGATCCCGCCACCGCCGATCTCCAGCAGGTCACTGTCGCCTCCCCTGGTTTCATTGCCAAGGCGCCCGGTGCGAAAATCCAGTTCACGCCATTGCTCACGTCTTCGCCGAAATCGGGACTGATCCCGGTGGATGAGGTGAAGATGCCGAATCCGGGGAAGGTTCTCGCGAACTTCAAGCCGGAAGGCGGCCCGCGCGTGATCGCCGCGCGCATTCGCGGCGTGCTGCATTCCGCCTTCACCGGCCCGCCGCCGGAACCGAAGGGCGAAAAGCGGCCGGCGAATTTCCCGGCCTTCAAGGCGGAGACCAGTGCTCCGGCGGACATGGTGGTGGTGGCCGATTCCGACATCCTCGCTGACCGCTTCTGGGTGCGTATCAGCAACTTTTTCGGCCAGCAGACGGCGGCGCCGTTCAGCGACAACGGCCCCTTCGTCGCCAACCTGATCGACACGCTCGCCGGCAGCCAGGCACTGATCGGGCTGCGTGCCCGCGGCGATTCCAGCCGTCCGTTCACGCTGGTGAACACCATGCAGGCCGAGGCGGAGGCGAAATTCCGCCGTACCGAGCAAGCGTTACAGCAACACCTGGATAACGTAGAGAAGCAGCTGCAGACGCTGCGCCAGGGCAACAACCCGACTGATACCGAGCAAGCGGCGAATGCACAGGCGGTGATCACGCCAGAGCAACGCGCGGCCATCACTGCGGCGCGGCGCGATATCGTGGACACGCGGGAGAAGCTGCGCACGGTGCAATACGATCTCGACCGCAATATCACGCGGCTGGAGAACGAGCTGCGCTTCCTCGACATCCTGGCGGTCCCGGCGTTGCTGACGATCCTGGCGATCGGCATGGGCCTCTACCGCCGCCACCAGCGCGCGAGGGCCAGGGGATGACACAGCCCTGCACAGAGCCAGACGTGCCGAACCAGCCCTGGTCATGGCCGGGCGTGCCGAACCAGCCCTCGTCATGGCCGGGCTTGACCCGGCCATCTTCCCGCGATGATCGGGCGCGTACCACGTGGCCCGGTCGACGGTGCCCAGGCGGCCGGGCCAGGCGCCACCGCGACGGGGAACGCAACGACGCGCGGAGCACTGAACCATGACAACCCGCACCCTGATCATCCTGGTGGTGCTGGGCGTCGTCGCCATTGCCGGCGGATGGTATTTCGGCGTTGCCACGCTGCCCAACGAGCAAGTCGCGGCAAACAATGGCAAGCTGATGTTCCCCGACCTGACGCCGCGCCTGCAACAGGCCGCGGAGGTGGAGGTGGTGCACCAGGGCCGCAAATTAGTGATCGAAAAGCGTGACCAGCATGGCCAGGTGCGCTGGGGCCTGCAGGGCCGCGGTGGCTATCCTGTTCAGGAGACCAAGCTGCGTGGCATGCTGACGGCGCTGACCGAACTGCGCCTGGTGGACCAGCGGACCTCGGACCCGAAGGAATTCAGCAAGCTCGGCGTCGAGGATCCCAATTCGCCCACATCCAATTCGAATCTGGTCCGCGTGCTCGACGCCTCCGGCAAGACCATCGCCGCACTGATCGTGGGCCATCGTCGCGTGCGCACCGGCGGCAACGTTCCGGATGAAGTCTTTGTCCGCCGCCCAAACGACAATCAGAGCTGGCTGGCGGAGGGCAGCCTGGACGTGGACTCCGATCCGCAGGTCTGGCTTGATCGGGACATCATGAACATCGATCACAATCGCATCGCCAAGGTCGTGGCGACGCGGGACGGGGCCACGCTGGAGTTCACACGTACCGGCGACAAGCTGGCCCTGACCGTGCCGGCGAATCATCCGAAGCTCGACAATTTCAAGCTGCAGGATGTCTCGCGTGCGCTGGAGCTGCTGACCTTCGATGACGTCCATCCTGCCACGGCGCCACCCCCAAACCCGATTGGTACGTCGGTATTCACCACGTCGGATGGGCTGACGGTGACCGCCTCGGTTTACCAGGCGCCGCCAAATCCGAACGCGACCCCGGAGATGGACCAGGAAGTGCTCGCGCAGTTCGCGGTTACGGGTGATGGCAAGACGAAGGCCGAAGCGGATCGGCTGCAGGCTCGCCTGTCCGGCTGGACCTTCGAGCTAGGTTCGTGGAAGGAAAGTTCGCTGGTGCCGTCCCTGGCCGACCTGACAACCGCGCCGTCCGCCAAGCCCGCGGCCGCCGCCCCAGCGGCCGCGGCAAAGCCGTGAGCGATCGCGAGTATCCCCCGCGGCCCATCGTCGGCATCGGCGTCATTGTGCTGAAGGACGCCTCGGTCTTGCTCGTGCGCCGCGGCAAGCCGCCGAATTTAGGCAGCTGGACCCTGCCGGGCGGCGCGCAGGAAGTGGGCGAAACCACCGAGCAAGCCGCTCGGCGGGAGTTGCTGGAGGAGACGGGCGTTACCGTCGGTCCGCTGGTGTTCGCGGCGCATGTGGACAACATCCGCCGCGACCGCGAGGGACGCGTGCAATTCCACTATACGATCCTGGATTTTGCCGGCCGATGGGAATCCGGCGAACCGGTCGCGGCGAGCGACGTCTCCGAAGCGGTGTGGGCCCCGTTATCGCAGTTGCAGGATTATGCCCTGTGGAGCGAGGCGTATCGCGTGATCGCAATTGCGCGCGAACTGGTGGGGGCGTGACGGGATAGCATCTGCCGGCCGCCGCCTCGATGATCCGGCCTGAAAGGTCGGGAAACCCGGCCTCACCTGCTGTTGGTTTGTGATCGGCAAACGGCCCCGGCAACCTAAGGCCGCCCGCAGGGCCACGCCGGGGCGGCAAGGGCCTGTCGGACGAGGGCCATAACCAAGGCGCCCGCCTTCATCAGGCGCCGGTAGGAGGAGAACGCAAATGCTGGAAATCGGAGTGTTCCATAACGGCGCGTCCAGCCTGCCGATCGTTACCACGCCAGAAGGAGTGACGGTGAACGACGGGTCGCTCGCCGAGGTGCACCGGGCGGCGCAGGAAACCCTGGCCAACCAGGTTCGCCAGGGGATTCTCGCGGAGAAGCTGGGCTTTCAGTCGTTCTGGCTGACCGAACATCATTTCCAGCCGGAAGGCGCGGAAATGAGTCCGAACCCGCTGATGACGCAGATGGCGATTGCCGCGCACACCAAGACGATCCGCCTGGGCCAGTGCGCCAACATCATCGTCTGGCATCACCCGGTGCGGTTCGCCGAGCAAGTCGCATTGCTCGACGTGATCAGCGGCGGGCGAGTCGAATGCGGGGTCGGGCGTGGCTATCAGCCGCGCGAGAACGAAGTGCTGGGCCGCCCGTACGGATCGACCATCCAGGATCAGGAGCGCAACCGCAAATCCTTCGAGGAGGCGGTGGCGCTGGCCAAGAAGTGCTGGACCGAGCCATCGTTCAGCCACCGCGGGGAGAATTTCTCGATCCCGCCGACCTACACCAAGTGGAATCACAAGCAGACCATCGCCTATTTCCAGCATGGCAAGGCAGGACGCAGGCTGGAGGACGTGCTCCATGTCGGCGAACCGGACATGTATTCCGCCGGCAATCCGGTGCAGGCCACGACCACGACGCTGCTTGAGCTGCAGGTGTTTCCGCAACCGGTGCAGAAGCCGCATCCGCAATTATGGGAGCCGCTGACCAGCAGGCGCTCGCTGGAATGGGCGGCACGCCAGGGCGTGAACGGCGTGATGATCGTCGAACCCAACGACCGGCTGCGCCGCAATATCGAAATCTATCACGAGGCGGCGCAGAAGGCCGGCTGGCCGGACATGCACAACCGCGGCGCCTTCAAGTTCGGCTGGGACGCGCAGAAGCGGCGGGGGATCATGACCAGCCGCTACATCCACATCACCAATCCGAAGAACGAGAGGCGGAACCTGGAGCGCGCGGCGGCGGCGATGGAACTGCAGTTCGATTATTATGGGCCGTTCGGATTCGGCGCCGTGGTTGCCAGGCTGGACGAGCCGATGTTCGACCTCACCAAAAAGGTGACGGCCGACATGCTGCGCCAACGCGAGATCGCGATCCAGGGGTCGAAGCAGTTCGTGATCGACAAGATCATGAAGATGAAAAAAGAGTGCGGGTATGAAGATTTCTCCTTCCTCGGCTGGTTCGAACTCGGCGGCTTCGAGGGCGCCGAGATCGAGGAGCAAATGCAGCTCTTCGCCGAGGAGGTGATGCCCGTCATCGCCGCCGAATGCGGCGGCAAGGTCGAGCTGCCCAAGGTCGGCCTGAATTTCGTGGGGTGAATCGGGGAAACGGGAGGGCAAGATGGCAAGCAAAGCGAGCGAGGAGCTCAAGACTCTCTACCGCTCCTGGATCGGCGCCCTGGCGGCGAATCCGGAGATGCCGCTCGACGAGCTGCGGCGGATGTTCGATCATTGGGGCGACGTGACGGCCGAGCCCGGCGGCGTCGATTACATCGAGGTCGATGCCGGCGGCGTGCCGGCGCTGTGGGCGGTGCCGAAGGGCGCGCAGCAGGATCGCGTCCTCCTCTGCTCTCACGGCGGCGGCTACGTCACCGGATCGATGTACACACATCGCAAGGTCTATGGCCACTTCGCCAAGGCGATCGGCTGCCGCGCCCTGATTGTCCATTACGGACGCGCGCCGGAAAACGTGCATCCGGGGCCGGTGAATGACATGGCGAAAGCCTACGCGTGGCTGCTCCGTTCCGAAATCCAACCGAACCACATCGCGCTGACCGGCGATTCCGCGGGCGGGGCCTTGGCCGTGACCACCATGTTGCGGGCGCGAGAGCAAGGACTGAAGCTGCCGGCAGCGTCGATGCCGCTGTCGCCCTGGCTCGACATGGAGGCGGGCGGCAGCACGTTCCAGACCAATGCAGAGAAGGACGTGCTGGTCACCGCGCCGATCATCCAGACCATGGCGAGCACGTTTCTTGGCCCCAACGGCAATCCTAAGGATCCGCTGGCCAATCCGCTGCACGCCGACCTCGCCGGCCTGCCGCCGCTGTATATCCAGGTGGGCGCCGACGAGACCTTGCTCGACGACAGCCGAGCCCTTGCGTTGGCGGCACGGAAGGCCGGGTTGGACGTGACGCTGGAGGAGGAGCCGAAAATGCAGCACGTCTACCAGTTCCTCGCGGGCGCCGCGCCGGAGGCGGATGCGGCGATCGCGCGGCTGGCGCGGTGGGTGCGCCCGAAGCTTGGGCTGGGCTGAGTCGACCGAGCGGGGCGCCCGGTTGTGCAGGCGCCTCGTGGGGCGGACGCGCTGCGGGAGGTGTAGTGGGAGGGTGGCGATATGCCGGTTAGGACCGGCCACAGGCCGTGCGTAACGACGACTCGCTTCGATCCGCGGTAGCGGCAAGGTGGCTGCAGCGCGCCATCTTCGGAATCGATCCCGAGCGGACAGTGGCGTGGAAGCAGTTGCCGGGTGCAGGCAGCTTGGGCAAAAAAGGCTGGAGTGCGCTGCCTGGTCCGAATGTCCGCTTCCCACCCAGTGCAGCAGTACAGCGGCCGCACCGGCTACAGCCGGAATCCAGCCTGAGCCAGCATGCAAACTGAGCCGACACCAGCAGAACAGGGCGATCCGTCAGCGGGGCAAATTCGAACCTGGCCTGATCTCGTGCAAGACTCATTTGGCGCATAAACCTGGACCCCGCAGCGGAACGGATAACAACGGGCAGTGGCGGAGTCTCACGCCTCTTCCCGCACCGCCCGCGCCGCAATCTCCCCCAGCCGTTCATAATCCCCAATCTCATTATACGCATGCGCCGACAAGCGCAGCCACAGCGCGTCATCGATGATGTGCGTCGGCGCATCTGTTCCCGCAGCAAGCAATCGCGCGCGCATGGCCGCGGATCGCGCCGGCGTCACTGCCCCGGCCAGCGGCAGCCGCACCAGCCCCATCGCGCCCGCCAGCGCGCCTGTCGCCCCTTGCTCGGTATTCAGCCGCCGCGCCAGCAATGCCGCGCCCTCCGCCGCCAGTGCCACATTCCGCGCCCGCAACGCCGCGCCGCCCAGCCGTGCGTGGAAATCGATCGCCACACCCACGCTCAGCCACGCGCTGCAATCGCGCGTGCCGGTCCAATCGAACTCCGCCAGAAATCCGTTGCCGAAACCGTGTGAGAT
This sequence comes from Acetobacteraceae bacterium, assembly GCA_035523995.1. Taxonomy (GTDB): domain Bacteria; phylum Pseudomonadota; class Alphaproteobacteria; order Acetobacterales; family Acetobacteraceae; genus JASHVB01. The sequence continues at coordinate 40,685 of DATKPQ010000061.1, read as the reverse complement.
CGTCACCGGATGCAGCCCCGCCTGCCGCGACGTCGCGGCCCACAGGAACCCGCAGCCTTTCGCCGCGCACAGCCACTTGTGGCAGTTCCCAACATACCAGTCGGCGCCGAGCGACGAGAGATCCAACGTTACCTGCCCCGGCCCATGCGCGCCATCCACCAGCACCGGAACCGCAGCCGCATGGCACACCGCGATGATCCGTTCCAACGGCAGCACCAGCGCACTGCCCGACGTGATGTGGTCGATCACCGCCAGCTTCGTGCGCGGGGTCAGCGCGGCGGCAACCGACGCCACGATGGCCTCGGCGTCTGGCCGCGGAAACGGCACCGCGGCTTCCGTCATCCGCGCGCCTACACGTTCCGCCACGGCACGCACGGCGTTGCGCACCGCGCCATAGCCGTGGGTCAGCACCAGGATCTCGTCCCCCGCGCCGAGCGGCAGCGACCGCACCACCGCGTTGCAGCCGACCGTGGCATTTTCGACGAAGGCCAGATCGTTGCCATCCGCACCGACAAAACCCGCCAATTGCTCCGCCGCATGCCGAAGCGCGTCCGGCAGGATGGCGCGGAAAAACCGGCCTGGCTGCGTCTCCATGCGTCGCAGCCAGTCCTGCTGCGCGGCCAGCACCACGCGCGGAGTCGCACCAAACGAGCCGTGATTGACGCTGACGAAATCCGGATCGAGCACCCATTCGTGGCGCACGGCGCGGCCGAGCAAGGGGACGGTCATCGGGCGACGCTCCGGTAAAGGCACCCCCGTCCATGCGAGACGCGCGCCGCCGGCGCAACCCCTGTCCATCTCGTCGTTGCGGGGCTGCCACCAGCCATGCACAAGAGTTATCAGGTGTCGCAGGCGTTCGCGGCGCGTCCCGCGCCGACACGGCGGCGGCCTTGTCACATCGTGTTCCAGAAGCGCCCGCTCGAGCTGATCGGCGACGGGCGGCTGCAACGTGTGCTGCTGATGCGGAACAATCTTGTCGGCGAACCCGGACACCAGGTCGCCGAACCCACCGGCGAGGTGCAGCAACTCGACTGCGGCCTGTTGTTCCGCAGCATCGGTTACTGCGCCCTGGCAATCCCCGGCGTGCCGTTCGATTCCACGCGCGGCGCGATTCCGAACAACGATGGACGTGTGCTGAATGGCAGTGCCGTGGTACCCTGGCTCTATGTCTCCGGCTGGATCAAGCGCGGCCCGAGCGGGATCATCGGCACCAATCGCGAAGACAGTGTGCTGACCGTGACTGCGATGCTCGCCGACCTGCCTTCGTTCGATGCCGGCCCAAAGCCAGGCGCGGACCACATCACCGCCCTGCTGCGGCAACGGGGCATTCGCATATCGGGCGTGAGAACACGATGGCGATCGCCTTCACCTGCGGCGGCATCGCCTACTGGCTGCTAGGCTCGGCCGGGACGTCGCCCTGGGCGTTCGCGGTCTGCGCCGGATTGATCTTCCTCACCTGGGGTGAAATCTTCAGTCTGTTCCCATCCACCTGCACCGATGCGTTCGGGCCGCAATACGCCACCACGAACCTCAGCTTGCTCTATACCGCGAAGGGCGCATCGGCATTGCTGGTGCCCGTTGCCAACATCATCGCCGCCGCGACCGGAGGTTGGCACGCCGTGCTGGTCGTCACTGCGATCGTGAACTTCATCGTGGCGGTACTGGCATCATTCGCACTGAAGCCGCTGCGCAGCCATCAGATGCGGCCCGGATCCGGCCGGCGTCTGCACGCACCGGCCGAATAACAAAGGCAGACCGCGCACCACCAATCTCGGAGAGATTGGTGGTGCGAAGCACTGGCGGTGAGACGGATCGGGTCGGCGATTAATTCTAATTTCCACACACCGCCGCGGTTGTATCACGCCGCCTTCGCCTGTTCTGCAATCCCCACCAGCGCACCCAGCGTATCGCGCGCGAACCGCAGCCGCGTTGCGACATCCATCTCGCGTGTGATCGCCAGCTTGTGGTCCGGCCGCAAGCGCACCAGCCCGCCCTTGCTCGAAAGCCAAGCCACCAGACCGGCCGGATTGGAAAATGCATTGCCGCGGAACGTCAGCACCATGCCCTTCGGCCCAGCCTCCAACTTCTCCACCCCAGCCTCGCGGCACGCGCGCTTCAGCGCCACCACGCCAAGCAGGTTGTCGACCTCCCCAGGCAACGGGCCGAAGCGATCGACCAGTTCGGCCGCCATGGCTTCGGTTTCCGCATCGGATGCCAGTGCACCGATGCGCCGGTACAACCCCAGCCGCACCGGCAAGTCGCGCACGTAATCCTCCGGGATCAGCACCGGCAGTCCCAGCGATATATTCGGCGTCCAATCCCGTTCCTGCCCGCCACCGCGGCGGCCCTCGCCGGCACGCACTTCGGCGACCGCATCCTCCAGCATCTGCTGGTAAAGTTCGATGCCAACCTCCCGGATGTGCCCCGATTGCTCGTCACCCAGCAGGTTGCCGGCGCCGCGAATATCCAGATCGTGTGAGGCCAATGTGAAGCCGGCGCCCAAAGCATCCAGCGTCTGCATCACGGTCAGCCGCTTCTCCGCCGCCACCGACAGCCGCATATTCTGCGGCCAGGTCAGGTACGCATAACCGCGCTGCTTGCCGCGCCCGACACGGCCGCGCAACTGGTACAACTGCCCCAGCCCGAACATGTCGGCGCGGTGGATCACCAGCGTGTTCACGGCCGGCATATCCAGCCCGCTTTCCACGATATTTGTCGACAGCAGGATGTCGTATTTGCCATCGCCGAACTCGGTCATCACGCGTTCCAGTTCGGTCGGCGCCAGCCGTCCATGCGCCTGCGCCAAACGCGCTTCCGGCACGATCTCGCGCAGGCGTTCCGACATGCGCGGCAGATCCTCGATCCGAGGCACCACGCAGAACACTTGTCCGCCGCGGAAGCGCTCGCGCTGGAGGGCTTCGCGAATCACCACGCTGTCGAACGGCATGATGAACGTGCGCACCGCCAGCCGATCCACCGGCGGAGTCGAAATCAAACTCATCTCCCGCACGCCGGTCAGCGCAAGCTGCAAGGTGCGCGGGATCGGCGTCGCCGTCAGCGTCAGCACATGCACATCGGCCCGGAGCTGCTTCAGCCGCTCCTTGTGTGCCACCCCAAAATGTTGCTCCTCATCCACCACCAGCAGCCCGAGTTCCGCGAACTGGATGGTCTTCGACAGCAACGCATGGGTGCCGATCACGATGTTCACGCGGCCGTCGGTCAACCCGCGCTTCACCTCGGCTTGCTCTTTCGCCGGCACCATGCGCGAGAGCTGCGCAACGCTCACTGGCAACCCGGCAAAGCGCTCTGAAAACGTGCGATAATGCTGGCGTGCCAACAGCGTCGTTGGCACCACCACCGCCACCTGCGCACCCGACATCGCGGCAATGAAGGCCGCCCGCAGCGCAACCTCGGTCTTGCCGAAGCCAACGTCGCCGCAGATCAGCCGGTCCATCGGCCGGCCGCTTGCCAGGTCCTCCAGCACGTCGGCAATGGCCCGGGCCTGGTCCTCGGTCTCGGCAAACGGGAAGCGGGCGCAGAACTCGTCCCAGGCGCCTTCGCCCGGCACCATCACCTCGGCGTCGCGTACCCGGCGCGTCGCAGCGATGCGGATCAGTTCGGCGGCCATATCGCGGATGCGGCTCTTCATCCGAGCCTTGCGCGTCTGCCAGCCGATGCCCCCCAGCTTGTCCAGCGCCACGCCCTGTTGTTCGGACCCGTAGCGCGACAGAACTTCGATGTTCTCAACCGGCAGGAACAGCTTTTCGTTGCCGTCGTAGATCAGGCGCAGGCAATCGTGCGGTGCGCCCGTCACGGTCAGCGTCGCAAGTCCGTCATACCGCCCGATGCCGTATTCCTGGTGCACCACCAGGTCGCCCTCGGCGATCTCGGTGGCTTCGGCGATGAACTGGTCGGCCCGCTTCCGCCGCCGCGGCGGCCGGCTGATCCGTTCACCCAGCAGATCTTGCTCGCCCACCAGAGCGATGCGTTCGGCCACAAACCCGCGTTCCACCCCCAGGGTGACCAGCGACACCGATCCGGCCGGCTTGCGGCGGACCGCAGCCCAGCTCTCCTCCTGCGCCGTATCCTTGAAGAGGTGCTCTTTCAGCAGGTTGGCGATGCGCTCGCGCGAGCCGCGGGTCCAGGCGGCAATAACGATGCGGCGGCCGTCGATGGCCCAGCGTTCCGCCTGGGCGCGGAGCTGGTCGAACACGTTCACGCCCGGCCCACCACCGGAACCCAGCCCCCCTTGGGCGAAGATCGGACCAGGACGGCCGCCGCCGTCAACGCCTTCGGCATCGTCAGGCTTGGCAAACGGCGTAAACCCCAGCAGCGGTCCGCCGGACAGCATGGAATCCCAGTCGCCACGGCTCAGATACAGCCGATCGGGCGGCAGCGGCCGGTACGGCACTTCGCCTTCGCGCGTCGGGCCCCGCCGCGCGGCGTCGTGGTCGGCGATCATTTCCAGCCGCGCAGTCAGTACCTCGTCCGCCTGATGATCCAGGCTGACCGACGCCTTGGGCACATAGTCCAGCAGCGTTTCCATCGTCGGATGGAACAACGGCACCCAGTGCTCCATGCCGGGATGGCGGCGTCCGTCCGATATCGAGTGATAGATCGGGTCATCCGCGGCAGGCTGGCCAAACAGATCGCGCCAGGCCGAGCGGAACCGGCTGATCGCGTCGCGGTCCAGCGGCACTTCGGAGACAGGGCGCAGCATCAGGCGCTGCCGGCGCTCGCCGCCGCGCTGGCTGCCAGGGTCGAACACGCGGATCGATTCGATCGTGTCGCCGAACAGGTCCAGCCGGACAGGGTCGGGCTCACCCGCGGCAAACAGGTCGATGATGCCGCCGCGCATGGCGTATTCACCCGGTTCCATCACCGTGCCGGCGCGGCCATAACCATTGGCTTCCAGGAACTGCGCCAGCTTCTCCGGCTGGACCGTGCCATTGACCCGCAGCTCCAGGCTGGACCCGGCAAACGCAGCGCGCGGCGGCACGCGCTGCACCAGCGCGTTCACCGTGGTAAGGACGATGCGCGGCGCGCTGACCGGCTCCAGCAGCCGCGTCAGGGTGGCCACACGCTCGGAGACCAGGGCCGGATTGGGCGATACCCGGTCGTACGGCAGGCAATCCCAGGCGGGAAAGCGCAGGATCTCGGCTTCCGGCAGGATAAAGGCCAGTGCTTCGGCAATGCGCGCCATGCGCGCGTCGTCACGCGCGATATGCAGGATCGGGCCGGCGAATTCGCGGCGTCGCTGGGCCAGCAGGAAGGCGTCCCAGCCTTCAGGTGCACCCCAGACCTGAATAAGCGCGGTCATGGCGCCACCGCCTCCCCCTCGCCTTGTGGACTTGGGCCGCCAGGCGGAGCAAGGGCGGGGGGAGGGGCAGTCTGTGTTCCCGTTCGATCCGCTCCACCCGCCATCACCGCCGCCCTCATGCGCCGCAGCATCGTAGGAGCGTCATCCGGCATCGGCCGGCGTCCGGTCAGCCAGTCGGCAAGGTCCGTCTCGGGCGATTCCAGCAAAGCTTCCAGCGCGTCGAGTTCATCGGCGCCGAACGCCGCCAGATGCACACGGACGAAGCCGCCAATCATCAGGTCGTTCTCGTGGGTGCCGCGGTGCGTAGCGCGGAACAATAGGCGACGGCGCCGAGTGGCGAGGGCGTCAGATGGCGAATCGGGCATGGGGTCGCGCCTGCCTCATATAACCGCGCGAGGTGCGGGTCCAAGGGGGACGCCAAGGTTTCATCGCTGGCCAGGTACGCGCGAAACGCGGTGCAGCCCGATCGTCACACCGTCTGGCCGATTCTCTGGAAATCCGGCATGGTAGAAACTGCGCCTCCGCCCTGCAGCAGCGCACACATCGGAGTTTTCATGCGGCGCCTGGTCCCGCTGATCCTGCTCGGCCTGTTGCTGTGCACCGGCCCTCGCACCGCGAAGGCGCTGGAAAGCACGCCCGCCACGACAACCCGCGATACTGTCGCGCTGGTCTCCGATACCGACGCCGTCGCACCAGGTAAACCATTCCGCATCGCGCTCTACATCCGCCTCGCCCCCGGCTGGCACACCTACTGGCGTAACCCGGGCGACGCCGGCGTCGCGCCGTCCCTGGCGCTGACGCTGCCGCCCGGCGCCACCGCCGGCCCGATCGTCTGGCCCACGCCGCGCCGGATCGCCGAGGGCTCGTTGATGACCTACGCCTACGCCGGCGATCTGCTGCTGCCGGTCACGATCACGCCACCCAAGACCGCGGGGCCGTTCACGATCCAGGCAACCGCCCGCTGGCTGGTGTGCGACCAGATCTGCGTTCCGGAGCAAGCGAACTTCCGCCTTGATCTGCCGCCCGGCACGCCCGCGCCATCCGCCCAGGCACCCTTGTTCGCCGCCCACGACCAATCCGTACCGCGGCCGTCGCCCTGGCAGGCCAGCATCGCCCCGGATGGGAACCTTTGGGTCCAGGGCCCCGAACTACGGCCCGCCACTGTCGCGGCTGCCTGGTTCATCCCAGATCGCTCCGGCGAGATCGACGACGACGCGGCGCAACCCCTGTCGGTTCGCCAGGGCGGTTTTGTCCTGGAACTGAAGCTCGCAAAGGCCGTCACGCCGGATGCCGGCCTGCCCGGCATCCTGGTCGTGGCCGATCGCTCGGGACTGGAAACCGCCGTGACGGTGCGCGCCACGCCCGGCGTGCCACCCCCGCCGGCATTTCCGCCGATCGCCCGCGTGCTGATGTTCGCCTTCCTCGGCGGCCTGATCCTGAACCTGATGCCCTGCGTGTTCCCGATCCTCGCCATGAAAGCCGTGGCGCTGGCGCAAGGCGCGGCGCGAGGCCAGGCGCGCGCGCACGCTTTGTCCTACACCGCCGGCGTGCTGGCGATGTTCGCCGGCCTGGCGGCGGTGCTGCTGGCGGCACGCGCCGCCGGGGTGGCGGCCGGCTGGGGGTTCCAGTTCGCCTCGCCTGTCTTCGTCGCCGCGATGGCTTGGCTGTTGTTCTGCGTCGGCCTGAACCTGTCGGGCGTGTTCGAAGTCGGCAGCAGCCTCGCCGGCACCGGTAACGCCCTGACCTCGCGAGGCGGCCGCCTCGGCAGTTTCTTTACCGGTTTGCTCGCGGTCCTGGTGGCGACGCCCTGCACGGCGCCCTTCATGGGCGTGGCGGTGGCCGCAGGCCTGGCTGCCCCGCCTGCCGTAACGATCCTGGTATTCCTCGTGATGGGCCTGGGCCTGGCCACGCCCTACGCCGCGTTCGCGGCGGTGCCGGCGCTGGCCCGCCTCGCCCCGCGCCCGGGACGCTGGATGGGGTTCCTGAAGCAGGCCCTCGCCTTCCCGATGTACGGCGCCGCAGCCTGGCTGCTGTGGGTTGTCAGCCAGGAATCCGGACCCAGCGGCGTCCTGGGAACCGCCGCGGGTTTTGTATTGCTTGGCTTCGCCGCGTGGATCCTGGGAATCACGCAACGAGCCACCACGCGTTCCCGCCGCTTGGGCCAATCCGCGGCCGTGGCCGCAACCCTTTTGGCCGGCGCTGTCTTGAGCGGTATCGCGGTATCGCCGGCGACATCGGCCGCCGGCACGGCCGCGGGAGCCGGCGCCGAATCCTTCTCGCCGGCCCGTCTCGCCGCATTGCGCGCGTCCGGGCGACCTGTGTTCGTCGACATGACGGCGGCGTGGTGCGTCACCTGCCTGGTGAACGAACGCGTCGCGCTCTCCAGCGCCCCGGTGCAGCAGGCGTTCGCTGCGAAGCACGTGGCGTATTTGCAAGGCGACTGGACACGGCAGAACCCGGCCATCTCGAAATTCCTGCACCAGTACGGACGTGATGGCGTACCGCTCTATGTCTATTACCCGCCGCACGACGGCACGCCCGTGGTGCTGCCGCAAATCCTGACCGGGAACGAAGTGCTGCGGGAACTGGGCGCGGGATGAACAAGGCCCGGCCGGTTCACTCCCTCACCAGCCGCGCCGCAAAGAATCCATCCATCCCGCCCAGCTCGGGCCACATCCCCGGATGCGTGCGCAGATAGCCTTCCGTCGTCCGAGCCTCCGGTACATCCGCCAACTCGTCCACGGTGAACGGCTCCAGCCGCAGCCCGCCACGCGCGAGAGCAGTGTCGATCCGCGGGGCTCCCTCCTCCGGCTGGAGCGAGCACACTGCATAAACCAGCCGCCCTCCTGGACGCAGCAATCCAACGGCCGCAGCCAGCAGCCGGTCCTGCGTTTCCGAGAGTGCCAGCACGTCGCGCGGGCGCTTGATATGCGGCACATCAGGATGGCGCCGGATCGTACCCGTGGCACTGCACGGCGCATCCAGCAGCACCGCGTCGAACCCGCCATGCTCTGGCCGCCACGCCGCCGCGTCTGCCTGCACCAGCCTCGCCTCCAGCCCCCATCGGCGCAAATTCTCTGCCAGCCGCCCCAGCCGCCGCTCATCTTGCTCGACTGCCGTCACTGCGGCGCCGGCCGCCGCGAGTTGCCCGGTCTTGCCGCCGGGCGCCGCGCACAGATCGGCGACGCGCTCCCCCGGCCGCACCGCCAGAAGCCGCGCCGGCAACGCCGCCGCCGCATCCTGCACCCACAGCAGGCCATCGGCGAAACCAGGAACCGAATCGGGATGCGTGCCCGAAGGAAACCGCACCGACCCGGTAGGCAGCCTCATCCCGCCGGCAGGCGCCGCCACGCCAGGACGCAGCGTCAGGTCCAGTGGAGCGGGATGCTCGTGCGCGATAGCGATGGCCCGCGCGGCGGTACCCCAGGACTGCCACAGCCAGGCAGGCGTATCCAGCCGAGGTCCGTCGCGTTCCGCCAACACAGCAGCGCCGTTCGCTGCCACCCGCCGCAGCACCGCGTTCACCAACCCGGCAAACGGCGCCAACCCACGTGCCCTGGCCAGGGCGACCGCCGTCGCCACCGCCGCATGCTCCGGGGTTTCCAGCAGCAGCACGCCCGCCGCGCCCAACCGCAGCACATACCGCACGGGGTCCGGCGGCTGTTTGCGCAAATAGGGCTCCAGCACTGCGTCCAGCGTGCCCGTCCGCCGCAGCACTGCGGCGGCGAGCCGATGCGCGGCAGCACGGTCGCGCGGCGCCAGCCCCACCGGCAGCGCGTCCAGTGCCTCCTCCAACGTGCGGCGCCGGTCCAGCACGGCGGACAGCAGGTCGAACGCGGCATCTCGAGTGGGATCGGGCATGGCCGCGGCGGTTTGATCCGGCGACGCGGCCCAGGCAACCGTCGATAGGTAATGTTCCGGATAGAGCCCCCCACGCCACCGCCATACACACGGATGAGCGGCCCTCGCGGCTGCAAGAAATCGAGCAGGGACGTTCCAGGTGGCACAGGCTCCGGATGGATCTCGTGGCGGCACCGGAAATGGCGATGAGGAATATCCCGGCGGTTCTCTCGCCCCGGCCCCCGGCGCCTACGAAACGGTCAATCTGTTCGGGCGCAGAACAGGCCATCGTGTGATCGTTGGAGATGACGAAATGCTGCCGGTGCTGCCCCGCGGGTTCGGTTGGGTCAGGGTGCGGGCCGACAGGCACGGCGGGGCTTGAACGCCAGGCGCGAACACCAACCGACCGGTCTGCAGGTCGTCAACCGGGCATCCAACACGCGACCGCTCTCGGCCCAGACGCAAAACTCTTGCGCATCCCACGGGACACGTTGATAGAATTCACGCGCCCGTAACACGCGATGAGGATGCGCCATGAGCGACAGCCACACCCAATACCGGCTCGCCAAGGCGCTTGGCGTGATGGCCATCACCGCTTCGGCCGTGGCCGCCGAATACGGCGCCGGTATTAATTTCGTCTCGGTGCAAAGCCTGTCGGTGTACCCTGCCGTGCACGGCCTTGTCCCGCTCGCGATGTTCGTCACCGGCATCGCCATGCTGCCGAAGGCGTATTTGTTCGCCGCCTTCTCCAAAGTGATGCCGCGCGCAGGATCCAAGCATGTCTGGATCGCGCGCAGCCTTGGCATGCCGGCAGGTTTCCTGGTTACTTTCGTCTATTGGGTGACGGGCCCTGCCAGCATGGGCGTGCTCGGCTATGCGTTCGGCACGTTCCTCGGCCAGGCCGTGATGCCGATCAGCCACGCCGCTGGAACCGCCCTGCTGACGCCCGTCGGGCACCTGATCTGTGGGCTCGCCGCCATCTGGATCACCTTTGCGGTCAACGCCGCCGGCGCAAAGCATTACGGCACATTCGTTACCGTCCTGCTGTTCGTTATCGTCGCCACCGCACTGACGATCACCGCATACGGTTTCGCAACAACCCCCGCGACCTTCGTCGCTGCGGCAAGTGCCGCGACCAAGACGACGCTCGCTGCCCCCGTCACGCCGCCCGCCGACAGCTTCCCGGACTTCCTCTCCGTCTGCGCCCTGTTCGTGTTCGCGTATGCCGGGCTTGGGGCAGGACCGGCCCTGGGCGGAGAAACGGCCGATGCGGAACGGAACGTCCCGCGAGGCATCTACTACGGCTGGATCGTCGCGCTGGTACTGTTCTCCCTGGTCGCCGTGGCCTTGTTCCACGCCGCGCCGTGGTGGGCGGTTGCCGGACTGATCGCGGCCGGCAAGTCCAGCTATGCCACCGCTCCGGGCCTGATCGGGCTGGTTGCCCCGCAATGGCTGACTGTAGGGCTGAACCTCGCGGTGGCGCTGATTGTCGGCAAGACATTGGCACCGGGGCTGATGGTGTCCTCGCGCTTCTGCTTCGCCCAGGCACAGGACCATTTGCTGCCGCCAATCTTTGCCGAGGTCTCACGCCGCAAGGTACCGCTGCCGGCGCTGTGGCTGTGCGCCTCCCTTGGGACCCTGTTCCTCGTGCAGTCCGTCTACTTCGGCTGGGCGATGGGCGTTGCGGTGCGTTCGTTGGCAGTGCTGATGATGTGGATTGCGCTCGCCGCCGGTGCGCTGAACCTGCGCTGGCACAAACCCGCACGCGACACCGCATGGGCGCGAGCCATCCTGGGGCAGAAACTACTGGTACCGGCATCGATCATCTCGTTCGTCCTGGCGGTTCCATTGTTCCTGTCGCTGGCTGTGGTCCCCAAAGCACCGCTTATCCTGCAGCCACTGTTCCAGGGCGCGGTGGTCCTGGGAATCGGCGTCGTCATTTTACTGGTCGCCGATATGCGCGCGAAGCGTCGCGGTGAAAACTTCGCGGTCATCGCAGCCCGAATTCCGATCGAATAAGCACCCGGCATAAAGGTCCTCCCCTCCCTCGCGGGGGGGCCAGGGGGAGGGGTCTACATCGAGGACGGCGCAAGACCGCACGTTTCGCCCGCCGTCGTGCCGCGCCGCTTCGATTCTGGTTACCAAATGTCGAGTACGTGGCTGCGCGTAATATCCAACGGATGATCAATCAGCGGCTGAACGCGTTCCAAGAACAGTACTGTGTGGGGCAACGTGGCGTGGGTTTCGAACGCCGTTTCGCCGACCCAGCGCGAGTGGATATAAAACAGGCGCGAATCGCGGGTGGACTGAAACGCGCTGATGGCAAGACAGCCAGGCTCCTCGCGCGTAGGCGCAATCACCGCCCGCAATGCGTCGGCGACCGCTTCATGCTGGCCCTCGCGCGCATGGAAGCGGGCGAAGATGAACAATTCGGTGGGCGGTGGCATCGTGCAGTATTCCTTGACGGGAGAGCCATCCAACATGTCATTGTCAATTGCGGCATGACCTCGGCTGATCAACTCGCGCAGGCTGTGGCTTTGCATCGGCAAGGGCGCCTTGCCGAGGCGGAAGTACTCTACCGCGAAATCGCGCGCCGGGATCCCACGCATTTCGATGCCCTGCATCTCGCCGGCGTGATCGCTCTGCAAACGCACCGCACCGAGGACGGCGTTGCCCTGATCCGCCAGGCCATCGCACTGAATACCCGTGTCGCCGAAGCGCACAGCAATCTGGGCAACGGCCTGCGGGAACTGCGGCACTTCGAGGACGCGCTCGCCTGCTTCGACGATGCGATCGCCCTGCGCCCCGCCAGCGCCGAGGCGCATCGCGACCGTGCCACCACTTTGCAGAACCTCGGCCGATATGATGAATCGCTCGCCGCCTATGAGCAAGCAATGGCGCTGCGCCCCGGCTTGGATTTCCTGCAAGGGATGGCGGCGCATGCCAGGATGATGGTGTGCGCCTGGCATCGTGCGCAGCGAGACGCGGCGGCGCTGGCGGAGCGAGTCGCCCGCGGCGAACGGGCCGCGATGCCGTTTCCGGTCGTCGCATTGACCGACTCGCCGGCGTTGCAGCGCCAGGCGGCGGAGGTCTTCGTTCGCGCCAAGTACCCCGGCGATCCGTCGCTGCCGCCGATCGCACCCCGCTCGCCGGACGGCAAACTGCGCATTGGCTACTTCTCTGCCGATTTCCACAATCACGCCACCGCCTACCTGATCGCGGAAGTGCTTGAACGCCATGATCGCGATGCATTCCAGGTCACCGCCTTTTCCTTCGGCCCCGATCCTACCGACGAAATGCGCCAGCGACTGGAATCGGGCGTCGACCGGTTCATCGACGTGCGGCACCAGTCGGATCGGGAGGTTGCTGCTTTGGCTCGTAGCCTCGGGATAGACATAGCGGTCGATCTGAAGGGATTTACCAAGGATTTCCGCACCAGCATCTTCGCAAGTCGCGCCGCACCGATCCAGGTGAACTGGCTGGGGTATCCCGGCACCATGGGCGCCGGCTTCATCGATTACATCATCGCCGACCCGGTGCTGATCCGGGAGCAGGACCAGCAGCACTACTGCGAGAAAATCGCGTGGTTGCCTGATACCTATCAGCCAAACGACCGCCAGCGCCAGATCGCCGGGCAAACGCCGACCCGCGTTGAAGCCGGACTGCCCGTCGACGGCATCGTCTTTTGCTGTTTCAACAACAGCTACAAGATCACACCGGACGTTTTCATCATCTGGATGCGGATCCTGCGGCAGGTCGCGGGCAGCGTGTTGTGGCTGCTGCACGACAACGAGAGGGCGGTGGCCAACCTGCGCGACGCGGCAACGCAGTTCGGCATCGCCTCCTCGCGGCTTGTATTCGCGCAACGGCTGCCACTGGCCGAGCATCTGGCACGGCATCGCCTGGCGGATCTGTTCCTCGACACGCTGCCCTATAACGCACACACCACCGCCAGCGACGCGTTATGGGCCGGACTCCCCATCCTCTCCCGCGCGGGTACGACATTCGCCGGCCGGGTCGCCGCGAGCCTGTTGCATGCGGTAGGGCTGCCCGATCTGATCACGGCGACGGCCGAGGAATACCAGGCAAAAGCCGTCATGCTTGCCCAAGACGCCAGTGCATTGGCCGAGATCCGGCAACGCCTCGCACGCAACCGCAGAACGGCGCCATTGTTCGATACAACACGGTTCACGCGCCATCTCGAAGCGGCCTATCAGGCGATGCACGCGCGTTACCAGGCAGGATTGCCGCCGGATCACATTCGCATGTTGCCGCGGCCGGCTTGAATCCGCTGCATGGAATGGGACATGATGCCTCCGACGCCGCGGAGCGTGCACCAAAATTGGCACGTTGATCTGGGTCAAGTGCGGCCACAGACTCGTCCTCATCATGACCTGTCAAGGCCAGACATAACCAGGTGAGCCATCGCAATCATCCGCCGGGTTGTCAGTCCGCACCGGACCAGTACTATCCGCGCCGCGTGAGCGCAGGGCGACAGCAATGGCAGCCAACGTAAAACCTTCCGACGACTCTGCGTTCGCTACCGCCACCGCAGGTTCTGCCTCCTCCCACCCGATGGAGATTCTGCTCGTCTTTCTCCGTCTTGGATGCACCTGCTTTGGCGGCCCAATCGCACATCTCGGCTATTTCCGAGCGGAATTCGTCGAACGCCGCAAATGGCTCAGCGATCGGGCTTACACCGATCTCGTTGCCTTGGCGCAGTTCCTTCCAGGCCCCGCCTCCAGCCAGACCGGCTTCGGTATCGGGCTGATGCGCGGTGGCTACGCCGGAGGCCTCGCCGCCTGGACTGGCTTTACCCTGCCTTCCGCCATCCTGATGGTCTTGTTCGCCTATGGCGCCGGCAGCATCGCGGATACCGTTTGGGGTGCCGGCCTGCTGCATGGATTGAAGCTGGTCGCGGTCGCAATCGTGGCGCAGGCCGTGCTGGGCATGGCACGCAGCCTGTGCCCGGACCGCGAACGCGCCTCCATCGCCACCGTCGCATTGGTGATCATGCTGTTGGCACCGGGCTCGCTCAGCCAGGTCGGCACGATCGTGTTGGGTGCCATTGCCGGCCTTGTCCTGTGCCCCGGCGCAACCGAGGCAGCAACCGACAGCGTCACCCTTCCCATCTCGCGAACCGCCGCCGCAATGTTCCTGGCTGCGTTCTTTGTATTGCTCGTTCTGGCATTCGTGCCCACCCGCAGCGGCGGGATCGCCGTGTTCGATGCATTCTATCGTTCCGGCGCACTGGTGTTCGGCGGAGGCCATGTCGTGCTGCCGCTGTTGCGCTCTGCCGTCGTGGCACCCGGATGGATATCCGACAACGCGTTCCTCGCCGGCTATGGCGCAGCGCAGGTGCTGCCCGGCCCGTTGTTCACGTTCAGCGCCTTTTTGGGGACGCTGGCCCAGGCAGGCCCGGGTGGCATAGCCGGCGCGGCGATCGCATTGGTGGCGATCTTCCTGCCTGGGATCATGGTGCTGATGGGCACGCTGCCGTTCTGGCACGCGCTGCGCCGCCGGCCCCACGCACAGGCGGCGATGTTGGGCACCAATGCCGCCGTGGTCGGACTGCTGGGCGCCGCATTATACAACCCGGTGTGGACAAGCGCCGTGCAAACCCCGGCGGATTTCGCAATCGCCGCGACCGGTTTCGTACTGCTTCTGGTATGGCGCGTGTCACCGATCGTGGTGGTGGTGCTGTCCGCGCTGGCCGGAATCGGCCTGGGCATGGCAGGCTGAAATGACACCACTCCCATACCGAGCACGGCGCATGCTGGCTCTCGCGCTGCTGTGCCGCGTGCTGGCAACTGCATGTTTGCTGGTATTGCTCATGCGCCCGGCAGCGGCGGACCCGTCCTGGGACAGGCAGGTGAGGGTAGTCGCGCCGGACCGCATGACGGTGACCACCCCTGCCGGCAGCGGCGACATACCGATGTTCCTGTCTGCAGATTGGACGCACAAGCTGCCGGGCATCCGGCGAGCGGTGATTGTGGTGCCTGGTATCAATCGCGACGCGGCAGTGACGATGCGTGGCGTCGAGGCGGCACGGCATGCCGCGGGCGAACAAGGCCGGATAACGCTGGTGATCGTACCGCAATTCCTTGCCCCGGTTGACGTGCAGGCCTTCAGGCTTCCTCCGGCGATGCTGCGTTGGGGAACGGATTCGTGGAGTTCCGGGGAGCCGGCATTGGCTCCGGCGCCGATCTCGTCTTTCGATGTGCTCGATGCAATTCTGCGGCGCGTCGCCGATCCGGCACTGCTGCCCGACCTCAGGCAGGTGGTGATCGCGGGCCATTCGGCCGGCGCCCAGACGGTGCAACGCTATGCCGTCGTTGGCCATGGCGATCCGCGCCTGAAGGCCCGCAATATCCACACGCGTTATCTGGTCGCCGATCCATCGTCTTATCTGTATTTCTCCAACGACCGGCCGCAACCTGTGAATGCTGCGTCGTGTCCTGCGTTCAATCGCTGGAAATTCGGCTTGGCGGACGTACCACCCTATGTCGGTGCCACCGCCGGCCTGGAACAACGATACGCCTCGGGTGACGTGGTTTATTTGCTCGGCACGGCGGACAACGATCCGAACCAGGCCGTGCTGGACAAATCGTGCAGCGCCGAGGCGCAAGGGCCGAACCGGCTGGCACGCGGCCAGGCATTCTTCGCATATCTGCAAGCGCGCCATCCTCAAATGACAACGCAGCGCCTGATTCTGGTGCCGGGCGTCGCCCATAACAGCGCCCGCATGTTCGGCTCCGTCTGCGGCATGGCGGCACTTTTCGATTCGTCCGGGTGTCCAGCCTTGCCGCAATGAAAGGCGCGCGACCGCCCGCGCGTGCCCCGCTCTGCCGAGAGCCGATCATTCGTCGCCTGAATTGGCGCATGCACCGCGCATCAGGTTAACCCCGCACCTCCCGGCTCAATATGGCAACGCGCCATGCGCACCGCGCGATCCTCGCATCGCGTCCACGCCATCGGCATCACGACAGAACGGACAGGTGGAACCCATGCAACGCCGCAATTTGCTGCTGGCTTCGTTGCTGCCGGTATTGCTCGCAAGGACCGCGGAGGCATCGCCGATCGACCCGAAGGAGACCCTGGTGATCCAGCGCGGCCGGATCAAATTCGAATCCTGGGATGGGTTGCCGCCTGGCAGCGGCGAGATGGCGCCGCTGTACGGCGACCTGAACAAGCCAGGGCCGTACCTGGTGATGATGAAATGGAACCCCGGCTGGTTCAGCGCCCCGCACAGCTACCGCACGGACCGGATCCAGGTGGTGATCTCCGGCACATGGTGGGTGGACAGCGGCAGGGACTTCACACCGCAAATGACAGTACCGGTACCCGCAGGCGGGTTCGTCAAGCGCGCGGCACGGACGTGGCACTACGACGGCGTCCCCGCGGGTATCAAGGAGCCCGTCGTGGTGGCGGTCTTCGGCATCGGACCGGTCGATATCGAGTTGGCCGATCCGCGCCGGCCATCATGGCGCCACGTATAAGGGCGCGGGCACGAAACGCCCGCCATCGAGGTCTGCTGGAGCAATCCCGGATAAGGTTGGCTTGGTGAGCAACCTGGCAGCGCAGACGAACGGCCGGTGACAGGCTTCGCACCCTGCCGCCGGCCGCTACGCTGGTGCGTGTGCCATTCGAACCGTTCGTACGATACGGCGCGCTATCAGCGCTCGCTGAACAACACGCCGCCTTTGGCCTTGTTGTCGCGCGAACTCTCAAGGATCTCAACCAGCACGGCGTCGGCGGTAACGCCGAAATTCTTCACCACCGCATCGGTGATGTCCTTGATCAGCGCGCGTTTCTGCTCTTTCGACCGCCCTTCGATGGCATGGACATAGACTTCCGGCATAGGCCCCTCCCTCAGTTGTCGGTAAACCTCTCGCGCGCAGCGGGAGAGGTCAAGGCGCGCAGCGCCGAGGGTAAGGGCGATCGCCAGGCCAAAAGCCAATAGCGTAACGACCTGATCGCCCTCACCCCCGTGGCTTCGCATCTCAATCTCTCCCGCGCTGCGCGAACAGCGCTACGCAGGAAAGGTAACTTACCCCGGCGTCGGCGCCTCCGGATGCAGCAACTGCGCCTGCCGCAGATCCGCCCACAGTGCCGCCGGAATCTTCATCGCCAGCAGCTTCAAATTCGCCTCGAACTCCGCCGCACTGCGCGGCCCCGGAATGATCGCACACACCGCGGGATGCGCCAGCGGAAACTGCAACGCCGCCGCCGCCAGCGGCACCTTGTGCGCGTCGCACACCGCCTCGATCCGCTTCACCCGTTCCACGATCCCGGCCGGCGCCGCGGCATAGTTCCAGGTATCGCGCCCCGCCAGAATCCCCGAGTTCAACGGCCCGCCCACCACGATCGACGTCCCCCGCGTCACGCACATCGGCAGCAGGTCATCCAGCGGCTCCTGCTCCAGCAGCGTGTAGCGCCCCGCGAGCAAGAACACGTCCCAGTCGGCGAACCCCAGAGCTTCGATCAGCACGGCCTTCTCGTTCACCCCAATGCCAATGGCGCTGACGGTGCCGTCCGTCTTCAACTTGTCCAATGCGCGATAGCCGCTTTCGCGCAATGCGTGTATATGCGGCGCGTTTCCCGCCTCGCCATGCGTGTAAACGCCAATATCATGCACGTAGAGGATGTCGATCTTTGCCAACCCGAGCCGCTGGTAGGAATCCTCGACGGACCGCATGATCCCGTCATAACTGTAGTCGTACACCACTTCGAACGGCAGCGGCGCCAGCCGCCCATCCGTCGCACCGCCTGGCACCCGGCGCGGACGCAGCAGGCGCCCAACCTTGGTGGACAGCACCCATTCATCGCGTGGCTCGTCGCGCAGCGCGTCGCCGACCCGGCGCTCGGCCGCCCCGACGCCATAGAACGGCGCCGTATCGACATAACGCACGCCCGCCTGCCAGGCCGCGCGCACCATCTTCTCGCTTTCTTCCCGTGTCACCGGAATGCGGCTGCCGCCCATCGTCGCGGTCCCCAGGCCCAGCCAGGTCACCGACAGATTGGTCTTGCCGACGCGGCGCTTTTCCCATTCAGGCATGCGGTCCTCCGCTTTTAAGGTCCGCCGCTATCAGGACTGCCGCTGCCACCGTGAGTCAACGCGCGGCACGGCCGAAATGTTCCACGCTTTGTTGCGCCGGCAGACGGTCAATGCACGACAGATTTTATTGATCGATCAGCATAGAATCTATTCCGTTATAAGTTGCGCGAATTTAACTATTGATGTTTGCGCAATGATCTGAAAGATTGCTGTAAACAGCGGTCGTACGCATCGCGCGCAAATGTGGTATGGGTCGCGCAGGATAGGGGCGGGATTTGTCATCCTTGGGGGGTAGCCGGTCATCCAGCCGGAACTTGTCGTTTGCCCGATGCACGCCGTTGCACCGGGTGCGCGGGCTTGTCGGCGGAGCGTTGCTGCTGGGCAGCGTCATCGTTTCCGCACCCGCGCTGGCGCAAGCGCCCCCAAATTTGCGGCAGGTGCCGCAGGGCTCGCCGATCCCCCGCATCCTGCCGCCCGCGCCCCCCTCCACCGCGCCGGGCGCGGCGTTGCCCGCCCTGCCGCCGCCCGGTGCCGAGGTCCCTAACCGCACCGTCAGCGTGACCACCGTCACTGTGGACGGCGTCACCGCATTCCCGCTCTCGGCAATCACCCCCTTCACCACCGGCCTCACCGGTCCCGCGGTGCCTCTCACCAAGATCGACGCCGCGCGCCAGGCCATCCTGCAATACTACCGCTCCTCCGGCTACGTCCTCAGCACCGTCTCCGCCAACCTCGACACCGCCGGTGCACTGCGCTTCGTGGTGACCGAGGGCCATATCGCCAGCGTCAAGCTGGATGGCGATATCGGTCCGGCCGGCGTGCAGGTGCTGCGCTTCCTCAAGCGCCTCACCGAGGTGACACCGATCGATGCCGCGACGCTGGAACGTTATCTCCTGCTGGCGCAGGACGTCCCGGGCGTGACGCTGCGCGCGGTGCTGCAGCCTTCCACCGATCAGCCCGGCGCGCTGAACCTGATCGCGCAGGTCAGCCGCAAGCCGGTCTCCGGCCTGATGACCTTCGACAATCGTGCGTTTGACCAGACCGGTCCGGTCGAGGGCCTCGGCGTCCTGGATTTGAACAGCTTCACCGATCTGGGCGAGAAAACCGAGCTCACCTATTATCATACCTTTCCAAACAGCCAGAATTTCGGGCAGTTTTCCGAGGAGTTCTTCATCGGCAGTTCCGGCCTGAAGATGAGACTATATGCGGGAGAAGGAAACGCCATCCCGTCCGGTGGCGGGCTCAGCGGCCTCGCAGCCGAAAACTACCATGGTTTCACCGACGTATTCGGCGGCGGGTTCAGCTATCCGGTGATCCGCTCGCGGCAGCAGACATTGAACGTCTTCCTCGACCTGGACGCGTTGGAATCCGATATTCGGACCGGCAATCCACTAACCACGCAGAGCTTCGACTCGCTGCGCGTGGTGCGGTTCGGCGGCGACTATGCATTGTCGGATCTGTGGCTCGGAACCGATCGGCCGGCAGAGAACGCGCTGACCGTGCGGGTCTCTCAAGGCCTGCCCCTGCTGGGCGCGGAAACCAACGGCACCTCGCCGACTGCCGCCCGCCAGAATGAGCAGAGCGACTTCACCAAGATCAACTTCCTCGCAACCCGCACGCAGACCCTGTTCTCACCCTCGGCCGCCAGCAGTGTTGCGCTGATGGAATTGCTCGCCGGACAATGGAGCGGCTACATCCTGCCGCCCGCCGAGCAATTCTATCTCGGCGGCGCACAATACACGCGCGGCTACTACTCCGGCCAGATCCCAGGAGACAAGGGACTGGCCTGGACGACCGAACTGCAGTTCAACACCGGCACGAACCTCTCGATGTTCCACCTCTCGGCCAACGTCTCCACGCAGTTCTATCTGTTCTATGACTGGGGCGAAGTCTGGCAGAACCAGCCAACCGACTTTGCCACGCACGTCGCGTCCGCAGGCGGCGGCGTACGCATGCAGGTAACCGAGTACTACGAAGTCGATTTCGAGGCCCTGGACCGCATGAACCGCTACCCTACCGGCTCCGGCACAAACATATCGGCCGAGAATGCCATCGGTCTGTACTGGCGTGTGCTGGCGCGCTTCTGAAGCTAACGACGACCCGGCTGCCGCATGCACGGCCGGACGAGGGGAACGGCTATGGCCAAGGCACGGCACACGGGACAGGCGAAGCTGCTGGGGGTGATCCGCCGACCCCGTCCGGCATTGCTCGTCACAACCGCCCTGTGCGCGACCGTCGTGGTGGTGGTGGCGCTGCCAGCGCAGGCACAACCGCCAAACAACGCCTTGCCAACCGGCGGCTCGGTGTTCGGTGGCAGCGCCTCGATCAGCACCAGCGGCAACACCACCACCATCAGCCAGGCCAGCCAGCGCGCCGCCATCAACTGGCAGACCTTCAATATCGGCAGCCAGGCACAGGTACAATTCAATCAGCCGAACGCCGCCGCCGTAGCACTGAATCGGGTTACCACGCCTAACCCGTCGCAGATCGCCGGCAGGCTCGACGCAAACGGACAGGTGATCATAGAGAACCAGTCCGGCGTGATCTTTTACAAGGGTTCGCAGGTGAACACCGCGGGCCTGATGGTCTCCGCCGCCTCCAGCAGCGATGCGGCGACCCGCGCGTTCCTGAACAGTGGCAAGCTGGTAACCGACCTGCCAGCCAATCCCAACGCATCGGTGATCAACCAAGGCCACATCACCGTGCGGCAGGCGGGGCTTGCGGCACTGGTGGCGCCGCAAGTGCGCAACGATGGCGTGATCGTCGCGCGTCTCGGCCACGTGGTTCTGGCCAGCGGCACCGAGACCACGCTCGATCTGTACGGCGACGGCCTGATGTCGATCGACGTCAGCGGCCTGGTGAAGACGCTGCCTAACGGCGCCAAGGCGCTGGTAACCAATACCGGTACCATCATCGCCGATGGCGGCACGGTGCAGCTCACCGCACGCGAAGCCGACGGCATCGTGCAGACGCTGGTGGATGCGGGTGGAAAGATCCGCGCCAACACCATCGGCAATCATGTCGGCAAGATCACGCTGGCAGGCGTCGGCGGCGATATCACCATCGAAGGCCAGCTTCAGGCGAATGGCGCCAAGCCGGGCACCACCGGCGGCAACATCGTGGTGAATCCCAGCGGCAACGTGAACGTCGCATCGACCGCCCGGATCAGTGCCTCCGGCCAGGCCGGCGGCGGCGTGATCGCACTCGGCACCACGCTGAAGCGGGCGAAGGATGGCCCCACCGTCACCGCGACCCACACCTCCGCCGGCATTTACGTTGCCCCAGGCGCACTGATCGCCGCGAACGCAACAGGGAACGGCAACGGCGGCCGCGTGACGGTGCTGTCCTCGCTGACGGACGGCACCACGGTGATGAACGGCACGATCAGCGCCGACGGCGGCCCGCTGGGTGGCAATGGCGGGTTCATCGAGACCTCGGGCCATTGGCTCGCCATGGCGAATACGGGCCTGGTGACCGCCGGCGCGCTGGCCCCCGGCGGCAGGCCCGGTACCTGGTTGCTCGATCCGGTCGACATCAACATCACCGGCGGCACGACCGACACCACGATCTCCAATTCCAGCGGCACGTTCCAGGCCAGCAATGCCAACACCGCCAATATCTTCAATGGCGATATCCAGAACGCTTTGGGCACGAGCAATGTCCTGATTACCACGACCTGTGGCGGCAGCACGTGCAACGCGCCCGACCTCGGCACGATCACCGATTCGGCGCTGATCACCTGGGACACGGCGAACACGCTGACATTTAGTGCTGATAACAACATCATCATCAACCGGGGCGCGGCAATCATCGGCGCTGCCGGCACGTTGATCCTGTCTGCCGGCAACACAACCCCCACCGGCTCGATCACGATCGGCGCACCGATCGACGTCGCCAACTTCACCGCATCGAGCAATACAGCAGGCGCGATCACCGTCAACGACGTCGTCATCGCGAACGGATCGATATCGATTGCCGCGGGCACCGGCGGAATCACGCTGGGTGCGGACCTGGGTTCGAGCAATACCCAGCTGACCAATCTTAGCTCCGGCGGCACGATCGCACAGACTGCCGGGTCGATCACCTCCCAGCAGCTCGAAATCACCGCCGCCGGACCGGTCAGCTTGCCGGGCGCCAACGCGGTCGAAATGCTTGCAGCGCAGGTAACGGGCAGCGGCAGCGGCTTCGCGTTCAACAATACCGGCACCCCACTAACAGTCGGCACCGTCGGCGCCGTCGCCGGCATTGCCACGAATGGCGGCGCGATCGCCCTCTCCACAACGACATCCGGCGATCTGACCCTCGCGGGAGACCTCACGGCGACCGGCCAACCGGTTTCTCTGATCTCCGCCGGAACGATCAGTCAGACCAGCGGCTCGATCACCGCCGGAATGCTGACCGGCAGCGCCGTCGGCAGTGCCCAACTGACCGATTCCAACGACATCGCCACGCTTGGCAATTTCACCGTTGCCGATGGCGATGATTCCGGCAGCAATTTCGATCTGGTGAATGCCGGCAGCATCGGCGTCGCCGGCACGGTAGGCGCGGACAACGTGACGATCGATGCCGGGGCAATCGGCGTCAGCGGTACTATCCTGGCGCCGAACGGTTTCATCAGCCTCGCCAGCACTTCGGGCGCCATCGGCCTGACCAGCGCGGCACTGCTGGATGGGAACCTGGTCGGGCTGACCTCCAACACCTCGATCACCGAAGCGGCCACATCCACGCTCGTCGCCAGTTCACTGAACGCCATCGCTACCAACGGCAGCATCGTACTGGGTAGTACGCTCAATCAGATCGCGTCGATGACCGGCGCCACCGCGGCGGGCGATGTCACGATCGTTTCCGGCGAGGGCATGTTGCTGACCGGCTTCTACTCCGGCACCAACCTGCTGTTCGAATCGACGGGGTCAACCGGCACCTTGCGGCTCGCCGAGGGCGAGAATTCAGCCACGCTGGACGCGCCGGGGGGCACCATCTCCTTGCTCGCCGGCACCATCGAGGAGAACCCGGGTGCGCTCATCGAAAGTAGCGTCGTAGAGATCGCGCCCAGCACCGGTATGGGCGTCACCCTGAACGGCACGCAGGGCGCCGGCGGGCTGGTGATCGACAGCACGCTGCTGGGCGATATCGACGCCTCGCTGTTGCGGGTTGGACGCGCCGCCGGCACCACCACGGCGACCGGCATCACCTTGGCCAACGCGCTGAACACTGGCACCATCGTGCTGGAACTGGACAGCACCGGCGCGGTCGTCGCGACCGGCACCGCCGCGCTGACCGTGCCCACGCTCACCGGCACGGCCGGCAACGGTTTCACGCTGATCGCATCCGGCGACGCGATCGGCACGCTGGGATTGCTCGATGCCACCGCCGGCAATGTCCTGGTCACCGACGCCACACCGCTGACCGTGGCCGGAACCGTGTCCGTCAGTTCAACCGGCACGCTTTTGCTCAACGCCGGCAGCATCGCGCTTGCCGGCGGCGGTGTGCTGAACGATCCAACCGGCACCGTCGATCTCAGCACCACAACCAGCGGCATCACCGAGACCGGCGGCTCCATCGTCGCCGCGGTGTTGCAGAGTTCGAGCAATGTCGCCGGCCCGGCAACCCTCGGCGACACCAACAATATCGGCACGCTCGCCGGCTTCGTGGTGAACGGCGGGTCGCTGCTGCTGGCCGACGGCAACAGCGACGATCTGCACGTAACCGGGTCGGTCTTCGCGGCCGGCGTCACCCTGGTTGCGGGCGCGATCACCACGGCCAACAGCATCGTCAGCACCGGCAGCCTCGGCCTCACCGCGACAGCGGCGGGCATTTCCATTGGCAGCCTGGTCTCCGCCGGCGGAACGCTCGACCTGTCGGCCACCAGCGGCAACGTGGCCGAGGTCAATGGCGGCACGATCGTCGCCGCGACAGTGTTCAGCAACCTGGGCGTCGGCCAGGGCGCCACATTGCTCAACGGCAACAGCATCGGCGCGCTGGGCGCATTCAGTGCCGGCACCGGCGACTTCCTGCTGATCGATGACCAGAGCCTGTCGATCGCCGGCGCCGTCAGCGCGGCCGGCGACATCTTCGTCAAGGATGCGGCGAGCGGCGGCATCACGCTCGCCGCGGGCGGCGCCTTGGCCGCCACGGGAACGCAGCCGCTCATTGAACTGGTCGCCAACCAGTTCGCACTGAACACCGGTTTCGGCACCATCAGTGCCGTCAACGGCACGGTGGCGATCGCGCCCCTCAGCGGCGGCACGCTCGTCAGCCTGGCCGGAAGCACAAGCAATACCGGCACCCTGCTCATCCCCGGCAACCTTCTGGCCGACATCAATGCCGGTAACGGGACGTTGCAGATCGGCAGTTACGCCGATTTCGTCAATGGCGGCGCCGGCACGGTCACGGCCGGCGCCATTTCCGTCGATGGGCCGGTGAACCTGGGCGGCGTCGCCGCCACGCTGCGGCTGGACAGCATCGGTGGCGTCACCGAGAGCGGGACCAACGCCATCACCGTCGGTACGTTGGTCGGCAATGCCGGCAGCACAGTCAGCCTCACCAACAACAACGCGATCGGCGCGCTCGGCAGCTTCGACGTAGCCAACGGCAATTTCGTGCTGAACGATCCCAACATCACGGGATCGCTTGCGGTGGTCGGCCTGGTGTCTGCCACCACCGTCGATCTCAGCGCCGCAAATGCCGGCATTCAGGAGAGCGGCAACGGCGCGATCGACGCCGCGACCCTGCAAAGCAGCGGGGGCGCCGGCGGCAACGTCGATCTCGGCGGCGGCAATGCGATCGGGACGCTTGGCAACTTTACCCTCAGCGCCGGCACGTTCCACCTGAGCAACAGCGGCAGCCTGTCCGGAATGAACGTCACCGGGTCGGTGATCGCCAGCAGCGTCACTCTGGACGGGCTCAGCGGTACGCTCGCCATCAGCAACACAGTCTCCGCCACGAGCGGATTGGTGTCGATCACCGACACCGGTACCGGCGGCAATATCGCGCTGAACAATGGCGCCTATGTCAGCGGGCCGACCATTGACCTGACGAGCGGCAGCATTGCGCTGAACGGCAACGCCTTCCTCGGTAACAGCACGGCCGTGCTCGACCTGACCACCACCGGAACCGGCGGAGTAGGCGAAGCGTCCGCCGCCACCATCCTTGCCGCGCTGCTGCAAAGCTCCGGCGGCATCGCCAATTCCGTCAGCCTCGGGAGCGCCGGCAACACCATCGCCGCAATCGGCTCGCTGGCGGAGTCCGCCGGCACCTTCAGTCTGACCGACAAGGGCAACCTGTCCGTCGGCACGCTGACAGCACCCGGCATCGGCATTGCCGACAACAACGGCACGATAACCATCGCCAACCGCCTGATCGCGACCAACACTGTCAGCCTGTCCGCGACGACCATCCTGATCCAGGGTGAGGCCAGCGACGGCGGTACCGGCACCACGACACTCCTGGCCAATGGCGGCTCGATCCTCGAAACCGGCACGCTGATCGCCGGCACGCTGTCCGGCAGCGCGAGCGCAATCGCGAACTTCGCGGGCACGTCCAACGCTGGCGTCTTCGCAAACCGGATCGGCTCGATTGCCAGCTTCTCGGCCAGCGGTTTCGTGCTGAACGACGGCACCGCGCTGGCGATCGGCAGCGTGTCGGGCGAAACGTTCGCCTCGATCACCGCCGCCGGCTTGCTCTCGGTGAACACGCTGATCAGCGCCGGAACGATCGACCTGCAAGGAACCGGCATCCAGATTCCGGGCGAGGTCAACGCGGGACCCACGGGTCCCGTTAGCCTGATTGCCACCAACGGTTCGATCAACGAAACCGGCACGCTGATCGCCGGCATGCTCTCGGGCAGCGCGCAGGCCGGGGCGAACCTGTCCGGCTCCCTCAACGGCACGGCGTTTGCCAACCAGGTCGGCACGCTCGGCAACTTCTCCGCGGCCGGTTTCGTGCTGGACAACGGCACGGCGCTGACGGTGACCGGGATCGTCAACGGCGGCAGCAGCGTCGCGATCGACTCGTCCCAATTGCTCAGCATCACCGGCAGCGTCATCGGCAGCGATCTTATGAACCTGACCGGCAGTGCCATCGCCATCACCGGCGCGGCCCTGGTCAGCGATGGCGGCCGCGGCACCACCGATCTGTCGGCCGCCAACGGCACGATCTTCGAAAACGCGACAATGCTGATCGGCACGCTGAACGGCACCGCGGCGGCCTCGGCCAGCTTCTCCGGCAACAACACCATCGCCAATGTCGGCAGCTTCGGCGCCGGCGGCTTTATCCTGAACGACGGCACCACCGCGCTGAACGTCGGCACGATCAACGGCGGGACGCTCGCTTCGATCGATGTCGCGGGCACGCTGACGATCGCGTCGCTGGTCAGCGCCAGTGCCGTCGATCTGACGGCCACGACGATCTTGATCCCGGGCACAGTCAACGCGACCCCGTCCGGCGCGATGGACCTGATCGCGAATGGCGGCTCCATCAATGAAACGGGCGCACTGATCGCCGCGGACCTGTCCGGCAGCGCAACGGGCGTCGCGAATCTGGCCGGAGCCACGACGACGGCCAACCAGATCGGCACCATCACCAGCTTCACATCGAACGGGTTCGCGCTGAACGACGGCACGAACCTGACGATCGACACCATCGCCGGCACCAGCTTCGCGACAGTGCTCGATGCCGGCTCCCTGTCGGTGAACGGCATCCTCAGCGCCGGCTCGATCAGCCTGACGGCCGGCAGCATCCAGATCCCCGGGGAAGCGACCGCCGGCACCACCGGCACCATTGAACTGGCCGGCACCAGCGGTCCGATCATCGAGACCGGCACGCTGATCGCCGGCACGCTGTCGGGCACATCGGCTGCGATCGCGGACCTCGCGGGCGCCACCGTTGACACGAACCAGATCCTCAACATCGGCAGCTTTGGATCCTCCGGGTTGGTGCTGAACGACGGCACCGCCCTGACCGCCAGCGCGGTAAATGGCAACAGTTCCGTATCGATCGACGTGGCCGGCACGTTGACGGTGACAACGCTGCTCAGCGGCAACGCCATCGACCTGGCCGCCACAAGCATCGACATACCGGGCACGGTGACGGCGGGAACCACCGGTACCGTCACCATGGTCGCCAATCCCGGTTCAATCACCGAAACTGGCCTGCTGACGGCCGGCATGCTCTCCGGCAGTTCGACCGGCACGACCGACCTCGCCAATGCAATGATCGGCACGCTGGGCGGCTTCAGCGCGGCCGCCTTCACCCTGAACGACGGCACCGGCCTGACCGTGGCCGCGCCGGTCATCGCCACGTCCGGTGCGGTGACGATCGCGGACACGGGCTCGCTGACCAACAATTCGACCATTCAGGCGGCAACCGCTGCGACGGTGTCCGCGACCGGCAACCTCGCCAACAACGGGTCGGTCGACGCCAACGGCGGGAATGCGGTACTTGCCGCGGGCAATGGCATGTTGACAAACGGCGGTCTGATCCAGGCCTCCGCAAACACGACGTTGACCGCGGTGATGAGCCTGGCCAACACCGGCTCGGTCCTGGCCAATGGCGGGAACGCGCTGCTGACCGCGAGCAACGGCGCAGTGACGAATGGCGGCCTGATTCAGGCCAGCACCGATGCGACCTTGATGGCAGGCACCGGTCTCACCAACACCGGCTCGGTCATCGCGACCAGTGGCAACGCGCTGCTGGCCGCCAACAACGGCACCTTGTCGAGTTCCGGCCTTGTCCTTGCCGGTGCAAACACGACGCTGCAGTCATCCGGCGCCATGACGCTGGCTGGCGTGGTGAACACCGCCGACAGCACGACGCTGAATTCCGGGGGCGCCATCACCCAGAACGGCAGCTTCCTCTCTCCCGTGCTGGCCGGCAGCGCCGCCAGCACGGTCAGCCTCCTCGGCGCGACGCCGACTGCCAATCAGGTCGGCATGCTCACGAACTTCACCGCCGGCGGCTTCACGCTGGATGATGGTGAGGCGTTGACGGTGAGCGGCGTGGTCAACGGCGGCCCGAGCGTGACCGTGAACGACGCCGTTGCCGTGACGGTGAACGGCAGCATCGTCAGCGCGTCCGTTATGAGTCTGACGGGCAGCGCCATCACGATCAACGGCTTCGTCACCGATGGCGGCTCCGGCACCACCAGCCTGACGGCAACCGGCGGCGCCATCACCGAAGGCGGGACGCTGATCGCCGGCACGTTGAGCGGCAGCGCGACCGACGCGGCTGGTCTGACCGGCGCCACGGCGTCCGCCAACCAAATCGCCAACCTGTCCACGTTCAGTGCGACCAGCCTGACGCTACTGGATGGCGCCGGCCTCACTGTTGTCGGACCGGTGACTGCGACCACGGGTGCGATTTCCGTCGCCACGCAAGGCGCGCTGACCAACCGGTCTTTGGTCCAGGCTGCGACGAGCGCCACGCTGACGGCAGCAACCGCGGCGACCAACACCGGGTCGATCATCGCGCAGAGTGGCAACGCGGTGGTGACAGCCGCGAGCGGGACGCTGACAAATGGCGGCCTGATCCTGGCCAGTCTCAATGCCACCGTCAGCGGCGATGCGGGCTTCACCAATACCGGTTCGATCGTTGCCACCGCGGGCGCTGCGTCGATCGCGGCCGCGAACGGCGCGTTTGCCAATTCCGGCCTGATCCAGGCCAGCAGCGGCGCGACCCTGTCCGGGGCCAGCGGCGCCAACACTGGTAGCGGCTCGATCATCGTTCAGGCCGGTGGTGCATCGCTGACCGCGACCAGTGGCACGCTGACCAATGCCGGCCAGGTGGTCGCGCATACGTCGGTGACGATGCAGTCGGCCGGCGATCTCACCACCACCGGTCTTATCGCGGCCCAGGGCGGAGACGCGTCTCTGACTTCCACAGGAGGCCAGATCACCACCGGCGGCATCGTGCTGGCCAGCGATAATGCAATGCTGCAAGCGGCTTCGAACCTTACCAATTCCGGTTCGATCGTGGCGCAATCCGGCAGCGCGTCGCTGACAGCGTTTGCCGGGACGCTGATGAACAGCGGCCTCATCCAGGCGGTGACCGGCGCGACCCTGTCCGGGGCCAGCGGCGCCAACACTGGTAGCGGCTCGATCATCGTTCAGGCGGGCAGTGCAGCGCTGACTGCGACCAGTGGCATGCTGACCAATGCCGGCCAGGTCGTCGCGCATACGTCGGTAACGATGCAGTCGGCCGGCGATCTCACCACCACCGGTCTTATCGCGGCCCAGGGCGGAGACGCTTCCCTGACTTCCACAGGAGGCCAGATCACCACCGGCGGCATCGTGCTGGCCAGCGATAATGCAACGCTGCAAGCGGCTTCGAACCTCACCAATTCCGGTTCGATCGTGGCGCAAACCGGCAGCGCGTCGCTCACCGCATCCGCCGGCGTCCTGTCGAACAGCGGCCTGGTGCAGGCGGCCACCAATGCGACGCTGCAAGCGGCGGCGGGGCTCAACAACACCAACACCGGGTCCATCATCGCACAGGCCGGCAACGCGTCCCTCACTGCCTCCACCGGCACTTTGTTCAATAGTGGGTTGATCTCCGCGGGCGGAACCCTCTCGGTGACGGCAGCGAACGGCCCCATCGTACAGGCCGGCGCCGGCGCCAGCATGGTGGCCGGAGCCGTCGTCGTCACCAACGCATCCGGCGGCATTTCGCTGGACGGCCTGGTGAAGGACGATACCGGTATCGTGCTGAACTCGGGCGGCAACATTACCCAGGACGGCATTTTGATTGCCGACCTGCTTACCGGCAGCGCGGCGGGCACGGTAAACCTGCTTGGCGCAAGCCCGGCCAGCAATCAGGTAGCCACGCTCGGCAGTTTTACATCGAGCGGCGCGTTCGCGCTGAATGACGGCATAAGCCTCACCATCGCCGGGCCGGTCACCGTCAATGGCGTCGGCAGCAGCTTCTCCCTCAACGACGTTGCAAACGTGACCATCAACAACATCATCGTGGCCTCACGGCTTTTGATTACCACCCCGGCTACGATCTTTCTGGGCAATGGCGGGCTTGTCACCGGCGGCGTGCCCAATGGAACGCCGCTGCCGCTCAAGTCCCTCAGCACGAATGAGCTGCCCTTCCTCGGCAACGCACCGTATATGGGCGTCTCGCAGGGAGCATGGCTCAAGGCGAGCAATGTCATCCAGACCGGCAACGCGTTCACCGTCGCAAACTTCAGCGGTACAGCGGAAAGCGTACTCCTCATCGACCTGACGCCGAACAGTACGGCGAGCATGCTGCATCTGGCGGGTGGGCTGATGGCGCCGACCACTTGGGCCATCTTCGATGTCGGCGCCGGCCAGGCGAATGGCTCGTTCAACGTCCAGCGCCTCGATTTTCTCTACACGCAGCCACCCGGCCTCGCATCGTTCACCAACGCCACGGTGGGCGGCGACACCGGCTTCGCCGCGGCCGGCACCAGCTTCATCCAGCCGCTGCCCAACGCCAATTACCGGGTCAACGGCTGCCCGATCCATTCGGTGAATTGCACGATCCTCACCACCTTGTCGCTGCCGACAGCCAATCCACTCAACGATATCATCATCGGCTCGCCCTCCAATTCGCAGAACCAGGGGGACCTGGTGCTGCCGGTGGTATCGGATGAACGCTACGAGCTGATGCCCTGCGCCAACCCCAATCCCCAAGGGGTCTGCGACGAAACCAAACGCCCGGAACAATGAAAGCCATGACCATGTTCCGCCGTGCGCTACGCTTCGTGTTTTCCCGGCTTGGATCACCGGCCATGCGCGCGTCCTTCACGTTGCTGCTGCCCCTGATGCTGCTGCCCCTGATACTGCTGCCCGTGATACTGCTGCTGGCCGGGTGCGCGACCCCTGCCGCAAGCGATTACGCCCATGCGCTGACGTCAGTGGCGAAACCGGCCGCGCAGATCTCCATCGGCAAGAACGGGGTTGGCGAGGACTGCACGCAGACTTCGCCGCAGCCGGGCGCTGCCGACGTTTATTGCGGCACGTGGCAGGAACCCAGTGCGCGCGTGCGGAGAGGGATCAGCGCCGCCAGCCCCGCGCAACTCGAGCAAATTGCCACCGCGAGTCCGTGGCGTGACGCCATCGACACGCGCTTCCATTGCAATCCACCGACGGCAACCACGATCCTGAACGGCGATCCCGCCGCGCTGCTGCAATGCACACAGCTGGTCGGCGGTTGGCCCCATGTCGCGATGGTGGCCGATGTCGCGGGAAAAATCTGGTATGCCGATGGCGTGCTGCCGGCTGCGCGCGTGATGGAGCGCTCGATCGGCGTGCTGGCCGGCGTCATGAAGCCGGATTCGGCACCGGTCAGTTCGGCGGCGGATGCTCTGCTGGCGCGGCGTCTCGCGGCACAGGCCTTCACGTCAGGCGATGTCGGCCAGTTCGAGGAACTCATGGTGGCGGGCACGCGCGCCAACCTCGCGGATAACACCGGCGCGGCCGAAGCCGCGTTCCGCGCCGCGCTGGCGCTGCAGCAGAAGCTGCTCGGCAAGGACAATCCCGAGACCGCGACGACGATCATGTCGCTGGCGCTGCAGCTTTCCAACGAAGGCCGTTTTGCCGAAGCGGATGCACTGTTTGCGCGGGCAGCGCAGTTGGCCTCCAAATCAGCCGACCCTACCGCCGTTGCGCGCTGGTACCATTATCGTGGCCTGGACGCGATGAACCAGGGCAAGCTCGACGAAGCACTGAAGCTGCTGACCGAGGCCGACTCGCTCTATGCAGCGAGCGTGCCGCAAAGTGCGTTGCACGCCAGGCCGCGGCCGGCCTACGCCAACTCCTTTGTATTCAACCGCTTGCAGATCACCGGCTCGCTCGCCCCAGATCAGGCGCTGTTCACCGACCCTCGCGCGCAATCCGCCTTGCTCGGTTTGATCGAGGTGCGCCGCAACCGCGCCGTGCTGCTGCGCGTCCTGGGCAAGCCGAAGGAAGCGGATGAGTTGCTGCTGCAAGCGGACGACCTGGCGCAGGGAAACGGCCTGGCACGGCCGATGCTGGATGCCCGGCTGTTCCGCACCAGCGCGCTGACCTCGGCGGCACAGGGCCAGGAAGCGCTGGCGATGCAAGAACTGGCACAGTCGACGCGGGCGTTCGACCAGGCATTTCCGGGATCGAAGCCGCTGGCCGAAACCTACCTGATCCGCGCGCGCGAACTACTGGATGGCGAACATGCCGCCGAAGCGCTGCCGCTGTGCCAGAGCGCGGTATCGGCGCTGGTGGCGCTGAAGGCAGGCACGACGCCGGACCTGATGGCCCCGTGCCTGGATGTGTTTGCCCAAGAGGCCGACGCGCACAAGGATGGCGCTCAGACCCTGCTCGACGAGATGTTCACCGCGGCGCAACTTGCCCAGGGCAGCATCACCAGCGAGCAAATAGCGCAGGCCGCGGCGACCTTGGCGGAGAACACGCGCGACCCGAAGGTGGGCGACGCAATCCGCAAGCAGCGCGACCTGAAAGGCAAGCTCGACACGCTGTATAGCCAGCGTGACGACCTGGCTCTGGCGCAGCGCCAGGGCGTCCCCAACAATCCGGAAATCGTCGCGCGCGCGGCGGAACTGGACAAGGAAATCCAGCAGACCCAGGCGCAGTTGCAGGACGCCGATTCGGCGCTTCAGGCGGCGGCGCCCAACTATGGCCAGCTCGTGCAGCAGGTGGTGACGGCGCAGCAGGTTTTTGCCGCACTGCATCCCGGCGAGGCGTTGGCCGCGATCACGGTGGCAGACCGCGACGGCTGGGTGTTCTTGCTCCGCAACAACACCATCACGGTGTCGAAGGTCGGTGCCGGGCTGCCCGAAATCACCACGCTGGTGAAGCGGGTCCGCGCCGGTATCGAGGAGACCACGGCCGGTCTGCCGGAATTCGACATCCCCGATGACCAGCGGCTGTACGCGCTGACACTGGGCGGCGTCGCCAGGCAGCTCCAGGGGGCGCGCGCGCTGGTGGTGGCGCCCAGCGGCCCGCTGCTGTCACTGCCCTTCGAAGTGCTCCTCACCGGAGCCGCGCAGCCGAACGAACTGGCCGAGGCGCCCTGGCTGGTGCGCCAGTTCACCATCGTCCATGTGCCGGCCCCCAGCAATTTCGTCAGCCTGCGCAAGATCGCCGGCGGCTCGCGGGCGACGCAGCCATGGTTCGGCTTCGGCGACTTCCAGCCGGTGACGCTGGCCCAGGCCGAGTCCAGCTTCCCCGGCGCCACATGCTCCGACAGCGCGCAGTTGCTGTCCGGCCTGCCGCTGCTGCCCTATGCAACGAAGGAGCTGAATGCCGCCCGTGTGATTCTGGATGCCAGCCCGTCGGATGAGTTACTGGGCCCCGCCTTCACAGCGCAGGCGGTGATGAAGCTGCCGCTGAAGAACTTCCGCATCCTGCATTTCGCCACCCACGCGCTGCTGCCCACCGACCTGCGCTGCCAGACCCAGCCCGCCATCGTCACGTCGGACCCGCAAGGCGCCACGAACGCCTCCGGAGCGCTGTTGACCGCATCGGACGTGGTCGGCATGAACCTGGATGCCGATCTCATCATCCTGTCGGCCTGCAACTCGGGCGGCCCGGGCGGCTCGACCGCGGGCGAGAGCCTGTCGGGCCTGGCGCGAGCCTTCT
Source organism: Acetobacteraceae bacterium (assembly GCA_035523995.1). GTDB lineage: Bacteria > Pseudomonadota > Alphaproteobacteria > Acetobacterales > Acetobacteraceae > JASHVB01. The sequence continues at coordinate 6,871 of DATKPQ010000061.1, read as the reverse complement.
TCTACGCCGGCGCCCGCGCGTTGCTGGTGACGCACTGGTCGGTCAACGACCAGGTTGCGGCCTACCTGGTGGCCGATACGCTGTTGCGCATGAAACAGAATCCCGCGCTGGGTGTCGCCGGGGCATTGCGCAACGCGCAGCTCGCGATGTTGGCGCAGGCCGGCAAGAGCCTGCCGGCGGAAATCGCCCATCCGTTCTTCTGGGCGCCCTTCGCGGTGATCGGCGAAGGCGGCGAGCGCGTGGAAAGCGCGCAGGCTGTTCCAAACACCCGTCTCGCCGGGCTATGATCCCGCCGCCAGGTCAATCTTCTGCTGAAGGAAGAAGGGACGGGGGAGGGGGCGTCGCTGCCGCCTCGATTATAATGTGAGACGGGCGGAGCAATGGCTGAGACGGTCGAGACCCTCGGCAAGTACGAGATCAGGCGCACGCTCGGCAAGGGTGCCATGGGCACCGTGTACGAGGGCTGGGACCCGATCATCGCCCGGCGCGTCGCGATCAAGACGGTGCGCATTCCGGACGGCAACGACGACCCGGAGACCGAGGAATCGCTCGCCCGCTTCCGCCGTGAAGCGCAGGCCGCCGGCCGCCTGACCCATCCCAACATCGTCGGCGTGTTCGATTACGGCGAGACCGGCGACATCGCCTACATCGTCATGGAATACGTCGACGGTCCCGCAGTGAAGTCATTGCTCGACAGGCAGGAGCGCTTCGGGCTGAACGAGACCCTGCGGATCATGACCGATCTGCTGACCGGCCTGCAGTTCAGCCACGCGCGCGGCGTCGTTCACCGCGACGTTAAGCCCGCCAACATCATGCTGACCAGCGAGGGCCAGGCCAAGATCGCCGATTTCGGCATTGCCCGGATCGAAAGCTCGTCGATGACCCAGGCCGGCACGGTGCTGGGCACGCCGGCCTACATGTCGCCCGAGCAATTCATGGGCCAGGTGGTGGATGCGCGGACGGATCTCTATTCATCCGGCGTGGTGCTGTACCAGCTGCTGACCGGCGAACGGCCGTTCGAAGGCGGCATGTCGGCCATCATGCACAAGGCGCTGAACACCGACCCGCCGCTGCCGTCGCAGATCTCGGTGACCTGCCCGCCAGCATTCGACGGCGTGGTGCGCAAGGCGATGGCCAAGCGCCCGGAAGAACGCTTCCAGTCGGCCGCGGAGTTCCTGGGGTCATTGCAGGCGGCGGCGTCCGCCAGGCCGGCGCCGGTTCTGCCGGTGGCCGAGGCGGCGGAGGACGAGGCGACCATCGTCTCTCCCGCGCCGCGCCGTGCCGCGGCGCCCGCCGCGGCGATGGGTACGGCGCCAGTGCCACCGGCGGGGGCTACGGCCTCGGCGCCAGCGCGGACGGATGCAGCCTCGGCGCCCGGGCGGGCCACGGATGCGGCCCCTGCGGCCGCGCCGGTGCCAGCACTTGCGCCGGCCAGGCAGTCCCCCCTGCCAATGATCGCCGCAGCCGTGGTTCTGCTGCTGGTGCTCGCGGGCGGCGGGGCGTGGTTCTTCGTGCTGCGCGGTTCGGCGCCGGCTCCTGGCACCACCCCGGCATCGCCGGTGGCCCAGAGCACGACGCCGGGCACGACGCCGGGCACGACGTCGGGCACGACGCCGGGCACGCCGCAGGTCGCCACCAACACGCCGCCGGCGCCGACGACCGGCTCCGCCGCGCCAGCGCAACCTCCGCCGACGGCGCCGCCAACCACGACGCAACCGAATGCCGCGACGCAAGCCCCGGTGCCGCAGACCGCCGGCCAATCAAACGCCGCGCAAGCCCCGGCGCCACAGTCGCCCGGGCAGCCGAACACGACGACGCAGGCCCCGCCTCCACAGCCGGCAGGGCAACCGAATGCCACGGCACAGGCCCCGCCTTCACAGCCGGCAGGGCAACCGAGTACCCCGGCGCAGGCCCCAACGGCACAGGCCCCAACGCCGCGGCTCCCAACGCCGCAGCCCTCAGGCCAGCCTGACGCTGCATCGCAGGCCCTAACGCCGCCCGCGCGGCCGCAACAACTGGCGTCGGCGGGCCTGGACACCATCCGCCAGCAAATTGCGGGCCTGACTCAGCAGCAGTCCTGCGTGCTGATCAACGGCTCGATGCGCCCGAATGGCGACGTTACCTTGAACGGATTCGCCGGACGTTCCGAGGTTGGCGCCTTCCGCCAGGCGCTGAGCGGCATAACGATCCCGGGCGCCGTGAACTGGCACGTGAACGTGGTTGACGCGACGTTCTGCCCCGCGCTGACCGCCTTGGCGCCGATCGACCCGATCTTTGCCGCCTCAGGGGCCCACCTCGCGCTGGGATTGGCCAACGGGCGGCACCTGCATGACGGCCAGCGCATCCTGCCGCGCCTGGTGATGCCCGATTTCCGCGGCTACCTGATCGTGGATTATGTCGCCCACGACGGCACGCTGCTGCACCTCTATCCGCAGCTCGCCGATCCGTCGAACAAGCTTGCGGCGGATACGCCCCGCATGTTCCAGCCTGGCGAGGCCGTTGACCTCGGCGAACCGCGTCCGGGCCATCCGGGATGGACGGCCGGCCCGCCCTATGGCACCGACATGATCATCGCCATCGCCTCATCGCAGCCACTGTTCGATCGGCCACGGCCGGGCAATGCGGAGCAAGCGGAGACGTATCTGCGCGACCTGCAGCAGGCAGTGGACGCGGCCGGCCGGAGCGGTGCGGCCCTCGCAGGCAACGCGATCACCGTGGATACACTGAAATAGGAAAACCTCTTCCGCGCACGCTGTTCCGGCGCAGACGAGGTCGGGACGCCGAAGGCGGCGAGGGTGAGGCTGATCGGTCCGGTACACGGTCATATTCCTGCCGGCCCGATCACCTTCGGCGCCTTTGGGCTGGCCCGCTCCACACCCAACCGCCTTCCTGCCTCGCAACGGCATAACCAAGGAGACCTCGATGGTCCGAATCGATCGCGTCACGACGCGAGGCGGCGACCGCGGCGACACGTCGCTCGGCGACGGCACGCGCGTACGCAAGGACACGCTGCGCATCGAAGCGATCGGCTGCGTCGACGAGGCGAACAGTACCATCGGCGTGCTACGAGCAACCAACCCCGACGACACCGAAACGGATGCAATCCTCGCGCGCATCCAGCACGATCTGTTCGATATCGGCGCCGATCTCTGCGTGCCGGGCGAAGGCGGCGACCGCCTGCGCATCAGCGACACGCAAACCGCCCGCCTCGAACAAGAAACCCAGGCGATGAACGCGACGTTGGCCCCGCTGACAAGTTTCGTGCTGCCCGCAGGAAGCATGGCGGCAGCACAGGCCCATGTGGCTCGCTCTGTCGTGCGGCGTGCCGAACGCCGCGTGGTGGCCGTGGCCGCTGCGGAAGCCATCAACCCCGCCGTCATCCGCTATTTGAATCGCCTGTCCGACCACCTGTTCGTGCTGGCCCGCCGTCTGAACACCGCCGCGGACGGAGACGTGCTGTGGACACCGGGTAAGACCCGGTAGCACATGTGGCACAGGTAGCACTTGAAGCACTTGTCGAGCACATATCGCGCACATGTCATGACGAGGAGCGAAGCGACGAAGCAATCTCGTTCACAGCACGCACCATCAGTCCGGGCGCATCCTCGAACAAGGTTGCTTCGTTGCTACGCTTCTCGCCGTGACATCAGGCGCGTTCACGCTCCAGCGCCGCCCGCCCGATCATCCCCAACGCCAGATCATCCTGCGGCGGTTGAAACAACCCCCCGCGCGCATCGCGGAAATACCGTTCCAGCGGCAGCGCACGCGTCATACTGAACCCCCCCGCCACCCGCAGTGCCGTTTCCGTCACCGAACAAGCAGCGTTCGTACACAGGAACTTCGCCGCCGCGATCGACGGTGCCAGCGCCGCCGCTGACGCACTGCGCTCCACCCACGCACGCGCGGTATCGTGCAGCACCGCCCGAGCCGCCCGCAGCGTCACATCCATTTCGCCAATCCACTGCTGGATATGCGCCTGCCCCGCGATCGGCTCGCCCAGTGCCGCCGGCACGCGATTGTTCGCATAGTGGCACGCAGCATCGCACGCCGCCTGGCCAATCCCCAGATACACAGCCGCCAGCGGCAGATTCCACCCGCTCGTCCCCGGCCGTTTTCGCTCCCCACCGATCCGCACGCGTTCCACGACGCGCCCATCCGGCACGAACACTTGGTCGTAGTTCACCGCATAATTGCCGCAGCCGCGCAGGCCCAGCGCGCCGCTCCACGTATCCTCGATCGACAATCCCGGCGACCCGCCTTCGACAATCGCGCTGACCAGTTCGCCTTGCGGCGCGGCATCGCTTCCCGGCAGCACGACGGCGGTAGCAAGAAACCGCAACACCGGCGCGCCGGTCACAAAAATCTTGCGCCCCGTAACACGCCACCCGCCCTCGGCTCGTTCCGCCGTCATCCCCGGCAGGCCGCCGCGCGAGATGCTGCCAAGTTCCGCCTCGGTGACGCAGTTGTTGATCGTGCCGCCCTCGCGAGCGAGCGTGGCGCAGATGGCGGCCAGCACGTCCTCCGGCCACGCGTCCCCATCCATCACGCGCCCCAGCAAAGCAAAGTGCATGCCCGTGACCAGCGCGGTGGAAGCATCGCCGCGCGCAAGAATCTCCTGCGCCAGCACCATATCGAACACGTCGGCGCCATCGCCGCCGTACCGCTTCGGCAACCCTAGCCGCAGGTAGCCTGCGTCGTGCAACTCGCGATAGTTGTCCAACGGGAACAACGACTGCGCGTCGGTCTCCGCGGCGCGTTCGGAAAGCCGTGCAGCAAGATCGCCGGCAAGCTGCATGATCGCGCACTGACGCTCGGTGGCGTCGCGCAGCCCGGGCATATGCGGCGTCATGCGGTCCCTCATGCGGCTGCGCGCGGAGTGGCGTCATCCGGCAGCGCCGGCTCACCGAGCGTCTGCATCAGCCGATTGGCATTGGCGAACATCGCCACCGCGTTGGTCAGGTCGTGGATTTCCAGATCGTCCATGCCGACGGCGCGCAACGGCGCAAGATCGGCCGCGGTCATCGCCGCCGGTTCGCGCGTCAGCTTCAGCGCGTAATCGACGATCGCGCGCAGCCGCGGCGCCAGCTTCGTATCGAGACCTTCTTCATACAGCGCGCGAATGATCTCCGGCTGCTTGATCAGTTCCACAAACCGGCGCGCGTGGACGGAAGAGCAATAGATGCAGCCATTGACGATGGAGGTGACCACGGTCGCGAGTTCGCGCTCGGCCCGCTTCAGGCCGCGCGGGACATACATCACCGCATGGAACAGCGGCGAACGCTCAGCCAGCGACTCGACGTCATGGGCCAGCGTGCGGAAATAGGCCGAGCCGGCTTGCGGGCTTGCCTCCAGCGCGGTGCGTTGCGCCGGGGTGGCGGTTTCGGCGCTGACCGGTTCAAGCCACGGCGCCCAATCGACGGCTTCCAGTGTGAAGCGTGCGGCTTTCATGCGGCCGCTCCTTCCGCCAACAGCGCCAGGCCTACGGCGGCGCGCACCTGGTAGCTGACGTACGCGACGATCTGGGTCAACGCGACGATGTCGCGCCCCGACAATCCCACCGCGCACAGCGCCTCGATATGGGCGGGGAGAGCGGTACGCGGCGCGGTGGCGACGCGTTCGACGTGTTGGCGAATGGTGTCGAGCCGCTTGCCCTGCGGTGGATCGCCGCGTTCGGCCAAAAGCTGGCGATAATGGCGGGTGAGGGCCGCGTGGCCCGCTGCCTCTGCCACGGCGGCCGCGATCAGGGCGCGCTCCGACAGCGACAGACCGCCGGGATCAGCCGGACACAGCAGCACGTCGTGGCTCCCCTGCGTGTGCCGCACGATGTCCGGACGCCGCGCGCGCAGGTTGCTCAGCGGGGAATCCGGCGCAACGCCGATGATACGTTCAAGCAAATCGGGGGATGTGGTGGTCATGGGTTCCTGCCAGGCGATCGATCGCGATGCGGGGCAAAGAGGCAAATTTTGCCATACGACGCAATAGGCGGCCGCGCTGCCGCCCGTCAGCGCAATGGGCAGCTATGAGACCAAACTCCAAAAGAGGTTGACCTGGCGAGTGCGACTCAGCGTCGCCGCCGAACGGCCAGCGGCAGATTTTGTATCTCATAGCCGCCTCCATGTTGCTGCGCACGTTGCTCGAACCGTTCGTACGACAGGCAAATTCTGATTATTCGGCACGGAGAAAGAGCAGAGGGCTACGGTGAACACGGAGACGCCATCCTGGTGGGCGTGTTGAACCGAGTCCTCGGTCAACGATAAGCCAGTGTTGTGGAGCCACCCGGGACGCCAATCCGATGGCTCGCTCCTGCACACCGTGGTCCTCCGTTCTGTCTCCCTGTTAGAATCTTGTGTTCTGTCTAAGAGTTAGAGTTTTGAACAGACGGTGCGGCACGAGCGCCGCATGACGAGCGGCCATACGACGTCGCGCCGGTCATATTTCTGTCGCCCACCATCATGGCCGGTCTGAACCGAACATAGTCTGGCAGGAACGCCTTCAGTTGGGCGACCGATCTTTTCGCTTCTCCTTTCGCTGCGTTTTCTTCTCGGCGATTGGCCGGAACTCTGCCGGGTGGCATTCAGGATCGGCAGAACTCGTGTTTCCTCTCTGGGACAACCGAGCCGCCTTGCGGCATCGATCGCCGGGCCGCGAAACCGGGGAAGCACCGCCGCCCGTGCAATTTTGTCGTTGACTTCCACCAAAAGGCCGGTTAGAATGACGAACTTTTCTGACAGAAAGGAGACCAAACATCACCGCCGTCACCGCCACGTCAGACGCCGCCCCGGACCGCAACGCCCAGGCCATGCCCGAGCGCATCGCGGATATGCTCTGCAGCCTGACCATCATCGCCGAATACGGCCGCCGCTTGCTCGAC
>DATKPQ010000060.1:0-6138 GCA_035523995.1 Acetobacteraceae bacterium | reverse complement strand
GGACGGTCCGCCCATCCCGGTGCGGATGGATTTCCAGACGCGCTGGTTCGGCGAAGCGCACATGTACCTGACGCGCCTGCAAACCGCGCCGGCCACCGAAGTCGCCGCCCAGCACTGACCCCGCCCCGTGTTCTCGTGTGCCTAGAGGATGGCGGCGGGCTGACTTGCTCTACGCTCGCTCGACGGCCGGAAACACCTCCTCGGCCAGCAACTGCATTTGCTCCAGGGCCAGCGAGTTCGGCATGCCGGCCCAATGGATCCCCAGGATCAGCGTCGTCACCCCGAACCGCCGTCGCAGTTCCAGTACTTGCTCCGTCACTTCCGCGGGAGAACCGAACAGGAAACGGTCCCGCATCAGGTCTTCGAAGCCGAGATCGAAATGGTCGCTGCTCGGCATCACCTTGTCCTGACCCCAGGCGCGGTACGCCTTGTATTTGGTTTCCAGATAGGGGCTGGCGAGACGGACCGCCTCGGCGCGGGAACGGGCGACAAAGACTTCGCGTGCCATCGGAAGTTCGGTGGGGAATGCCTTGCCGGCGGTGTCCAGCGCGCGCTTGTACACCTCCATCTGCTGCGCGGTCGTGTCCAGCTTGTTGTGCGGGTTGATGAACCATGCGTCCGCCATGCGCGCGGCGCGGCGGATGCCGACATCGATGTTGGCGCCGATCCAGATGGGAGGCATCGGCTTCTGGATGGGTTTAGTGGTGCAGTTGGCGCCGTCGAGCTTGAAGTAGGATGCGTCCATGGAGACGAAATCCTCGCTCCACAGGCGCTTGACCGCGGTCAGGCATTCCTCGAAGCGCTTGCCGGCGGATTTCAGGGTGGTGCCGAAGGCGTTGAACTCGACCTCGCGATAGCCGATGCCGGCGCCGAAGATCAGTTTGCCGTCGCATAGAACGTCCAGCGACGCGAGTTCTTCCGCGACGTGCAGCGGGGAATGCAGGGGCAGCAGCACCACACCGGGCAGCAGCCGCAACTTGGGTGCCAGCATGGCGACCTGGGCGAGGTAGGGAATCTGCTGGATGTACTGGAACGGATGCGAGCTGTAGTGGGAGCCTTTGGCCACCAGGTCGTAGCCGAGTTCTTCCGCGCGCCTGGCTGCTTCCAGGTCTTCCCTGTGGCGTACCCGCATGTCGTCGCCTTCGGGGTACTGGCCCCGGATGATCAGGCCGTATTTCATGGGTGGGGTCCTCCCGCGGTTGCGGCGGGAAGAGTAGGAGAGGAACGGACGGGTAAAAAGAGGAGAACCGACGATCCCGGTCAGTCATAAACACTAACTAGACATTATCCTGCTTACCCTTGCAGAGACCAGGCGGCTCGACCTTGCACCAGCGTCCCGACAAGGCTTATCGCTCATCGGGGCCGAGGATTCGAATTCAGGATGCTGGATTCTGGCGACCAAATGGCAGGCGGCTGCGCAGCGCCCAATGGGCGGATATATAGTTCCAGATGTACAGCGCCACGGTGGTAACTGGAGCACCCATTGCGACCGGTAGGTGCAACCCCGAGCAAAGTATCCCCATCAGCAAAAAATATAGCGGAAGGGTAGCGGCGACACCGGACGCAAAGCGTATGAATTCCTGCCACGACCGACCGACGCCAAAGGTAAACCGCGTGTGCATCAGATATCCGCATGGCGTTACAATCAGGAACGCCAGAATCGACAGCGTGATGTAATCCCCGCCCATCCAGCTACCCAGGATTATTACAGCGTTTGAGAAGATCGCACATATCGCACCGACCAGCGTGTAGCGCGTTGTACGCTCCACTGCGCCGCCGCCGAGCCTCGCGTACAACGCGCGGATCATCGGGCCGCTTCGCATCGATCAGAAAGCTCCCTTCAATCTTGCCTGCACGCGCGGCATCAGCCGCTCTACAATGCGCGAATCTCGCAGGTAACGGCAAAGCCCCACAGGTCCCAGCCGCGCGGTCTCCGCCAGAATTCGCCACAGCGCCCTGGTGTGCCCAGTACCGACAGCAGCGAGCGCCGTATTTATTGCGACTGATACCCGCGCCGCACGTTCGGTCGCCTTGTCCTTGCTCATTTGCGGCAAATGACGATCCAGCACGATCTGCATCTGCCGGGTGAAATCAGCAAGATCCCGGCTGCCGGTCGCCGTTTGTGAGTCCGCATGGATACGGAATGCGCTGGTGACCTGGTCGTGGTAGATCACCGGCCCAGATGCTGCCAGCTTGAGCCACACATCCCAGTCGCCGGTGTACCAGAGCTGCTCATCCATACCGCCACAGTCCAGCCAGGCCTGCTTGCGGAATACCGGTGCCGGCGCGGAAATGAAGTTCTGAATGACCAAACGGCGCCTCACCAGATTTCCATCGAGATGCCGCCCCGCCGGCAGGGGGCAGCGCCAAATGCCTAATTTGCAGCCGTTTTCATCGATGTACACGCTCGGGGCGAGATGCAGTGTGGCGCCCGGGGCCTTGGCGATCCATGTACGCACGGCCGCCGCACGGCCCGGCAGCCAAAGATCGTCCTGATGCAACCAGCACACATGATCCGCACTCGCGATCGATACGGCGTGGTTTGTCTTCGCTTGCCACGTTGGCAGGTCCGGACAGACATAAATATGCAGATCAAGGCGATCCATATAGCGCCGAGCAACATCGATCGTTGCCGGCGTATCGCTGCTGTCCAGCAGCAGCACTTCGATCCCTTCCAACTGTTCTTCGGCAATCGACTGCAGTGCCGCGCCAATCCAGCGCTCGCCGCGCCACGTCGGCATGACGACCGAGAGCCATGGCCGCACGCGACCGCTCGCATTCGGGCCGATGTCGCAAGTTTGCAATTTCATGGACAGGCGACCGGTATCAGGCGACCCGGTTCTTCCCAACGGAACACCGCGCGTCCCGACAACCGGCATGCGCGCCGCGCAGCGTCCGGCACATCGCCGAGGGCATAAAGGACCTTGCCGCCGTAATCGATGTCGTTCCGGGTGAAGTCCAGTGCCGGTGCCTGTATGTCTGGCCACCACCACAAACGCAGCGTCCGGTCCGGCACCAGGACCACGGCGCGTTCAGTCGAAGGTGCCGGTTCGAACACTGCGCGCCTCGCGGCGATGTAGCCGTGCGTGGTAATCAACAGAACGCCAAAGCTTGCAGTGACCGTCAGCAGCACGGCGGCGGCCAGGCGCTCGAATGACACGTGCCGGCCGAACGCGCGAACGTAACCGAGGGAATCCGCAAGGCCGGTTGCGATTGTGACTGTCCCCAGCGGCCATGCCCAGAACCAATAGCGCGGGCCGTATTGGTGACCCCCGCTGAACGGCACGAATGAGTAGAACAGTACAGCTGCGGGCAGCAGGAAATCGTAGAACCGGCAGGTACGCCGCCGGATCTTGGCGTGCAGTGCGATCCCGGCCATGAGCAGTACTGCCAGGCCTCCGAACGCGGCCAGATTGCCCAACCAATACAGGTTCAGCACGAATGGCAGGAGTACCCGCAACAGGGCCGTCATGGCCGGATTGTCGTGATTCGAAGCTGCCCAGGTTGCGGCGAGCTGCAATGGATTGCCGGTGATGGCCGCGTTGTACGCCATGAAGCCGAGCGCGAACGGCAGCACACCCAACACAGCCACCAAACCGTCAATGATACCGGCGAAGCGTCGCAGCACCAGCCGATCGATAGCATAGGGCAGGGCCGCCACGGCAAACACGTCGTAACGTGTAACCAGAAGTACGCCGAACAAGGCGCCGATCAGCAGCTTTCGCCAGAAGCGCGGTTGAGCCTCGTCGATCAGTTGGACCCATACGATCGCCGCAACCAGCACTGCGGCCATCGTTTGGGGAAACAGCGAGCCGCCGAGAAACAAGGTAAACGGGGTCAACAGCACCAATGTCAGCGTCGGTGCCTGCATCTCCGCACGCAAACCCAGGCGCCGGTACAAGCCAACGAGTATTGCTCCCAGCGCGGCTGTCAGGAGAGGATTGATCAGCCACAGGCTTCGCAATGCCCGGAACGGCACCAGCAAGACCGACCATGCGGGCGGATAGGGGCAGAAGGTGCGACCATCCTTTACCAGCACATGGAAGGCCTCGAACAACAACGGGTCCGGCGGCGGCGGATCCCATAAGCGGCCGGCGCGAAACGTGTCGGCAAGGAAGACGTAGCTGTATTCGTCGCCAGAGTTCGGCCACGATACGCCGCCCAGCCATCCGGCAGCGACACAGCCTATGAACGCGAGAAGGATCACGATCCAGGGCTGCAGCCAAGGCAAGCGGGGGAACTGTTTTGCGGCGTCCAAAGCGAACAAGACGCCGACAAAGCCCAGCAACAGACGTGTGACATCCATCAAAGGGGCCGGGATGCCGACGATGCTCGGCATTCGCAGCTCCACCAGGGCGACTGCGAGGCCGCTGAGCAGCAGCAACGCCGCATAACGCCACCGGATCAGGCTTGGCGCTTCGATTCCCGCCGCGGCAGCCGTCATGCAGCGTTGCCCAGTTCCAGCCGGCCTCGCCGAATCTTCAGCAGTGCCATGAACAATGCGCCATTCGCGGTCTGCACGGCCAGTAGCATCGCGGTCGCCGCAGGGATCACCAGGCGCATGCTGTGCGAGGGATCCAGGGTCCCGAACCCGCCGCCGCCCCAATCGAACACGGACTGCGCTGCCATCGCCAATCCGATGCCGAACAACGCCAGGCTTGCCAGCAGTGTCCGTTCCAACGTAACCCGGGACAGCACGCCTGTGAGAACCGGGTTGGGGGGCACGATGCCCTCGCGCATGCCGTGAATGCTGGCGCAGAGCCAGAAGACGATCGATTGCCACCCGATCACCGTGGCCGCGGCAGCGTAGAGCAATGTGTTGATGTCGAAGCCGATCGCGCCGATCACCAGCGGCCCGAGCAATAGCCGCAGCATTGCGGCCAATCCGCCGCAGGTCATCACGATACCAGGATAAAGGAACAAGGTGCGTGGGCTGAACAACAGCAGGAATCGCAAGTGTCGCCAGCCGTCGCGCCAGCTTCTCAAATGCGGGGGGCGGTCACGTCCGTCGGGGGACAGCGTGGTTGGCACCTCGGCAATGCGCAGCTTGGCCAACGTGGCCTTCACCACCATTTCACTCGCGAACTCCATGCCAGTGGCGGCGAGATCGAGCTCCAGCATCGCGTCGCGCGCGAAGCCGCGCAGGCCGCAATGGAAGTCGCGGCATGGGCTGCCGAACAACAGTCGGCCAATGGCGGTCAGCACCGGGTTGCCGAGATACCGGTGCAGCGGCGGCATCGCGCCGGCCTGGATGCCGCCGGCAAAACGATTGCCCATGACCAACTGTGCGCCGTCTTGCAAACGCTCGAGAAACGAGTCGAGACGGCTGAAATCGTAGCTGTCGTCACTGTCGCCCATGATGACGAAGCGGCCCTCGGCGGCGCGAATGCCGGCGACCAGCGCGATGCCGTATCCCTTCTCGGCGACGCCGATCACGCGCGCGCCGTGCCGGCGCGCGATGTCCTGCGATCCGTCCGTGCTGCCGTTGTCCGCGATCAGCACTTCGCCGGCGACGCCGGTGCGCCGCAGGAAGCTATGCGCTTTGTCGATGCAGGCGGGGAGAGTGCGCGCCTCGTTGAGGCAAGGCATCAGAATGGTGAGTTCCAGCCCCGGTGTCGGCGCGGCGGCAACAACGTCCACGCGGCGCATGCCGCGGCTGGCACCGATCGCGAGGCCTTGAACCGCGGCCGGAGTCGGGAAAGGAATTTGCGTCGCCGACATGGCAGGTCGCCTTCAACCGCGGGGTTGGAGCAACCAGCACGTGCCACGGGGTAGCTTACGGAATGCTTTCAGGGGCCACCCAGGCCCGATACGCCAAATGGCCTAGTACCGGCGATCGGGGGAGCAAAACCCATGAGATATCTTCGTGTTTACCGCGGAGATCGCAGCGGTGCGCAATCGTCGTCACCCGAGGTGCCGCCCCCCGTGACCGCGCATGACCGAGGTAGCTTTGGCCGTCGCAGGCCTCGCAACGACATCGGGGGGCAGCGCCGCCGCTACCCCACCTCGAACAACCCCGCCGCGCCCATCCCCCCGCCGACGCACATCGTCACCACGACGTATTTCGCCCCGCGGCGCCTGCCCTCGATCAGCGCGTGGCCGGTCATCCGCGCGCCAGACATGCCATAGGGGTGGCCA
>DATKPQ010000059.1:0-48661 GCA_035523995.1 Acetobacteraceae bacterium | reverse complement strand
GAGCCGTTCGCGTTCGTCGGCGGTCAGCTTGACGATGTAGCGTTTGACGGCAGGTTGTTTCGCGGTCACGACGCATCTCCGGGTTTGCCGGAGCGCATCGATTCGGAGATCGCCCGCAGAATCAAGGACGCGGGGCACTAGTTCGTCATGCTATTTGCACCAGAACCACCTGCGGCGGGACTTTCCGGACATGACCGGCCTCTCGCCGCGCAACCTGAAATACATGCGGACGTTCGCGGAGGCCTGGCCGGACCCGGCAATCGTGCAACAGCTTGTTGCCCTGGGGCCATAATATCCGCCTGCTCGAGGCCCTCAAGGCGCCCGAGGAGGGGGTCCGGTAGCAACGGAACCGAATGTTCGCTTCAGACTGGAGACCGGGCTGAGCGGCGCGGTTCGTGGGACCGCATTCGACCCAAGGCGGCGGTGGGGGTGACGACGGCGACTATCCGTCTTTGGGAGACAAAGTGATCGACTTTGTCTTCGCGTTTGCCGATTTTGCGATAGCCGCATCGTGGTCAATCGGTTCAGCTTTCCCGCTCAGAGCGCTGGCAGCACCGCCAGCGCTCTGAGGATTTCTGCTCGCAACCGCCGCATGGGCACAGACAATGAGCGACCCGCAACCGGCCATTACCGCCATCGACATCGCCCTGGAGCCCGATACCGTAATGATGAACCGCGCTTTGGCGGACAACGCCGCCTTGCGCACGAACGTCCCGCAAGGCTTCGCGCTGGACGCCACTCATCACGCGCACGTCACGCTACTGCAATGCTTTGCCCGCACAGCCGATCTTCCAACCATCTACGCGGTAACCGAAGAGATCCTGGCGCAGGAAAAATACACCGACTGGAAATTGACCGCGTTCAAATACTACTACGTTCCCGCCGGCCCCATTGGTCTGGCTGGCATTGTGGTCGAGCCGACGACGGATCTGCTCAGGCTACAGCAGCAAATCATCGATGCGCTGGCGCCGTACATGGTGAATGAGGCGACGGCGGCCGCGTTCTACACCACCCCAGCGGAGCCCGACATCCACCCATCAGTGATCCCCTACATCCGCGACTTCGTGCCGGCCCACAGCGGCAAGAACTACAGTCCCCATGTCAGCACCGGTGTCGGCACCACGGCGTTCCTCGATGCGCTACTGGCAAAGCCGTTCGAGGCGTTCACGTTCTCCCCGGCGAGCGCCTCGGTCTATCAGCTCGGCAACTACGGCACGGCGCGCAAGGAACTCAAGGCACTTCCGGCCAAATCCTGAGGCGACAGGCAGCGGACAATCGGCCAAGATGCCCTTCAACGCAACGAGCGCGCAATCGGGACTGCCATGAAACTGCAACCTTCTTCCGCAGCAATGGACATTCACAGGCATGGTTAACCAGGCCAGTCACACGACCGCCGCGTCGGGCGATCCGCTGGCGTCGTGGAACGAAGGCGCCGCGAAGGCCTCAATCATCAGCTTCGTGCGTGCCACCACGGATCCGGCAAGCCCGGACTACGTTCGGCCGCAAGAACGTATTGCCACGTTCGACAACGACGGCACGCTGTGGACCGAGCAACCCTACTATATCCAGTTCGCCTTCGCCATCGACCAGATCAAGGCACTGGCACCGCGGAACCCGGACTGGCAGGACCAGGAACCCTTCAAAACGATGCTGACCGGCAACGCCAAGAGCGTATTGACCGGCGACCAGCGTGCGCTGGTTCAAATCGTCGCGGCCACGCATTTCGGCATGACCACGGACGAATTCGACGCAGAGGTGCGAAAATGGCTGGCGTCGGCGCGCCACCCGCACACCAACTGGCCCTATACCGATATGGTGTTCCAGCCAATGCTGGAGGTGCTCGCCTATCTGCGCGCCAACGACTTTAAGACGTTCATCGTTTCGGGTGGCGGCATCGAATTCATCCGCACTTTTGCCGGACAGACCTACGGGATACCCCACCAGCAGGTGATCGGCAGCACTGGCAAGCTGAAGTTCGAGATGCGGGATGGCAAGCCGGTTCTGCTCAAACTCGCCGAGATTAACTTCATCGGCGACTACGCCGGCAAGCCCGTCTGCATTCAACATCACATTGGCCGCCGCCCGATCGCCGCGTTCGGTAATTCGGACGGCGACCTTCAAATGCTGCAATGGACGACCGGCGGTGCAGGCGCGCGGTTGGCCCTGCTGGTTCGCCACACCGATGCGATCCGCGAATGGGAATACGATCGCCAGGCGGACGTCGGTCGTCTCGATCACGCACTCGATGAGGCCAACGCGAAGAGCTGGACGGTCGTCGATATGAAGCATGACTGGCGACGCGTCTTTCAGTTCGAATGACGTAGAGAACACCCGTTTTGCGAAACGCGCTGATGCCGGCAGGTCGCCGGCCCCACGGTTGATCAGCGACATGCTCGCCGTAGCGTGCTGCCGGAAGAACAGGAGGATGTGGCAATGACGTTGCCGGCTTCCGATCATCTGAGCCGACGCCATGTCTTGGGGTCTCTCGCCGCAATTCCGGTGATCCAGGCACTTCAGGGTGCTACCGCGACGCAGGCACAGACGACCGCGATCGCACCAGACCATCTCACGGCGATCGACATCGCATTGGAGCCGGACGCGACGATGATCTGGCATGCGAAGGCTGCGAACGCGCGGCTTCTCAAGGACTTCCCGAACGGCTTCGCGTTGGACGCAACGCATCACCCACACGTCTCGATGCTTCAACAGTTCGCCCGCACTGCGGGCACTTACGCTGGCCAACCATCTTTCGCTGCCACTACCTATAATCTATGATATTGCAACTTATGCGACTTTGATCTGTAGCAACGCCACATGAATGTTGCCACGCGTCGCAGCATGCCGTAATTCAAGACTTTGCGCGTCAGACTACGTCATTGAAAAGACACCGCCTTCTTTTGTCGGGCCGGAGAGGTCCTGCGGTTTTTCCGAATTTGCCATAGCGGCCCCTGCGTGTCTGGCTTACCCGAAACGCATCTCGTTTGCGGCTGCGGCAACCCAGCCGACTAATATCCCTCGCTGATACAGGAAGAGGACGAGATGCAGGAAGAGGACGATCCGATGAGCAAGCAGGATAACGTTCAACGCACCGTTCTCCCGATTCCGGATCAGCCGCACGTTGGCCTCACGACCTATGACGCCAAGGATCCTGACACAAAGTATCCGCCGATCCGGGAATTGCGGCCGCCCAAGGGGGCGCCGAATGTCCTGGTCATTCTTATTGACGACGTTGGATTTGGCGCGGCCAGCGTCTTTGGTGGTCCGTGCCAAACGCCGAACATGGCGAAGCTCGCTGCGGGCGGCCTTCGGTACAACCGGTTCCATACGACGGCGCTGTGTTCGCCCACCCGGCAGGCGCTGCTGACGGGTCGCAACCATCATTCTGTGGGCATGGGCGGCATTACCGAGATTGCGACTTCGGCACCCGGTTATAATTCGGTCTTGCCGAACACCTGTGCGCCTCTCGCGCGGACCTTGAAGCTCAACGGCTATTCGACCTCGCAATTTGGCAAGTGCCACGAGGTGCCGGTCTGGCAAACCAGTCCTTTGGGCCCGTTCGATGCCTGGCCGTCCGGCGGCGGCGGTTTCGAGTACTTTTATGGTTTTCTGGGGGGCGAGACAAACCAGTACTACCCGGCGCTGTACGAAGGAACGACGCCGATCGAGCAGGAGAAGACTCCGGAGGAAGGTTACCACTTCACCGACGACATGACCACCAAGGCGATCAAGTGGATTCGGCAGCAGAAGGCGCTCATGCCCGACAAGCCGTTCTTCACCTACTTCGCACCTGGCGCAACGCACGCACCCCATCACGTGCCCACGGAATGGGCGGACAAGTACAAGGGCAAGTTCGACCAGGGCTGGGACAAGCTGCGTGAGGAAACGTTTGCGCGGCAGAAGCAATTTGGCGTCATTCCAGAAGAGTGCCGACTGACCGAACGTCATGCCGAGATTCCGGCCTGGGACACGATCTCGGCCGAGATGAAGCCGGTGCTCGTTCGCCAAATGGAGTTGTATGCGGGGTTTCTCGAGCACACCGATCATCACATCGGGCGGTTGATTGCCACGCTCAAGGATTTGGGCATACTGGACGAGACTCTGATTTACGTGATCATCGGTGACAATGGCGCTTCGGCCGAGGGGTCGCTCCAGGGCTGCTACAACGAGATGGCTCCGCTTTCAGGCTTTCCGCATCTGGAGACGGCTGAGTTTCTCACCGAGCGCTTGGACAAGTTGGGCGGCGTCGAAGCCTACAATCATTACGCGGTCGGCTGGGCGCACGCCATGTGTGCGCCCTACCAATGGACCAAGCAGGTGGCCTCGCACTTTGGTGGCACGCGGAACGGCACGATTGTGCACTGGCCAAAGGGGATCGAGGCCAAGGGCGAGGTTCGCAGTCAGTTTCACCATGTGATCGATGTTGCGCCGACCATTCTGGAGGCGGCGGGCCTGCCGGAGCCGGTCTTCGTCAACGGTGTGCAACAGCGCCCGATTGAGGGCGTCAGCATGCTGTACTCGTTCAACGACGCAAACGCAGCCGAGCGGCGCGAGACCCAGTATTTCGAGATGGCGGGCAATCGCGGCATCTACCATAAGGGCTGGACGGCGGTGACCAGGCACCGGACGCCGTGGGAGACCGGCAGGGTCGCGCTGCCGGCGTTCGACGATGATGTTTGGGAATTGTACGATACCAACTCGGATTGGAGTCAGTCTAAGAATCTCGCGAAAGAAGACCCAAAAAGGCTTCACCACCTCCAACGGTTGTGGCTGATCGAGGCGGTCAAATACAACGTGGTGCCATTGGATGATCGCTTTGCCGAGCGCGCCAACTCCGAGCTCGCGGGTCGGCCTGAGCTGGTGAAGGGAAATCGCCAGATCCTGTTTGGTGGGATGGGGCGGCTGACCGAACATTCGATCATCAACTACAAGAACAAATCTCACGCCGTGACGGCAGAGGTGGTGGTTCCCGCAAACGGCGCG
Organism: Acetobacteraceae bacterium; assembly: GCA_035523995.1. Classification (GTDB taxonomy): domain Bacteria; phylum Pseudomonadota; class Alphaproteobacteria; order Acetobacterales; family Acetobacteraceae; genus JASHVB01. The sequence continues at coordinate 43,681 of DATKPQ010000059.1, read as the reverse complement.
GAAGGTGTCATCATTGCGGTGGGTGGGATCATCGGCGGCTGGAGCCTCTACGCCAAGGGCGGCAAGCTGAGGTACCATTACAATTTTTATGGGGTGCATCGGTACACGGTCGAGAGCACGACGACGGTTCCGCCGGGCACGCATCAGGTGCGGATGGAGTTCGATTATGACGGCGGCGGCCTGGCGAAGGGTGGCACGGTCACGCTGTACGTTGGTGGGAACAAGGTAGGCGAAGGCCGTGTGGAGCAGACCGAGCCACTCGTGTTTTCGGCCGATGAAACCTGTGACGTCGGCTATCAGGCTGGTTCGCCTTCAAGTCCGGACTACGGGCCAACGGGCAACAAGTTCAGCGGAGAGGTCAATTGGGTGGAGATCGATCTCGGTAAGGACGCAGTCAGCCTCGATCATCTGATCGCTGCCGAGGATCGGCTGCGTGTTGCCATGGCGATACAATAAAGTGCCAGCCGGACGCGAGGCGTTCGGGCTGTCCGTGTGCCCACAAGACTGAGCTTGCCTCGTCGCTTCGCTCCTCGCAATGACATGGAGGCAGGAGACGGGAGACGGGCTGTGTCGCGCTCCCATGATTCCGGGTGCTAGGCGATCCAGAACGGCTTGTTCATTTCGCTCTCGGCATCAGCGTAGCTCAGGCCGATGTCCTTCAAGAGATGAGCGTCCATCCGGGCGAGGCAATTGCGTGAACGATGGCGCCGCCAGGCCTGGTGTAACAATTTCCCAAGACGATGCGGGCGCAGGCCAACCGCGTGCCCCGGCTTCCCGCCAAGCAGTGGCCCGAAACGCCTGCCGCGCGGTACTGGCTGGTTGACGCCGCCGGGTGCATCACCAGACGGCAAGGGCGGCGCAAAGCTGAACAATCCGCTGCAGAACATGGCCTCCTCCTGGTCTTGCAAGGACCAAGATGGGATCGGGGGCGGCATCAAGGAAATGAATTGATTAAATCTTTACCATCAACTAAATTGATGCGCCATGATCGCGCTCCCCTCCTTGGACCCTGACCTGCTGCGCAGCTTCGTGCTGATTGCCGAGGGCCGCAGCTTCACCGATGCCGCTGCCCTGGTCGGGCGCACCCAGTCGGCCATTTCCATGCAAATCAAGCGGTTGGAGGATATGCTCCGCCAGCCCCTGCTGCATCGCGGCAAGGGTGGCGTGCCGGAACTCACGCCGCACGGCCGCTACCTGTTGGAACAAGCGCGGCAGATCCTGGCGTTGAATGATTCGGTGGTGGCCACATTCCACGCCCCGCCGCTGTCCGGCACCGTCCGTTTGGGATCGCCCGACGACTATGCCCTGGCCTACCTGCCGGCGATCCTGAAGCGCTTCGCCGAGACCCATCCGGCCGTGCAGGTGGACGTGCGGTGCTCGCCCTCCGGCGAACTGCAACGCAGCCTGCGCTCCGGCGACCTGGACCTGACCTTGCTCTCCGACGGCCACCAGCCGCAGGACTGGCCGGTGACCGAGTTGTGGCGCGGGCCGCTGGTCTGGGTCACCTCGACCCGCTTCGCGCCCCACCGCCAGGACCCACTGCCCGTCGCGCTCGCCGCCGGCCACGGCTGCGACTGGGCCGTCGCCGCCATCCGCGCACTCGAGCAAGCCGGCCGGCGCTATCGCCTCGCCTATACCTCGGCCTCGCAGATCGGCACACAGGTGCCGGTGCTGGCGGGGCTGGCGGTGACGGTCGCGACGCCGTCCTGGGTGCCGGACGGGCTGCGGCCGGTGCGCCCCGACGAAGGCCTGCCACCGCTCGGCGATTTCGGCATTCTGATGCTGAAGGCGAAGCGCCCGCGCGAGATGCTCACTGATGCTTTGGCAGAGCATATCCGGCAGGGCTTCCGCGCCACGTTGCCGCGCGACATGGCGGCGGAGTAGCCGGGCAGTGCAGAGTCGATGCGCGCGGCTGTTGCTGGCTTTGCAACAGAGGATTCACACTTTCGGTCGCAGACCAAACCCTCCTATGCCGTGCGGCGCCGGCTCAGGCTTGCCATGACAGGTTTGATTCTGGCCAGGCCCGCCGCGTGTCCAATTCGACTCTCACATGCAACGCGTCATCGCGGGCGGTATCGCGCTTTTCTCGTCGCGGATGCTAGCCATCCAGCTCGGGATAGCGTCGGAAGATCCCGGTCTCCTTGAACGGTACGCGCCGTTCGCTCGCCAGATAGGGCTTCAGTCGCGGCCGTTCCGCGACTGCTTTGTGAAGAGCCGTCACGCGTGGCAGCTTCGCCAATTCCCGCTCGCACGCGAGAGGAAATGCGAATCGCAATCCCTCGATCAACTGGAACAAGGACAGATCGGCATAGCTCGCGGCGCCGCCGACCAGATGATTCGCCCCCGCCGGGTTCGTCTCCAGGATCTGTTCGAACCAGCCGAGGAACTTCGGCATCCGATCCCTGCGGAACACCTCCGCCCGGGCGATCGCTTCGTCCTTTTGTTCGTGGAACCACTTATCCTCGTCGATCGGATGGTGCGAATTATACACCTCCTTCACGATGTCGGTGATCGTGAGCTGGATCTGATGCGTCCAGAACCGACCGTCTTGGTCGGTTGGCGCAAGTCCGATCCGCCCGCCCAGATACAGCAGGATCACCGCGGTGTGGCTGACGATGACGCCGCCATCGCGCAGGAACGGCGGGGCAAATGGGATGTGTGATGTGCCATCGCCGCGCATCAGGGCCAGCATGGCCGGCACGCCGCGGCCTTCGCTCTCCTGCCCGCGCGCCACATCGATATAAGCCGCCCCTGCATCTTCCAGCGCGAGGCGAACGAACTCGCCGCGTCCCTGGATTTCCGGCCAATAGAAGAACTCGTAAGCCATGGCGCACCTCGCCTGCCGATGACGGTGAGGCCGCATGGTTGGCATGGAACGTCATGCTGTTCCAGCCGCGCTGCGATCGCTGAGTGCGCGGAAGCGGATATCGAAGGCCGTTCGCGCCGCGAACCGCGCGATCGGGGTCCGGTCGAACGCGTGAACGACCTCAATCGTGGCCGTTCTCCCGCCTGGCGTAAGCTTGCAACTCGTGAACCAGGACCCGCATGTTCTCGGAATAATCGACCGGCACCGTGACCAGGTGAACGCCACGGCCGGCAAAGGCGGCGTCCAGCATGGGCACCAGACCGTCTGCGCTTTCCACCCGGCTTCCCTTGGCGCCGTAGGCCCGGGCGTAGGCAACGAAGTCGGGGTTGCCGAAGGTCATGCCGAAATCAGGGAACCCGTCCACCCCTTGTTTCCATCGGATCATGCCGTACGCATTGTCCTGCAAGATCAGCACGACGAGGTTCAGCCCAAGCCGCACGGCTGTTTCCAGTTCCTGCGAATTCATCATGAACCCGCCATCACCGCAGACCGCGAGCACGCGCCGCCCCGGATAGAGCATCGCCGCCATGATGGCGGAGGGCAGGCCGGCACCCATCGTTGCCAGGGCGTTGTCCAGCAGCAGTGTGTTCGCAATCCGGGTGCGATAGTTGCGGGCAAACCAGATCTTGTACATGCCGTTGTCCAGGCAAACGATGCCGTCTTCCGGGATCACCTGCCGCACGTCGTGCACGATACGCTGCGGGGTCAGCGGATAGCGGCTTTCCTCGGCCCGATCTTCGATATGGGCGAGGATGGACTCGCGCAGCGGCAACAGCGCGCCGGCGTTCGGCCGTTCGCCTTGCAGGCAGCCGGCCAGCAATGCGAGCGTCGGGCCGACATCACCGATCAGTTCGGTGTGCGGGAAGTATACTTGTTCGACGGTGGCAGGCTGGTAGCCGACATGCAGCACCTTCGGCCCGCCTGGCCCCATCAGGAACGGCGGCTTCTCCACCGTATCGTGGCCGATCGAAATGATCAGGTCAGCGCGGTGAATCGCATCATGGACATAGTCGTTCTCCGACAGCGCGGCGGTGCCCATGTAAAGCCCCGATCCGCCGCTGACGGCGCCTTTGCCCATTTGCGTGTTGAAGAACGGGATCTGCACGCGCCTGACGAAGTCCGACAGGGCGTCCGCGAGGCGCGGACGGCTCGCGGCGGCGCCCAGCATGACCAGGGGACGTTCCGCATTGCGAATCAGCTCGGCGGCCTGGTCCAGGGCCGCTTGATGGGCGACCGGCAGCACGATCGGATGGGGCGGAACCGGGGCGATATCGGGGGCCTCCTCGGCCGCGATATCCTCCGGCAACTCCAAATGGACCGGACCCGGCCGCTCCTGTCTGGCCATCCGAAAAGCCTCGCGCACCATCGACGGGATCGTCGCTGGGCTGACGATGGAGTGCGCCAGCTTGGTCAGCGGCGTCATCGTCGCGACCACATCAACGACCTGGAAGCGCGCCTGCTTGCGGCTGAGGATGCCCTTCTGGCCGGTCAGCATGATCATCGGCATTGCGCCGAGCAATGCATAGGCGGCACCCGTCGTCAGGTTGAGCGCGCCCGGACCAAGCGTGGCGAGGCATACGCCAGGCTCGCCGGTCAGCCGGCCATGCGTCGCGGCCATGAACGCCGCCGCGGATTCGTGGCGTGTCACCACCAGCCTGATTTGTGAGCGGCGGCGCAGCGCTTCCACGATGTCGAGGTTTTCTTCGCCGGGGACTCCGAAGATTTGCTTTACACCTTCGTTTTCCAGTGCTGCGACAAGCAGTTCAGCGCCGTTCATTCGCTACGTCCTTTCGCCGAAACTCTGGTGGGCGTTCGCGCCGATTCCGAAACAAAGCCGCCTATCCTGAGAGGCGAACCAACAATGGCACGTGTCACTGCCTTGAACTGGCGGCACGTTCGGTGTGGCCAATATGGATCCTGTTGTCCAACCAAGCGCCCGATGCGAACTTGGCGCAACCCGTTGAGCATGGCGAACACGGCCCCTCCTGCTCGCACCGCCGCCGGCTACGACCGCCCCTGAGCAACCGCCGGCTTGCGGCGCAAACTCCACCACCTTGCCCTCATCGCAAATTTTTCCGGGGTCCATGCCGGAATCAGCTTACCTGCGCATTAGCCGTTAGTAGATTGTTATTCGCCCAATCACCGGGATCACCAAAATGGCCGACACGATCGCAGCGGCCGATCCCCCTCAGCAAGGGGACCGCCAAGTCCTCCCCGAGCGCATCTCTGACTTTCTCGAGAACCTCCGCATCTTCATGGACTACGGTCGCCATCTCGCGGCCAGGCTCGAACGTCGTGCCGCCGGCCGCGGCTTCGCGACCATTGCGCAGTTCTTCGGCGCGGCATCCGTTTCGATCATTCTCTCGGTGAAGGTGCCTCCGATTGCCTCATGCCAAATCGGGTCTATCCTCTGGCCGTGATCAGCCTCCAGGACTTCGTCCGCACACACACCGTCCTCAGCCATACGCCGCTGGTGCCGGAGATCCAGCTTCACCTCGCAGCCGAAATCACCCCCATCTGGCAGGCCACAGAAGACTGGCTGGCGGAGCGCAACGTCGAGCCGCCTTTCTGGGCCTTCGCCTGGCCCGGCGGCCAAGCCCTGGCGCGCCACATCCTGGACCACCCCGCCACCACTGCCGGCCGCCGCGTGCTGGATTTCGCCGCCGGCGGAGGCATCGCCGCCATCGCCTGCGCCCGGACCGGCGCCATCGTGGAAGCCGCCGAGATCGACCCGATGGCCATCGCCGCCATCCACCTGAACGCCGCGGCCAACACCGTGACCATCACCGCCGCACCCGGCGACGTCGTCGGCGTGCCATGCCGCTGGGACCTGATCCTGTGCGGCGACGTTTGCTACGAGGCACCAATGACCGCCCACATCCTGCCCTGGCTGCGCACCATGGCAAGCAGCGCCGAGGTATGGGTCGCCGATCCAGGCCGCGCCTATCTGCCGCGCGACGGCCTGACGTCCTTCGCCACCTGCCGCGTCCCCACCACTTTTGAACTGGAGGACCGAACCGAACGGCAGGTCACGCTCTACCGCCTGTCTGGCTGATCCCTGCCGCGCCCGATCGGGACGCCGTTCACCGTGACACCGGCAGGGCTCGCCACGATATCCCACACGAGGTGATCGCCCTCTTGCCGGGCGAAACCGCGTGCCATGGCAATCAATGGCAAGGCGCGCTGCAGGTCCGGATTGCTGGCCGCTTGCTCCATCAGCATATCCAGGCCGGTGGCAGCGATGCGCGCATGCCCCGTGTACTCGCCCGGACCGGTCATCCGCAGGCTGCCCTGCCCATGCAATGCGACCGGCCCAACGTCCACGTCGATCGCGTCCAGACCCACCCGCATCCCGCCCTGCGCCCAGAGGGCATCCGTATCCTGCTGCAACTCGGTGCGGCTGGCGTTCTGGTCGGTCGCCGCCAAAGCCAGCGTGGTCAGGGCCGCCAGCGACACGCCGCTGACGCTGGGCTGCAAGGTCAGATGGTGCGGTACCAGAGCCATCGCCGACGGCGGCAGATCACGCCCCGTCAACCCGTCCAGCCCGATAGTCAGCGTCGCATGCAGCACGCCGCCGGGCGCCGCCCCCGCCATCCCCAGGGAGACGTGCTGCGCCGCGACCTCGCCCAGACCGGCAATGGCGACATGCACGCCATCGATCGATTCATTGCCCTGCACATCGGTGACAATGCCATGCAGCGACTCGATCAGCGCGCGCAGGGCGGCGCGCTCCGGCGCGGACAGCGCCATATGGCCGCGCTGCGCCGCAGCCGATGGTAGGGTCGCGATCAGGCCGCTGGCGGCGGTCATCAGCGCGGCGGCGCGGGCGCGGTCGATGCCATCGATGCGAAGGTTCGCCAGGATGTGGTCGGCGCCAAATCCCACCGCCCGCCTGTCCCCTTCCCGCGACGCACTCCTCCACCCGGCAATCGTACTGCTCTCCTGCAGGTCCAGCCGACCGTGGTCCGGCTGCAGTGTCGCCTGCATAGCGTAGCGGTCGAGGTGCTGAAGCTGATGCTGGCGCGCGCTGTCGGTCTCCAAATCGACATTGGCCAGATCAACGGAGAGCCGCGACGGCGCGGTCAATGCCGGATCGACCAGCGCGTGTGAATGCTGGTTCCCGATCCGCAGGTCGAACTTTGTCGGCGCTGTCGCACCGGGCGGCGCGCCCTGTTCCGGCATGTGTAGCGTGAACTTCGCCGCGGCCGGCAGCCTTAGCGCATCGACCGCCCAGATGCCGCCCGGCAACGGGCGTACATCGGCGGTGATCGCGTTCTGGCCCGTCACGTCCGCAAACGGCAGCGCGACGCGGAAATGGTCGCCTTCGGGCGTGACACGAAGCCGCCCCTGCGCCGCACCGAGATTCGGTCCCAGCACGCCGGCAAACCAGGATTGCAGATCGTGCCGCAGCGCCTCGGCGCCGGCCGCATCGATCGACTGGGCCGTGGCCGCGACGGGCCACAGCAGGGCGAGGCAAAGCGCAAGATGGGCACGCGACACGGCAAATCACCCGGAAAGTTGCGGCGGAAGCTACCGCCGTTCCCGTGCCGATGGAACGCACGCCGAATTCGTTGGCGCGCGCGGATTTGTCTCACGCCGGAACTGTTGAGCGAAGCTGTCGCAATCCGGTCGCGTTAGCTGCCCATCGGCCTACCGTCTAACGTCAACACAAGGGAGACCTCATGCGAATCATCCCAGTAATTGCCGCTGTTGCGTGCCTGTCCTTGTTGACGGCATGCGGCCAGAAAGAGCCGGAACGTGCCGAGGGCGGCGCGGCATCCGGTGCCGCGACCGGCGCCGCGGTTGGCGTTGTCGGCGGTCCGGTCGGCGTGGCTGGGGGCGCGCTGATTGGCGGCGCTGTCGGCGGTGCCACCGGCGCGGCCACCAAGCCGAGCGCCGTGAACCTCGGCCCGCCGCCGTGGCACGACAACAGCCAGGCTGGCCAGCAGGCCGCGCAGGACATGAACCACTGATCCTGGCAGCCCTGCGATAACGCAGACGTGGCGCGGTCGATTTTGCTTCCAGCGAATCGGCCGCGTCGCTGTCAGGAGCACCGCTGGACGACGACCGGCGCTACGATTCAGGCGCGTGGCCCGAGGACGCCGCCGCCCGGAGCAATGAGTCCAGATCAGGCGCTGCCGGCGACATAAGCCTTCAGGCTGTCGACCTCGTTTTCCTGCTCCATGATGCGCGCCTTCACCACGTCGCCGATGCTGATCAGTCCGACCAGCACGCCGCTGTCTGTCACGGGCAAGTGACGGAACCGGCCGGCGGTCATCATTTCCATGGCGTGCGTTACTGTCGTGTCGGGGCGCGCGACCTGAAGCGCACGCGTCATCAACTGGCCGGCGGTCATTTCCAGTGTCCGGGCACCGTTGGCGGCCAGGCTGCGCACGATGTCGCGTTCGCTGACGATCCCCAGCAATTGCTCGGCCCGATCCAGCACCAGCACCGCGCCAATGCGCCGGGCCGAGAGGACTTCGACGACATGGGAGATCAGGGCGGTGGGATCGACCGCGGTGACCTCATAACCCTTGTGCTTCAGGATAGCGGCGACCGTCGTCATGGTATTGCTCTTCCCCTTCGATGGGGCAGGACGATGATCCGGTCGCTGTCGGTTCGATGGATATCGCTGGGGGGCGGCGAGGCCGGATCACGGACCCGCGGTTATGTCCGCGGGGATTATGCCTGATCCGGCCTTCGCTTGGCAAAACTTATACGTGCAGTGCAGCAAGTTACGCTACCATAAGGTACTCCCTGCCATCAGGCCGGCGACCAGCAGCACCACGAAGATCACGATAGCGATAAAGAACAGAATGCGGGCGATATCGGCCGAGGCGGCGGCGATGCCGCCAAACCCAAAGATGGCCGCAATGATGGATACCACCAGGAAGAACAGTGCCAGTCGTAGCATGGGATTTGTCCCTGGATTGTTGCTGGGGGTTAACCCTGCAACGGCTGCGCCGTTTCGTTGGTAACAGCGGAATGAAGGACGGGGTATTCGGAGCGGAAAGGACCGGCCTTTCGTTTCCTCTCTGTCTCGAAGGGGAGAGGATGGTGAGGATGATCGGGCCGGTGGCCAGAAAGCAAAAGTGCCGACCCGATCACCCGCACCCTCGATGCTTCGCATCCCGACCTCTCCCGCTTTGCGGGAGAGGTTTCCCGGGGCGCTATTCGGCCGCCATCATCTGCGGGCGTGGCGTTAGCTGCGTCTCTACCAGTGCGGCAAAGGTACCCTTCCGCGCCAGCAACTCGCTGAACGAGCCTTGCTCTACGATCCGGCCCTGGTCGAACACCAGGATTTCGTCTGCGTCGCGTACCGTCGATAGCCGGTGCGCAATGATGAACGTGGTGCGGCCTGCCATCAGCGTTTTCAACGCCCGGCCGACTTTTGCCTCGGTTGCTGCGTCAAGCGCGCTGGTCGCTTCGTCCAGGATCAGGATCGGCGGATCCTTCAACAACGCCCGCGCGATCGCCAGGCGCTGACGCTGGCCGCCGGACAGCGTGGCGCCGCGCTCGCCGATCATCGTGTCGTAGCCCTGGGACTGGCGAATGATGAACTCATGTGCATCGGCCATACGGCACGCATGCTCTATTTGCCCGTCCGTCGCGTCCGGGTTGCCGACGCGCAGATTGTCGCGGATCGTGCGGTTGAACAGCAGGCTTTCCTGGAACACCACGCCGATCGACCGGCGGAGGCTATCCAGCGTCACCCCGCGCAGGTTCTGGCCGTCGACCAGGATCTGCCCGTCCGTGGGATCCCACAAACGTTGCAGCAGAGCCATCGTGGTGGTCTTGCCCGCGCCCGTGTGGCCGACCAGCGCCACAGATGTGCCCGGCCTGGCGGTGAACGACATGTCTTTCAGGACCGGCACGCCGCCCGGATAGGCGAAAGACACGTTCTCGAACCGTACCTCGCCGCGCGGCACCCACAGATGGCGCGCATTGGGCGCCTCCGGCACCAGGCTGCGCGCGTCGAGCACGGCGAAGAATTGCTCGATCTGCGGCAGCTTGAAGAACAGTGACGAAACGAAGGCGCCGGCGGTTTCCAGCTTGCCCAGCAGCAGCATGGCGATGCCCATGAAGCTGACAATCGCGCCGAGGCTGGCCTCGCCATGCAAGTGCAGCCAGGTGCCGATGACCACGATGGTGATGACCGAAATGGTGTTGCCGGCGCGAGTCATGACGTTGACCAGGGCCCACCAGTTCAGCACGGGGAACTGGTTGCGGATCAGTTCGCGGGCAATGTCGCCGAACATCCGCAGCTCAGCCTGGAGGCGCGTGAAGGACTGCACCACCATCACGTTGGTCAGCGCATCCTGCGCCGTGCCGGCCAGTGCGGAGTTATGACCCTCCACGCGACGCTGCGCCGCTTCCGTACGGCGGACCACGAACGCAGTCACCGCGATGAAGACGCAGACCATCACGATCAGCACCAGCGCCAGCCGCCAGTTCAAGAACAGAGTGAGCGGCAGCAGCACGACGGCCGAAAGGAAGGTGGAAAGCTGATCGCGGAAGAACACCAGCCAGGAGCCGAACAATGCATCGGTGCCCACCAGCATGGTCTTGATCACGCGGCCGGAATGGGACTCGCCGTGGAACGACAGCGGCAAGGTCAGCACGTGGCGGAAATATGCACTCATCGCGCGGATGCGGTGGCGGTGCGACAGGCGCTCGGTCTGCACCGAGACCAGGATGTTGCAGCCGATACCTACCAGGCCGACGGCCGCCCAGATTCCCAGCAGGATCACGGCCGTGCGCCAGAACGTGGCGTGCGGGATTTTGTCCGATTGGGATAGCAGGTTCACCACCCGGCCGAACAATACGGGGTCGAGGAACTGCAGCCCGGCGACGAGCAGGTTGGCGCCGGCAAGCAAGCCGGCGATGCGAAGGTCCCGGCCCAGGAACAGCAGGACGCGGGCGTAGGTGCGCAGGAAACGCATGTGATCTCCCAGGCAGCGGATCGAGTCCTTTTATCGCCGGGGAAGGTGGCTCACGGCTGTGGCAACAACGGGGCGGATTCGCGGAAATGCAAGGAAATCTCGTTACGGGGTCTTGGGTTTTTTTCCGCGTGCCGCTGGCTTCCGGGTTGCGGCTGTGGGTGCCTTGGGGCTTGCGGCGGCTGCCGCGCTGCGGCGGCGAGGACTGTCGGCAGGGGTCGGGGATGGCTGCACTTCCCCCTGGTCGGCGAAACGATCCGGAAACTCGCCGAGATCATCCTGGATTTCGGCTTCTTCGATGCCGGATTCGCGGGCGGATTTCGCATGGATCTGCGGGTTCGGCAGTCGGGCGGATTCGCCGTTTTCCTCCATGGCGATAAGCTCTCGGGCGCGCTGCCAGTACTCCACATCCCTCCCATGCGGTTTTCCATCTGCTTCCCAAAGATGGTAGGCGCGCTCGCGTACACGTTGCTCGCGCTCCGGATTATCGTGCAGTGGGTTGTTCAACATGGGTCCTCACGACGTGCGACACCGAATAACGGTCCGATCGCCTGGGCGTTGCAGAACGCGAGCGAATCGGGCTGACAAGGCAAGAGTTGTAGGCGCAGCGCACGCGGATTCGCCGCTCACGAGGTAGCGAGGTCGCGCACGGGGATGCGGGGGTGCGGGTCATGACACCACCGTCGCGCCGTCCCATATTCCGCTTGTCGCACATTCGGATCGCCAACCATGTCCTCGCTGGGGTTCCGCTCGATTTACCGCCATGGATTTGTCCGCGTCGCAGCATGCACGACGCGTACCACGCTGGCGGATCCCGCCGCCAACGCGCAGGCCATACTGTCCGTGGCAGAAAAGTGCCACCACGAATCAGCGGCACTGGCGGTGTTTCCGGAACTCGGCATATCCGGATATGCGATCAGCGACCTGCTGCAACAGGTGACCTTGCTCGACGGCGTCGAAGCGGCGATCGACACGCTGATTGCCGCATCGGGCGACCTGATGCCGCTGCTGCTGGTCGGTGCGCCGCTGCGGCACCAGGGCGCGCTCTATAATTGTGCGCTGGCCATTCACCGCGGCGCGCTGCTGGGCGTGGTGCCCAAGATTCACCTGCCCAACTACCGCGAATTCTATGAGTCACGGCATTTCGTGTCCGGTGATGGCGCGTCGGGCGAGATCGCCGTTGCCGGCCGCCGCGTCCCGTTCGGTACCGACCTATTGTTCTCTGCGGAGGATCTGCGGAACCTCCTGGTGCACGCGGAAATCTGCGAGGACGTTTGGGTGCCGACCCCACCGAGCAGCGATGCGGCGTTGGCGGGGGCAACCGTGCTGGCCAACCTATCGGCCAGCAATATCACCATCGGCAAGGCGGAGACGCGGCGGCTGCTGTGCCGCTCGCAATCCGCGCGCTGCCTGGCGGCGTATTTGTATGCGGCGGCCGGGGCGGGCGAATCCACGACCGACCTCGCCTGGGACGGCCAGGCTTCGATCTTCGAGAACGGCAACACGTTGGCCGAGACCGAGCGCTTCCCCGCCGACCATGCCGTCGCGATCGCCGATATCGACCTGGATCTGCTGGCGCAGGAACGGCTGCAGATGGGATCGTTCGATACCAACCGCCGGCGCAACACGCGGCCGTTCCGGGTGATGCCGTTTCGCGTCGATCCGCCGGGCGGCGATATCGGCTTTCGGCGACGTATCGAACGCTTCCCCTTCGTGCCGGCTGACCGCGAACGGCTGGAGCAAGATTGCTACGAGGCCTATAATATCCAGGTCTCGGGATTGTCTCAGCGGCTGCGCGCCACAGGCATCAAGCGCGTGGTGATCGGCGTTTCGGGCGGCCTTGATTCCACGCAGGCACTGATTATCTGCGCGCAGGCGTTCGATTTGCTCGGCCTGCCGCGGCGTGACATCCACGCATTCACCATGCCCGGCTTCGGCACGTCGTCATTGACGCGAGACAATGCGTGGCGGCTGATGCGCGCGCTGGACGTGACGGCGGACGAACTGGACATCCGCCCTGCCGCCGAGCGCATGCTGGCTGATATCCATCACCCCTACGCCGAGGGCAAGCCGGTCTACGACCTGACTTTCGAAAACGTCCAAGCCGGCCTCCGGACGGACTACCTGTTCCGTATAGCGAACAATTTGAATGGCATCGTGATCGGCACCGGCGATCTGTCGGAGCTGGCTCTGGGGTGGTGCACCTACGGCGTCGGCGACCAGATGTCGCACTACAACGTCAATTCCGGCGTGCCAAAGACACTGATCCAGCATTTGATTCGCTGGGTGATCAGCTCGCAACAGTTCGCGCCGGAGGTGCTGACGACGCTCGACGGAATCCTGGCAACCGAGATTTCCCCGGAACTGATTCCCGCCGCCGAGGACGAGACGCCACAAAGCACTGAAGCCACGATCGGTCCCTACGCGTTGCAGGATTTCACCCTGTTCTATACGCTGCGCTACGGCTTTCCGCCGTCGAAAGTTGCGTTCCTGGCATTGCAGGCCTGGGAAGATGCGGAGAGCGGCGACTGGCCGCCGCATTTCCCACCGGACCGCCGCCGCGCTTTCGACCTGCCGCAGATCCGCCACTGGTTGAAAGTGTTCCTGCGCCGGTTCTTCGCGTTCAGCCAATTCAAACGCAGTGCCATGCCGAATGGACCGAAGGTGAGCGCAGGCGGTTCGCTGTCGCCGCGCGGCGACTGGCGCGCCCCATCGGACGGCAACGCGAACGCCTGGCTGGCGGAACTGGAAGCGAACGTACCGACGGACCCCATCGTCATTGGGAAAAGCCCCCCTGTCATTGGCAGGAGCCCCCCTGTCATTGGGAGGAGCGAAGCGACGAAGCAATCCCGGTCATAAGCAGCGTCCTCGGATGACTCAGCGGCTGAGATCCGCGCCTGTGCGTCTTCTCATGGGCCGCCTGCGCGCAAAGCTTGCATCGCCGAAGGCGGGTGGCCCATCGTCTTCGTGAGCCATTTGCGCGCCGCAGAGTAGCGGCAGAGCTATATCAATTTCGCCTCTCGCGCAGCGCGCGCCAAATTCTCCCGCCCCATCGTCGCATATTGCAGCGGGTTGGCTTTCTCCGGATCCTGCTCCGCCTCGATCACCAGCCAGCCATCATACCCGGGCAGTTCGCGCAGCACCGCGGCAAAATCCACCATGCCGTCGCCCGGCACAGTAAACACACCCGCCACGACCGCATCGAGAAAACTCCAGTCCGCGCGCCGCGCCTGCCGCAGCATATCGCGCCGCACGTCCTTGCAATGCACGTGCGCTATGCGCCCGCGGAACCGGCGCGCCAACGCCACCGGATCGGCCCCAGCAAACGTCGCATGCCCCGTATCCAGCAGCAGCTTCAACCCCGGTCCGGTGGCGGCTATCAAGCGTTCGATGTCCTCGGCGCTTTGCACGACCGTGCCCATGTGATGGTGATAGGCGGTGGCGAGACCTTCCGCCGCCGCCATCTCGGCCAGCGCCGTCAACCGTTCGCCGAAGCGCGGCCAATCCGAGCCCGCCAGCACGGGACGGCGCGACAACGGCACCGCACGATCGCCATGCACCGCGTTAGACGTTTCCGCCAGGATCAGCACGCCACACCCAAGCGCCTTCAGCAAATCGAGATGCGGGCGCATCGCCACCATCTCCGCCGCCGCATCGCGTTCCAGCAGCGCCGCCGAATACCAACCGGACACCAGCGCCAAATCGTGTTTCGCCAGCACCGCGCGCAGCTCTGGCACCGTGCGAGGAAACTTGTGCCCCAGTTCAATGCCGGCGAACCCCGCCTGGCGCGCCTCGGCCAGACAGGTCTCTAACGGCGTTGCGCCACCAAGCGCGCGCAAATCGTCATTCGACCAGGCGATCGGGTTGGTGCCCAGACGTACGGCCATATCCGTCAATCTCCCAACCGCTGTGCGGCACGTTCGGCTTCGTAGCTTGCGCGCGCCGCACGAACCTCCGCGCGATCCGAAACTTCCGGCACCGCCACATCCCACCAATGTCCGCCGGCCGCAGTGGCCACCGCGGGATCGGTCTCGATCACCACCACGGCGGTCCGCCGTGCCGCTCGCGCACGCACCAACGCAGCTTCCAATTCGGCGATGCCGGGCACCTTCTCTGCGATCGCACCCAGGCTCTCGGCATGCGCGCGGAAATTCACCGCGTTAGGTGCAGTGCGGTGGATATCGGCGGCCAGATTGTTGAACGGCGCCCCGCCGGTCGCCTGCTGCAAACGGCTGATGCAGCCGAACCCGCCATTGTCCAGCACGACAATAATCAGCTTCAGACCCAACGCAACGCTGGTCGCAATTTCCGAATTCAGCATAAGATAGCTGCCATCACCAACCAGTACGAACACCTCACGCTGCGGAACTGCGAGCTTCACGCCAAGCCCGCCAGCAATTTCATAGCCCATGCAGGAGAAGCCATATTCCAGATGATAGCCGCCGGGCTGTGCCTGCCACAGCTTGTGCAGTTCGCCGGGCAGTCCGCCGGCGGCGCACACTACGATCGCGTCGCGCGGTGCCATCCGCTGCACCGCACCGATCACCTGTGCGTCGCTCGGCCGCGGCGTGTTGCCGGGCGCCGTGGCGGCCGCTGCATCGCGCCGCCACGTGGCCAGCAATTCGGGCACGCGACACGTCCATGCCTCCGGCGCGCGGTACCCGCCCAGAGCAGCGGACAGCGCGGCAAGTCCTTCATCGGCATCCGCGACCAGCGGCAATGCATGGTGCTTCGCCGCATCGAACGGATGCACATTCAGCGCGATCAGCCGCCGCATGCGATTGCGAAACAGCGTCCAGGAGCCGGTGGTAAAATCCTGCAGCCTTGTGCCGACGGCCAGCACAATGTCCGCTTCCGCCGCCATCGCATTGGCCGCCGACGTTCCAGTGACGCCGATCGCACCGAGATTTAACGGATGATCGTGCGGCAGGGCACCTTTGCCGGCCTGCGTCTCCGCGAAGGGAATGCGGTGCGTTTCGGCAAACCGCGCCAGCGTAGCATCGGCATCAGCATACAACACGCCGCCCCCGACAATGATCAGCGGCCTGTGCGCGGTCCGTAATACCGCAACGGCATGCTCCAGTTCCCGCCCATCCGGCTTCGGCCTGCGCGGCAGCCACAGGCGCCGGGCGAAGAAGCTTTCGGGGTAATCGAATGCCTCGGCCTCTGCGTCCTGGCACAACGCCAGCGTCGCCGGGCCGCATAAAGCAGGATCGGTCAGCACCGACAGCGCACGCGGCAGTGCATTGAGCAATTGCTCCGGCCGCACCAGCCGATCGAAATAGCGCGACACCGGGCGGAAGCAGTCGTTGGCCGAGCCGGTGCCATCGGCGAAATCCTCCACTTGTTGCAGCACCGGATCGGGCCGGCGCGAGGCAAACACGTCGCCCGGCAGCAGCAGCACCGGCAGGCGGTTCACATGCGCCAGCGTCGCGGCGGTGACCATGTTTGTGGCGCCCGGGCCGATCGAGGTGGTGCATGCCATCATCCGCCGCCGTCGCAACGTCTTCGCGTAAGCGATCGCAGCGTGCGCCATGGCTTGCTCGTTATGCGCGCGGAAAGTCGGCAGCGTGTCGCGCACGCCGTACAGCGCCTCGCCGAGCGCGGCCACGTTGCCATGGCCGAAGATCGCCCACACGCCGCCAAACAAGCTGGTTTCCTGGTTCGCAAGGATAGTGCGCTGCGCTGCGAGATAACGCACCAGCGCCTGCGCCATGGTCAGCCGGATCGTATTCATGCGCCTGCCGTTGTTGCCGCCAGCATCCGGCGGGCACAACATCGGAGTCTGCTTCGCAAGTCAAACCACGGTGTTGCACCAGGAGGCGAGAGCACATGGCCAAACTGAAGATTGCCGTGATCGGCGCCGGGCGGATCGGCCAGATTCACGCCCGCAACGTGGCGGCCCGTCCGGATGCGATGCTTGCTGGCATCACCGACACGGACCGTGCAGCGGCCGATCGCCTGGCCAAGGGAACCGGCAGCAGCGTCATCGATCTCGAGGCCGCCTTCCATGCCGACGCGGTCATGATCTGCTCTCCCACCACCACGCATGCAGACTACATCGAACGCGCCGCTGCCGTGGGAAAGCCGACATTCTGCGAAAAGCCGGTGGATCTGTCAGCGGACCGCGTGCGCGTGTGTCTGGAAGCGGTGCGACGCGCCGGCATCCCACTGATGATCGGATTCAACCGTCGCTTCGACACGCAGTTCGGCGCACTGAAGCGGCGCCTGGAAACAGGCGAGATCGGCACGCTTGAATTGTTGACCATCACCAGCCGAGACCCTGCGCCGCCGCCGCCCGGCTATATCGCGACATCGGGCGGGTTGTTCCGCGACATGATGATCCACGACCTGGACCTGGCGCGCTATTTCCTGGGCGAAGAACCGGTGGAGTTGTTTGCCGCGGCATCGGCACTGGTCGATCCGGCGATCGGACAGGCGGGCGACGTAGACACGGCCGTTGTCGCGTTGAAAACCGCCAGCGGCCGGTTGTGCCAGATTTCCAACTCGCGCCGGGCGACCTACGGCTATGACCAGCGGATCGAGGTCCATGGCAGCAAGGGCATGCTGCGCGCCGGCAACGTGACGGCGACCTCGTTGGAACATGCGGATGCCGGCGGGTTCCGCACTGATCCGGCACTGCCGTTCTTCCTGGAACGCTATGCGGGTGCGTATCGCACGGAGCTGGAGGCGTTCATCGCCACGGTGCAGAGCGGCACGGCACCGAAGCCGGACGGGGAGGACGGGTTACGCGCGCTGATCCTCGCGGACGCCGCCACACGATCCGCGCACACTGGCCACGCGGTAAGGCTGTAGGACCGCACTGCGAAACTCTCGCTGTTTCGGTCAGCGCGAAGGCGCTACAGAACCAGGACCGGTCGCACGCAGGCCGCGCAAACCGCGGCCCTTGCGCCTGACAAGATCAGGCCGCCGCCATTCGATAGGCGCCGCACAGCTTGTTGCCGTCGGGATCGCGAAGATAGGCAAGGTACATCGGCCCGCCGCCAGTTTGCCGGACACCCGGTGAATCCTCGACCGAGACGCCACCATTCGCCACACCAGCCTTGTGCCACGCTTCGGCTTGCTCTGCGCTGGCCATCTTGAAGCCGATCGTGCCGCCATTGGCGTGCGTCGCCGACTTGCCGTCGATGGGCTTGGTCACCATGAACACGCCGCCGTTGTGCACGTAGATCAACCGGCCTTTGGCGTCCTGGTTTCCGGGCTTGCCGCCCATCGCGCCGAACACGGCGTCGTAGAATGTCTTCGATCGTGCAATATCGTTACTTCCGACCACGATATGGTTGAACATCCGATCGTCTCCTCCCGAGCCGCGCAGCACTATCGCTGCCTCTGTGCCCACAACCCCTACACGATTTGTGGGCGGCGACAAAGAGCCGCCCCCAACCCCGCGGCGTTCAGTGTTTCAGCAGACGCGCCACCCAATCGGCAACCGCATCGCCACTGCTCATATTGGCCTCCACCAGCCCGTCGATCATGAATGTCGGAGAGACATGGATGCCGTTCTGGCGGGCATATTTGCAGTGCCATTTGACCTCGCGGTCGAGGTCGGGGATGGCGAAGGCCTCGGCAACTTTCACCCCGCTGTAGTTTTCGATGCGCGCGATGATGTCGTTGGGCGTGGCGTCCATGTTGGGACCACGGCTATGGCGCTCGAATTCGAATTCCTCGCGGTGCGCAGCCACCGCGGCCATCACCGCTTTCGCCGTCTGCTTGCCACCCGGCAGCGTGGAGGCCGCGACGATGCAACGTACGATCACGCCCGAGTACATGTGCCAGGGCTGCGACTGGAGACGGATCTTGACGGTAATGCGGTCTTCGCCCGCCTGGGACAGCAAATCGTCGAGCTTGTTGAAGGCGCGTACGGAAAAGGGGCAGGTTGGTTCAAGAAAAGCTTCGAACACCCGAGGCCCATGACCCCAGGCAAGAGGATCGGCATGCCATTTCGTCTCTGTCATCTGAATCTTTCCTTCCTTCCACGCGTCATGATCGGGCGTGACCGCCTGGGCGTGACCCCTGGGCGTGACCCCTGGGCGTGACCCCTGGGCGTGACCCCTGGGCGTGACCCCTGGGCGTGACCCCTGGGCGTGACCCCTGGGCGTGACCCCTGGGCATGACCCGGGGATCTTCTCACGCTGATCGGGTACCGCCGCAATGTGCCAATCGATCGCGGATATATGGCCCGGGCAAGCCGTGCCATGGACGGGTCGCTTCTTATGACATTGTTTCCTCGCTACCCTTGTCGCAATGACAAGCAAGATCATGTCCGACCGCGCCATTCCCCTCCGGCTCACCCGCCGCCTGCCGTTCTTCTACGGCTGGATCATCCTGGGTTGCGTCTGTTGCGCCGGCTTCTCGCGCCAAGGCGGCGCGGTGTCTACCCTAACCATTTTCGTCGAGCCGATGACGCGGCATTTCGGCTGGTCGCGCACCGCCATATCAGGCGCGGTCTCGCTTGGAGGATTGCTTGCGGCGCTGACCGCACCTGCGCTCGGCCGGTTGCTTGATCGTCAGGGCGCCCGCGCCGTGCTCTGCTGGGCCGTATTGCTCACGGGGCTTGCCAACACCGCGCTCTCCGCCACCGGCTCGCTGCTGACGTTCTACATATTGTTCTGCATCGCCCGCATGAACTTCGCCGGGCCGTTCGACCTGGGCATCTACGGCGCAGTCAATAACTGGTTCGTCACCCGGCGCAGCCTGACCACCGCCATCGCGACACTGGCACAGATGCTGGGCTTGGTGTTGCTGCCGCTGATCGCGGAGTTCGGTATCGCGCACGGCGGCTGGCGCGCAGGGTGGCTCGCGGTGGGGTTCGCCGTCCTGGCGGTTGGCCTCGTCCCCACATGGCTGTTGCTGGTCGGCGCGCCAGAGGAGGTTGGCCTTGTACCGGACCGTCATGTCGCCGCGGCAAGCGTCTCGATCGCACCACCGGCCGAACCCATCTTCACCCGTGCCGAGGCACTCCACACGCCCGCCTTCTGGCTTCTCACGCTGTTCACTTTGCTCACCTTCCCGGTACAGGCGGGAGTGAGCCTGCACCAGGCGCCGTTCCTGATCGAGCGCGGCCTGTCGCCCGTCATAGCAGCGAGCGCGGTCAGCACGTTTTCCTTGATGTCCAGCGCCTCTAGCCTGGCGTTCGGTTTTTTCCCGCGCTCATTGCCGATCCGCTACGCTTTGGGACTGATCGCGCTGCTGCAATGCGCGGGCGTGCTGGTCCTGCTGGGCGTGCATGCACCGCCGCAGGCCTATATCGGCGCCGGGATATTCGGCGCCGGCATTGGCGGCCTGATGACCATGCTACCCATCGCCTGGGCGGACTATTACGGCCGCCGCAGCTACGGCGCGATCCGGGGGCTGGCCTTGACCGGCCAGGTCCTGGCGCAGGCGGTCGGGCCGTTGCTGTCCGGCGTGCTGCGGGACCGCACCGGCAGTTACAACCTGCCCCTGGAATGCTTCGCCGCGATCTCGGCCCTGGCAATCCTGGCGGCCCTTGCCGCCTGGCCCCCGCACGCGCCGTCGGAAAAATAAAATTCAGGTCGCGGCTATACATGCTATTGCGCGAGTAACATTGGCGCGATACAACTCGATCCGGACCAGATGGTCAGGTTGGCGTCATGGATGACCACCGCCATTATATTGCGATCGCGAACATCGAGCGGTTTCAGACCCTGTTGCAGGGTGGCCAGCTCGATCGCGGGCAAATTTGTGTCGTGAGGGCGCTTCTCGCTCAGACTCGCGCGGAGCTTGCCACACTGGAACGTGGGCGCTGCTCGGAACTGGCGCCATGCGTGAAGCCGCGCATGCCGGTCGCCCTTGCAGGGAACGATTCCGCCCGTAATTCCGTCCTGCCGCCACCGGCAGGCGCATCCGCACCGCCGTCCGCAGTTGAGGTGTACTGCTGAAGACAAGCCCGTGTTGGTTCGTCAGCTTCGGTGCCGCGTGGCAAACCGGCCTTGGTTGCTTCGGCTTACACCACTGTCTCCGACAGCCACCGCGACAGCACCGCTGTTCCGGCGAGAAAGTCGTCGAGCGTCATAGCCTCCCGTGGGTTATGGCTGCCATTGGCGTTGCGCACGAAAATCATGCCCACCGGCACGCCGCATGCCGCGAAGGCGGCTGCGTCATGGGAGGCGGGGCTACCGAGGTCGATCGCAGGGATCCCCAGCGCTTTCGCACCCTCGGTGAGGGCAGTCCGAATGGTTGGGTCCACCGGACCGACCGCGGCTCGCGCTTTAGTGCCGCGATGGAACAGAACCCCTCGGGATTGCTCTATGCCTTCGATGATCTGATCAACTGCCTGGTCCAGATCGGCGAGGACTGCTTCGTCGTACGCCCGCACATCCAGGCTGAAATGGAACGAACCAGGGACGATAGTCAGTCCGTGCATGGCAGGATCGGTGTAAAAGCGGCCGATCGTGGCGGCCATGGGGATGCCGCGCGCTTCATACTCTTCCCACAGCCTGTCTATGGCCATGGCAAACTCGGCCCCGGCCATGGCAGCGTCACGGCGGAAGCGTCGCGGCAGGCCGACGTGGTCGTGGCTACCCTCGATGCGTGCGTCGGGGTAGCGGAAATTGCCGGGGATGCCGGTGCAGATCGCTACCGGTTTTCCGGATTCCACCAGGCTCGGCGCTTGCTCGATGTGCAGTTCCAAATAGGCGCGCAAATCGTGCGGGTTCAGGAAGCGCCGTCCGGCGCGCAATGAAGCGGGATCACCGCCGCACGCCGCGATATGGTCGGCCAGGGTGCGGCCGGTGTCGATGCGCCGCACATCAAGCGCGCCATCGGGCAACGTGCCCAGCGCGCCCCGACTGCCGACATAGGAGACCTGAAACCAGATGCTCTCCTCGGCACGGATGCCCATCACGGTGATATCGCATGCCGGTTTCAGGCCGAGCTGGTTGAGAGCACTCAGCGCTATGAGTCCACTCACCACGCCGGCGGCGCCGTCGAAATTGCCGCCGTGCGGCACCGAATCGAGGTGCGAGCCGATTACCACGCGTTTTGCCGCGCGATCGCGTCCGGCTCGGGTCATATACAAATTAACGCCGGGGTCACGTTCAATCTCAAGTCCGAGGGATTGCGCCGCATCAGCCACCGTAGCGTGCGCCCGTTGCTCGCCTGGACCATACGGATCGCGCGTTACGCCCGGCTCATCGAGTCCGTCCCGGCGCAGGCGATCGAACAAGTCGCTGGCAAAACCGCGCTGTGCTTCCACTGCTGCTTGGATCGCCGCAGCCTCGACCTTAGCCATGCGTTACTCCATACCTGCTCCGCCCGGCGGGAAGCCAGTGGTCTGACTATGACGGATCTCGCTCGCGGTCATTGCGGGCGAAGCGAAGCAATCTCCGCCGAGAGAACGTGCGATAGCTCGTTGGGGATTGCTTCGCTTCGCGTGCAATGACATGTGGAGCGGCCACCACGCGTCAGGATCAAACACTAGCGCGCACGCAAACAGGCGGGAATCGCGAGTCAGCAACACCAAGGCGGACGTCACAGGCCTGGTGCCTTACCACAGGCACCGTGACCTCGGGTCCTATCCGGAGAACGACAGGCCTGGATCCACGCACTCGTCCGGCACCGCGAAATGCCGCAGCGCGGGAATATCATGCAAAATCACACGGGCACCGTGCGTTTCCACACCAACGCTGCGCAGCGCAGCGAAGGCACGCGACAGATTCTCCTGCCGGCAGCCGAGGCGGGCCGCCAACAGACGCTTGTCGAACGGCAGGCGGAACTTGTCGGTGGCGGCGTCAGGGACGCTGCACAGCGCAAGCAGGTAGCAGCCCAGCCGCTGTGCCGCTGTCCGCAGCTTCAAATCCTGGACCTGACGCACCAGTGCCCGGAAGTTCAATGCCTCGGCGCGCAGGCACGCGTTGGCAAGATCGACCTCGTGCTGCACCAGGGCATACATGCCCTTGCTATCGATCGCCAGCAGATAGGACGGCGAGACGGTTTGCGCGGTCATCAGGTGGTGTAGGCCGCTCAGTACCGTTGCAAGCACAAAATACCCAGGCGGGCGTATCACCTCGACCGCCGCACGCGAGTCATCGGGCGCCGACGCCCACAACGCGACGCGGCCTTCCAGCAGCACGTACAAAAACTGCGCCGGTTCGCCCTGGCGGCAGATCTCGGTATCCTCAGGCAATCGTAATTCCCGCGTGATATCAGCCACGCTCTCGACCAGCCGATCATCCAGCGATTCGAACAATGGCGTAAGACGGAGCAATTCGGACATCGCGGAGGGCGATGACGAAACGGCAGCCATCGGAGGAACTCGGAGCGAGGTTACAGACATGGGACTACCTACGAGCGATATGCAGGGATACAGACGAGGCTTGATCAGGATCAAGAGCATTTCCGGTTGTGTTGCATTACGAAACGTGCATGTTGCGGAAATTAGCGCGGCGTTCGCAACGCCGGCGGCTGGAAACGGTGCCGGCCAAACCGGTCTGCAGATTTTTGCTCCGAGCTATGTCCGGGTTTTCCTTGGCTTTTGTCAGGCGGGGATCGCTCGGGATGCGACGGCAACCGACTGCGCGCTTCGGGTCGCTACGTTGCAGTGCTCCAACCGGGCTACTCTGTGGCGACCCTGTTCACGAGGTATTGTCCGTACGGCGGCCTGCCTGCGGTTGCAATTGGGCGGTCTTGGGCACGGCCCGTCCCTGCGCTTAACTGCCGTACTGCATTGGCGAGAGGCTGCACGATGAAAGCGATGGTCTGCGAGGCATTCGGCGGTCCGGAGGTACTGGCGTTGCGTGACGTGCCCGACCCACCATCGCCCGGCCCCGGCGAAATCACGGTCCGCATTCGCGCGCGCGGCGTGCAGTACGTGGACGTGCTGATGCTCGCGGGCAAATACCAGTTCCGTCCGGAGCCGCCGTTCATCCCGGGCGGCGAGGCGGCCGGTGAGGTGGTCGCCGTCGGCCCAGCCGTGACGGCATTCAAGCCGGGCGATCGGGTGATGAGCCGCCACACGCTGGGTGCCTTCGCCGAACTCGGGAACGCCAAGGCGGAGCTTTGCGACAGCGTGCCCGACGGCATGAGCCTGGATGCGGCGGGCGTATTCCGCGCCGCCTACGCCACCGCTTATCATGCGCTGCTACAGCGGGGCCGGTTGCAGGCCGGCGACTGGGTGCTGGTGCATGGCGCGGCCGGCGGAATCGGCATCGCCGCGATCCAGGTGGCAAAACTGTTCGGTGGCAAGGTGATCGCCACGGCCAGTACCGATGTAAAGCGCGCCGCTTGCCTGGAAGAGGGCGCGGATCATGCCATTGGCTATGCCGGCGGGTTCGTTGATGCAGTGAAGGACCTTACTGGTGGTCACGGCGCCGATATCGTGTATGACCCGATCGGCGCTCAGGTGACGGAGGAATCGCTGCGCTGCCTTGCCTGGTGCGGCCGGCTGTTGATCCTGGGCTTCCTCGGCGGCGGGCCCGCCAACATCCGCAGCAACTACCTGCTTATCAAGGGCATCGATGCAGTCGGGGTGCGCATCGGCGGCCTGAACGAAGCGGCGCCGGAGCTGGCGATCGCCAACATGCGAGAACTGACCAGGCTGGCGGCAGCGGGTAAGGTGCGGTCGCGCATTTCCCATCGGTTTCCGTTGACGCAGGCGGCGGAGGCGTTGCAGGCGGTGATCGACCGGAAGGTGATCGGGAAGGCGGTGCTGGTCAGTTGAGTGCCTTGAGTTGTTGCATTGCATCGGCTTGCGCCTGGGCGATGCGGGTGCAAGCCGCCCTGCGGGCGACGTTTGTTAGAGACCAACAATCGCGACGCCGTTCGCACGGACCACCCATTCAAGGGAGCCGACTGCCATACACGCGCTTGATCGGAATTGCGTCCAGGTCAACGCCTTCGAGACATCGAACATTGATGGTCCAAACCGAAGGGGCGGTCCTCGGCCTGCGGAACGGCTGTATTCCGCAGTTTGGACAGAAGTAGTCTTTCGCTGTGCGTGTATGAAAGGTGTAGAGCGACAAGTCCTCGAGTGGCGTAAGCAAACGAAAGTCGGCCGGTTCAACCCGATGATTGAGGGCGCCACGGCGTCGGCAAACGGAGCAATCGCAGACCCGTACATGATCCAGATCGGCGTCGATCTCAAACTGGACTTTCCTGCAGTGACAGGAGCCGCGGTAGGTCTGTTTCATTGGATCTATGCCTGCTGTTGGTCGCGGCATGGTGCCCTTCCATCCATTGGTCAGCAATGACCCCGCATAGCGTCCGAATTGTAGCTTTCTCCATGAGCGTCCTCCGTTCTATGCTGCCCGGACGACAGGCAGCAGTCCGGGAGCGCCCCGCCATGAGCGTTTTGAACGACCTCGCCCTGGAACAATTGCTTGCCGACATGCATGCGCGCAGCGATGCCCAGATCCCGGAGATGGCCGCGTTCTATGAACGTCATAACACCTACGCCCGGCCGCCTGCCGGCGAAGCGGCCGCATTGCTCAGGACGTTCCGCAGCGACAAGCTGGTCGCGCTCGATCGCGACAAGGCCGAATTCTGCTACCTTCTCTGCCGCGCCGCCAACGCTCGCCATATTGTGGAGGCAGGCACGTCCTTCGGCGTCTCGACGCTGTATCTTGCGGCGGCCGTGCGGGACAACATCCGCGCATCTGGCGGCACGGGCGTGGTGATCGGCACCGAATACGAACCCGAGAAGGCGCGTGTTGCCCGCGCCCAATTCGCCCGCGCAGGACTGGAGTCGCTGATCGAACTGCGGGAAGGCGATTTGCGCGAGACGCTGCGACGGATCGAGGGGCCGGTGGATTTCATGCTGTGCGATATCTGGGTGCCGATGGCGCGGCCGGCGCTGGAACTGGTGGCGCCGCATTTGCGGCCAGGCGCCATGGTGGTGTGCGACAACACGCACGACCATCGTGCGGCATATGCCGACTATTTCGCGTTCCTCGACGACCCCGCCAACGGCCTCCGCACGATGACGCTGCCGTTCAGCGGCGGACTGGAAGTGTCGGTACGCTGCTGCGGGTGATTGGAATCGTTCTGTCGGGCAGGGATCCAAACCGAAGCAGCGGGCCTTACATGGCGTTACGGCTCTGGTACCGGCAACGCCGACGAATGGTGGTGAACGATCAGCCAGGTTCTGCCGCGCGGCTCATAGATGAACGTATACCGAGCCTTGATCTGTGTGCGCTCGTCAGGTTTGCTGCCGTCGACGGTAAAATCATACAGCCCCGTATCGAACGCCATGTTACAACCGATCACGATCGTGCGGGTCACGATGGTGCCGGTGGGGTGGGATTGGAGGAAGTGCACGAAATAGCCGCGAATGGCCGCGTGGCCGATCAGCGGCCCGTTTTCCTTGGTCGGCAGCAGGATCGCGTTCGTTGTGTAGTTCGCCACAACCGCGTCGGGGGTTTTTGCCAGGGACGCGTTCCAGCGATCGAACAGGGCGGCGACCTGTTTCGGGGTGATTGGCATACATGTCTCGGTACGCGCCTGGGCGGCGATGCCAGGACCGCCGATGCCGCCGGCGGCAAGGATTGCCAGAAGAGCCAACCGAACCTTCAGGCGCGCCAGCATGTACAAACTCCGCCGGATGGTCATTGTCGTTAGAAGGAACTGCGAAGACCGGCGTAAGCGGTTCGTGCCCTTCTGTCAACGACGACGCGCATGTGTGTTGGCGGGGCCACGGACTTGCGGGGTGCGCGTTGCCCATGTCGGCTGGACGCTGCAGGACAGGCGCGTCAGAATGGCGGGAAATCGCGTCGGGAGGCGGACGTCATGCCGCGGCAGCCCAATATCGTATTCATCATGGCCGACGATCTCGGCTATGCGGATGTGGGCTGCTATGGCCGACCGGAACTGTCCACACCCAACATCGATCGCATCGCCGCGCGCGGCGCGCGGTTGACGCAAGGCTATGCCAATTCCGCGGTGTGTTCGGCCACACGGCTGGCGCTGATCTCCGGACGCTACCAGTATCGTCTCCCGCTCGGGCTGGAGGAGCCGTTGGCGGGCAAGCTCGATGTCGGCCTGCCGCCGGACCATCCAACCTTGCCGTCGCTGCTGCGTGACGCCGGGTACCGCACCGCGCTGGTTGGCAAGTGGCACCTGGGCATGCCCCCGCTGTTCGGGCCGCTGAAAAGCGGTTATGAACAGTTCTACGGTATGCGCACCGGTGCAGCGGATTACTACACGCATCAGAACACTCGTGGTGGCCACGATCTGTGGGACGGCGACAAACCCGTGCACCACGCCGGCTACCTGACCGATCTGATGGGCGATCACGCCGTGGCCGCGGTGACCGACTTCGCGCGTGGTTCGCAGCCGTTCCTGCTCAGCCTGCATTTCAATGCGCCGCACTGGCCGTGGGAAGCACCGGGCGATAGCGCCGAATCCGATCGGCTGCGCGGCAGCAACCTGCGCCATTATGATGGCGGCACGCAGCGCACCTATTACCGCATGATCGAGGCGATGGACCTGCAGATCGGCCGCGTGTTGCAGGCCTTGGATGCGCATGGGCTGTCGGACGATACGATCGTGATCTTCACCAGCGACAACGGCGGCGAGCGTTTCTCCGATACCTGGCCATTCACCGGCATCAAGACCGAGCTCCTCGAAGGCGGCCTGCGCGTGCCCACGCTGATCTGCTGGCCGGCCTGCATTCCAGCCGGGCAGGTCAATGCGCAGGTGGCGATCACCATGGACTGGTTTCCGACTCTGCTGGCAGCGGCGGGCGTGTCGCCGCATCCGGATTATTCGCCTGACGGCATTAGCCTGCTGCCGATGCTGACGGGCGACGCCACTGCGCAGCCGCGGACATTGTTCTGGCGCTACAAGACCAACGCACAGCGAGCGATGCGCGACGGCGATTTCAAATACCTGAAAATCCGCGATAATTCCTACTTGTTCAACGTCGTGGATGATCCGCGCGAGCGGGCCAATTTGCAGGATCGCCGCCGCGAAGAGGCGGAGAGAATGGCGGCGGCATGGCATGCGTGGAACGCCACGATGCTGCCGGAGATTCGCGACAGCTTCGGCGAGACATACACGGCGCAGCAACTCGCGGACCACATCGGGCTGGCGTAGGGGAACTGTCGTTGCCGCGACGGAGGCAGGGATGAAACTCTGGTACCAGAGCATGTCGCGCCAGACCGAGTGGGGCGGCTATCCGCGCGTGCTGCGTGACATCCTCGAGCATGTGAAGGATTCCGGCACCGAAATCCACGTCGCCGGGATCAACGAGATCGGTGGCGTCGGCGACCAGTTCCGCTACCTCGAATACCTGGAAACCGGCGAGGTGCTAAAGAACGTCGGCCGAGCCGTACGCGAGGGCTACGATGCGTTCCTGATCGGCAACATCGCCGACCCCGGCCTGCGCGAGGCGCGCGAGATCGCGGATATCCCCGTGCTGGGTCTGTGCGAGTCGGCGATGCACATGGCCTGCATGATGGGCGCAAATTTCTCCTTTGTGACGATCAACGCGAAGTTCACGCCACGCATCGTGGAGAACGTCGCCCGCTATGGCCTGCGCGAGCGGTTCGTGGGTGCGGCGCGCATGCAGATCGACCGGCTGACCGATCTGGGACCGGGCTTCGACAACAAGGAGGCACAGGCGCGCATTCTGGCACAGTTCAATGCCGCGGCGCGGGAAAATACTGAGGCGGGAGCGGAAGTGGTGATCGCCGCCGGTGGCGTGGTGATGGCATTACTCGCCCATGCCGGCGTGTACGAAACGGAAGATGGCGTACCGATTTTGAATGGGATCACCAATCTCGTGAAACTGGGCGAGGCGGTAGTGAAGATGAGCAAGATCATGGGCGGCCGGTTCACGTCGAAGAAGTGCAGCTTTGCGCCGCCGCCGGCGGATCAGATCGAGACGTTCCGCAAGCATTATGGGAGCGACATTTATCCAACGGTGAAGATGCCCTAGTATCGCATCCGATGGCATTGCGAGGAGCAAAGCGCCAAGCAATCGCCTGCCTGATGAGCCGCCGCAGCTTTTCTCGCGGGCGATTGCTTCGTCGCTCCGCGCCTCGCAATGACAGGATGCAGGTAACATCATGATGCCGCTGACCGTCAGATCGGCCTTCGCCTCATACCCCCACGCCGTCGCCCTGAAAGACGGTACCATCACGTCAGACCGCATCCGCTTCGACCTCGCAGAAATGCCGCAGATTACGCGTGCTTTCCGCCGCATGGTGCGCACGCTCGATTTCGACCTGTGCGAGATCGCGCTCACCACGCTCGCGCAGGCGCATGCCTACGGCAAGCCGATCATCGGCTTGCCGATCGTGCTGATGCGCGGCTTCCATCACGCCGCGCTGGTCTGCCGCCGCGACTCCGCCATCGCCGGCCCGGGGGACCTGATCGGCAAGCGCGTCGGTGTCCGCGCGTATTCGCAGACCACCGGCATCTGGCTGCGTGGCATTTTGCAAGCCGACTACGACGTGACTCCCGACAGCATCACCTGGGTCACCGCCGAGGACGCCCACGTGCAGGAATATCGAGACCCGCCATATGTGGTCCGCATTGCGCCAGGGCAGGACCTGTCGGCCATGTTGGCGGCGGGCGAGATCGACGCCGGCATCGCCTTGACCGGCCTGGACCCTGCTTCGGTGCGCACAGTGATCCCGGACGCGAACCAGGCCGCCGCCGATTGGTACCGCCGCACCGGCGCCTACCCTGTGAACCACGTCGTCTGCATAAAACGCGCCCTGCTGGACGAATACCCCTGGCTTGCCGGCGAACTCATGGCGCTGTTTGCCGCGGCGAAGCAGGCGGCGCGCGAACCCAGTGCCGAGACGCGCTGGACCTCTATCGTGGGGGACGACGTGCTGCCCTATGGGCTCAGCGCCAACCGAAGCGCCATTGAATTATGCATGGAATATGCCGCACAGCAGGGGCTGATCCCCGAAGCCTACGCCCCGGAAGCACTCTTCGCGGCGACACCGAACTGAAGAAGGGACCAGATCATGGACATTCCTCGCCTGAACAGCGCGATCAAGGCGCTGGAGTCCGGCAAGCCGGCATTCGCCACCTTCGCGCCCGGCGAAGTCGGCACCGCGATCAACCTGAGCGCCGCGCCCTATGACGCCGTGGTGTTCGAAATGGAACACAACCCGTACGACATCAAGGCACTGCGCGACTGCCTGCAATACATGCTGAACCGGCGGCAGATCGCGACATCGGGCAGCATCGCGCCGGCGGTGGCGCCGTTCGTACGCATCCCACCCAACGGTGGCGAGCAAAGCCAATGGGTGGCAAAGCAGGTGCTGGATATCGGCGTCTATGGCATTGTCTGGCCCCATGTCAGCACGATTGACGACGCACGCAACGCCGTCGCGGCATCGCGCTATCCTCGGCCGCCCGAGGCCGCGTTCTATGATCCGCCCGGTCAGCGCGGCGACGCACCCCGAAGTGCGGCGCGCTATTGGGGGCTGACCGACCAGGAATACTACAAGCGGGCCGATACCTGGCCGCTTAACCCGGCCGGTGAGGTGCTGACTGTCATCATGTGCGAAGAGAAGCGCGCAATCGCCAACCTGCCGAAGATGATCGAGCAAGTACCAGGGATCGGCGTGGTGCTGATCGGCGAGGGAGACCTGTCGCAGGATCTCGGCTATCCGAGGCAATACGAACATCCAACCGTGGCATCGGCGATCAACGAAATCCTGGCGATCTGCAAGCAGTATAATGTGCCGTGCGGCCATCCTCACGTGGACAGCAAGAACGTCGAGAAGTTGCTGGACCAGGGGTTCCGCTGGCTGATGCCAGGTCCAGTGAGTTCGTATGCGGCATTGGAGACGGGGCGCCGCGTATCAGGACGAGCGTAAGGCTGCAGCGCACGAGGCCGGCTGAATGCTTTCCCCGTCATGGCCGGGACAAGCCCGGCCATGACGAAGACATGACGATTACTGTCCCAAACGCACCGTCACGCCGCTGTTCGCATCGCGGTCGGCGGCATGGTCCTGATGATGGGCCGCGTGCCAATCCTCATGTGCCGCATATCGGTCACGGGCCGCGTTGCCGTAGTTGCCCATCGCGGCTTCCTGATGCGAGGCCCGCATGTTCGCACGCCCGTTCGCGCGATCCTGCTCGGCGCTATAGTGATGCTGCGCGGCCGCATCGTTGCCGTTGCTGATCGTAAGCTGCGCCATCGCCGGCGTTGCCGCAAGAAATGCTGCCACAGCTATAGCATATCCGATTCTCATCGCTGCTCTCCTTGCCGTTGCGTTGCTGGTTAACGCTTTGCCATCCGCTCGGTTTTGGTAAACATTCGGGGCAGTGTCGTGGCAGGATGGCGGCGGCCAGGCGGCTCTCGCATACTCGTGACTGCGACATGATCGCTGGCCGGAGGACGCACGCATGCCGAGAGCCCAAGCTGCGGTATTGCGACGTACGGGCGCGCCGATGACGATCGAGACCGTCGATGTCGGGCCGCTTGCGCTGGGCGACGTTCTGGTGCGCGTGCGTGCCGCGAGCCTGTGTCACACCGACCTGGAAGCGATTGAAGGTTCGCTCGCCGTCGCGTTGCCCGCTGTGCTCGGACACGAAGCCGCCGGCGAAGTGGTGGAGCTCGGGCCGGGTGTCACAAGCCTGAAGCCGGGGAACCGCGTGGTGCTGTCGTGGAATCCGCATTGCGGCACCTGCTTCTATTGCGAGCATGCGCAGCCGATCCTGTGCACGCAGTACCTCGGCAATGCGGCGTCGGCATTTCATTTCGACGGCAAGCCGCGGCTCAGCTGTGACGCGGCCCCGGTGCATCAATTGATGTATCTTGGTAGTTTCGCAGAATATTGCATTGTGCCGGAAGTCAGCGCGGTGCGCGTACCCGATGCGATGCCGTTCGACCGGGCAGCATTGCTCGGCTGCGGCGTGATGACCGGGGTCGGCGCCGCGACCCGCATCGCATCGCTGCGGTGGGGCGATGCGGCGATGGTGATCGGCTGCGGCGCGGTGGGCCTTTCCGCGGTACAAGGCTGCATGCTTGCCGGCGCCGGCACGGTTATCGCGGTGGATCCCAACCTGGTGCGGCGCGGCTTGGCGCAGGAACTCGGCGCTACTCACGCGGTGGCACCCGACGAAGCGGTGGCTGTCGCGCACATGCTGACGCAGGATCGCGGCGCCGACGTGGTGATCGAGGCTGCGGGCATCCCCGCCGGATTCCGTCTCTCCGTTGAAGCGGTGCGCCCAGGCGGGCAGGTGGTATGGCTCGGCAAGGTCGGCGTGCAGCAGGAGGTGGCGTTCCGATGGGGCAGCCTGATGCAGGAGAAGCGCATCACCCGTTCCTCGTACGGCGGCGCGCGTCCGCAGCACGATTTTCCGCTGTTGGCGCGAGCCTATCTGGAAGGCCGGTTGAAGCTGGACGCGATGCTCTCGGCGCGCATTCCACTGGCAGCGATCAACGACGGCTTTGCGGCACTGACACGCGGCGAAACCGTGCGCAGCGTGGTGATTTTCCCATAATGGCAGGATCAAGCCAGGCCATGACGAGAGAAGGCCGGGGTGCCTCCCGGAACCATACATGAAAGTCTACGAGGGCGGACGCAGCCTGGATGGCGCGGTGGTGACGGTGGATGGTGCGCCGCTCGATCCGCGGTACGACGTCAAGCGGTTCAGCCCCATGGGATTTGAATGGACCTATGAAGGCGACGGCCCACGACAGCTGGCTCTGGCGCTCTTGTGCGATCACCTCGGCGATCCGCGCCGCGCGCTGGCGCTGACGGAGGGGTTCATGCGTACGGTGGTCGCAGAGCTGGACAACGCCTGGCGGCTGACCAGCGATGAGATTGCAGAAAACCTCTCCCACGCAAGTGGGAGAGGTCAAGGCGCGTAAGCGCCGAGGGTGAGGGCGATCGGGTCACACGCTGAACTCTGCCACCCACGTCCGTCAGTACTCATCAATCGAACCACAGGCCGACGTCGACTGCATATTCGCCGGAGGGGCTCAACGCGGAAATGTCGGTCCGCCCTGGTGCAGACGTTGGCGCCGCGCACATAGGCCGTTGCGGAAATTAATTAGCCTTGCTTGCACTTTTGTCTTGGCACCATGGCAAATCGGCATCGGCTACATCTCCTGCCTTGCCTCCGCTGCGCCCGCGCACGACGTTCGCGGCCATGTCCGCAGAGAAGCCCCCGCCCGACATCCTCGCCGCACTCCGCCGCATGCGCTTGCTCGGGGAGTCCGATGCACCCGGCAAACGTCTGACGGGCGGCGTTTCTTCCGACATCTGGCGCATCGATCTGCCCGGGGGACCGATCTGCGTGAAGCGCGCGCTGGCGAAACTGCGCGTCGCCGCCGACTGGCAAGCGCCGGTGGAACGCAACCGCTATGAAGCCGCGTGGATGCACCGTGCCAACGCCGCGATTCCCGGCAGCGCCCCGGCATTGCTAGGCCAGGACGAGGCCAGCGGCGCCCTGGCGATGCAATTCCTCCCGCCGTCCGATCATCCGCTGTGGAAAGCGCAGCTTCGGGACGGCAACGCCGACCCGCTCTTCGCCGCCCACGTCGCCTCAAGCCTGGTGCGCATCCACGCCGCCACCGCGGCTGATCCCACCACGGCAGCCGAATTTCCTACCGACCGTATATTCTTCGACATCCGCCTGGAGCCGTACTTGATTGCCACCGCGCGCACCCATCCCGCGCTGGCTCCGGCTCTCCAAGCGCTGGTCGCGCAAACGCAGGCTCACAAGCGCGCGTTGGTGCACGGCGATGTCAGCCCCAAGAACATACTGGCCGGACCGAACGGGCCGGTGTTTCTGGATGCGGAATGTGCGTGGTGGGGCGATCCGGCCTTCGATCTTGCCTTCTGCCTCAACCATCTGCTGCTGAAATGCCTGTGGACGCCCGCCGCCACCGCCGGGTTCCTCGCGTGCTTCGACGCCCTGTCGGCAGCCTATGTCTACGGGATCGCCTGGGAACCGCCGCAGCATCTCGAAGCCCGCGCCGCAAGGCTCTTGCCAGGGCTGTTCCTCGCACGGGTGGATGGCAAGTCGCCGGTCGAGTACATCACGCAGGAATCGGACAAGGACCATGTGCGCCGCACCGCCACCGCGCTGCTGCGCGACCC
Source organism: Acetobacteraceae bacterium (assembly GCA_035523995.1). GTDB lineage: Bacteria > Pseudomonadota > Alphaproteobacteria > Acetobacterales > Acetobacteraceae > JASHVB01. The sequence goes on along the minus strand of DATKPQ010000059.1, from coordinate 9,821 downwards.
GCCGCATCGCCTGGCCGACATCCGCCAGGCCTGGAGCAAGGAACTCACCGCATGACGGACACGAGGATCGCGTTTGTGCACGCCCGCCGCGTGTGGGACAGCCGTGGCCGCCCGACCGTGGAGACCGACATCCTGCTGGAAGGTGGGGGCGTCGGCCGAGCGATTGCCCCGGCGGGAGCCTCCACCGGCACCGGCGAGGCGCTCGATCTGCGCGATGGCGGCGATGCGTTCGGCGGCTACGACGTGCGGCGCGCGGTGGAGAACGTGAATACCGAGATCACCCGTGCAATCCTTGGCATGGATGCGCGCGACCAGGCAGCCCTCGACAAGCGGCTGATTGAGTTGGATGGCACGCCGGGCAAGTCGCGCCTGGGTGCCAATGCCGTCCTGTCCGTTTCGATGGCAGCGGCGCATGCAGCGGCGGCCGCGGCTGGCGAGCCGCTCTATCGATATCTGGGCGGACCGGATGCGCATACGCTGCCCCTGCCGCAGATCCAAATTTTTGGCGGCGGCGCACATGCGGGACGGCGGGTGGATATTCAGGATTTCATGGTCACTTGCCCCGCGGCGGAGAATTTTGCCCAGGCGCTGGACTGGACCGCTGAAGTCTACCGTGCTGCCGGCGCGCTGATGAAGGCAGCCGGCACGCTGGCCGGGGTCGCCGATGAAGGCGGCTGGTGGCCTGCTTTCAGCACCAACGAGCAAGCCCTGGAAACGCTGGTGCGGGCGATAGAGCATGCCGGGTTCCAGCCCGGCAGCCAGGTGGGGATCGCGCTCGACATCGCCGCCTCGGAATTCGGCCGTGGCGGAAAATATAAATTGGCGCTGGAGGACAAGGAACTCGACAGCGACGGCATGGTAAAGCTGCTGACCGGCTGGATTCGCCGCTACCCGATTCTGTCGATCGAGGATCCGCTGGCGGAGGATGACGATCCCGGCTTTGCCGCGTTCACTGCGGAAGTCGGCGACCGTGTGCAGGTGGTGGGCGACGATTTCCTCGTCACGCAAGCATCCCGCGTACGGGAGGCGGCGATGCGCGGCGCCGCCAATGCCGTGCTGCTGAAGCCGAACCAGCGCGGTACGCTGACAGAGACGTGGGACGCCTGGAAGGCCGCACAGGAATCGGGGTTTGCCGGCATCGTCTCGGCACGTTCCGGCGAAACCGAGGATACCACCATCGTGCATCTCGCCGTTGGCTGGGGCGTCGGGCAATTGAAAGTGGGCAGCTTCGCGCGCGGCGAACGCATGGCGAAGTGGAACGAGGCGTTGCGCGTAGAGGAGGCGTTGGGTGCGCGTGCCGAATTCGCCGGCGGTGGCGTGCTGGGACGTTCGCGGCGGAAGTGAGGTAGACGCACACGCAGACACGAGTCACGGCCGTGCCTGGCCCGGCCGTCTTCCCCGACAGCCGGGTACGACCGCGTCTCGACAATCCGCTAACGAATCCCGATCCGCAGAAAACTTTGCACGAACTGCCGCTGGAAAACCAAAAACGCCACCAGCAGCGGCGTACTGCTCAGCAGCGTTGCCGCGGTGACCAGCGACCATTGCACGCCCTGATCTGGCGTGGCGAAGATCTCCAATCCCACGGTCAGCGGCCGCGTCGTAACCGAATCGCTGATCACCAGCGGCCAAAGAAAGTCGTTCCAATGATACGCGATCGACGTCAACGCGAACGCCACATAGGTGCTACGGCTGAGCGGCACATAGACTTTCCACAGCCGTCCGAGCAGAGAACATCCTTCCAGCCGTGCCGCATCGTCCAATTCACTCGGGATCGTGCGGAAATTCTGCCGCAGCAGGAAAATGCCCAGGGCAGAGCCAAGATACGGAATTCCCATCGCCGGGATCGTATTCGCAAGGCCCAGCCAACTGATCTCCCGATAGTTCCACACCAGCAGGATGCTGGGCGAGACCATGAGCTGCAGCAGCAGGGCCGAAAACAGCAAGTCGCGGCCACGGAAGCTGAACCGAGCGAAGGCAAAGGCCGCGAGCGTCGCCAGCACGCACTGGCCCACGACGGTGAAGGTGACCAGCAATACCGTGTTCAGGAAATAGCGTGCGAACGGCGCCGCGTCCCACGCCTGGGCGAAATTCGCCAGGGTCAACGGCGAGCGCAATTCGAACTCGGTGGCATAGAGCGGCGGGTGAATCGCGGCCCAGATCGCGTAAAGCAAGGGCAGCGCCCAAAGCAGTCCGAACAACCACATCGCCGCCGTTCCGGCCACCCGGCTCAGCCGTCCGGAACCGCCGTCATCGCTCATCGGTAGTGCACCCTGCGTCCGATCAGGGCGAACATCGCCGTGGCAAGCAGGCCCAGGATCAGCACCAGCACGACCGTCGCGGCGGCGGCGGTATCGAGATCCCAGTCCCGGAATCCCGCCTGATAGACGTAGTACAGCAGCAGCGAGGACGCGTTGTCCGGCCCACCCTGCGTCATCTCCACCACATGGTCCACCACGCAGAATGCATTGATCGCGGCAGCGACCATGACAAACAAGGTGGTTGGACCCAGCAGCGGCACCGTGACCCGGCGGAAGAAATAGAATCGGGACACGCCTTCCAGCGACGCGGCTTCCCGCAGCACCGGCGGGATGTTCTGCAGCGCGGCAAGATAGAAGATCATGAAAAAACCGGACTGCTTCCAGATCGCCACCGCCATCATCGCCGGCAGCGCGGTTGCCGTGTTGCCCAGCCAGTTGATATCGCCGAATCCGATGAAGCGCGTGATCCGGTCCACCAGCCCGTATTGCGGCGTGTAAAAGAACAGCCAGATCGCACCGACGGCGATCATCGGCAACATGGTGGGCAGAAAGAAGCTCAGGCGCAGTGTGGCGCGGCCCGGAATGGCTGCATTCACGCCCAGTGCCATCAGCAGCGCCAGACTCACCGACGCGGGCACTGTGACCGCGGCATAGATCAGGTTGTTGACCAGACTGGTACGAAAGCTGGGGTCCGAGAAAAGGTCGCGATAGTTGTCAAGCCCGACGAACCCACCGCCGTGTCCCGCAATCGGCGACGTGTAAAGACTGCTCACGAACGTGGCCAGCAGCGGGACGTTGGTAAAAGCGAAAATGAACAGTGTGGAGGGCAGAACCAGCAGCCACGCGCCGCGGTGTTGCTCCATGTTGGTTTGGTCCGTCAGGCGTGCTGGTAGCGTCGCAGGATGCCGGCAGCTTCTGCCTGTGCGGCTTTCAACGCGGCTGCCGGAGTTTCGTTGCCGGACAGCGCCCCGGCGATGTGATTTTCAAGCACCGTTTGCACGCGGGCATCCTGGAACGTGGAAAGCTCGCCATGGGCAAAGGGCAGGAAGGTTTTGGGCCGCGCTGCAACCGGATTCTTTCCGATATAGGCCTTCATGGCGGGTGTATCGAAGGCGGGCTGAGTGACGCAGACATAGCCGGTGCGGATCGACCAGTCCGCGGCCCTGTCCGGCGCTGTCAGCCATTGCGCGAATCGAAACGCGGCCTGACGCTCAGCGTGCGAGGCGTGCTTGAAAATATAAAGATTGCCGCCGCCGACCACCGATCCCGGATGCGGGTTGCCGGCCGGCAGCGCAACGTCGAACGGAAATCTGGCGTTTGCCGTGATGGTGGCAAGGTTGCCGGTGCTGGTGCAAATGATTGCCGCATCGCCGCGCAGGAAACCGGGCACCAGCGTCGGCCAGGCGGTCACGCCCGGTGGCGTCGCGTTATAGGTTTTCGACAGGCTAACCCAATACTCCAGCGCCGCAGCCGATTTCGGCGCATCGAAGTAAACCTTGGTGCCGGCATCGTTCATCAGGTCGAAGTTGTTGCTGCCGCACAGTGCGCCGAACGTCCAATGCCCGTTGCTGATATCGGCCGGGAGCTGGATGCCCCACATCGGCGCCGCGCCCTGGCGGTTGGTCAGCTTCTGTGCAGCGATCGCCTGCGATTTCCAATCGGTCGGGTAGTGGTCAGGATCGAGCCCGGCCTTGCTGAACGCCGCCTTGTTATAGAACATCACCATGACCGAGCGCTGGAACGGCACCGACCAGGTTTTTCCCCCGATGCGGCTGTTGAACATGAAAGCGGGCCAGAAGCTGGCCAGCCATTCCCTGGCCGTCTTGTCGAGCCCGATTTCATCGAGGGGCACGATCACATCCAGCGCCTGCAAGGTGTGGATATCCGCCGTCAGCATAATGGAGAATTGCGGTCCATTGCCGCCGCGGATTGCGGTGACGGCCTTGGTCAGCGTGTCCTGGTAGTTGCCGGCATAGGTCGGCTTGATGGTGATGCCGGTCTCCCTGGCGTATTGCTGGCAGTATTCGGCAATGATGGACGCCATCGGCGCGCTGACCGTGACCGGATAGTAGAAGCTCAGCTCCTTCACCTGTTGGGCGCGCAGGATCGCAGGGACGGAGAGCAATCCGGTGGTGCCAACGGATCCGGCTAGTATGGTGCGGCGGCTGATCGCAGGCACGGTATTCTCCTTGTTGTTTTCTGTCGGCGGCCGTGTGGGTTTGACGTCATTCCGACGCTCTCGCCCGTCATTGTGAGACGCGAAGCTACGCGGCAATTCCGATCGTGACGACCCTCCCATGGGGAGATTGCATCGCCGCTACGCGCCTCGCAATGACAGACGAGGCCGACCGCAATGACAGGTCCGCAACGACAGGTCCGCAATGACAGGTCCGCAATGACACGGGGCATGAAGCCATCGTGTGACGGATCGGTGAAATCAGGCGGGATCGGGTGGAGTCAGGCGTTACGCCGGTCGGTGGCCTGCACCTTGGCCCAGGTATCGCGCAGGCCCACCGTTCGGTTGAACACCATGTGGCCCGGCGCAGTGTCGGGATCGGCGCAGAAATAGCCCTGCCGCTCGAACTGGACCGCCTCGCCCGCGGGCGCCGCGGCCAGTGCCGGTTCCACCAGGGCGCCGCGCAACACTTCCAGCGAGTTCGGGTTCAGGTCCGCCATCACGTCGCCATCGGCGCCAGGATCGGGGCGGCCGAACAATGTGCTGTACAGCCGTACTTCCGCCGGCAGCGCGTCGGCGGCCGCGACCCAGTGCAGCGTCGCCTGCACCCGGCGTCCATCTGGCGCATCGCCGCCGCGCGTTGCGGGGTCGTAAGTGCAGCGAAGCTCTGTCACCTCGCCGGCTGCATCCTTCACCACGTCTTGACACGTAACGAAATAGGCATAGCGAAGCCGCACTTCCCGTCCCGGCGCAAGACGGAAGAACTTGCGCGGCGGGTGCTCCATGAAATCCTCGCGTTCCACGAAGATCTCGCGCCCGAATGTCACCGTGCGCGTTCCGGCCGACGGATCTTCCGGATTGTTCACTGCCTCCAGAGTTTCAGTGTGGTCCTCCGGCCAGTTCTCGATCACCAGCTTCAGCGGCCGCAGCACCGCCATGCGGCGCAGCGCCGTCTTGTTCAGCACATCGCGCACCGCATGTTCGAACTGCGCCAGATCCACCACGCTGTAGGCGCGCGCCACGCCGACGCGACGCACGAACTCACGCAGCGCTGCGGGCGGCACACCGCGCCGCCGCTGCGCTGCCAGAGTCGGCATGCGCGGATCATCCCAGCCGGAGACGTACCCCTCATGCACCAGCTTGGTCAGCACGCGCTTCGACAGCACGGTATAGGCGATGTTCAACCGGGCAAATTCGTACTGGTGCGGCCGCGACGGCACGGGCAAATTCTCGATCAGCCAGTCATACAGCGGCCGGTGGTCCTCGAATTCGAGCGTGCAGATCGAGTGGGTGACTCCCTCGATCGCATCCGACTGCCCATGCGCGAAATCATAGGTCGGATAAATGCACCAGGCGTCGCCGGTGCGCGGATGCGTCGCGTGCAAAATGCGGTACAGCACCGGATCGCGCAGATTGATATTGCCGGACGCCATGTCGATTTTCGCCCGCAGGACGCGCGCACCGTTGGGAAATTCGCCGGCCCGCATGCGGCGGAACAAATCCAGGTTTTGCTCCACGGACCGATTCCGGAATGGGCTCTCCTGCCCCGGTTCGGTCAGCGTGCCCCGCATGGCGCGGATTTCCTCGGGGGTCGAATCATCGACATACGCCTTCCCCGACCGAATCAAGTGCTCGGCCCACTCATACAGCCGTTCGAAATAATCCGATGCGTGATAAAGATGCTTACCCCAATCGAAACCCAGCCACCGCACATCATGCTCTATCGAATCAATAAACTCCTGTTCTTCCTTCATCGGATTGGTGTCGTCGAACCGCAGATGGCAGCGTCCGCCGAATTCCGCCGCGACGCCGAAATTCAGGCAGATCGACTTGGCGTGGCCAATATGCAGATAGCCGTTCGGCTCGGGCGGGAAACGGGTCACCACCTCGTTCACCCGGCCGGCATCGACGTCCGCCTGAATGATATCGCGTACGAAGTCGCGTCCTGCTTCGGTCGTCGTCTCGGTGGCCACCATTCCCTCGGCTCCGGGCAAGTGCGGGCGCGCAACCTACACGCTGTGAAGAATTTTGCCAGAATGCGGAAACTGCCGAATCGCAGCTGGTGGAGCCGCCCGCCATCCGGTAGCTTGGCGTCTTCTCTGAGTTTCGGTGGGACGATGCGCTTTATCCTTGCGATTGTCGTGGCATGTTTCGTGGCCTCCTGCGGACTGAACGGGCAGTCGAGCGCGGAACGCACCTTCGTCAACAGCAGGAACACGACGCGATCCCTGCAGGCGGTGCTGGACGCCCAGGCGATCATGCAGGGGATGGATCAGGCCCGGATGTCGGATCAGCGGGTGGCGCGCGACAGCAACCCAACGATCCCGGAAGCGGCGCCGTCCGCCGTTACGCGCTGAACCGCCAAGCCGTCATTTCCCGGCCATGACGCGAGAACCTCACTCCCGCGCCGCCGCAATCGCGGCGTTCAATGCCCGCACGCCGGCCGCCGGTCCTTCCGGATGGCTCCAGATGCAGCCCACCACCGCCAGGAAATCCGCGCCTGCGCGCACCAGGGGGGCGCAGTTTTCCGGCGTTATGCCGCCAATGGCGCAGCACGGCAGCTCCATCAGTTCCGACCACCAGGTCAAAATCTCCGGGTCGACAAAGCGCGTGACGTCCTTCGTGCCGGACGGGAAGAAGGCTCCAAACGCCACATAGTCGGCGCCGTCCTCGCCCGCCTGCATCGCCAGGTCGCGGCTGCCCTTGCAGGTGACCCCCAACGTCGCGTCGGGCCCGATCAGCGCCCGTGCCTGGCACGCCGGCATGTCCTCTTGCCCCACATGCACACCGTCGCAGCCGATGCGACGCACCAGATCGGCGCGATCGTTCAGCAGGAACGCCACGCCACGCGACTGTGCCACCGGGCGCAGCGTATCGATGGCACGGCGCCAGTCATCCTCGGACACGTCTTTAAGCCGCAACTGCACGGCCGCCACGTCGCCGGCATCCAGCGCCGCTGCCAACAGGTCGGCGAACGACGCCGGCTCCAGCCTGGGCGGGGTGATCAGATAGACGCGGCAGCCTTCCACACCCTCGCCCATGCGCAACATCAGTCGCCGTTCTTGTAGATGCTGATGATCTTGTCCAGCATCTCCAGCGCTTGCTCCTTCGGCCGCTGGAAGGTGTTGCGGCCGATGATGCTGCCGTTGCCGCCGCCGTCGCGGATGCCGCGCACTTCCTCGTACACGCCGTCCAGGTCCTTCGCCTCGCCGCCCGAGAACACGACGATGCGCTTGCCGGCGAACGACGCCTGCATCACGTGCGCGACGCGCTTGGCCAGCGTCGAGCCATCGACCTTCTCATAGCTCTTCTTGGCCGCGTCGAGGCTGATCACCGCGGTCGGCGGCTTCACCTTGATGATGTTCGCGCCCATCAGAGCGGCCATCTGGGCAGCGTAGGCGCAGATGTCGAGCGCGGTCTCACCCGCTTTGTCCAGGTTCGGGCCGCGCGGATAGCTCCACACCACCACGGCAAGGCCGGCGTCCTTGGCCTCCGCAGTCAGCTCGCGCAGCTCCTCCAGCTGCGGGAAGGCGTATTCGCTGCCGGGATAGATGGTGAAGCCGATGGCGGCGCAGCCCAGCCGCAGCGCGTCCGTCACGCCGGCTGTCACCGCCTGATCTTTGCTGGTGGCCAGCGAGTTGGAGCTGTTGCACTTCAGGATCGTCGGGATCTGCCCGGCAAACGTGTCGGCACCCTGCGCGATCATGCCCAGCGGCGCGGCATATGCGTTCAGCCCGGCTTCGATCGCGAGCTGATAATGGTAATGCGGGTCATAGGCCGGTGGGTTCGGGGCGAAGCTTCGCGCCGGACCATGCTCGAAGCCCTGGTCCACCGGCAGGATGACCACTTTGCCTGTGCCGCCCAGCTTGCCGGTGCACAGGATGCGCGCGAGGTTGGCCTTTACCCCGGGCGGATCGCCCTCGTACCAATCGAGAATCTTCTTCACCTTCTGGGTTACACGCATCGGCTGTCTCCCTGTCTCGGCTGGATCTGGTCTTGGCGAGGAGCGAAGCAACGAAGCCATGCCCGTCACCCGGTAAACGAACGCCGCTGCGCACGAGATCGCTTGGTCGCTTCGCTCCCCGCAATGACCGGAGGAGGAGCGCGTTGCCGCGCTTCGCCTGCGTGCCGGTACTAGCCCACGGACGGGCCACTGTCACCCGGCCTCGTTCGCGTGCGCAACCAATCGTGTAGCCGCCGTTCGGCCCCACGCGCGGCTAAATCCAGCGCCGGAGGTGCAATCGGGAGCACCAGGCCGCCACGCTCCGCCGCGATTGCAGAAACCGCGTCCCAGCCAGGCGCCGCCGGCCAAAGCACGAGGAAACGCTGGCCAATCCGCAGCGCCGCCAGGGCCTGTCCGGCCCCTTCGGCGCAGTCCAGGATGTCCGCTATCGCAACGTCCGGATCTGTCGCCCGCGCCTGCTCCACCAGCGCACGCCACCAGCCGCAACCAGCGTACAGCGCCGCCCCGGGCGCTGACAGCAGCGTGACCGGAGCCCCCGGCGACAGCGCCAGCCGTGCGTGCGCCGCCCCGTGTATCACCACCGCCGGGGCAAAATCACCGACCGCTGACCGCGGAATCGCCACCACTGTCTTGACCTTCAGCCAATTGACCGGCTTCTGTGCCATGTGACAGTCACGGCGAAGCGGGGGTGTTCCAGGCATGGCGGGCGAAGCGGACGATCCGGAAGACGCCGCCGCGCGCCTGGAAGCCGCGTTGGAGCGCATAGCCCAGCTCTCGGGAACGCGGCCGCCGCTGCCCGACAGCGCAACGGAAAGCGGTGGCGAACAAATGCCGCCGGTCGATGAGATTGCGGCCCGACTCGACGGCCTGATTGATAGACTACGCAAGGCATTAGGTGGCTCCTCGGGTGGCAAGCCGGGTTGAGCAAGGCAGAAGGAACCTCGTCGCATGGCGCAAGTGACCCTGCGGATCAACGGCTACGCCTACACGATCGGCTGCCGCGACGGCGAAGAACAACACCTGGTGGCGATGAGCCGCGAAGTGGAGCAACGCATCGATACGATCAAGTCCAGCGCCGGACAAAGCGGCGAGGCGCGCATGCTGGTCATGGCCAGCCTGCTGATGGCCGACGAACTGCACGAACTGAGGCAGAGGCTGTCGGCAGCGCAGTCGGGGTCGGTCAGCAACGGCGAGGCGCGGCTGGGCCGACGCCTGTCACGCATGGCAAAACGCGCCGAGGAGATTGCCGCGGGGCTGGAGGCACCTTAAGTAGGTTCGGGCGGGGCTGCCCGGTGCGTCAGGCAATTCATCCCCGGGGCCAGTAAGCATCCTCCAGGGAGCTGGCTCTGCCGGGATCGTGGTCTCGGTATCTGGCGCCCACCTGCACAGCAGGCTCTGGGAGGGTGAGACGCCAACGGCC
>DATKPQ010000058.1:0-15948 GCA_035523995.1 Acetobacteraceae bacterium | reverse complement strand
CGGCTTCCAAAAATGACCCCGTCAGATCGACGATTTCTTCAGCCACATCAATGGGATATCCGTCGCCGGGTGGGGTCATTATTCAAAGCCGATCGTTTTACGGAATGGACTTGTGAAATGCTCATCATTTCAATCAGGTAGACCCGAAACCGGTGGGGTCCCGTTTGGGCGCCGATTCACAACTTCAGCGACCAGGCGAGAGAAGTTTTTTTAAAGTCCTCCTGCGCCGCGGTATCCGTTTTCGGATGCTGCGGCCGCGGCTGCAGCCGGGTCATCTCGAGCCGATGCAGGAAGCGACCCACCGTGTTCTCGTGCACCGTGATCGACCATCGTGCCGCGATCTCCTTGCGCAGATCGGCACACCGCCAGCGTACCACGCCATGGCGCTCCAGGTCCGGCCCCGCCAGAACCAACTGCCGCAATTCCTCCATCTGCGCCTCGGTCAGTGCCGATGGCCGGCCAGGACTCTGGCGCGAGGTCAATCCCGCCACGCCATGCTCGTTATCGCGATGCACCCAATCCCGCAGCGTCTGCCGCTCCATTCCGTTGAGATGGGCGGCCTCCCCACGGGAATGCCCCTCCAGGACCGCGGCGATGGCCTGAAGCCGGCGCACTACCCCGCTGTCATCCGTGCTGCGAGCAATCTCACGCAACGCCGCCGGTGAGTGGTCCTTCCGACTCACCTCGATTGGTCTGACCATGGCTGGGCGCTCCCGTCCGAATCGTGCCGATCCGAACAGAATCCGAATGCAGCCGATTCGGGAATCCCGCCGAGGTCAATGAGCCACGCTTTTCGGGGGCTGGTATAACACCTTCTAGCTTCCCTGGAATTTCGGCGCGCGCTTCTCGTGGAACGCCGCGACACCCTCGCGGAAATCGTCGGACGAACGCAGCCGGCTGTAGCAGTGGCCTTCCATCTCGATGGCGAGGGAGAGTGTTGCCTCCTCGGTGTCGTTGAGCAGCTTCTTGGCAGTGCGCTGGGCGAGCGGGGCGAACTCGATCAGTTCGCGCACCAGCGCATCGGTGGCGGATTCCAGTTGGTCGTCCGGCACCACCTCGGTGACGACGCCCCACTCATAGGCCTGCTGCGCTTTGATCCGCCTGGAACGCATCACGATGTCCTTGGTGCGCGTGATCCCGACCATCTTCTGCAGCCGCGCCGAACCGCCGGAGCCGGGGATCTGGCCGAGTTTCTGCTCGGGCAGGGCGTACTGCGCGGTCTCGGACGCGATGCGGAAATCGCAGGCCAGCGAGATTTCGAAACCAACGCCGAAGCAGTACCCGCGATTGGCCGCGATCACCGGCTTGCTGCAGCGCGCAGGCGCCGCGATGTTCCAGGCGAGCTTGGAGACATGTTCAGGCGAGGCTTCCAGGAAGCCGCGGATGTAGCCGCCCGAGGAGAAATGCTTGCCAGTGGCGCGCAGCACGATGATGCGCGCGCGCGGGTCGGCGTCCAGCGCTTCGAAGGCCGCGCGCAACTCGTCACGCTGCGGCATGGCGATGGTGTTGAACTCCGGGCGATCCAGCACGATGTCGCCGCGCTGGCGTGCGGGATCGATCTCGACGCGGAAACCATCGTGCTGTGTCGTTTCGATAGCCATTTCGCTCATGAGTTGATTTCCTTTGAGTCCTGGCGATGTGGTTGGGTTTCCGGCGAGTAGTCACCCTCGACGAGTTTGCGTCGCAGCAACTTGCCGACCGGTGATTTTGGTATCGTGTCAATAAAGACGAAGCGGCGCGGACGCTTGAAGTTGGCCAGGCCGGAGGTGCGGCAATGCGCGTCGAGCGCGGCCTCCGTGACCGGGGCGCGACGCTGGATGAAGGCGGTAACGATCTTGCCCCAGCGCTCGTCGGGCAGGCCGGCCACGGCCACTTCTGAAACAGCAGGGTGCAGCGACAGGCAGTTCTCCACCTCGACCGGCGAAACGTTCTCGCCGCCGGTGATGATCATGTCGTCCACCCGTCCGGTGACGAACAGGTCGCCGTCGGTGTCGATGTAGCCGGTGTCGCCGGTGAGATACCAACCATCGCGCAGGGCGCGGGCATCGGCGTCCGGGCGGCGCCAATAGCCCTCGAAGGCCTCGTCGCCGGCGAGGAGCGCGGCGATTTCGCCCTCCTCACCCGGTGCGGCCACACTGTTCACGTCGTTGTCGCCCAGCTTGATGACGCGGATCATCTGGTTCAACCCGGCGCGGCCGGCGCACGCGGGCTTGCGCGTGGCGTCCTGGTTGATCGTCACGGTGTAGACTTCAGAACTGCCGTAGTGGTTGACGAACAGGTCGGGTGCAAAAGCGGCCTGCAGTTTCTGCAGCAGCGCATCCGTCATCGGTGCGCCCGCGAACCCAAGCTTCCGCACGCTTGTGGTATCGGCGGCGGCGAAGTCCGGGTGGTGCACAAGGTCATGGTACAGCGTCGGCACCAGATAGAGGTTCGACACAAGTTCGGCTGCAATCAAGGCAAGCGCGGTCTTCACGTCGAAGCGCGGCAGGCAGACGAACTTGCCGCCGATCAGCGACATTGCGAGCAAGGACCGCACGCCCATCGTGTGATAGAGCGGCATGACCCCGAGCGTCGCCTCGCCGCGCCGGTAGAGATTTTGCGCCACATGCGCGAGCGCGCCCGCGCGTTCGGCATAGTGGCGCCGCGGCACCCCCTTGGGGCGCGAGGTTGTGCCGGAGGTGTAGAGCATCAGCGACCAGTCCGAGGCCGCCGCCTGCGGCACCGCGTCAGCGGCGCGCGCGTCCCGCAACTCGGCGAAGCCCGTACTTCCGACGTGGAGATGCCGCAGGGCGGCGGCACCCGGCGCCGCGGCAACGGCAGTGGCCGAGACGTCCTCGAACACGATCGCCCGCGCCTCGGCGTCGAGCAGGCAGTATTCCAGTTCGTCGGCCGTCGCACGCCAGTTGAGCGGCGTAGTGATGATGCCGGCGAACTGGCAGGCCCAGTGGAGCGTGGCCGCGTCGAGGCGGTTCTGCAGGAGGGTGACGAGATGGTCGCCCATGCGCAGGCCAAGCTGGTGCAGCCCGTCCACCAGGGCGCTGACCTGCCGGAACCACGCGCTGTAGGTTAGCCGCACGGGCCCATCGACGATGGCGACCGCGTTCGGGTCGCGCGCGACGCTGGCGAGGAAGGAGGTGCCGAGATCGAGCATCAGGGAACTCCAGCCAAAAGGCGCTCTTGTGCAGCGCGGGCGGCGCGCAGGATCGGGGCATAGCCGGTGCAGCGGCAGAGATGCCCCGAAAGCAATTCGCGCAGTTCCGCCTCGCTCGCATGAGGCTGCCGCGTGAGGAACGCATCGAGCGACATCAGAATCCCGGGCGTGCAGAAGCCGCATTGCAGGGCGTGGAATTCGCGAAAGCACTCCTGCAGGACCGACAGCCGCCCCGGCGCCGGGGCGAGGCCCTCGACTGTGCGGATATCCGCGCCGTCCACCTGAACCGCGAGCACCAGACAGGAACGGCTTGGTTCGCCGTCGATCTGCACCGTGCAGGCGCCGCAGACCCCGTGCTCACAACCGACATGCGTGCCGGTGGCACCCAGCGTGTGGCGCAGGAAATCGTGCAGCAGGCGGCGCGGTTCGGCCTCGCCGGAAACCGGCCGGCCATTCAGCGTAAATCGGACAGTGTGACGCTGCTCGGCGCTCAGGCGCGGCATTGCTGGGCTTCCAGGCAGACGTCACGGCCGAGCCGGCGGACGAGTTCGCGGCGATAGCGGGCCGTGGCGTGCAGATCATCGCGCGCGTCGAGCGACCAGGCGAAGGCGTCGAGCGCGTCGTCCCAGGTCTTGGCATCGGCGGGCAGCAGCACGGATCGCGGCGTGTCCGCCACGCCCGCCACAGCAAGGCGCACATCGTCCGGTCCGGCGGCGGCGGCGCAGCCGACAATGGCAAAATCGCCGTGGCGGCGGGCGACCTCGCGGAACGCGTAGCCGTGGCCGGCGCGCGCAGTGGGAATGGAGATGGTTTCGATGACCTCGTCATCGGCCCGGGCCGTGGCCATCATGCCGGTGAAGAACTCCGCCACCGGCAGCGTCCGGGCCTTGCGGCGGGAGCGCAGATGGACGCTGCCTTGAAGGGCGGTCAGCACCAGTGCTACCTCGGCGCTGGGGTCGGCATGGGCCACGGATCCACACAGCGTGCCGCGGCTGCGCGTCTGCTCATGCCCGAGCCAGGGCATCGCCGCGGCCAGCAGGGGAACGCGCTGGCCGAGACTGGCGTGGCGCATCACCGCTACCTGCCGCACAGCCGCACCGATGCGCAGGGCGGAACCCGTGTCGGAGATGGATTGCCACTCGGCGACGTGCATCACATCGACCAGCACGGCCGGCCGGGCGAGACGCATGTTCAGCATCGGCATCAGCGACTGGCCGCCGGCGATGACGCGCGCCTCGCTGCCCTCCTGGTGCAGGGTCTCCAGCACCTCGGCAGCATTCCGGGCGCGCAGATAGTCGAATTTTGGCGGCTTCATACGCGGCTCCTGAGGCGCTGCCAGAGCCTGGCGAAGAAGCCCGGCCGCCGCCCGCCGGCCTGCTTGGCGAGGGCGGTGAAGAACTGGCCGATGATGACTTTCGCCGCGCCGTCGAGCAGCCGCCCGCCGATGGAGGCCACCTTGCCACCGATCGCGGCCTCGTAGCGGTAGTTCAGCGTGGTCTGGTTCGGCTGGTCCTCGTGCAGCGTCACATGACCCGATCCCTTGCCGAAGCCGAGTGCACCTTCCGCCCCGCCGGAAAGGGTCAGGGAATTCGGTTCGTCGATGTCCGACAGATTGATCGTGGCCTTGTAGACCCCCTTCACCGGGCCGATGCCCAGGGTGACAGTGGCGCGGAACTCGGTGTCCGACACTTTCCGCATGTCGTGCGCGCCGGGGACGATGGCGGCGAGCCGCACGGGGTCCATCAGCATCGCCCAGATTCGCGCGCGCGGCGCCTGGACGCGCGCCGAACCTTGACCGAACAGGCTGCGCTCGCCCGGCTTGGGCGCGGGGCGGGCGGAGCCGCCGCGCGGCGGCTCCTTTTCGGCGGGAAACAGATGGGCCGCCAGCCGGCTTGGCAGGATCGGCAGCTGGATGTCGCCGAGCCCCAGCGCATCGGCCACGGCATTGGCGATACAGACGGGGGTGGACATGCAATTGCCCTCGCCCACGCCCTTGGCCCCGAGCGGCGTGAAGGGAGAGAGAGTCTCGTGATGCAGGATCACCAGGTCCGGGACTTCCATGGTCGTCGGGATCAGGTAGTCGGCGAGCGTTCCGGCGAGGAAACTGCCATCCGGGCCGTAGGCATGCTCCTCCAGCGTCGCCGCTCCCAGCGCCTGGGCGAAGCCGCCCGTCACCTGTCCGGCGACCATGCCCGGATGCAGGACGCGGCCGCAGTCATGCATGGTGACGTAGCGGTCGATGCGCAGCTCGGCGGTGGCGGGGTCGATCTCGACGCCGCAGAAGTCGAAGATGAAGCCATGGCAGAGCGATGAATTCACCTCGTCGGCCGGGTTCGGGGCGGTCAATTCCGGCGGTGTCCAGAACACCGTTTCGCGGATTGCCTGGTCGATATCGCCCGGAAGCGTGGCCGGCGCCCAGTGGCCTGTCGCAGCGACGCGGCCGAAGGAAACGGAATTGTCGGGATTGCCCTGTGCGGCGATGCGGCCCTTTGTGAATACGACGTCCTCGGCCGGCACGTTCAGTTGGGACGCGGCGATTTTCGACAGCTTGTCGCGCAACCGCGTCGCGGCCAGATGGGCCGTGCCGGCGACCGCGGCGGCGAAGCGGCTGGCATAGTTGCCCGAGGCGATCGACCAGGCATCCTTGCCCGTGTCCATATCGGTGATCACACGGATCTCGCCCGGCTGGAGGCCGAACACGTCGGCGACCACCTGCGCCAGCACGGTGCGATGGCCCTGGCCTTGTGGCACGGACGCGACATGCACGCTGACCGCGCCGAGCGGATCGAGGCTGATGGTCGCGGTGGCCTGAGCACCGTTCTTCGGCCCGGCCCGGCGTCGCTCCTCCGGCGTCAGGACGGTCGTGATGTAGCCCATATTGGACACGCTCGGCTCGACCACCGCGGTGTAGCCGATGCCGTAGTGGCGACCCTCCGCCCGGGCCTTTTCGCGGCGTGCTAGCAGCTCCGCATGCCCGCCCTCCTGAAGGGCGCGCTCCAGGGTGATGGCGTATTCGCCGGAATCGAGCAGCGCGCCGGACGCGGTGCGGTAGGGAAATTTCTCCGCCGGGACCAGGTTGCGGCGGATGACGTCGCGCGGGTCGAGGCCCAAGGTGATGGCGATGCGCTGCATCAGGCGTTCGAGCGGGAAGTAGATCTGCGGCCCGCCGAAGCCCCGGTTCAATCCAGTCGGCATCTTGTTTGTCAGCACCACGCGGTTGCGGATGGCCATGTGGCGGATGTCGTATGCGCCGGTCATGTTGCCGTGCATGCGGTAGAGCGTGGCGGGCTCCGGCGCGCGCAGATGGGCACCGCAATCCTCAACCTGGTCCCAGTCCAGCGCCAGCACGTGACCGTCATGATCCACGGCAGCGGACAGCCGGGTGGCGCGGTTGGTGGCGCACACGCTGGCCGCGAGATGCTCCAGCCGGTCCTCGACCCATTTCACCGGCTGGCCGGCCGCGCGGGCAGCGGCGGCGACCAGCACGATATAGGGGAAGACGCCCTGCTTGATGCCGAAACTGCCGCCGGATTCCGGCGGCGTGCGCAACCGCAACCGGTTGCCCGGCACCTTGAGCGCACGCGCAATCACCGCATGGATCGAGAACGGGCCCTGGAAATTGGCCAGCACATCGAAGGCATCGATCCCCGGGTCGTAGTCGGCAAGCACTCCATAGGTCTCGATCGGCGTGCAGGCATTGCGCGGATAGGCAACCTCGAGGCTGACCCGGTGCGGCGCATAGGCGAACGCCGTTTCGGGGTCGCCGTAACGGAAGCTCCGGTCGCTCGCCACATTGCCGCCTAGGCCTGGATGCAGCACCACCGCGTCAGGTTGGAGGGCCGCCAGCGGCTCCATCACGACCGGCAGGATGTCATAGCGCACGTCGATCAGGTCGAGCGCATCCTCGGCCACGTAGGGGTCGCTGGCGACCACGACGGCAACCGGCTCGCCCATATAGCGGACGCGGTCCGTGGCGATCGGCCAGCACTCGATGGGCGCCCTCACGCCAACCACCAGGCTCGTGGTCAGCCGTTTGATATCCGTGCCGGTGAGCACGGCGGCCGCACCAGGCAGGGCGGCGGCCTTGGCGGTGTCGATGTTCAGGATCGCGGCATGGCCGTGCGGGGAGCGCAGGATTGCGGCATGCAGCGTGTTCGGCGGGGTTGCGGTGTCGTCAAAAAAACGGCCGCGGCCGGTAAGCAGCGCAGCATCCTCGAATCGCGGCAGAGACTGGCCTACGAATGGCAGTGCCGGGTCGATCTCGAGGACATGGTCCAAAGTGGCGTAGCTCCCTCTCGCCGGCTTATCAGCGATGAAAGACTATACTCCGCAAGGGCGAGGGCGCTTACCTGAGCGTCTGATTTTCTGTCACGCAGCCTGCTGCAGCCGAGCGATGCTGCGAAACTCGCTCGGCGCCGATCCGGCGTGACTGCGGAAAAAGCGGGTGAAGTGAGCCGGCGCGCTGAAGCCCAGATCGTCGCTCACCTCGGCCATGCTGCGCTGGCCCGTGACCAACTCCCCCACCGACGCCTCCATGCGCAACATGTTGGCGAACATGCCGGGCGCCATGCCGGTGGCCTCGCTGAAAAGGCGGAAGAAATGCGCCCGCGACAGTCCGCTCTCGCGCGCCAGTTTCCCCATGTCGGCCACTGCCCCCGGATCGCGCCGGATTGTCGCGATGGCTCGACGCACCCGCCAGTCCAACCGGTTTCCCGTGGGGCTGACACGCCGCCAGTCGGAGAAACGCTCGATCACGGCGACCATCAGCGTGCCGAGCAGGGCCTGATGCGCCGTGCCGGCCTTGGGATCGGCGAGCATCGCCTGGGCGAGTTCGTCGGCAAGATTCCGGATCTGCTGCGTAACGCCGCCGGCATGGCTGGTGAAGAAGCCAGGGCCACCGCTGGCCGCCCAGTTGTGGCGGAACAGGCTGAGCCATTTCGGCTCGATATAGAGGGCAAGGATCTTGCTGCGCGGGGACTGCGGGCGATGGACATAGGCGTGCGGTTCCCAGGCATTGATCAGCACCGCGCTGTCATCGGTCAGATCGGCCAGGTCGTCGCCCACCGAGAATTGCGTGTCCTCGCCGCCGCCCTTGAGCAACACGTGGCAATGCGGGTGGGCGTGGCGCACCAGCCCCTGATCCATATCGAGCAGCGCTACCCGACCGAACGGGCCATGCCCGATTCTGACGGCATTCGACATGGACGTACTCCCCTGGCCGTGTGTTATTTTTCCCAGCGCCGGACGATGCCGGCATCGATGTCGAACAGGTCAAGCATCCGTCCTACGGTCTGATTGACCATGTCGTCCAGGCTCGCAGGCTTGGCGTAAAAGGCCAGCACCGGCGGGGCGATGATCGCGCCCATTTCGGAAAGCGCGGTCATGGTGCGCAGATGTCCGGTGTGCGGCGGCGTTTCGCGCACCATCAGCACCAGGCGCCGCCGCTCTTTCAGCGCCACGTCGGCCGCCCGCGTGAGCAGGCTGGAGGTCGCGCCGCTCGCGATCTCGGATCGGCGGATAGAGCAAAGAGCAACCGGCCAGTTTGTACTGGTTGAGGGTCCGACAGGCAGCATCATCTGCGTCGCAGGTTGGATGTTCGATCCCATCGCATGTGCGACGATGGCGCTCGGAGTACCGCGCGTTGATCTGACCGCGTTGCTGGAATTGAAGCGAGCGTTGATCGAGGCTGGCTCAGCCCGAAAATCTCCGAACGATAATGGATTCGTTCAGGAGGAAGACGATGAATTCCCGGGACTTGCCGACGGCAATAGCGCCTCGGCAGATGAGCCTGCTGTTCGACGGCGACCGTCTCGACGGACTGGAAGTACTCGAGCGGGGCAAAGTCGCCACGGCACTGGCGCGGATACTGATGCTGGCCGCCGGCATCCGGGTCGAGGAGCTTGACGATGACAAGCTCTGAGCCCCTCCCTCCGGCTGTTCTCAAGCGGAAGGCCGTAGTTTATGTGCGCCAGTCGTCGCAGTCCCAGGTGTTGAACAACCTGGAGAGCAAGCGACGCCAATACGACCTGGTCGAGGTCGCCCGCCAGCGTGGGTTCGTGGATGTCGAGGTGATCGACGACGATTTGGGGCGATCGGCCAGCGGCACGGTTGCCCGGCCCGGGTTCGACCGCCTGGTTGGGTGGCTCTGCGCTGGCAAAGTCGGAGCTGTTCTATGCTTTGATGCCTCAAGGCTCGCGCGGAACGGCCGCGACTGGCACCATTTGCTCGAGCTGTGCGGGCTTGTCGAAGCCCGCGTTATCGATCTGGACGGTGTCTACAACCCGTGCCGGCCGAACGACCGGCTTCTTCTGGGCATGAAAGGCAGCATCAGCGAATTCGAGCTGGGTGTGTTGCGGGCCAGAATGATCGATGCGGCCCGGTCCAAAGCCGGCCGCGGCGAGCTGCGGATATCCGTCCCCTTCGGCTACATCTGGCATCGCGAAGTCGGGCTCGGTCTCGATCCCGACCAGCGTCGGCATTGTCAACTTAAGCAGTCGTTGTCGATCTTGAACTGGAGAGGAGAATCGTCGATGTGATTAGGCCGCCATTTTGGCACACGTCTCCTGCTGCCAAACCCTGAATGCCATGGCACGTGAGGTCCGGTAGCGGTCGGCGTCCATTCGATGGCGTGATGGATGGAAGTGTCCATAGATGAACGCATGCGCAGACAGGAAGCGCTGCGCCTGTGGAGACGATTTGAAACGTTGCATCTGCCGCTCTCGACGCCGGGTTGGTCGATGTGAGTTCTCTGCCCGGTTGTTCAAATAGCGGCTCTGCCGGTGTTCGGCGTTTGGCAGCAATTCACGCTTCGCCACCCCGTAGCTCCGCAGCTTGTCGGTGACAATCACCCGAGGTTCGTATTGGAGGCCCTTCAGGAGCCGCCGGAAGAAGCACTTCGCGGCGCTGGCGTCGCGTCGAGCCTGAACCAGGATGTCGAGTACAACCCCGTTCTGATCGACCGCGCGCCAGAGATAGTGCTGCACGCCTTCGATCCGGATGAAGACTTCGCCCATGTACCATCTGTCTCCCGGCCGTGTCCGGCGGCGGCGCATGCGATCGGCGAAACTGGCAGCGAACTTCTTGCACCACCGGCGCACCGTCTCGTAGGTGACGATAACGCCACGTTCAGCCAGGAGTAGCTCGACATCGCGCAGGCTCAGGCTGAACACATGGTACAGCCAGACGGCATGGCTGATGATCTCAGCGGGGAACCGATGGCGGTAGGATGGATCCGGTTGCGGCTTCATGCCGCCAGTCTCGCCCGTCGACCAGCACGCGGCCAAATCGGGTTACCGTGACAATGCCCCTGGTTTTAGCGATGCGATCTTGAGGACTGGTTGTGTGTTTTTTGGCGCAGCGGGTCTCACGTAATAATTCCGCCGCGTGCAGACACTGCAAAAGATAAAGAGCCGGTTTGAGCACGGGCCAGGCTCTGGCTGGGCATACTGACGTGGCTGCGATCGAGGGGAACATGATGCCACCGTCGATTTTGATCGACAAAAGGCTTCCGTCGAAAGCCGGCATTGCCATGCCTGCGGCAAAGCTGGCCACACAACGGCATGGACAACGACTGCCGTCTCACCACCGCCAAAGGGAAACGGTGCGATCCAGGGCCGAAGATTGCTCGTCGGCAAACTGTGACCTTCGTCACAGACAGGCTGTCTCGGGGACCGTACAGTCGGGTGGCGTGCGCGCTGCGGGCGACGGCGGCGATTCTGCGTCTGAATGGGCCCGGGTGAGACAAATGCGCCGGAGATGCTGACCGGCGATAGCGGGGTGGGGAGCGAAACGTTATGACAGCGATTCCGGCTGGGACGTCCACATACACCATCTCTGCGAGCGGAGCGACATATTCGCTTGCGACGGGCCAGACGCGCGGCGGACCTGATGCCCTCCAAGGCGTCAAAATCGTTGGCAACAATGACGTTGTGAACAACAACGGCACGATGGTTGGCGGGACCCAGGTTGGATACGGGTATTTCGGAGGCATAGCTGTCTACGGGGCCGGCGTCAGCGTCACAAACGGGGTCGACGGCTACATCCACGGCTCGAACACCAACGAAGCTGGCATTGTATTCAAGTATTTCGGCACGATCGTCAATGCGGGGCGAATTGTGAGCTACGGCGGCCCATCCGGGGATGCGGCCAACGGCATTGACCTGACCCGCGGCGGGACAGTTACCAACCTGAGTACCGGCACCATTTCCGGCAACGGTATTTTTGCCGGGACATACTCGTCGACCCCGTCAACGATCGTCAATTCGGGCGTGATCCTGGGCGGCAACGTGTATGGCGGGATCTATCTGGGCGAGGGCGGCAGCGTCACGAACCTGGCCGGCACGATCTCGGCGAATGGCGCGGCCTATGGCATCAAGGTTGAACGCGCCGCCGGCACGGTCACCAATGCCGCCACGATCGTCGGTGGCATCACCCTTGCGTCCGGCTTCACGAACCGGGTCATCGCGGATCCCGGGGCGGTATTTTCCGGCCTGGTGGACGGCGGCAGCGGGGCAACACTCGAGCTGGCGGCCGGCAGCGGCACCGGGACCGTCAGCGCGGTCAGTTCGAATTTCACCAATTTCTCGGTGCTGACACTGGATTCCGGGGCCAGTTGGGTGATCGACGGCGGCTCGGGCCTGGCGAGCGCGTTCGCCACCATTGCCGGCTTCGGCACCACCGACTCGATCCAGCTTAGCGGGCACGACTCGGTCTCCGGCCAGTCGTCGGGCAACGGCCTGACCCACATCACGTTGACCGGCACTTCGCCGATGGTGCTGAATTTCCAGGGTTCGGTCGCTCTGCAGGCGTCTTACGGCAGCAGCATTACCACTCTGACCGAGGCCAACGCCCCGACGGTCTCCATCGCGCTGGTCAACGACACGTCGAACGGGCACCTCGATACCTCGGATGACGCGTTGAAGGGCACCGGCGCCGACAACACCATGGTGACGTTCACCGAGAACGGCAGCAACATCGGCAGCACGACGTCGGACGGCAGCGGCAACTGGACGTTTACGCCGACGAACCTGGCGCAGGGTTCCAACACGATCACCGCCACCGAAATCAATTCCGGCGGCACCGGGACGGCGACGATTACGTTCACCTACGATACCGTGGCGCCGGATGTCAGCATTTCGCTGGTGAACGACACCTCGCACGGGTCGCTCGACACGTCGGACGACGAGCTGAAGGGCGGCGGCGATCCGAATGCCACGGTGATCTTCAAGGAAAACGGCAGCCAGATCGGCACCACGACCGCCGATGGCTCGGGCGGCTGGACCTTCACGCCGACCAGCCTCGGCCAGGGGTCCAATACCATCACGGCGTTTGAAACCGACGGGGCGGGGAACACCGGATCGGCTGCGATTACCTTCACCTATGACACCGTGGCGCCGGACGTTACCATTTCGCTGGTGAACGACACGTCGCACGGCTCGCTCGACACGTCGGACGACGAACTGCAAGGCGGCGGCGATCCGAATGCCACCGTGACGTTCAAGGAAAACGGCAGCACTGTCGGCAGCACCATCGCCGATGCTTCGGGCGCCTGGACCTTCATGCCGAGCGGTCTTGGCCAGGGCGCCAACACCATCACGGCGTTCGAGACGGACGCGGCGGGGAACACCGGATCGGCTGCGATCACGTTTACCTATGACACTGTGGCGCCGGATGTCACGGTGCAACTGGTCAGCGGCACCAATCCGACCAACAACCCGGACATCGAAGGCACGGGCGATCCGAACGCGACGGTGACGATCCAGGAAAACGGCAGCACCATCGGCACCACCAACGCCGATGCGTCGGGCAACTGGCAGTTCGATCCGACGGGACTTTCCAGCGGCTCGAATACTCTGGTCGCGTCCGAGACCGATCTTGCCGGCAATACCGGCTCGGCCTCGATCACCTTCACGCTCGAGACCACCGTGACGTTCGACGCCCATGTCTATCTCGATACCAACGGCGACGGGACGCAGGACGGCAGCGAGACCGGCTTGGCCGGTGTCACCGTCAACCTGCTTGACGGATCGGGCAATCCGCTCGGGCCGACTGCCGTCACCGACAGCAGCGGCGATGTCAGTTTCACCGGCCTCAACCCCGGCAGCTATGAGGTCGGCGTGGTCGTGCCGGCGGGCGACGTGGTGTCGCAGGCGACCAACATCGACACGCCTAACACGCTGTCAGCGGGCCAGACCGCCGGCGCCACCGAGGGCGTCTATGTTCCGGCGACGTTCAGCGTACATGTCTATGACGATGTCAACGCCGACGGCAGCCAGGACGATGGCGAGTCCGGATTCCAAGGTCTGACGGTCAACCTGCTGAACGCGTCGGACCAGGTAATTGCCGCGACCACCACCGACGCCAACGGCAACGGCAGCTTCATCGGCCTGGCACCCGGCAGCTATGAGGTGCAGGTGGTCACCCCGGCGGGCGACGCGGCCTCTCAAGCCGTCAATGTCGGGACGCTGAACACGCTGGAGTCCGGCGGCAGCGCGAGCGCCACGGTCGGCCTCTACGCGCCGCCGGCGCTGTCGCAGCCGACGATCAATCTGACCGACGCCGAGGGTCAGTCGCTCGGCAATCTGTGGAGCATGCTGGTCGCCAACGGCGTCGATCCGAACGCGTCGAGCCTGACGATCTCGGCCGTCAACACCAGCAGGACGCAGGGCTACGTCTCGTACACGCAGTCGACGCAGACACTGACCTACCTGGCAACCGGGTTCAATCCGTCGCAGCCGGTGGACAGCTTCACCTATACACTGAAGGACGCCGCCGGCGGCACGGTGACCGGTACGGTCGATATCACGATCACCGGGGCCAATCTGCCGACCACGGTGGCGACGACGCCGAACTCGACGACGACGGCGACGGGGTCCGGGCAGCGGCTGATCAGCCAGGGCAGCGGGCAGACGCTGGCCAGCAGCCCGTCCGGCGGCGACGAGTTGTTCGGCGGCACCAACACGACGATCGACGGCGCGGGCAACGGCAACATGATCTATGTCGAGCCGGGCAACCACCTGATCAACATGGGCGCCAGCAATAACACGGCGACCGTCGGGGATGGCAACAACACGATCAGCGCCACCGGCACCGGCAACACGGTGAATGGCGGGAACGGCAGCAACACCATCACCGGCATGACCGGCAGCGCGACGATCACGCTGGGCAACGGCAACAACAGCATCACGGTCATCGGCGCCAACAACAGCATCACGGTGGGCGGCGGCAACAATACGATCTCGGCCGGTACCGGCGGCACCGAGAACGTGCAGGCCGGCGGCGGCAACAACACGATCTCGGCCGGCGGGCCGAACGACGTGATCAACGTGGGCAATGGCACCAACAAGATCAGCGCGACCGGTGCCGATGCCACGATCACTGTAGGCAACGGCGGCAACACGATCGCCGCTACCGGCGCGGGCGACAGCATCACGCTTGGATCCGGCAACGACACCGTCGCGGATACCGTGGGCGGGGCGACGATCAAGGCGGGCATCGGCACCGATTCGATCCGCTTTGCCGGCTCCGGCAGCGATGTGATCAACCAGGGCGGCAGCGACACGCTTACCGATACCGGCACGAACAATACCATTGCGTTGGCCGCTAATGGGCTGGATACCATCACCGGCAGCGTGCTCGGCAATGGCGACACGTTCGATCTGCGGGCCGCGCTGGCGGCGACCAACTGGGACGGGCAATTGAGCAATCTTGGCAGCTACCTGTCGATGGGCACGCAAGGGTCCAACGCCACGGTATTGCTCAGCAGCACCAGCGGCGGCGGCGGCGTGACGATTGGGGTGCTGAACGGTGCCGGCTCGGTCAGCCTCAGCACCTTCCTCGCTCATGCCTTGACCTGATGTTTCTGGAGAGAACCATGTCCAACAAGTGGATCGGCGCCATCGCGTCCGTCGTGCTGCTGGTGCCGCTGGCTGCGAGGGCCGATGTAATCAACGGCAGCTTTACCGGCACCATTACTCCCAGCGGCTTCGACCAAACGGGAGTGTTCGGGCCGGCAAATACCGACCTGACCAACGACACCATCACCGGCACATTCAGCTACAATACGGCTTTGCTGTCGCAGGCGATCAGCGGCGGCGTCAACACCGCAACCGGCACCGGCCTTGGCGCGGTGACGGTGACGATCACGATCGGCGGCCACAGCTACACGTTCAACGATCAGAGTGGCTCGAGCGTAGTGATCGACGACGGCTCGGTGAGCGGCGAGAGCGAGTTCAACCTATCAAACTCCGACTTTGTTGGTGGCCATAGCGACACTTTCACGTTGCAACTATCGGACCCGTTCACGCCGTTCGTGTCCGGCGGGACGAGCCTGACCCAGTCGCTGAGCATCGGCAATCCGTTCTTCCAGACGAACAGTTTTTCGATTGACGATGCGGGACCGGTCGGCGCCGGTGGAGCATTTTCTATTAGCTCGCTGACCAGTTCGGATATCAGCTCGATGCCCGAACCGGCCGGCATGGCGGTGGTGGCGATGGGACTGATCGGGCTCGCGGGCGTACGGGCGCGCAAGGCGCGGCGGGACTGACGGCGCGCCTCCGCCCGGGCAGCACGGTGTCCCCCGCACCCGCATTTTTGCCCAGGTGCTCGCAACTGCTCGCAGAGAGCATAAGGATCCCTTATGTGGACGGCCCCGGAAGCTTATGTGGACGGCCCCGGAAGCTGCAAGCCGTATTTCCCCTGCTGCTGTGGCGCGACGGGTGAGTGAAGTCAGTCTCGTCCGAAGCCCTTTGGCAACTGGACTGCCTGGAGTTCTTCGACGTAACCGCGCAGCTCCAGCA
>DATKPQ010000057.1:0-105071 GCA_035523995.1 Acetobacteraceae bacterium | reverse complement strand
GACCCCGCCGCGGGTGCCGCCGCCGCGTCGAGCCCCATCCGATGCAGGACGCTGCGGAAACCCTGCGCGGAGAGCCAGGCCGCGAGCCTTTCAGGCTCAGCGGTGCGCACGACGAGCGCTGCGATCGGCAAAGGCAACGGCGCGTCCGCGCTCAGCGTGACAAGACGGCGGGAAAGACGGGCATCCTCGGCATGCGCAAGAAGGGCCTCGCGCCGTTTCGAAGGCGGCATGGTGGGGGCGGCCTCGAGCACGCCTTCGAGATCACCGTAGGCGCGCACGAGCTCGCCTGCGGTCTTCGGGCCGATGCCCGGCACGCCCGGCACATTGTCCGTCGCGTCCCCCATCAGCGCCTGCACCTCGATCACCTTCTCCGGCGGCACGCCGAAGCGTTCGGCAACCTCCTCCGGCCCGATCGGCCGCTGCTTGATCGGGTCGAGCATCGTCACCCCGGCACCGACGAGCTGCATCAGGTCCTTGTCGGAGGAGACGATGGTCACCTGGCCGCCTTCCTTTTCTGCCGCGACGGCGTAGGCAGCAATCAGGTCGTCGGCTTCCCAGTCGGCCAGTTCAATCGCGGGAACGGAGAACGCGTCGGTCGCCTCGCGGATCAGGCCGAATTGCGGGATCAGCTCCTCTGGCGGCGGCGGACGGTGGGCCTTGTAGGCGTCATAGAGACGGTTACGAAACGTGACGCGGCCGGCATCGAAGATCACCGCGATATGGGTGCCGACATGCTCGCGCAGCAGCTTGGCCAGCATGTTGGTGAAGCCGAACACGGCGTTCACCGGCGTGCCGTCCGGGCGCGTCATCGGCGGCAGCGCGTGGAAAGCGCGGAAGATGAAACCCGATCCGTCGATCAGGATCAGGTGCAGCGGGCGGTCGGTGACGGTCGGGGTCTCGATCTCCGCCAGGATGTCGGTATCCGCGGGCAGGGCTGGCTCCTTCCGCCTGAGGTGGGCACCAGGCGGATGATAGCGGCGGCGGGTGGGCTTTCCAACGTGGCGGCGTTCAGTGACGGCGTTCAGCCTGGCGCAGCCGGGGCGACGCGGATCTCCCCGGACGCCGCCATTCCGGTACTTTGACTTGAATTGTGCTACCATTCCCTCGGAAGGAGAGCACCCATGGCACTCGACGCTCTGCTTCGGCAGAACGCCAGGAAGTGCTGCGGATCGCCGAGAAGTACGGCGCCCATAGTGTGTGCGTGTTCCGGCTCGGTCGTTCGCGGAGAGTCCGATGCGCAAAGCGCATTTGGACTTTCTGGTTGCGCTGGAACCGGGCAGGTCCCTGCTGGACCTTGGTGGGCTGCAGTTCGAGCCGGAGGCATTGCTGGGCCTGCCGGTCGACGCGGTGACAGAGCATCGCCTGAAGGCGAGGATCCGCGATCAGGTCCTGCGCGAGGCGATCCCGGTGTGAGAAACCCTGCCGAACGCCTGCGCGACATGCTTGCGGCCATCTTGCGATTGAGCGAGACCTTGACGGCGACAAGGCAGTTTCGAGCGAGATGAACTGCGCCAGACATGGTTCCTCTGGCCCCTTCAGATCATCGGCGAAGCGGCCCGGGCGCTGCCGCCCTATGTGCGCACCCTGGCACCCGAAATCCCCTGGCCGAAGATCATCGGCATGCGAAACGTGGCCGTGCATGGCTATTTCGATGCCGGCACAGACATCGTATGGCAGGCAGTGACATTGCGGTACTGAAGCCGCCTGTCGAGCGCCTGACTCGGCAAATCGAGAGCAACCAGGCACGACACATGCTGGCGGCGGCGCTGCGTGGCGGCCGGCGAACGCTGTGACGGAACGGCGCCTCAACAGGCTGTCAAGGCCACCAGGACGAGCGAACAAACCGGCCCGATTCGCGACATGTCATCCTCCCAGCGGGTCCGGACCCACCCGAATCAGCAGCTTGCCGAAATTGGCCCCGCCGAGCATGCCGGCCAGCGCCTCAGGCGCGAGCTCCAACCCCTCGTGGACGTCCTCGCGGTAGGCCAGGCTGCCGTCGGCAACCCAGGGCGTCGCCAGCGCCCGCCATTCCGCCAGCTTCTCCGGCTTGTCGGACACGATGAACCCCTGGATCAGCACCCGCTTGCCGACGACAAACCCCAGGTTTGGCCCCGGCGGGAACTCCGGGTCGTTGTACTGGGACACCATTCCGCACATCGCCACCCGCGCAAACGGGTTCAGCAGGTCGAATACCGCCGCCTGCACCGCGCCGCCGACATTCTCGAAATAGGCATCGACGCCGTTGGGACAGCTCGCCGCCAGTTCCCGCCGCAGATCCAACGAGCGGTGATCCACACAGTCGTCGAACTCCAGCGTCTCCTGCACGAACAAACATTTCTCCGCGCCACCGGCGACGCCCACCACGCGTGCGCCGGCGCGCTTGGCCAATTGCCCCGCAACCGAGCCCACTGCGCCGGAGGCAGCCGACACCACCACCGTCTCGCCCGGCTTTGGCTGGCAGATCTCGGTGATGCCGCGATAGGCGGTCGCACCGGGCATGCCCAACACGCCAAGATACGCCGACAGCCTTGCCCAGGGCCGCCCGATCTTCACCAGCCGGTCCGCGGGCGTGACGCAATGTGTCTGCCAGCCGCGCGCGCCCACCACCACATCGCCCGGCACGAAGCGTGCATCGTCCGAGGCGATCACTTCGCCCACCGTCTCCCCCGTCATCACCTCACCGACCTGAATCGCCATCGCATAGGTCTGTTGCTCGCGCAGCCGCCCGCGCATGTAGGGATCGATCGAGAGCCAGATGGTGCGGGTGACCACGTCGCCGGGACCAGGCTGCGGCACCGCGTCCTCGCGCAATTCGAACGTATCTGCGTCTGGCGCGCCGCTGGGGCGCCGCTTCAGCACCCAGGAACGGCGGATCGGTGCATTCTGGCTCATGGCGCCTTCCTCCCCAACAAATGCGAATATGGATACTGCGCTGAAACCACGGGTGGCGTCGATTGCCGTACGGTAACTTCCCAATATCGCGGGACGCGGCATTGTGATGGTGTTGCGAGCTGCGGTCCGTCGCTATCGCCGGGATTGAATTGCCGCAGGCGCCGCAACAGTGCCAGAGATTCGACTTAATGGCCCGGCAACAACGCGGGGCCGCGTCCAAGGAGCATTCATGGCCGTCATTGGCATCTATACCGAACCCACGGGCAGAACACGGGTGTTGTTCGACTTCCGCGCGCCGGCCGGCGACGATGAGGCGCGCATCGCCGATGCCATGGCGCGCTCGCGCCCAGTGGTGGCCGAGGACGAGGAACGTATCGTCGTGAAAACCACCGGCCTGCGGGCGGTAGACCGGGTGGTGCCGGCATTCCGGTAGCCATCCGGCATAAAAGCACGGCCCCACCTCGCGACTGCCTGGGCCGCCTACCCACCCAACTTCCCAGATCAGCCCATCGGCAATGGTTGCGGCATGCCGGCGAACATGCTGGCCTGCGGGGGGATGCCGCCATCGCATCGGCGGCGCGGGAAACCCGCCATGAAAGCTGCCGGAACCACCGCCGCATCGGTCGCGCTGTTTCTGTTGGGCACGGTCGTCACGCATGGCGAGGGTGCGCCGGATTGCTCCGCCCGGTTCGACATGCAGCTTCCGACGCATGGCGGCAGCGCCGCATCACGTTCCGCTGTGTCCGTATCCGCAGCAGGCGCGTTTCTCCGGCAACGGCTCGATGGACGATGCGGCAAATTGGAAATGTAAGATGCCACCCGGTGAGTCTGCACGGAGCGGGCGTAATGCAGGCGCCGGTTAACTGCGTGCGAGGATTTGCTCTTTGCCGGACGATGGTATGACATTGGAGCAAGCGCGGCGGGACTTCGCCGCATTGTTGGCGGCGCGCGACGTGCCGGATTGGATGAAGGCGGCAGGGCGATTTCTGGGCGTGCGCGGAGCGGAAGCGCTTCGGATCGATCCGGCCGCCGCGCCGGCATTGCCGGAACTGATCCGGCGGGCAACGTCCGCCCCAGCCAGTCCCGCGCAGCGCAATTTTGCGGTGTTGGTTCTGGATGCGCTCGCGGTGCCGGGATTGCTGTTGGCGGGTTCATCGCCGACAAGGCTGGAACGCGATGTTTGCGCGCTGTTGGAGCAAGCGCTGCCGCACGCGCTGGCCCGGTCGGGGTATCCGTTTGGCGGTGACCTCGATGCACGGCGGCGGCACCTCACTGCGCTGGCTCCTGCGATCGACGACTATCTGCGCCCGCTGGAGCCGTCGATCCCGACTTGGTTGAGCGGCCGAATGGAAGGTTGACGGTGCGCGTCGCTTCTTCGCAATGGCCGGGCATGACCAAACTGTGACGGATTGGCTGGCAGGGCTTTCGCATTTCGCCCAGGAATGCGCACGCGAGCGGTCGGGAATGATATCTCAGGCTCATATCAGATTGCCGGCAGGAAGGATCTTTGACACAGAGGTCATCGAGCTGCCAAACTGGCCGTGCTGTACAAAGGATTCGCGTGACGCATGCAGCAGCGTAGGCGCGGGCCGTCGCACACGAAGTCGGCCGCCGTCCGTTCGCCTGCGACCTATTTGTACTCATCGCGCCGCCCTTATCGAGGATTGCTCTGGCAAGCCAGAGGCTGGGACAGCTTCGAAATCTTGCCTCGGATCCGCGTCATGGCGGGCGAAGGCCCGCCATACACGACTTTCCCTACGGCACGCTGCAAAGTCGTGGTGCCGACCAGCGTCGGCATGACCCCAGGGGCGCCGGCCCCACGTCAACCGTTCCACCGGTTGATATGACTACCCCCAGGTAGCCTTGCTGCCCACCAGGGTGATCGTTATGTGTCCCATGGTCGTATCGGCCTTGGCGCCATGCCAGTGACGCTCGCCAGCCTTGATATGCGCGACGTCGCCGACATTGATCTCGCATTGCTCTTGCTCGGTCGCGACGATGCCCGAACCGGAGACCACGACCAACACCTGGTCACAGTCATGCGTGTGCCATCCAGTGTTGCAGCCCTGGCTGAAGTTCACAACGCTGCAGTTGTAATTCGCAGAATCCCCAGGTTCGATAATGGTCTGGCGGGTGCGGAATACCGGTCCGGTCCAGCCGGCGGTGCGCTCGGCGGCGCCTTCTGCCGGCACAACCGGTATGTCTTTGAGCGTGACGACGCGCATGGCGGTTTCCTCCTTGGTGTTGATGGGCAGCCGAGCACTTGAGTCGGGGCGGCCCTGATGAGTCAAGGGTCGATTCGGTGACACAGGACAACGGATCCGGCCTGCGAGAGACGGGGTGCGGAATGGCGCGGAAGGAAGGCAAGGCCTCGACGCAGAGAGCGCAGAGAATGCCACGGTGCGCATAAAGGAAAGTGTCGTATTATCGAAAATGCGCTTGCCCTGCGAGTCTATGATCCGGACAGCCGGCGAAGGATGGCGTCCGCCTCGGCGACGATCTCGTGCACGATTTCACCGGCGGACTTCACCGATCCGACAAGCCCGACACTTTGCCCTGCCCACAACGACAGGCTATCCACGTCACCTTCGGTATCTACCCCTGCGGTGTATGACCGGTAGCGCACGATATCGCCAAGCCGCTTGGACGTCGCGACGACCTCGCCCTCACCTGGCCGCTTGCCCGATTGCGGCATGCCCGCATCGATCCATTGCTCATACGTTTCGTTCCGCAGAACTCGATGGGGTGCGTCGGGCCACCCGATGTCGAACAAGGTCGTAAGAACAGTACCGTCTTCGGTGGATTGCAGCAGCCGCTCCTGATAGCGGCGATGGATGCCCCCCTCCGGACTGGCGAGGAACCGCGTTCCAATCCACGCACCGGCGGCGCCGAGTGCAAGCACTGCGGCAAGCCCTCTTCCGTCGGCAATGCCGCCAGCCGCGATAACGGGGGTTGGTGACACGGCGTCGCAAACGCTCGGGATCAGCGGCAGCGTCGCGACCGAGCCGCGCACGTGACCGCCTGCTTCCCAGCCCTGGGCCACGATGACATCGACGCCGCCGTCAACCGAACGCCGCGCTTCCGCGGCACTGGATGACGTGTGAAGTACAATCGCTCCTCCGGCATGGGCCTTCTCAACGAGGGGAGCCGGATCGCCCCAGAACAGCGATATCACCGGAATCCCCTCCTCCAGGCAGACCTGCAGTCGCTCCTCTTGGCTCCATTGCAAATTCAGGTTGACGCCGAACGGACGGGAAGTGAGAGATCGAGTACGCCTGATCTGGTCTCGTAGAACGGTGAGGTCGGCACCCCACAGCGCGAGCATTCCCAGCCCGCCCGCGTTGCTGACGGCCGCCGCAAGTGCCGGCCCTCCGGCCCCTCCCATAGCCGCCTGGATGATTGGCACCTCGATCTTCAGCCGATTGCAGAGTTCGGTCTTCATTCGATATCCTCCCCTTCACGTCACCGCCTTTCTTGACCATCGTGCTTGGAGTTCAACAACGCTTACGCAAGCGGCCCGGGTGCCTCGTCTCAGCTTGTACCGACCCTCGGCATGGCTGACTCGTCCGACCGTCCGTTTGAAGGCGCGGGGCTGATTCACCACAAAGACACTAGGGCTTCGCAAAGCAGGACCAGCCACTCGACGCCCCGCACGAGCAAATCGAATGCGCATCCCCGGGCTTCGTGTCTTCGTGGTGAAGCTTCGACGCCCAAGCGGGGCGCACAAGCCTCGCGACGCCACCTCCAAAGACGACCTCACCGCGTGAGAGCCGATCTTTCAAAGATGGTCCGGGTTCCCCGGAGCTTGACGGGTCTGCACCGACACTACGCTGCCGTCAGGGAGCACGTTGTAGATGTCGTTGCCTGCGACGTACTGCGTCATACAGGTCTCGGCACCGTTACGGATCTTATGCCACTTCAGGCAAAACTTACCGCCCGGATCTATGTGCCAGGCGCCCTGATCGGTAAACGTCCCTGATTTGACGACCACCGTCCCGTTGGGTGCCGTATAGGAGACCCAGTCGTTGCCCTTGGTATCGTGGCCCCATGCCGTAAGACCATCCGTGCCGATCGCCTGGCGCATCTCGGCTGATGTTCGACGTTGCGCCGATTTAGGAATGCCGCTCTGACATCCGGCTACCAGAACAGCCGCCAGAGCCAGCATGATAACATCGGCGTATTTTGGCATCGTCTCCTCCCGGCGATTTATGTATGAACGGTGATGGAATGTTAAAACTGTCGTATGGTCTGCGGTCAATTACAATGTGAAACATGACAGACAATTAACGTGATGATGTTGACATGAAGCTTTGCTGAGTCGCTTGATGCGCCGGGCTGCCTCCGACGCCGTTGCAGACGTCCGCGGCGGCGTTGAAAGGGCAAATGCCAATATTGCCGATATTCAAATGAGCCGGTCGGACAATGAAAATCGATTGTCGCGCGGCGATCCCGGTGGAGCGATAATATTATTCTGGACACCGCCCACTCGACGGCGACGAACGCCGTTTCACCGCAAGCGCCCCTGGCACGCCCCAACCCCACCACCACCCCGCCGCCACCACCCCGCCGCTTGACCCGCCGCGACAGACCCCGGATATCCGGATCATTCCAAACCCGAAGGGGGGAGAGCGATCCATGGATCTCGGTCTGAAAGGCAAGAAGGGCATCGTCTGCGCCGCCAGCAAAGGGCTGGGCCGCGCCTGCGCCATGTCCCTCGCGCGCGAGGGCGTCGAACTGGTCATCACCGCCCGCACCGCCTCCGACCTGGAACGCACCGCCGAGGAAATCCGCAAGGAAACCGGCACCAAGATCACCCCCGTGACCGGCGACATCACCACCGACGCCGGCCGCGCCGCCGCGCTCGCCGCCTGCCCTGCGCCGGACATCCTGGTGAACAACGCCGGCGGTCCCCCGCGCGGCGATTTCCGCGATTGGGGCCGCGACGAATGGACCAGCGCGGTCAACGCCAACATGCTGACCCCGATCTTCCTGATCAAAGCCGTGATCGACGGCATGATCGCGCGCAAGTTCGGCCGCATCGTCAACATCACTTCGGCATCGGTGAAGTCCCCGATCCCCGAACTTGGCATGAGCAATGGCGCCCGGGCAGGACTCACCGGATTCGTCGCCGGCCTGGCGCGTCAGGTCGCGCGGCACAACGTGGTGATCAACAACATCCTGCCCGGCCCGTTCCTCACCGATCGCCTGCGCTCGGGCTTCACCGAGGCAGCACGCGCCACCAACCGCCCGCTCGACGAAATCGTAGCCGAGCGCATGAAGGGCAATCCCGCCGGCCGCGCCGGCGACCCGGCGGAATTCGGCGATGCCTGTGCGTTCCTGTGCTCTGCCAGGATCAGCTTCATCGTCGGCCACAATCTCTTGCTCGATGGCGGCGCGTTCAATTCATCAATTGCTTGACCCGGTAGCGCAGCGCGCCGCGCCGAACCGTCGCAGGATAAAACCGGCGATCCTTGCAGATTTCACTTTGGGGATCGCCGCTGGCGCGCTGTCGCCAATCACCGGCCGCGATCCGACCCAAGCGTGGGCCGGATGCAGTCCTTGCGGTCTGCAGCCGGCCCGAATGCCGCGGAAGATTTCGCGGACTGGTGAGAAGCTCTCTCAATCCCCGACCGTAACGCACTGTGGAAGCGTGAACTGGATGGTCGCGCCGGGACCGGCATTGTGCGACGCCCACATGCGCCCGTGATGAGCTTCGATAATGGAGCGGCAGATGGACAGTCCCATTCCCATGCCCTCAGCCTTGGTCGTGTAGAACGCGTCGAAGATTTTCGTTACATTGTCCGCATCGATCCCGACACCCGCATCCTGCACAGCAACCAACACCTGCTCGTCATCGTAGCAGCCAGACCGGATCACCACCTCAAGGCCCTGGCCGGTGGTAGCCGTCATCGCTTCGATCCCATTCATCACGAGGTTTATGATCACCTGCTGGAGCTGAACTCTGTCGCCAGGCACATCAGGCAGCCCGGATGCGAGATCAAGCCGCAGTCTCACCCGGTGATTGCTCGCCTGGTCCTGCACCAGTGACACGGTATCGTAAATGACCTCGTTGATATCGAGTGGCGTGAACTCCGATGCGGTTTTCCTGGAAAGGTTACGAATTCGAGCGATCACTTCGCTGGCGCGATCGGCGTTACCGATGATGGCCTCGATAGCTTCGCGGACCTCGTCTATTTCAGGAACAGTACGGTTGAGGAACCTGCGGGCGGCCTGTCCCCGCATGGCGATGGCCGCCAGCGGCTGATTCACTTCATGCGCAATGGAAGCGGTCAGCTCGCCCAGACTGGTCATCCGCGTGATGTGAGCGAGTTCCGCCTGCACCTCGTTGAGTGACTGCTGTGCGCGTCTGGCTTCGGTGAGGTCCATGACGGCGCCGACAATCTCGTCGGACTCAAATCTCATGCGGCGGGCGCGGACACGGAGAAATTTCGTTGCCCCATCCCGGGACAACAACCGGAACTCGCAGTCGTAGTCCAGGGCGCCTCGCGTCGAACGGTCGATTTGTTGCCGGATGACCCGGCGGTCATCCTCGTGCACACATTCAAGAACCAGGTCGATATTTGGCCTGACCGCGCGTTCAATATCGAAAATCCGATAGGTCTCGTCGGACCATGTCATTTCGCCACTTGCTATCTCCCAGGCAAAACTTCCGGTTCGGCTGAGGTTCTGTGCTTCAGCCAGGTACGCCTCGCTTCGCCGAAGCGTATCCCTTGCGCGTTTCTGGTCTTCGATATCGAAGGCGACGATGTACCATTTGACGACCGTCCCCTCGCTGTCGCGAAATGGCACCCGGCGCAGCAGGTGCCATCGATAAACGTCATCGACGCGACGCATGCGTCGTTCGATCTGAAATGCGTCCGGGTTTGCCAGCCAGCCGTGCCACTCATTTTCCCCCACGGCGGTATCGTCGTGCGGAACGACGGCCTGAAAGAGGTCCAAGCCCATCTCGGCGGTGGAGAGGCCAGTGTAGTCGCGCCAGGTCCGGTTTGCGAAGTCGCACTCACCCTCCGGACTATAGCTTGCCACCAGCGCCGGTATTGTATCGATAATTGCCTGGAGGTTTTGTTCGGCGCGTTGCCGCCTGACGCTCTCGGCGTGCAATGCCTTGTTCAGCTCCTGCAGGTCGTCCACCGATCCGCGAAGGTCGTCGCGTGCACGCCGAAGAGACTCGGTGGTTTTCTGCTGCAGGGCACTCAACAGAATCACGAAGCCAGCCGCCATGGCAAACAATGCAACGCGCGGTATGCCACTGGGGTAGATAAAAAACGTGTCTCCCGGAGGGGTGAACCAGTAGTCGATGGCCAGGATCGCCAGCATGCCGGAAAGCAACGCGGGGCCAAGCCCGCCGAACCACGCAACAAACATGATCGCGCAAAGCGATAACGACACGACAGGGGTATCGAGACGGGAGGCCAGTGGCCGAGCCGCCCCCATCGCTACCGCAATCACCAGAATTGCGATCACATAGCCTGCAAATATTGACGACCTGAGCAATCTCAGGAAGCCAAAGGTCGGCATTTATGGCGCCTCCTACCTGTCAGCGCTTGACCTGAGCTTCGCCCCCGTCACCCGTTCGTCCGGCTGCGAGCAACGCTCCGCCATTTTCAAGACGGCCCCGGAAGACGCGCCTAGCAGGCCGACACCGCGATCTCAAGTGAAGAGCCGCCATTCTGCCTGGGTTTCGTCCATGGCTTTACGGCCATGGTCTGGCGGGAGAAGGTGGAAGAACTTTCGAAATGGCACTGTGTTATCCGGCGGCTGCTTGCAGTAGGCAGGCTGCCGGACGTGGTCGCGCGAGATGGAATTGCTGCGAGCGATACGCGTTATGCGTGTAGACCGCCGGCTTAACAAGCGTGTCAGATATAGGTCGACATTCCTGCCGGACGGTTGGGGACGACCCGGCGTTGTGCCGGCTCGCCATGCTCCTCCGCTCGATCGCCGTGCGGCCCCCAATTGTGCGATTGCGAGACGCGCCACGACAAAGCAATCTGCCGCCGCTTCGTCGCTGCGCCCCTCGCGTTGACCTGCCGGGGCCATTCCGCCTGCGATACCGTATGCCACGTTGAACCAAAAAAGGGATGCGTCAATGTCGAACCAGAAGCCCTGGGAGACCGTCAAGCCGCCGGCTGGCGGCCTGCTTCGCCGCGACATGTTGGCTGGCGCGGGTGCCGTCGCCGCCCTGCCTCTGCTGGCCCGCCAAGTGCGCGCTGCCGAGCCGATCCGCATCGGCTGGGTCGGGCCGCTGTCGCCGCCCGGCGGCTACGCCGAAGGCACCAACATGAAGAACGCCGCCGCCCTGGCCGCGGAGGAGGTGAACGCGCATGGCGGCGTGCTCGGCCGCCCGGTGGAGATCACCTACGCCGACACCCGCGGCATGCCCGCCGAGGGCCGCACCGCCGCCGAACGCCTGGTGCAGGAGAACAAGGTCGTCGCGGTGTTCGGCGAGTTCCACAGCCGGGTGGCACTGGCCGAGATGGAAGTGTTCCACAAATACGGCACCCCCTTCATGGCCTGCGATGTTTGGTCCGACCAGATCACCGCCAAGGGCTATCCGGAGGTGTTCCGCAACGCTCCCGCCGTGTCGCTGATCGACGTGGCGATCGGGCAATGGATGGTCGCCGCCGGCTTCAAGAACGTGGCGATCATCGCGGAGAAGGATGACGTCGGCCTCGCCTCCCGCACGATCGCGCAGCAGCAGCTAGAGAAGGCAGGCGTGAAGTACACCGCCGTCGATGCCGACCCGAACCTGACCGATTTCACGGCGCAGATCCTGCGCTTCAAAAGCACAACGCCGGCCTATGACTTCTTCATCAGCTTCTATGCCGAGGCCGGCGCCTACCCGATGATCCGCCAGGCCCACGACCTCGGCTTTGCGCCCACCCCGGCCTGCGGCATCTACAATTCCGGCGGTGAATCGGTGGATCCGACGTTCTGGCAGAACGTCGGCCCCGCGGGTCAATACCTGGTCACCGAGAATGTCGGCCTGCCCAAATCCGCCTGGACCGACAAGACCACGGCGTTCGTGGCCGAATACCACAAGCGCTACAACGCCGACCCATCCGGCGCCGTGATGGAAAGCTATGACGGCGCCTGGCTATTGTTCGACGCGATCCAGCGCGCCGGCAATACCGACGCCAAGGCAATCATCCACGCGCTGGAGACCACGAAATACGTCGGCGTCCGCGGCCAGTACAGTTTCTCCACCAGCCACGATCCGGCCTGGCACTACCACCAGTTCCTCAACGCGCCGCTGACGCTGCTGCAATACGCCGCGGTGAACCAGGGCCAGGCCGACGCCCCGATCGTCTGGCCGCGCAAGTTCGCCACGGTGCCATATC
The DNA here is from genome assembly GCA_035523995.1 of Acetobacteraceae bacterium. Taxonomy (GTDB): domain Bacteria; phylum Pseudomonadota; class Alphaproteobacteria; order Acetobacterales; family Acetobacteraceae; genus JASHVB01. The sequence continues at coordinate 92,820 of DATKPQ010000057.1, read as the reverse complement.
TGTACAAGAAGCCGGGCAGCGCCTGATGGTGCGTGCTGGAAAGGCTCCCCCTCCCGTTGTGGGAGGGGAAGTCGTCTTTCCCCGGCCCGCCTGATGGCCGGCTACATCCTGATCCAGGCCCTCAACGGCCTCACCATCGGCATCATCTACGCCGTGATCGCCGCGGGCCTGACCGTGATCTTCTCCATCCTGAAGATCGTCAACTTCGCCCATGGCGAGCTCTACATGATGGGCGGCTACTTCTCGTATTTCGCCATCTCGCTGTTTGGTATCCCGCCGCTGCTTGCCGTGATCGTCGCCATGCTGGTGTCGTTCGCACTCGCCGTTCTGGTGGAACGCACGCTGCTGACGCCGCTCTACAGCCCGACCACCGAGCGCAAGGGAGACTACGGCATCCTCATCACATTCGGCATTTCGATCTTCCTACGTAATATCGCCCTCATCATCTTCGGCCCCTATCCGCTGCGCCCGCCGTCCTTCTTTTCCGGCGCACTGATCGCCGGGCCGCTGATCATGACCTGGGACCGCGTGTTCGCCGGCGGCGCAGGGATCGCGATGCTGATCGCCCTGGTGTGGTTTATGAACAATACACCCTGGGGCGAGGCCTTGAACGCCGTCAGTCAATCGCGCGAATCCGCGGCGATCGTCGGCATCGACGACCAGCGCTTCTACATGCTCGCCTTCGGCCTGGGCGGCGCACTGGCCGGCGGCGCGGGCGCGCTGGTCGGCCCGATGTACTCACTCTCGCCCTCGATGGGATTGATCCCGGACACGCAGGCCTTCGCCATCGTCATCCTGGGCGGCATGGGATCGGTGGCGGGCTCTATCATCGCCGGCCTGCTGATCGGCGTTTCGGAATCGATGTTCGTCGCCTTGTTCCCCGACCCCAGCCGCAGCCTGACCTATGCCCAGGCGTTCAGCCTGGTGATCCTGATGATCGTATTGCTCGTCCGCCCCACCGGTCTGTTCGGCCGCGTGCACACGAGCATGGAGTAGCGCGTGCGGGCACTGTCCTGGTGCGGCGGTCTGGCACTGGTGGTCGCCATATTGGCGTTCCCGTTCTTGGTGAATGCCTACTGGCTCAGCGTCGGCGTGCTGGCGATGTTCTACGCCATCGTCGCCGCGAGCTGGGCCTTGCTCGCCGGCTATGCGGGGCAGTTCTCCTTTGGCCACATGGCCTTCGTCTCACTCGGCGCCTACACGTCCGGTCTGCTGGTGAAGTGGTTCGGCATTCCGGTGCCGCTCGGCATGATCGCCGGCGTTGCGATCTGCGCGGCAGTGGGCAGCGGTGTCGGCTTCGTCGGCCTGCGCATGCGTGGCCCCTATCTGGCCTTGTTCACCGTCGCGTTTTCCGAAGTGTTGCGCATCGTCTTCGTCTCCGAGGTAGAAATCACCGGCGGTTCCGGCGGACTGGAAGTGAGCCCCTTGTTTCACACCCGCTCCGACCTCCCTTACTACTATCTCGGCGTGATCCTGCTCGCGGCATCGCTCGCCGTCATGCTGGCGCTGGTGGCATCGCGCTGGGGACTTTTTTTTCGCGCCATCCGCGAGAATGAGGACGCCGCGGCCGCGGGCGGCGTGAAAGTGATGCGGTTCCGCGTGCTGGCCTTCGCCATTGCCAGCGCGTTTGCCGGATTGGGCGGCGGCTATTTCGGCCACTATATCGGCATCCTGACACCCGATATCGGTTCGGTGGACCAGATGGGCCTGGTCGTCGCGATGGCCGTGATCGGCGGCGCCGAGAGCATCATCGCCGCAACCATCGGCGCACTCGGTCTCGAATTCTTGGTAGAGGCATTGCGCAGCTATGGCCAATGGCGCCTGGTCTTGTTCGGCGCGCTGTTGCTGCTGACCATGCGGTTCGCGCGCAACGGCTTGCTCGCGCTGGCGTGGGACCAGGTGCGGCGAGTCGATCGAATGCGGACAGGAAAAGCCGCGCGCGAGGTGGCAGAATGATGCCCGTTCCACCGGCGGCTGCCACGGCCTGCCTGATCGAAGCGCGCGGCCTGACCAAACGTTTCGGTGGCATCATTGCCGTGAACGCCCTCGAATTTGCGGTGCATCCGGGTGAGTTGGTCGGACTGATCGGCCCCAACGGCTCCGGCAAGACGACCACGATCAACATGCTGACCGGCCATTCGAAGCCGGCCAGCGGCGAGATCTACGTGCGCGGACGCCGTGCCGACGGACTTGCCGCCAGTGCCTTCGCCGCCTTGCACGTGGGACGCACGTTCCAGATCACCCAGTTGTTCAGCCGCATGTCGGTGCTGGAGAACATGCTCGTGCCCGGCCTCGCGCGTCCGCATTCCACGCGGTCCGCCGTCACGCACGCTGCCCGGCAGCATCTGGAATTTCTTGGCCTCGCGGCACTGGAGAAGCTGCAAGCGAAGAACCTGTCCGGCGGTCAGCAGAAGCTGCTGGAACTCGGCCGCGCTTTGATGCTGGACCCCGATATCTTGTTCCTGGACGAACCGTTCGCCGGCGTGAACCCGTTCTTGCGCGACGAGATCATCGTGCTGGTGCAGAAGCTGCATGCGCAGGGCCGAACGTTCGTCATCGTGGATCACGACATCCAGGCGCTGCAACGGCTGGTGTTGCGTCTGGCGGTGATGTCGCGCGGACAAAAAATCGCCGACGGCCCGGTGGCCGAGGTGCGCGAAAACCAGGAGGTGCTGCGCGCCTATGCCGGCATCTGATCCCGCACCCGTGCTGACCGCGCGCAACCTGGTCGCCGGTTACACGCCGGGCATCCACATCCTGAACGGCATGTCGGTGGACGTCGTCGCCGGCCAGGCCCGCTGCGTGCTCGGCCCCAACGGCACCGGCAAGTCAACACTATTAAAAGTATTGTTCGGATTTCTACCGGCGTTGTCAGGAGACATGCGGATAGGCGAAACCTCGTTGTCCGGCATCGCCGCGCATCGCATGGGAAGACTCGGCATCACCTACCTGCCGCAGCGCCCAAGTCTGTTCCCGTTCCTGTCGGTGGAGGTGAATCTGCGGCTGGGCGCCTGGTCCTTCCGCCGCGACCGCGCGCTGGTACGCCAGCGCATCGACCGCGCTTACACGCAATTCCCGATCCTGAGCGAGCGGCGTCGGCAACCGGCGGGCACTCTGTCCGGCGGGCAGCAGCGGCAGCTGGAGATTGCGCGCGCGCTGCTGTCCGACCCGAAGGTGATGCTGATCGACGAACCCACGGCCAGCATCGAGCCTCGCATTGCCGCGCAGATCTACGCGCTGATCGCCGGCCTGGCGCGCGACGGCAAGGCGATCCTGCTGGTGGACCAGAACGTCAGCGGCGCGTTAGGCATCGCCGATTATGTCTATGTGATGCGGACAGGAAGTTTGCTGGAGGAAGGGCCGCGGGGAAATTTCACCGACGACGTGGAGACGCTGGTAAGCCGGTGGCTCTACACGCGTTAGTGCTATGACCCTGACGGCCGGTGGCCGCTCCACACGTCATTGCGACCGAAGCGAAGCAATCCCCCGAGCGAAGCGAAGCAATCCCCGAAGCGAAGCGAAGCAATCCCCGAAGCGAAGCAATCCCCAACGAACGATCGCACATTCTCCCGGCGGGGATTGCTTCGCTTCGCTCGCTCTAACATCCGCCTCGCCAATTCCGTCGCGGCGGCATTCTAATCCCTGACCTCACCCGCCAGCCAATCGATCGCCGCCTGCACGCCACCCCGCCCATACGGCACGCGCAGCGCCGCCAGCGCCATCTCCACCACGCTCAGCGTTCCCAATATCATCGGTGCGTTCACATGCCCCATATGCGCAATGCGGAACGCCTTCCCCGACAGTTCGCCTATGCCGTGCCCCAACACCACGCCGCAATTCCGGTTGCAGTACCCGCGAATCGCCTCCGGATCGCAGCCCGGCGTCAGCACGGCCGTGACCGTATCGCAGCGCTCGCGCTGGTTGGCGATGTTGAAGCCGATCGCGCCGCTCTCTGCCCACACCGACACGGCGCGGCGCACGGCCTCCGCAAGCAGGCGATGGCGGCGGAAGGCGTTCTCCAGCCCTTCCTGGAACAGCAGATCGAGCGCTGCGCGCAGGCCGAACAAGAGATGTTCCGGCGGCGTGCCGGCATACTTCTGGTAGTGCACGTCGCCATCGCGATCGGTCCAATCCCAGTAGGGCGTGCGCAACCCGGCGGTTTTGTGCGCCTCGCGCGCGCGGTCGCTGGCGGCGACGAAGCCCAATCCGGGCGGCGTCATCATCCCCTTCTGCGAGCCCGACATCGCCACGTCGACACCCCAGGCGTCCATCTCGAACGGCATGCAGCCGAGTGAGGCCACCGCATCGACCATCAGCAGCGCGTCGTGCCCGGCGGCGCGCATCGCCTGGCCGATCGCCGCGATGTCGTTCACCACGCCCGAGGCGGTGTCGATCTGCGCTACCAGCACCGCCTTGATGCTGCCGTGCCGGTCGGCGCGGAGCCGCGCCTGCACTTCCTCCGGCCGCACGGCGCGGCGCATGTCGCCCTTCAGCACCTCGACGTCCACGCCTAAACGTGCGGCATTGTTGCCCCAGCCTACGGCGAACCGGCCGCTCTCCAGCACCAGGATGTGGTCCCCGCGGGACAGCACGTTGGTCAGCGCGGCTTCCCAGGCGCCGTGGCCGTTGGCGATGTAGATGTAGGCGCGGCCCTTGGTCTGGAACACGCGCGCGACATCGCGCAGCAGGCTGTCGGTCAGGGCCAGCAGCGGGCCGGCATAGATGTCGACTGCGGGGCGATGCATCGCGGACAGGACTTCGTCCGGGATAGTCGTCGGCCCGGGGATTGCCAGGAATTCACGGCCTGCGCGCAGAGTCATTCGTTGTTACCTCGATATCGTCGTGACGCGGTGTCGTTGCGCGGCGCTGCTATACCATGCCCAGGCGCCGTGCCTCGGCCATCACTTCCTGGGCCAACGGCAGCATCGCGTAGTCCACCATCGCGCCCTGATAGCTGACGGCGCCGAGTCCCGCTTTCTCCGCCGCCTCGAATGCCGCCAGCAGGCCCGAGAAATAGGCGACGTCGTCCGCGGTGGGGCGGTAGACGGCGTTGGCGACGGCGACATGCGACGGGTGCATGACCGCGACTCCGGTGTAGCCGACGTCGCGGGCACGTCGGATCAGGCGTTCGACGGCGGGAAGGTCGTTCATCGGCGTGCCGAAGATGCCGGCGATGGGGTAGGGGGCGCCGCCGGCACGGCTGTCCAGCACCAGCTTGGAGGCGAGGTACAATTGCTCGATGCCGTCGCTGGTGGCGCGGAAGCCGAAGGCGCGGGCGAAATCGCCAGACACCGGGCCGCTGATCGCGCCGTGGATGCCCTTCACGCGCTTGCTGGCTTTGGCCAGCGCGCAGGCGTCGTGCATGCCCTCCGGCGTCTCGGGCAAGGGTAAGATTCCGACGCTGCCGTGCGGCAGGCCGGCACGGCCTTCCTGATATGACAGCATGTCGTGCAGGCGGCGGATCTCGTCAGGGCTGGCGGCCTTGGGCAGGACGATGGCGGTGAGGCCCTCGGTGGTGGCGGCGGCAATTTCCGCCGGCGTGCGGTCCGACAGCGGGTTGACGCGCACGAAGGCGCCGACGCCGGCCGCGCGCAGTTCGGCGATTTCATCGCGCAGGTTGGCCATGGCCTGCGGCTTGGCGTCGGGCGGGACCGAGTCCTCGATGTCCAGCACGGCGGCACCGGGAGAGACGCGGATCGCCTTGCCGACCCAGTCGCGGCGATGCGCGGGCACGAACAAGGCGGAGCGGATGGGCCACATGGGGAGTCCTCCCGGAGCGGGTGTATGGGTCCGCTATCTCGCGGGTTGCGGCCAGTGACAAGGGTTGGGCAGCCTTGGCTGGTCCACCGGTGTGATGGCCTGGGGGCGCTGATGCGATGGCGTGCAAAGCCGGTCTAATACCGATGGCCTTCCGGGCCACCGGTTCAAGCAGGCGGATGCTGTGCCCTGCGCTGCTGCATCATGTGGAGCAGGTGCGCACGGGATTCGAACGCGCCCATCATGCGGGTCGCTGCTTCGTAGAACATTTGATTTGCGACGTGGTCAAGCAAGTGACTCTTGAATTGAAAGTCGATAACGAAATCGACGTGAGTCTTGTCTCCAGCCGGCGTGAATGTCCATGTATTGGTGAGATGCTCCAACGGCCCTTCGACGGCACGCACGTTCACCTCCCGCGGCCGCTCCAGCGTGACCTCGCTTCTGAAGCTCTCCTGAAACGGGCCGAATCCGATGACGAGATCAACGACGACTCCGCCCTGATCCTCGCGCAGCACGCGTGCGCCGCTGCACCAGGGCACGAACGTGGGATAGTCGCGAACGTTCGCAACGACGGTAAACAGCTCGTCGGCGCTGTAGGCCAAGGTTGCTTGTTCTTCGTGACGCGGCATGTCCTTCCTCTCTGCTCGCATGACCAGCCCGCGGCCCATCAGGTTGTCGTGCCGGCGTGCGGGCGATGTTCAACCGCGGCGCGAGACACGGACTGCGACACACAGCGGACATCAGATCGCACGCGCCGACGCGGCCAGTCGCGCGCCATGCATCGCGCAGAACGCGTAACGTCGCGGGCCGGCGGCGTAAAGCGGCATCGAACCACCGATTATGCTGATAGTCTTGTAAAAATTGATCGCGTTGTCCAAACGGCCGGCGCCTTGCGGGCTGCATAAGCGATGTCAGACCGGGGGTGGCTGGGGGGTTGCAGGCATCGCGCGGCTTCCGCCTGCCGGCAGCCGGCAGGGCGGTTGCGCCGTTTACGATGCCTCCTTGGGTAGGAGTGGTCAGGCGTTCCTGACCACCAGCGTGACCGAGAACAGGCAGGACGTGTCGTCGTCGTCGCCGAGGAAATTCAGTTCAACGCGCGCCTTGCTGCCATCCGGACGGGCGATGTCCTGCCGCATCAGGCGGTACTTCAGGCTGCGGGACACCGTATTGAACAAGTGTGCCTGGTCGCCGAGATCGGCGGCGTGGATGCAGCGCCAGCCGGGAACGTCCATGAACAGGACGCGGACCAGTGCCGATAGCGGATCGGACGGACAGACCGCCGGCTGGTCCTCCAGGCTCAGGAAAAAGATTGGCTGGTGGTGGTTCTGGTCGCGCGGGCCGGTGAACCACCAGTTCTGCGCGTGCCACTCCTGCCCGGTCTGCACCGGGCGTCCCGGGCAACGCGTCTGGCGCCGGCCGGTGGAGCTGAGCTTGAGCGGAAGGTCAAACTCCGCGGTGACGCTCGCCGGGTCGGAGAGTTTCGGGAACACCGCCATGCGTTCGGTGGTTTGGATAATTTTGGTGGCGTCGGCCGTTGCGGAATGATTGCGCAACACCAGCAAGGCTGTGGTCACACCAGCCAGTGCGAACACGATGGCGCCTGCCAGCAAGCCCGCGCGGACAGCTTTCATGACCCCTCATCGCCTCGGCAACGGAAGCGGAAGCCAGCGGCATTTCGGCGGGACAGGCTAGCCGGGGGACGGTTACCGGGCGGCTTCAAACGCCCGGTATGTTCGCTGGCCAGTGCGGATCAGGCAAAGCGCGGCATCACCTTGGTCCAGAACGTCTCGATCGACCGCATCAGCTTCGCGTGCGGGATCAGTGCGTTGTACGTGTAGCAGAACAGCCAATCGACTTTTTGGCGGCGCATGTTGGCTTCCAAGCCGCGGATCACCGTATCGACCGTGCCCGCCAGACTGTAGCCGTCGCGCACCGCTTCCTGCGACGTCATGAACGTGCCGGTGTTCGGGTCCTGCAGGCCGCGGCGGAAGCCGAACGGTTCGAACCAGGCGCGGCCGGAGAATTGTCCGGAGTCACGCCACAACGCCTGTGCTTCTTCGTCCGTGTCGGCGATGATCACGTCGCGCAGCAGGCCGCAGCCTTCGCCGCGCGGGCGGCCGGAGACTTCGGCATACACGTCGTACAGCCGGTTTTCATAGACCGGCAGCATCGGCGGCAGGATCGCCGTGACGTTCTCGCGCGCCGCCCATCTGATGGAGTTTTCACTGCTCGCGAACGGCAGGAACAACGGCGGGTGCGGCTTCTGCACCGGCTTCGGCACCACGCCGACAGCTTGCAGAATGCCGTTCTCCACGCCCTTGCCGTATTTCGCTGTCGTATCGAGCGTCCAGGGCGTGGCACCGGCGGGGACCTTCCAGTATTTGCCGTCGAAGGTCAGCATTTGCTCGGTCCAGCATTTCTTGATGATCTGGAAATTCTCTTCGAAGGCCGCGCGGTTGGCGGCGTCGATTTCGTCGTGCTGGTGCGGCAGGGCGCCGTGGATGTCGTGGGTCTGCTGCGCCATCACGTCTACCCAGCGGCGCTGGTAGCCGCGGGCGAAGCCGGCGCAGGCACGGCCCTGCGTCATGTGGTCCAGCATGGCGATGTCTTCCGCCACGCGGATCGGGTTCGCCGCGGGCAGCACGATGCCGAGCTGGCCGACACGGATGCGTTTGGTCTGCATGGCGAAGTACAGATCAAGCAACACCGGATTGTTGGACAGCTCGAAGCCTTCGATGTGGAAATGGTGCTCCGTGAAGCTGACCGAATCGTAGCCGAGGTCGTCGGCCAGCCGGATTTGCTCGGACAGTTCGCGCAGCATGCGCTGGTAGAAGTCGCCGCGCATGCCGGCCATGCCGGACTCGATTTCGGCGCGGGAGGCGATGGAGGGGAGGTAGAAGAGGGAGGCTTTCATGGACGAGTTCCGGATATCGCGAGTTGGCGGGACAGAATAGGACTTGTGCGACTTGTTGTCTGCTGCGTTGCGCTGAACCGCATGTCGCGCCGTGGACGCGCGGGAGCAAATCGCGCAGGCTATGTAGGCAGAATCGTGCGGCTATTCGGTTACGTGCCCTCCCGCAGCCCCATCCTGGCCATCCGCGGCATCACCTCCTGCGCAAAATACGGCACCTCATCCAGGTAATTCACAAACGACAGCGCAATCCCCCGCGCCCCCGCGCGTGCGATCGCCGCCAACTCCTCCGCCACCCCATCCGGATCCCCCACGACAGGCACACCGCCCATCCCGTTCGCCTGATGCAACCGGCGTTCCTCGAAATCGTCCGGGAACCGTTCCCGCCTCACCCCGCGCATCGCCATGATCCGATCCACCGCCGCCCAGTCTGCGTGATCGATCACGCAATGCCGGTAGTACTCCTCCGCCTCGCGCTTGCTCTTCCGGCACGTGACCACCGCAACGGTATAAACGTCCAGCTCTCGCCCCATGTCCCGAGCCTGCGCCTTCACCCCCCGCACATGCGCGGCGAACTCCTCCAGCCTCCCCTTCGGCGTCATGGAAAACAGCGCATCGCAATTACGAACCGCAAACGCCTGTCCCGCCGGCGACGCTCCGGCGTTCATCACCACCGGCTGCCCGCCGCCGAACGGCTTCGGCTTCGCCCGCACCTGCCGCAACTTCACAAACTGCCCCGCAACATCGAATTCCCCCGCCGAAGACCAGCACAGCTTCACTGCATCCAGCCATTCCTGCGCGTACTCGTATCGAGCGTCATGCGCGCGCATCGTCGCGCCGAACATCTCGAACTCATCCTCGTTCCATCCGCACACCACGTTCAGCCCAAACCGGCCCGCCCCGATATGGTCCGCGGTGACGAACTGCTTGGCCGCGATCACCGGATGGATCAGCGGCGCGTGCACCGTGCCGAACACCGTGATCCGCTGCGTCGCCGCCAGCAGACCCGCCGCCCAGGTCACGGTTTCCAGCGTCTCGCCCTGATAATCGGTATCGCCGCCATACCCCTTCCATCGCCCCACCGGCAGCATGAACTCGAACCCCAGCTCGTCGGCCAGCCGCGCCAGGCGCAGACAATCCGGCCAGTTCCCGCTCCAACGTTCCGGCACCGTCGTCACCGCCCGCCCCGACGAGCAATTGGCGCCGAACAAGCCAAGCTTCAAAGTATTGTGGCTGTAGAGGGAAAGTCGATCAGCCTGGGTTGCCATCGCAACGGTTCCTCTTTCCGGCGATCACCGCCATGCCGCAGGCCCGGCCAATCCCGGCCTACCCCCGAAATCTGGCGACCTCCGCCCATACCCGAAAGGGGACCCGCTTCCGGTGTCCGGCCACCACCAAACCACGCGACGGACTCGCCGGCCTGCGCTACAGGGTCACGATGTTCCGCAACGTGCTGACCGTCGGCGGCTGGACCATGGCGAGCCGCATCCTGGGCTTCGCCCGCGACATGCTGATCGCGGCCATGCTCGGCACCGGCCCCATCGCCGACGCCTTTTTCGTCGCCCTCCGCCTGCCGAACCTGTTCCGCCGCTTGTTCGGCGAGGGCGCCTTCAACGCCGCCTTTGTCCCCGCCTTCTCCGGCATGCTGGCCGCCGAAGGCCGTCCCCCCGCACGACAGTTCGCCAACGATACGCTGGCGGTGATGGCGCTCTGGCTGGGCGCGCTGACTGTGGCCGGCGAGATCTTCATGCCGAACGTGATGGACGTCCTGGCACCCGGCTTCCGCGCGAACCCTGGAAAATTCGCCCTCGCCGTCACGTTCTCCCGCATCACGTTTCCCTATCTGCTGCTGATCTGCCTCGCCGCGCTGGTCTCCGGCGTGCTGAACGGGCTGGAGCGGTTCACCGCCGCCTCGGCGTCCTATGTCTTGTTCAATGTTGTTTCCATCGCCTTCCTGCTGTGGCTGACGCCACACGTCCCGACCGCGGGCCACGCGCTGTCCTGGGGCATCACCGCGTCGGGCGTTGCGCAGCTCGGGCTGCTGCTGTGGGCCGCGCAGAGCGCAGGCATGCCGATGCGCCTGCCGCGTCCGCGCCTGACGCCGCAGGTGCGCGCATTGCTCCGGCGAATGGTGCCCGGACTGGTGGGCGCCGGCGTGACGCAACTGAACCTGGCGATGGACGTGATCATCGCCAGCCTGCTGCCGGCGGGGACGGTATCGGTGCTGTATTACGCCGACCGGGTACAGCAACTGCCGCTGGGGGTGATCGGCACGGCGGTGGGAACAGCGTTGCTGCCTCTGCTGTCGCGGCAGGTGAGGGCCGGGGAGGCCGCTGCCTCCATCGCCACGCTGAACCGCGCGATCGAATACGGTTTGTTTCTGACGCTGCCGGCCGCGGTGGCACTGGCGATATCGGCGTTTCCAATCATATCTGTGTTGTTCCAACGCGGCGCGTTCGGGGCGCACAGCGCGGCGCTTTCGGCGCAGGCGCTGGCCGCGTACGCGATCGGGCTGCCGGCTTTCGTGCTGGTGAAGGTGGTCGCACCCGGGTTCTTCGCCCGCGCCGACATGGTGACGCCGGTGAAGATCGGGGTTGCCGCCGTGGCGCTGAACCTGGGGATGAACCTGGCCTTCAACCTGGGCTACGTCCTGGCGGGATTTGGTGTGACGGTGGGGCCGGGGGTCGCGCGTTGGATGCCGGCCTTGGCGCAGGTCGGGCCTGCGTTGGCCACCAGCCTGGCGGCGATGTTCAATCTGGGGTGGCTGGCGGGGATTCTGGCGTGGCGCGGGTTCCTGCGTCCCGACGCGCAATTGCGGCGGCGGTGTGTGGGCATGGTGGCGGCGGCGACGGCGATGGGCGTCGCACTGGTGGCCACGCAGCATGTGTTGTTCGCGGCACCCGTGCACGGGGTGGTGCGGTTTGCTGCGCTGGCCGGGTTGGTGCTTGTGGGGCTGGTGGCGTATGGCGCGGGCACGCTGGCCTTTGGGGCGGCGAAGTGGGGGGAGGTGCGGCGGATGGTGGGACGAAGCAGAAGAGCGTCACCAATCGGGGAGTAAATGCGTGGCGCGCGATTGGACCCCACCGCACTCTTACGAGAGCCGAAAAACGCCTAAGGCGACGGCCGCACGATGCCGGGGCTGGCCCGGCAAGATTTGGCACACGTCCCGCGCGGAAACCGCGTCCGGCATAATCGCCGGGCCTCGGGTAGGCCCTGCCTCGCGTCAGCTTTGCGCGGTGCCACCCTCGGGCCAGATCACGGCTAGCAGCTACGCTTTCGCTGTCTTTATATTGGCAATCGGCATGGTGTTCGTCGTTGGCCCTGCCATTCTTCACGGCAGGATTCCCGGCGACCTCGCCGATGGGCGATTAAACAACTACTTCCTTGAACACTTCTATCATTGGACGATCGGTAAGTCGCCCGACTTTTGGAATGCGAAGATATTCTACCCGTGGCCGCTGACCATGGCGTTGAGCGATACCCACCTTGGAGACGGGATTGTCTATGCTGCGCTCCGAATAGTGGGGCTATCGCGAGAGGATGCCTACCGGTGGTGGTACATTGTTGGCTTCCTCCTCAACTTTGTAGCGGCAACCTACGCCCTCATCCGTCTGGGCTACTCAGTACCAGCGGCATCTCTCGGCGCGTTCCTGTTCACGTTCGCTATGCCGATGACGGCACAGGAAGGTCACGTACAACTTCTCTACCGGTTCGGCGTTCCGCTGGCAGTACTGTCCTTGCTGCAGATTGCCGAATCTCAGGTTCTGCTCCGGTTGGGATTTGTTCTTTTTTGGACTACCTGGCAATTCTATTGCTCTATCTACATTGGCTATTTCTTGTCCCTGCTGCTGACAACCCTCACGGTGGCGCAACTACTATGCCGCGAACGCGGTTCAATTGTCAGCATCGCTAGACTTCCTCACGAGACTCTCCGAGCTTGGCACGCGGAGTCGCCGCGTGCCCGGTTATCGTTCGTGGTGGTAATTGTGGCGATGGCGGGCCTTCTTGGCATGCTGTTTGCGCCGTATGTCAATGCTACGAAGTTGTATCGTCTCTCCAGAAGTTGGGACGATATCGCGCCAATGGTGCCGAGGTGGAAAAGTTACTTCTTTACCGACGTCTCGCTTATTTGGCCCGCTACGGTTGACGGAATACCTGACTGGTGGGAGCAGGCCATGTTCGTCGGTATCGCTCCCTACCTCGCGATGGCAGCCGCCGGGCTGCTGAGGCTGCGCCGGCGCGCGTCCACAGATCGGCGCTTCGCCCCCGTCGTCATAGGATTATCACTACTGATGCTTTTGACTCTGTGGTTGCCCGGGCACTCGCTTTATCATCCGATTGCCATGCTTCCTGGTGCCAACGCAATCAGGGCGGTCAGCCGAGTTATTTTGGTTATGATGTTCCCGCTCGGCCTGCTGTTCGCGTCGTCGCTTGACGCCATACACTTGGCCCGGTTGCGGACGGCGATACGGATTCCCTTACTCTGCTCCTTGGCCTTGTTGCTGGTAGCCGAGGCCACCTTAGTACGGCATTATGTCAGCACGAAGGCTGAATGGCGCGCGCGCATGAGGGCGGTCCAGGCGCTTATGCCAAAGAAGTTGCCTGCAAACCCAATCCTGCTGCTGGCCCCAAAACCAGGTGAACCGTGGTACTACCGGGCGATGGATGCCATGATCTTTGCGCAAGATCATGAGTGGCCCGTCATCAACGGCTATTCCGGCAATTCTCCCCCAGACTACAGAACGCCAGTTTCCTGTGCGCAGGGTTTCGCTGATCTCGCAAAGGGTCTGGCCGCCCTTAACCGAAGCGAAGAATACTCGTCACTTGCGCGGCACGTTCTCGTTGTAGGCTACCCCCCAGGCTGCCAGACAGCGGTTCCGTCCCACTGATCTTCGGCCAAAATGTGTATGGTGGAGCTCAAGAAAGACCGGACGGGCTCGCGGTTAGAGCTGTCACAATCTCTATGTTTTGCAAACCCTCTTTCGCTGGCCAGAAGGCCGAGCTATAATCGCGGACATGCCACCGTACTCAGAACAAGCCGACATCGACCTGCATCGCGCGACCTTCACCGGATTATTTGGCTTGTTGCGCGTGTGTGGCATGACAGATGTTGGTTTCCAATGTGGGCTTGACCTCGGGGGCGGCTTCGGCACGGCCGCCCCGTTCCTGCAAATGGTTTGCAAAAGAATCTATGTGGCTGATATTGTTGATTATAACGCCTATGAAGACGGTCGTCTGATGCAGCTGTTGATCGAGCGTTACAAACGTAATGGAGTCCCGTTCGATGCAGCGCGGGTCGAGTTTCATCGTACGGATGCACAAAACCTGATCTACCGCGACGCGCTGTTTGACCTCGTCTATAGCGTCAATGCACTCGAGCACATCCCTGATCCCGAGCTGGCATGGCTGGAGATAGCACGGGTTACACGACCCGGTGGCGTGGTTGCGCTCCAATTCGACCCGATCTGGACCTCCCCGCATGGGCATCATCTCTGGCACCTCAACCTGGACCCTTGGGATCACCTACTTCTTAATGAGGACGAGATGGTCACGAAAATCCGCGGTCACGGTGGTAGCGAGGCCGATGTAGGGGTATTTGCTGCGGCGATGAACCGTAAGCCGTATCGCACGCACCGCGATCTAATGGAGCAAATCGGTAATACTTACTTTAGCCGATTCCACCTCGATTGGTGGGATCGTCGGCCCGAGCAGGAACCAGCGAGTGCGCACCCGAACTTCGGCCGCGCGATAGCGCGGGGCTATGCAGCCGACGATCTCGTCGTGCGTGGTTTCAATTTCGCTGGGGTTCGCGCGGGCTAAACTTCGTCATGAGCCAACCTGGCGCGCGTCGAGCCACCCGCAACGGGGCCGTAACGCGCCAACTGGTGGACCGGTACAGCGCATCGATGGCGACGCGCAGGCCTTCGGCCCTTGCATCACCTTCAGCGCACTTCGTCTGAGCCGCAGCCAGTTGGGTCTGAAGCGCAGCCAACTGGGTCTGAGCCGCAGCCAATTGGGTCTGAAGCGCCAGTATCCGTCCCTCGCTGTCCGGAGCGGGCGCGGCTACTCTCAGGGCCTGCCCGGCAAGCTCCAAGTTACGGAACTCCGCTGCCTGCGCCCGATGATTAGCCGCATGCTTGGCGGTTTCGGCCGCGGCAAGTTCACTCGTCAGGCGGTCCACATCTGCATGCTTGGCGGTTTCGGCCGCGGCAAGTTCACTCGTCAGGCGGTCGACATCTGCTGCCAATGCGGCTGCACGCTCGTCAGCCAAGTCGGCCTCGTGTCGAGCCCGATCTCCCGCCTCTGCTCGCGTTTCAGCGGTGGCGAGTTCACGGGTCAAGTGCTCCACGTCCGTTGCCAGCGAGCGGGCGTGCACTTCGAGTTGACGCAATCGGTCGTCTTTCCTACCATCCAGCAACTTCGTGCGGTCCCTGGCGCTCAGGAAGACGACAGAATAATAAACATAGTCTGATTCTAGGTCTGTTAGTGGCCAATGAACTTCACCGCCAATGCCATTGTCAGTCAGATAGTGGGCTCGATAGTCGAGATCGTCGAGAGCATGCAATAACGAATAAACATCTGATGTTCCGAGTCGACGGAGCCATTTTGGGAACACTTCGGACAGGATGATCGGCAGATCGCGGGCGATGAGGTCCCGGCCGCCAAGGAGAACGCCAAGCTCAGCACCTTCGACGTCGAGCTTGATGAGCCGGACGCGTCTGTCGATACCGATACCGTCTAGGGTGGCGACTTGGACGTTTTCGAAGGCCAGAGCCGATGAGAGCTGGGCGTCGTCGGTAACAATGAACGAATGGCCCTGGTTCATTTCCGCCGGTGACCAGGCCAAATTGCGTTGACCCTCGTGTGCGCCTAGCGCCATATTGCTGAGTGTGCAACGATGCGTAAAGCCGTTGTCTTGCACTGAGCGTTCCAGTTGGGCAAAGATATCAGATCGCGGCTCGAAGGCAAAGACGTGGCCTTCTGGCCCCAGCGCCTGCGCCAACGTCAGGGTGTACCAGCCTAGGTTGGCGCCGACATCGATAACGGCATCGCCCGGCCGGATCACCGAAAGGATAAAGTTCGTTTCCGCGGGCTCCCAGGCCCCACGCAAAATACCAGCGGAAACGCCATCATCGTGCAGGTTTACCCAGAGCGACAGGCCGGACGGTAACTCCCTCCGGATCCACTGCTGGCGCTCCCCGCCGGCAGCGCGGGCGCGCGCCGCCTGCATCTGAAACTCCTCAGATTCACGCAGCACGCGGCCGAACTCTACTGCATTGGGGTGATTGCGGTGATATTCGACAACCTGTTCGCTCTCCGGCTCACGTCCCAAAATCAACCGGAAGCCCGCAAGCACCTCGTCCCGTGTCAGCATTCGCCCTCCTCCTCAGACAGTCAGCCGCAATCGCGAGCATGGAGCATGCCTGAGTCATCGCTGACCATAACGCCGCCGTCTGCTCCGATTGCACCGCTGCTGCGCGCACTTGAATGTGCCCGAATTCGGAGATAGTCAACAGTAGCGACGCTTGATTGGGTCCGACAGAAAAATGGAGTGGGGTGTACCTTGTTTTGTTTGGGAAAGAGATCTTCCGAGCGGCGATTTCATCCGGTTGAACAACGAGGTTTTCGGGTATGATCTGGCATCGCTCTCCGCTGACCGCCAAAGAGGAACCATGACGACTGACCAATATCAACCAGGGTCCTCGCGATCCGACGATCCCAGTAACCACGCCGCCCGGTCTCGGTTGACGATACCACGCCGCCACCTTTTGGTCATTAGCTTTTTCCCTTGCTTTTTCCCCCCGCGCTCAGGGGGCGAGAGTCGCCTATACAACATTTACTATCACCTCTCGACCATGTTTGATATTAGGGTGATCTCTTCCTCACACCTTAATGAAGAGGCAAGTATTGTTGTACATGCTCCATTTTTTGTAGAATATAGAATTGGAAAGGGCATCTCTTTTGCCGCCTGCTACGCCGTGTTGAGCAAGATTGGCGGCCCTGGCGACTTGTCTGGTCTTGCGGTGGCGCTCGACGGAGCCTGCCCGAACGACTTGCATTTGGCCTATCTTGAACACTACCACTGGGCCGATATTATTATCCATGAATCGCCCTTTACTGTGTCTCTCGATCTGATGCTCGGTCTGGACTGCAAGCCGCGCGTCTACAACGCCTACAATGCAGAGCACATCCTAATGCGTTCGCTGCATCCGAACGGCGAGGCGCAACGGATCCACGACTTTGCCGAAGCTGCCGAGCTTGTTCTGGTCAATGCGGCCGACTTGGTCGCGTACTGCACTGAATACGATAAGGTCGCCTTGGAACGGTTGGCAGGGCAACCGCTGCGTGGCGGCTTGCTAGTGCCAAACGGTTGCACATTGTCGGGTAACGTTACCGTCGGGTCAGTGCGTTCCCCGGCACGTCGGCTAGTGTTCTTAGGGAGCCGTCATGCGCCAAACGTCGTAGCGGTACGTTTTCTGATCGAGCAACTTGCGCCGCGGCTGCCGGATCTCGAACTACATATCGTCGGCGCGTGTGCGCTACCTGGCCGGCCACTGCCCAATGTCGTTTGCCATGGCGAGATTACTGACAGACTGAAGTCGGAGATTCTTCGCAGCAGCGACATTGCGCTGAATCCAATGGCTGAAGGTGGCGGTTCGAATCTGAAGGTGCTGGATTATATGGCGGCTGGCTTGCCGGTTGTGGCGACCGAGTTCGGAATGCGCGGTACAGCAGCCATAGCCGGACGGCATTACGTGCGGGCGACGCTTGCCCGCTTCGCCGACATGGTCGCAGAGCTTGCAGCAGATGTCCAAATGCGCGTGACCATAGGTGCAGCGGCGCTACAACACGTCCGTGACCACCTGACCTGGCCGGCCATTGCGCATAATTTTGGCGCGGCCCTGAATGTTCTGGCTGCTCGGCCGGCAAGCGAGACGACGTTTATCCTCTGCTTGAACGACTATGATCCGACTGGGGCCTTCGGCGGCGGCGTAACTCGCATGCTGGGTCTGCAACGTGCCCTGAGCAAGCATTGCTGCGTGCTGCTGCTCTGCCTGCACGACGGCGATGCTATCGAACGGGTATGGCTGACGGATCGGCATTTGGCGATCAAGGTGCCGAAGACCGCCGCGCACCAAGCGGAAAATCACCGACTCAATGCGTTATTTCACGTATCGGCTGCGGACATCGTCAACTATCGCTTCGCCGCCGATAACCCGATCCTCATGGCCCTTTACAGGATACTACGTCGGCGTGCGTCTACAATTGTTCTCGAGCACCCATATATGGCGTCGTTGCCGGCCCGCTACGGAGATCGCTTCATCTATTCATCGCAGAACAATGAGTATGCGATGAAGCACACAATGCTCGTGGACCATCCCGAACATACCACGCTCGTTGCAACCGTGAAGGAGGTTGAAGATTTCTGTCTGGGTGCGGCACAGATGACGGTCGCTGTTACCTCACATGACGCGGACGCGTTCTCCCGTCGTCAACTGGTCATGGGTGGCCCCATTGTTGTCGTGCCCAATGGAGCCGATTCACCGGCCGAGCCAACGCCGGAAGAACTGGCGCGCGCGGTTGCTGTGGGCGCGCGCAGCGCGGTCTTCCTGGGGTCGGCACACATGCCCAACATCGAGGCGCTATGGCTTCTCCGCGATACCATCGCGCCGGAGCTACCCGAGATCGAATTCCATATCCTGGGCGGCGTCGGGCAAGCGGTTGACTCTGTGCCTCCAAATGTCCGGATTTGGGGCGAGGTCAGCCCAGGACTAAAGACAGCAATTTTATGGCGTGCCGCCATCGCGCTCAATCCAGTCTATTCGGGTGGCGGCTCGAACGTGAAGATGAGCGATTATTTCGCGCACGGGTTACCAACAGTCACGAGCGAATTTGGCTTGCGTGGTTATCCAAGCTCCATCAGGCCATTCGTAGAAACGACCACCGCCAATGGCTTCACCGCAGCCATCGCCCGGCTGCTGGAAAGATTTCCACCAACCGGCACTCACCGAAAGACCGTCGCTGACATTTTCACGCGGCAGCTCTCTATGGCGGGGCACGCCGCGGATTACGCTGAGCGTGTCCGCTCCATCGAAGCGCCTCGCCTGCGTCTGCTCGCCGTCACCTATCGCTACACGGATCCGGCGCTTGGTGGCGCGGAGGTAATGCTGCGGGAGTTGCTACGGCGACTGGATGCGACCGGAAGGTGGGCGATTGACGTCGTGTGCCCGAATGTGGGCGCAATCGGCGATTATGCTCGCTTCGCATGCAGTTTTGGTGCCGCAAACGGGTTTGGAACGCCACACGACATGACTGCTACGCGCTGGCTTCGCTTTCCACTGGACGGCAGTGCACCCGGCAAATCTGACATGCTGAAGGCTTGGCGGATCCAGGCAGCCTTCGAGGAAGCCCTCGCCAGCGACAGCAAGATGGGTATAGCCGACGGAGCCGGCCCCCGGCTCCTGGCCGGATGGCACAGCATCGAGCGCAACGGGCACGGCCTGGCGCGGTGGACAGCGCAGCAGGCATCGTTCAATTCTGGACCTGGCGGGCACCTGCGGCTAGAGGGTTGGGCACCGCGGGCGACGGAGTTCTTCCTGACCTGCGGCGAAACGGTACTGGGCGCGAGCGGGGACGGTTACTTCGACTTTGCGGCGGAAATTCCGCCAGGGATCGCTATGCTTCACGTAGAGGCGCGGCAAACCGCCGCCACCGACATGCGGGTAGTCGGCATCCGCCTGACACGTCTGGACATAAATGACCGCTCGCTGCTCGCGGGGCCAACCCTTGCGGAAGATCTGGCGACGTTACCATTTTCCAACCGTATTGCGGCGCTTGATCGTGCGGCGCTAGCAACACGTTGGCCGTCGGAGGTGGAACTCACTAAGCTTCGAGGTCCACACGCCCTAGAACTGCGTCGATGGATCAGTGACAATATTACGAAATACGACGTCCTGCTCACTCATAACTGTGTTTTTCTACCCCCGATCGAGGCACTGGAACTAGCCAAGGACCAGGGCGTACCGAGCGTATTCATCCCGCATATTCATCTGGATGATGATTTTTATCATTTCCCAGATATCATGCGTGCCATCGAACATGCCAGCATTACATTGGTGTCGCCGCGGGCAGCTGTTGATTTTCTCCGTCAACGCGTTTCGTCGTGCGTGCGTTATTTCGGCGCTGGCGCGGATCCCGCCGAATTCGATCCTGCATTCGCTGCGGGCGACCTTGCCGCATTCCGCGAACGGCTGGCGGATGACGGCAAGCCCCTGATTCTTGTGCTGGGCCGCAAGGCTGCAGCTAAGAATTACCCCATGACGATAGCAGCCCGGCGCGTGCTTGAGGCCCGAGGCATCGCCGTGCGTGTCGTGCTCATCGGGCCCGACGACGACGGTGTTGCTGTCGACGAACCGGACGTGGTCTATCTCGGATTACAGCCGCGAGAAGTCCTGCGCGGCGCTCTTCGGGCGGCAAGCGTACTGGTCAACATGAGTGGAAGCGAGAGTTTCGGCATAGTGCTGCTAGAAGCGTGGCTCGCCGGCGTACCTGTCGTCGCCAACCGCCGCTGCGTCGCGTTCGCGGACTTGGTAGAGGATGGAATTAACGGATTTCTCGTGGACAACGTCAGCGAGATTGCCGAATGCATCACAGCGCTGTTGACCACCCCCGCCCTTGGCTCGGCGATGGCCTCACGCGGAAGGGAGCTCGCGATGAGCTATACGTGGTCGAAACTGTCGGACGAACTTGATGCATTATGCACCCAATTGGCCACCAACGAGAACCGGAGAGGGGGGTAACACCGTCAGCACGTCTCAGACAATATAGCGTCGCGAAAAAAACTCCGGTAAGGGTTCAATCTTGGGCCAAGCACCTCCCCTACCCCCCCTTCCTGTTCCCCTCCAGCCGTGCATCCACCAGCGCCGCCGTCTGCTCCAGCTCCGGCACCTGCACGCCCTTCTGCGCCGCGATCCGCTGCACCAGCCGGTCCACCCGCTCGATATTCGGCGCCCCCGCGAACAGTGCCCGCGCCGCCGACGAAGGCCGCACCAGGGTCATCGCCGCCGCGGCATATTTGTCGAACGGCACCAGGTCATCGGGCTTCGCACCCAGCATGATGCACAGCTCGCGCACGCTGTCGTAGACCCGCCGTGACGTATCCAGGTCCGAATGCACCGCGTCCTTGATCGACCGCGCCGCGTCCTTCTGCACGCAGCGATAATTGCCGGTGATCAGCATCGCCCACTTCGCCAGCGGCACGAAAATCGAGTCATGCACCTTCAGCTTCACCGGCAGGTCGATCGTCGCATCGCCCGCGTCAAACCGGATCGCCTCGATCTCGCTCTGGAACTGCCGCAATATTGCGGTGTAACGATCGGATTCGAACCGCGCCGCCTTGAAATTGGTCGGCAGAGTCACCTGCAGCACGTTGATCTTCTCTTCCGGCGGGCGGAACGCCTGCGGGTCCGGGCTGCACAGCGACACCAGTCCAGGCTGGAAATTGTCCCACACCGTCGCGTCGGTATAGCAATCCCGCAGCGTATCCGTATCCAATCCGGCAATGCGCTTCAGATAAGGCAGCGGCGGCATGTTCATAATGGAAAGGCACGGCTTGCGCGCCTTCGCCACCGCATCCAGCAGCTCCCGCACGCCGGGGGAGCGGTATTGCGGCTCCTGCATCGCCAGCGCGACGATGTCGTAATCCGCTGGATTCACCGCCGCCGGGCCGTCGGCGCTCAACTGGCCGGGCAGTTTGCGGGAATCGATCTCCACCAGGTCAGACCGGCCTTTCACCGGCACGCGCACACGGATGCCATCGCTGTTGATCGCGTCAACTTCGGCGGGCAGGCACACCAGCTTGATCCGGTGGCCGCCGAACAGCAGCTTGCTGGCGAGCAAGGACCCGTAGGACGCGCCCATGATCAGTACGTTGTAAGTCGCCATTTGCCAATTCCTCCATCTTGCGCGATCCGACGGCATCCGTATTCCGTCCAACGCCCGATAGTCTGGCACATCCGACGCCGCGCGTTAATCGCCAGAGACT
The DNA here is from genome assembly GCA_035523995.1 of Acetobacteraceae bacterium. GTDB lineage: Bacteria > Pseudomonadota > Alphaproteobacteria > Acetobacterales > Acetobacteraceae > JASHVB01. Next base: position 71,107 of record DATKPQ010000057.1, on the reverse strand, counting down.
CCAAATTGCATTGTGCAATGCAGCGAAATTTCACACAAGTAATGTTGCGCGGCAGCATATTGTACATCGTCTTCTTTCAAGAACGGTAGTCACGTGCATGCACGCCGCGGCAGGACATCACGGGCCGGTCCTCCCGACCTCGCGAATGTGCCCGCACGGCCCGGCAGTCGCTGGCACTCCGGCCGCGCCCGGTCTATGGCGGCGCCTGCAACTGGAATCGGCGGCGCCGGCCGCCGCCCGTCCGCCTGAATCCCGTCCCCAACGGATGCCAACCGATGATTACCGCCTTCCGCCGCTACCTCGAAACCAAGGTCGTTCGCGCCTTGTTCCTGCTCCTGGCGATCGCCTTCGTCGGCTGGGGCGTCGGCGACGTCGTACGAATGGTCGGCAATCCCACCTGGGTGGTGAAGGTAGGCGGGCAGACCGTCGAAGGCTCGCTTTTTCAGGCGGAGTACCAGCGAGCGCTGAACCAGGCCACCGCCAAGCTGCCACCGGACCAGGAAGCGTCCGCCACTCTGCGCCGCAGTGTCGGCGACCAGACGTTGCAGCATCTGATCCAGCAGGCAGCCTTGCAGCAGGAAATCCATCGCTTGCGCGTGGTGGTACCGGATTCAGCGGTGCGCCAGGCGGTCCTCGAAATGCCAGCGTTCCGCGACAAGCAGGGCCAGTTCAGCCGCCAGCTCTTCCAGGTCGCATTGCAAAACAACGGCCTGACCGAGCAACGCTTCGTGCAATTGATGCGCGATGCGCTGGCGGAACGGCAGGTGGCGACGGCGGTCGCCAGCGGCGCCGGCACGCCGCAGGTGGAAGCGCTGCCCTTGTTCCAGGAGCAATTCGAGCAACGTTCGGCCGATATGGTGGAGTTTCCGTTCGACGCCGAAAGCGCGCCCACCCCCACCCCGGCCGAGCTGCAACGATGGTATGAGAACCATCCGTTCGACTACAGCTCGCCGGAAATGCGGCGTGTCAGGGCCATCATCCTCTCGCCGCAGACCTTGGAAAAGGAGATCCCGGTCACCGACAAGGAACTGCAGGACGCATTCGCGCAGCGCAAGCAGGAATTCATAACGCCGGCCAAGCGTTCAGCGCAGGTGATCACCATGCCGGACGAAGCCAAAGCACAGGCGTTGGCGGCGCGGTGGAAAGGCGGCGCGAATTGGGCAGCGATGCAGGCGGCGGCACAGAAGGATGGCGGCTCGGCTGTGGCGATGAATGACGCGACCCAGCCGGAGTTTCCCGATGCCGCGTTGGCGAAGGCGGTGTTTGCCGCGACTCCCAATGCGGTGTCGGCGCCGGTGAAAGGCGCTCTGGGCTGGTATGTTGTGAACGTCACCCAGGCGACACCCGGCAGCGAAAAGACCTTCGACCAGGTGAAGGACCAACTGCGCAGTCGCTTGCTCGCAGAGAAGGCGTCGGATCTGATGTACGACCGCGCCAACAAGATCGACAACCTGCTGGGCAACGGCACGCCGTTCGACCAGTTGCCAGGCGACCTGGGCCTGGTCGGCGTCGAGGGCACGATGGATGCGCAAGGCGACACCGCGGCCGGCACGCCCGCGCCGATTCCCGGGCCTCCGGCCCTCCGCGACGCGATCGTTACGGCGGCATTCAAGACGCAGAAGGGCGAATTGCCGCAATTGACGGAAGTCCAGACACCGTCGGAGGGCGGCTCCGCGTACTATGCGCTGACCGTGGAGGATGTCATCCCGCCCGCGGTGAAGCCGTTTGATACGGTAAACCAGCAGGTGGACGCGGACTGGATCGCGCATCAGAAACGCCGTGCCGCCGAGGTGAAGGCTGCCGGGATGCTGACAACGCTCAAGGGCGGGCAGTCACTGACGGATGCGGCGGCGGTCGCGGGCGTCCCCGTAAGCCACACACCGCTCGCCAACCGCACGACCGCGCCACAGGTGATGCCTCCCGCTTTGGCGAACGTCTTGTTCGGCCTGAAGCCAGGCGAGCCTACGATGGTGGCGACGCCCACCACGTTCATCGTCGCCGAGCCGGCCAAGATCGACGTCCCGCAAGTGGCCCACGACCCCGGCGGGTTCCAGCAGGTGCGCAACGCGGTCAGCGCCTCGATTGGCGACGACATGGCGACTATCTTCGTCCAGGCCCTGCGGGATCGCGCCAATCCGCGTATCAACAAGGAGAACTACGACAGTATTGTGCAGCCCCAGTAATCAGCAGGCCCCTCCCCCTAACCCGCTCCCACAAGGGGCGCGAGAATGAACTTTGTCCCCCAGGAAAAGGACCCATGAACGTCACGCTCCCCCCCGGTTTCGCCGCCTTTCGTTCCGCCTATGATGCCGGACGCGGCTGCCTGGTGTGGTGGCGCGGCGTCGCGGACCTGGAAACGCCGGTCGCAGCGTTCCTGAAGCTGGCGCACGGCCGCCCCAATTCCTTCCTGCTGGAAAGCGTCGAAGGCGGTGCCGCCCGTGGCCGCTATTCCATCATCGGCATGGACCCCGACCTGATCTGGCGCTGCCGCGACGGCCGCGCCCAGGTGAACCGCTACGCCCTGTCCGCCCCCCACGCCTTCCTCGCCGATTCGCGACCGCCCCTGGACAGCCTGCGCGCGCTGATTGCCGAGACACGCCTGGACGTGCCCCCCAGCCTGCCTCCCATGGCGGGGGGACTGGTCGGCTATCTGGGCTACGACATGGTGCGGCTGATGGAGAACCTGCCGGCCAAGAACCGCGATGAGATCGGCGTGCCCGACGCCCTGCTGATCCGCCCGACCCTGTTCGCCATCTTCGACAACGTCAACGACGAGCTGACTCTGGCCGCCCCGATCTATCCGCAGCCCGAGATCACCGCTGAAACCGCCTGGGAGGCAGCGCAGGCACGACTGGCCTCGGCCGAGGCGGCGTTGGAACGGCCGCTGCCACATCCCGCCCCGCCGGTCATGCTGCCGGACATGCCGACCCCTGCCTCCACCTTTAGCAAGGACGGATTCCTCGCTGGGGTCGAACGTTGCAAGGAATACATCGCCGCGGGCGATGCGTTCCAGATCGTGCTCGCCCAGCGGTTTTCAGCGCCGTTCGCGTTGCCGCCGTTCGCGCTGTATCGCGCGCTGCGCCGGATCAATCCGGCACCGTTTCTGTTCTTTTTGGATTTCGGTGGCTTTGCCGTGGTAGGTTCGTCGCCCGAAGTGCTGGTGCGGCTGCGGGACGGCACGGTAACCATCCGACCATTGGCGGGCACGCGACGGCGCGGCACCTCGTACGACGAGGACCAGGCCCTGGAGGCCGAACTGCTGGCCGATCCGAAAGAGCGCGCGGAGCATTTGATGCTGCTGGATCTGGGCCGCAACGACGTGGGCCGGGTTGCGGAAGTCGGCTCGGTCAAAGTGACCGAGAGCTTTGTGATCGAACGCTTCAGCCACGTGATGCACATCTCGTCCAATGTCGAGGGCCGCCTGCGCGATGGGCTGGACGCGTTGGACGCGCTGGTCGCCGGGTTTCCCGCCGGCACGTTGTCCGGCGCGCCGAAAGTGCGGGCGATGGAGATCATCGAGGAACTGGAACCCACTCGCCGTAATATTTACGCCGGCTGCATCGGCTATTTCGCCGCAAATGGCACGATGGATACCTGCATCGGTTTGCGCACGGCCCTGGTGAAGGACGGCGTAATGTACGTGCAGGCGGGGGCGGGGATCGTGGCGGACTCCGTGCCAGAGGCCGAATATGAGGAGTGCCGCCAGAAGGCACGTGCTCTGTTCCGCGCGGCGGAGGAGGCGGTGCGGTTTGCGGCGGGGAAGGGCGGAGCGAACAATCCCGCGTAAAATGCGCGACGTGATCTCACGTTATTCCGTCACCATTGTGAATTGTACTAGAATGAAAATTGAATTTTACTGGAATGAAAATGTAAAGTGCCAGACGGCGCGGAAGATTGTACCAGACCGACCCTTCGCAGGTCGTATCATTGCGCTACCTCAATAACGCCATCCGCGTGCACTGCGGCTGAAATTCTTATCGCCCGCCCGCAGGCAGACAGTCGCGGCTTGCCCAACAAGCGGCGCGATAAACGCCACAAGGTTGAAGGGTTGGATTGCCGGAGCGCGACCGCGTGGGCAATAGCAGGCCTCGTCCCCACAGCCACCTGCTGGGTCCAGTATCTTGACAACGCCACACGAAGACGCCAGGCCGCCCGTAATGTCGGCATCTGAATACCTTTTCGACATCGGTTGCCCATTCCCGGCAGCCCCACAGATGCCGCGTGGTCCAATCCAACACTGTTACCAGATCGCCTGGCTCTCATCCAGCGAGTTTCTTTCATGCCGCGCGTCAGCGTCCTGATGACGACCTACAACGGGGCGGCCTTTATTGCTCGCAGCATCGACAGTGTTTTGTCGCAAACCTGGCACGATTTCGAGTTCGTTGTGGTTGACGACGCTTCCACAGACCGGACACCCGAGATCCTCGGCGCCTGCCACGATCCGCGCCTGCGCATCATTCGCCACGAGCAGAACCAGGGAATCGTGGCATCACGCAATGCCGGCTTTGCCGTGGCCAGCGGAGAATTCGTCGCCGCGCTGGATCACGACGACCTCTACCATCCCGAACGCCTGCAACGTCAGGTTGCCTGGCTCGACGATAATCCCCGGGTTGTTCTGCTGGGTACCGAAGTCATCCTGGATTCCGCCGGACGGCAATATACGCCCGATCACCCAGCCGCGGGGGATCCGCTCGCGCTACGCTGGCTGCTGCTGACCGACAATCCGCTGACCTGGTCTTCCGTCATGTTTCGCGCCGGTGCGGCGCGCCGGCTGGGCACATTCCTGCGTCCTGAATTTGAATTGGCCGACGATTTCGATTTCTACCACCGCCTGCTGGCGATCGGCGAGATCGCCCGGCTGGATGATGTGCTGACCACTTATCGCTTTCACGCCGCCAGCGCCTCGTCTCACAATGCGTCTCGCCTGGACGATAAAGCGGCGCGCGTTCTTGCAACGGCCTATACGCCGTTCCTGGGTGCGGATGCGCCTGGGTCCGCCGCGCTGGCCGTGCAACACTGGCTGAACAAGCAACCGCCCCGTGATGCGGTTACGCTGGACCTGCTTGCTGACATCTTGCAGCGCCTGCTTGCGGGTTTCTGTGCGCCAGGAAAACCCGGCAGCGCCGCGCCTGGCCGCATTGCTGCCCTCGCGGGCGACATCTGGTGGCGCACCGTCCGCAGCGCCGCACGCGCCGGCTCCCCGTGGTTACTGGGTCGCCGGTATGCCTATCCGGCACTCAAGTCCTGGGTCCGTCCATCACAACGCGATATCGTTGCCTCGGCCGCTGCGGGGTTGTTGCGTGCCTATCGTGGCCGCCGGTAGCTGCCGCGGTTCAGGTATCGTCGCGTCGGCTCGTCCCCGAAACCAATGTCGTTCTCCTGGCAGCATCGCCGCCTTGCGGTTTGCTCTTCGAACCGACGCCACCGCCGCAACATGCGGCGTCGCTCCACGAAATCCTTCAGCCGTGCATACGCGCTACGACAGTCGAAGAACCCTGCTATGGTATCGCAGCCGTCCGGCATCGCCTCGCGTGCGAACCGCATCACCACCGACCGTCCAAGACCAAACTTCCTCTTCCCGGGAATAGCAATGCTGCCCTGCTCGTCCTCCTCTGCTTCACGCTCATCGCCGTCGAGATTGCCGAGATCATCCGAAAAAAGGTGATCTTGCCGGATGCCGTGGAGATCCAGACGCGGAGTCAGCCCATATCGCCGACGAAGCTGACGAACTCGAACGCTTGCTCCAGTTCATCGCGATCTACCAGCACTATCTTGCGCTCTTCCGTGAAGCGCACCCGTCAGGCCACTTGCTCTGTCAGCCGCATCCAACCCGGCACGCGCACGGCCAGCCGCGCTTCGCCGCAGGTCAGCGGCGCATCCAGCACTTCCAGCCGCAACACCGCAAGCGCCATGGCGTCGCGGCCGGAACGCATCGTGCCAACCTCAACCCCATCGCGTCGCACGGCAGTCCCGGGCTCAGGTAGCGATCCATCCACGGCCACTGGCACCAGCCGCCGCTTCACCAAACCGCGGTACTTGGTTCGGGCCGTCAATTCCTGACCCATGTAGCAGCCCTTGCTCCAGGACACGCCGTGCAGTTCATCGAATCCGGCCTCCAGCAATACGGTCTTTTCGGGCTCCAGGTCGCGCGTGCCATCAGGCAGACCCAGCGCCAGCCGATGCCGGTCCCAGTCCGCTTCCGTCGCATTGCAGTTCAAAAGTGCATCCGCCAACAAGCGCCAGCCAGCCTGGGGCAGGCGCGGATCGGGGGCGATGATCGCGGTCTCCGTGGGCGCATCGTCCCAGGCGGAGTACACCCTCAGTTCATCTGCTGGCCGCAGCGTCACCTTCGACCGCAACCGGAATCGGGTCAGCCGCTGCAGCAGCATTGGCGCCTGCGCTCGTTCCGCATCCAGCAGCAGCCGATCGCCGTCCGCGAGGATAAAGAAGTCCGCCAGATACTTCCCTTGCGGCGTCAGCAACGCCGCCCACACGGCGCGCCCGACGGCAGCCTCGGCCACGTCGTTGCTGACCAGGCCTTGCAGGAACGCGACGCGGTCCTCGCCGGCGACTTCAATCACCGTCCGTTCGGATAGGGATGTCATGCGTGCCATGACATGGAAGATTGGGTGCTTGCGCCGCGGCTGACAAGGCGGGTAGGAACCAGCCGGATGAGCGCCACCACCCTGGCCCGCACCGTCTCGCAAAGCCCTTCCGTTCCGATACCGTTTCTGGTGTATCGCGACCGGATCGGCACGCCATCGGAAATCCAATTTCTGCGCCGCCAATATGTCGGGTTCACGCGCCTGACGCCGGTCTGGGTCGGGCGGCACATCATGCCTTTGGCGAATCAACTCGGCGGATCGGTCGTCCGACTCGGCCCCACCTGGTTGGCGCGCGCGTTGTTCCAGCAGGCAGGGATTGTGCCGCGGCTGGATGTGGCGCCGGGCGCGTCGGTACTGCACGCGCAGTTCGCGCGCGGTGGGGCACTGGCCTTGCCTCTGGTGCGGGCACGCGGCCTCAAGATGGTGGTCACGCTTTGGGGCGGCGACATCAGCAAGGCGAAGAACTGGCGTGGCACGGTACAGGCACGGCGCTGGCTGCAAGTGGTGGCAGCCACATCCCGATTCGTCTGTGTCTCCGCCGCGATTGCCGATATGGCGTTGGCCCGACATGTGCCGGCCGACAAGCTGGTTGTGCTGCCGATCGGGGCCGAAATTCCCCCGGCACCGCCGCCCGGCGCACCTGCACCGACCTACCATCTGTTCTCTGGGCGTTTCGTTGCCAAAAAAGGGATCCGGGACATAGCGGACGCCGTCCGCCACCTGCGGGCGCAAGGCGATGCCACGCCGATCATCTTCGTGGGCGATGGCCCGTTGCGTCCGATCCTCGAAACCCTGGCGCGTGAGGTTCCCGGCGTGCAACTCACCGGCTGGCTCCCGCCAGAAGACGTGCGGGCGCGCATGGCCCGGGCATGGTCGCTGTTGGTGCCCAGCGTGGTCGCGCCGAACGGCGACGCCGAGGGCCTGCCCAGCGTCATCTTCGAAGCCATGGCCCAATCCTGCGCCGTGATCGGCACCAATGAAGGCGGCGTTGCCGAGGCGATACAGCACGAACGCACCGGTCTGCTGGTGCCGCCGTACGATCCCGCCGCACTCGCCGCCGCCATGCACCGCCTCGTGGCAGATCCGGCATTGCGCCACGTGCTGGCTCGGGCAGGATACGATCATGCGCGGCGCAACCTGAATGCGCACACCCAATCGGTGGCGTTGGAAAACCTGTTACTGGAGGTTGCAGGCTAAATGTGCGGCATCGCTGGCCTGATCCTGTCAAGCGGGGCCCCCCCGCCCGACCCCGCTACCCTGTCAAGTCTGATCGACAGCCTGCATCATCGCGGCCCCGACGGTACCGGGCACGCGGTCGTTGGCCGCGTCGCGCTGGTGCACAACCGGTTGGCGATCATCGACCTGGTGACCGGAGACCAGCCATTGTTCGCCGGCGCTGCGACGCTGATCTGCAACGGCGAGATTTACAACTATCGCGAATTGCGCGCGGCGATGCCGGAGGTGACGTTCGCCACCAACAGCGATTGCGAGCCGCCACTTCATTTGTGGTTGCGCCAGGGCGCGGATTACGCGCAGAAATTGCGCGGCATGTTCGCGGTCGCGATCCATGAACGTGCGCAACGGTCTGTGACACTGACGCGTGATCCGTTCGGGATCAAGCCGCTGTATATCGCGCAGGTGCCACAGGGCCTGGCCTTCGCGTCGGAGCCGCAGGCGCTACTGGAAGCCGGCCTGGTCACGCGTGCCGTCCGCCCCTCGGCGCGCGAGGAACTGCTGCAACTGCAATTCACCACCGGCCCCGACACGATCTTCGACGGCATCCAGCGCCTGCTGCCCGGCGAGACGCTCACCTGCGCGGACGGCCACGTGATCGACCGCCGCCGGATCAGCGCCATCCCGGAAGGGGGACCGGAGAACATCGACGAAGACGAGGCGCTGGTCCGGCTGGACCGCGCGCTGGAAGAGTCGGTCGACCTGCACCAGCGCAGCGATGTACCGTACGGCATGTTCCTCTCCGGCGGCATCGACAGTTCCACCTTGCTCGCGTTGATGGCGCGGCTGAACGATGAGCCCGTGCTGGCCTTTACCGCCGGCTTCGACGTGCCCGAAGCGGCGGATGAGCGCGACCACGCGGCGGCGGTGGCGAAAGCCTGTGGCGCGCGGCACGAGGCAATCGAGATCAACGAGGCGATGGTCTGGCAGCATCTGCCCGAGATCGTGGCCTGCATGGACGATCCCGCGGCCGACTACGCCATCATCCCCACCTGGTTCCTGGCGCAGCGTGCGCGGCAGGATGTGAAGGTGGTCCTCAGCGGTGAAGGCGGTGACGAGATTTTCGCTGGTTATCCGCGCTATGCCAGTGCGATGCGTCCCTGGTGGCTGGGTGGACGGGCGATGTACGCGCGTGGCTCCTTCGATCGCGTGAACGTGCTGCGGGCGCGCCCCGCCGGGTGGCGCGACGGCATCGCCGCGGCGGAACTGCGCGCGGCCGAAGGCGGCCGCTCGCGGCTGGCCGCAGCGCAGGCGACCGACATCACCGACTGGCTGCCGCACGACCTGTTGCTGAAGCTGGACCGCTGCCTGATGGCGCATGCGGTGGAGGGGCGCACACCGTTCCTGGACAAAGGCGTTGCCTCGGCCGCCTTCCGCCTGCCGGATGCCATGAAGCTGCGCGACGGCATGGGTAAGTGGATCCTGCGCAAGTGGCTTGAGAAGCATTTGCCTGTCGCGCGGCCTTTCGCGCCGAAGCAGGGCTTCACCGTGCCGGTAGGGGCGTGGATCAAAGGGCAGGGACCGCGATTGGGGTCGCTGGTGGCGGCGCAACCGGGTGTGGCGGAGATCGCCGATCCAGACCGCGTGGTGGCGCTGTTTCGCAATGTCCGCCGCTGGCGCGACGGTTTCGCGGCATGGAAGCTGTTGTTCTACGCCCTGTGGCACCGCCGGCATATTCTGGGTCTGCCGCCGGCGGGAGACGTGTTCGACACGCTGGCAGCGATCTGACCGGTGCATTGCGCAACCGGGACGACCGGACTTGGTCCCGGGTCAGGCTCGGCGATGGCGGCGTTGCAGCGAAGGGGCTCAGAACTGGTCGGTGTGGGGATGCCGCAAGTGCCATAGCCGTTCGTGTGCCGCAACCAGGCTTTCCATGTTGCGGCGCCGTGTGCCGTCCGGCGTCAGCGGCCGGCGGGTCAGCATCATTTCGAGGATGTGTAGCAATTGCTCGGCGACCTCGAAATCACTCTGGTCGCAGGCATGGTGGAACGCGATCAGAATCTTGTCGGACAAGCGCCGGCTGTAGCGCGGTACGCCGCTACCACCGGAATGCTCCCGGCCAGCATCCTCTTCCAGTTCGTTTGCCGCCTGCTCCACGGTGCCGGCAGCACCGGTTGCCCACGTGGTCGTCCCCATCGGTCAACCCCAATCACGCGATTTCAGCACGATAGAACGCCCCATCAACCATGCGAGTGTTCCACCCGATGAGCCGCCGCGACTCCATTTGCCGAAAGTCAGTTCCACTATATTATGTCCTATAGTCGTCCGGCATTTCGTCACAAATGCGTTAACAAAGGGTTATTTCTGCGTCGCTATTACGATTTTGCCTCACAGCAAGGCAGAACGTGTAATCAATAGACGATTTCGCGGTACTTGGCTAGGGGATTTGTCGTCATAAGCGTAATAATCGCATTATTCAGACGAACTTCCCGTCAATTCGGTTTTCTTGCCGCCGCCGGTCGCCTCCGCTGCCAGCACAGCAGAGACCGGCGTGTCGAACGCCTCTTCCCAGGTGCCGGTCGTTGACGCCTTGCTGTATTCGGTCGCCCGATTCTCAAAGAAATTCGTATGCTCCACTGCGTTCAGCATGTCGTCCAGCCACGGCAGCGGGTTCTTCGGCACGTGATACAGCGCGTTCAGCCCAAGCTGCACTAAGCGGCGGTCGGCGATATAGCGGATGTATTGCTTCACCTCCTGCGCTGTCAGGCCGTGCACCGCACCTTGCTCGAACGCGAGGTCGATGAATGCGTCCTCATGGTCCACGATGGTGGCGGCCGTGATGTAGATTTCACGCTTCAGGTCCTGGCTCCACAGTTCCGGGTTTTCCTGGACGAAAGTGCGGAACAGCCGGATGATGGAGTTGCAGTGCAGCGTTTCATCGCGCACGGACCAGGAAATGATCTGGCCCATCCCCTTCATTTTGCCAAACCGCGGGAAGTTCAGCAGGATGGCGAAGGAGGCAAACAATTGAAGCCCCTCGGTAAAGGCGCCGAAGGCCGCCAGCGTGCGGGCGATCTCGAAGCGCGACTCGACCGTGAAGGACTGCATGTAGTCGTACTTGTCCTTCATCTGCTTGTATTTCATAAACGCTTGGTATTCCAGCTCCGGCATGCCGATGGTGTCGAGCAAGTGGCTGTAGGCGGCGATGTGCACCGTCTCGATGTTGGAGAAGGCGGACAGCATCATCAGCACTTCGGTGGGTTTGAATACCTGCGCGTAGTGCTTCATGTAGCAGTTGTTCACCTCGACATCGGCCTGGGTGAAGAAGCGGAAGATCTGCGTCAGCAGGTTGCGTTCCGAATCGGAGAGGGTGCGGTGCCAGTCCTTCACATCGTCTGCCAGCGGCACTTCCTCGGGCAGCCAGTGAACGCGCTGCTGCGTCATCCAGGCCTCGTAGGCCCAGGGGTAGCGGAACGGCTTATAGACCGGGTTTTCGGTCAGCAGGTCGAAGCGGACCGGATGTTCATCGGCGGCGCGGGCCGTTCCATCCATGCGGGCGACTCCTCCAAAGGCTTGGCTGGGCACCAGATATAGCCTGGACGGGGCAGCGCGTCACCATGGATTGTGGGCGGCATGACGGCAGGGCGGGTTCAAGCGATCGTTGCGAGATCGAAGGATGCCGCGGCTGCGAGGGGATCGAAGGATGCCTAGGCTCTCAGCCATGAGCACCCCGCTACGTGAGTCCTGGACGGTCGAACGCTTCCTCGCATGGGAGGATAAGCAGGAGGGGAGGCATGAGTTCGACGGCGCCACTATGATTCCGATGACGGGCGGCAGCCGGAACCACCAGAAATCGTTGATAATTTACGACGCGCTACCGCAGAAGCGTTAGTCACACACATCCTATGTCATTGCGAGGCCTATGTCATTGCGAGGAGCGCCGCGACGAAGCAATCCCAGTCGTCTGGATGCACGGACGGTCCGGAGGCTTCCCCGAGCGAAATTGCTTCGTTGCTACGCTCTTCCCAATGACATGGGACTGGCAGTGCCGCCCTCCCCTGATTCTACCGACTGAAATTTCGGTTCCATCAGCTCGATCCGATTACCAAAAGGATCATCCACGTAAAGCCGGTCATAGCCTTCCAGCGGCTGATCCTCGCTCACACGATACCCGCCTCGCTCCAACATCGCTGCGAGGCTCCGCAGATTTTCGACGATGAAGGCCGGATGCGCCTTCCGGGCGGGCACAAAGTCTGCTTCGACACCAAGATGAACCTTCAACTCGCCTTGCTCGAACCAGCACCCACCACGCACCGCCAAATGGGGCGGCTTGGTCACCTCGCCGATGCCAAGCATGCCTTGATAGAACGCACGCGCCTCATCCTCGCGGCCTGGCGGCATCGCAAGTTGGATGTGATCGAGCCGCCGAGCATGCATGGCGTGACCTCCAGGCAATATTGGATGCGGGGACGGTACTACGGATCAATGCGAAGTGCCAAAGGGCCGAAGCAATTCGCGGCGGGTCAGCGCTCGGTTGTCCATGCGCCGGTCGATCGGGATTGCTGCGGCGCGGCGCGCCGGCAAGAAAGTTCCCGTCATGGCCGGGCTTAACCCGGCCATATTCCCCAACTGAGCGGGCGCGCACCGAACACGTCCCGATCGATGATGCGTCGATGGCCGGGTCAGGCCCCGCCATGACGAAATACCTGTGGCACGCCGCACTTTCATCCAGCCGCCGGGCGGCCGCCTCGGCCGGTGGCAACTCCCAATGACACGGGTTGTGGCCGCGCAAGTGCTTGCTTGATCGCGTCGGTCAAACGGATGCACGTCCCTTCGGACGCGCTTTCTCCTTGACATCCGCCGCTTTTTCAATTAACCAATCGGTTACTTAACCACTCGGTTCTCCACATCCATGTCCGCCGACCCCCTCAGCGCCACCTTCGCCGCCCTCTCCGACCCCACCCGCCGCGCCATTCTCGCGCGCCTCGCCGCGGGCGAGACCTCCGTTAGCGCCCTGGCCGAGCCCTTCGCCATGAGCCTGCCCGCCGTCTCCAAGCACCTGAAAGTGCTCCAGCGCGCCGGCCTCGTCGCCCGCAGCAAGCAAGCACAGTGGCGGCCCTGCCGCCTGCAAGCCGGCCCCCTGAAGGACGCGGCCACGTGGCTGGAAGAATACCGCGCCCACTGGGAGCAAAGCTTCGATCGCCTCGAAGACTACCTGGAGACGCTGCAAGGAAAGCGATCGTCCCGTGGCCGCCGTCACTGATACCGAAGCCGCAGAGGCACCCGAACTTATTGTTTCGCGCCTGATCGACGCGCCACCCGCGTTGGTGTTCCTTGCCTGGACCACCGCAGAGCATGCGGCGTGCTGGTGGGGACCCAAGGGGTTCGCCATCGAATCGTGCCGCCTCGATGCCCGCCCCGGCGGCAGCTACCGCGTCGCCATGCGGTCACCCGAGGGCTCGCTGCACACCAAACGCGGCGTCTATCAGGAAGTCATTCCACCGGAACGGTTGGTCTTCACGTACGCCTGGGAGGATGCGGACGGCAATCCCGGCCACGAAATGCGCATCACTGTCACCTTCCAACCGCGCGGCGCGCAGACCTTGCTCTCCCTTTACCAGACCGGCTTCGAAAGCGTGCCCGCCCGCGACAGCCACCGCGACGGCTGGACAAGCTGCTTCGAACGCTTCGCCGAATTTGCCGCCGACATGTCGGCAAGCGCGTTGCCCGATCGTCGTGCAGGATAGGGCGGCACCGTTCACCCGCCACCCGCAACAAGGAGTCCGTCCATGCAACACCCGGTCGTCTCCCGCGAAGAATGGCTGATAGCCCGCAAGCAGCTTCTGGCCAGGGAGAAAGCGTTCACCCGCATGCGTGACGAGCTGACCACCGAACGCATGGCGCTGCCCTGGGTGAAGGTAGACAAGACCTACGTCTTCGAAGGTCCCAACGGTCCCGAAACACTGTCCGACTTGTTCGACGGCCGCAGCCAGCTCGTGGTGAAGCACTTCATGTTCGGCCCCGACTGGACCGAAGGCTGCGTCGGGTGCTCTTTCGAGATCGACCAGATCAGCGGTGCGCTGGTGCATCTGGAACACCACGACGTGACCTATGTCGCCGTCGCCCGCGCGCCGTTTGCAAAATTGGATGCCTATCGGCGGCGCATGGCGTGGAGCATGAAATTCGTCTCCTCCCACGGCACCGACTTCAACTACGATTTCCACGTTTCGTTCCGCCCCGAGGAGTTGGCCAAGGGAGAAGCTTATTACAACTACGACATGCGCCCGATCGGCATCGACGAAATGTCCGGCCGCAGCGTGTTCTACCAGGATGAGGGCGGAAATATCTTCCACACCTACTCGTCCTTCGCGCGTGGCGGCGAAATCAACCTTAATGCCTACGCAGTGCTCGACGTAACGCCGAAGGGCCGCAACGAGACGATCAACGGCAACCTGACCGATTGGGTGCGCCACCACGATCGCTATAAAAGTGAAGGCTTCGTCGATCCGAACGGACGTTTCGTTGCTGGAGAAGAGGCAGACGGCTGCTGCCACAACCCCTGAATGTCATTGCGAGTTGCCCCCGGCCGAGGCGGCCGACCGGCAGTTGGATGGAACAGTCCCCCTCCCCTTGCGGGGGGATAGGAGGAGAGGCTTTCTTTCTCACCAGCAGCCCAGCGGCGAAGCAACCTTGATCACGCGCGCACGCAGCACGGACGCAAAGATTCGAACAAGGTTGCTGCGTCGCTCCTCTCCGCGCGATGACCGTGGTTGGCGTCCGTCCATGCGCCATGCCACAGTGCCGCATGCATACCTTGCCACCGGAAACAATCTATCTGCCCTTCGAGGCCGGGCCTTATCGCATGGCGATGGGGTTGATCACCCTGCCAGAGTCCGCCTGGTTCGAACTGGATGACCGCTACCCCGCGGAACTGGAGCAACGCCGCGGCTTGCTTAGCAATCATCACGCCGAGGTCTTCGCCGCCTTGCCCGCATCCGATACGGCACGCGCCGAGACGCTAACGGCCGTCATCGACAACCTCACGACGCATCATCCCGACTGGTTCACCCGCGACGGCGACTGGTTGCACAACCGCCTGACCGGAGAAGCATGGAACCTCCCTAACCTGTCCTGCGATCCGCTGGAACTCGCCGGCCAGTTGGTGCAGGAAGATCTTTGCCTGATTCAAATCACTGATACGGTGCCGATGTTCACCGCCGCCGTGCTGTGCTTTCCCACCCGCTGGCGGCTGATGGAAAAGCTTGGGCGCCCGCTCGCTTTGGTGCATGGCGCAGTGCCGCTCTATGCCGACCGTCTGGCTGCGCCGGTCGATCGTTTCATGCGTCACGTCAAGCCAGGCTACATCGCCTGCCGCATCAACTGGGCGGTGGTGGACGATGCAGCCCTGTTCCAACCCACCGGCAAGTGGCGCACAGGCCATAACCCAATCGTTACGATCGCCAACGCCGGCGATGCATTGTTCCTGCGCGTCGAGCGCCAGACATTGCGTCGGCTGCCGCTATCCGACGCTGTGTTGTTTGGCATTCGCGTGCACGTCTACCCATTGGCGAGCGCAATCCGCGATGCCGCCACGGCAGCACGCCTTGCCGAGGCGGTGCGGGCACTGCCGGACGCAACGCAGCATTATAAGAGCCTGCTATCGATCCGCGACGCGTTATTGGGCTGGCTCGACGCCCGGCGCGATTGTGAAGGGCCACGCGAGGCAGCAGTGTCCGCCGGCATCATGCCCTGAATCGGGTCACGCTTCGCTTCGGCCAAGACCAATCAGCGCGCGCGCTGAACGGCGAGTTTTGCCGCTTCGACCACGTGGGCGACGGTGAAGCCGAAATGTTCCGTCACGACCTTGATCGGCGCGGACATGCCGAAGCTGTGCATGCCGAGCACAGTTCCGCCAGGGCCGGCATAGCGATGCCAACCGATCGCCGCCGCTTCCTCCACGGTTACGCGCGCCGTGACGGCGGGCGGCAGCACCTCGTCGCGATATGACTCGGATTGCGCCTCGAACAATTCCCAGGATGGCATGCTGACGACACGGGCCGAGATGCCTTCCTTGGCAAGTTGCTCTCGGGCAGCCAAGCATAGCGCGACTTCGCTGCCGGTCCCGATCAGAATCACCGCCGGCGCACCAGGACCGTCGGCAAGAACGTAAGCGCCATGGGCCAGGCCGCTGGCCGGGGCATTTGCCTGCCGGTCGATGATCGGCAGCGCCTGGCGCGAGCAAATCAGTGCCGCCGGCCGGTCCTTGAAGGCAAGGATATTGCGATACGCCTCGGCGGTTTCGTTGGCGTCGGCCGGGCGGATCACCACCATGCCAGGGATCGCGCGGAGCGCCGCCAATTGTTCGATCGGCTGATGCGTCGGTCCGTCCTCGCCGAGGCCAATCGAATCATGTGTCCAGATATGCATGACAGGCAGGTTCATCAGCGATGACAGCCGAATCGCACCGCGAGCGTAATCGGTGAAAATCAGGAAGCCAGATCCGAACGTTTTCAAGCCGCACAACGTCATGCCATTGACGATCGCACACATCGCATGCTCGCGAACGCCGAAGTGCATGTTGCGTCCGGGTGGGTCGCCGGGACCGCCGATGGCTTGCATGTCGCCAGCGCCATCGAACACCAGCCGCGTCTTGGTGCTGGGCGACAAATCGGCGGCGCCGCCGACCAGCCAGGGGATTTGTTGGGCGACCGCATTCAGCACTTTTCCGGATGCGTCGCGTGTGGACATTCCTTTCGGATCCGCAGCGAAGGTCGGCAGTGCCTGCTGCCATCCTTCGGGCAGAGTGCCGGTACGGATACCGTCGATCTGCGCGCCAAGCGCCGGATAGGCCGCACGATAACGGGAGAACATTGCCTCCCAATCGCGGCGCAGCGCCGCGCCACGCGCGCCGATGCCCGCATCGAAATGGGCACGCACGCCGTTCGGCACGACGAACTGAGAGTCGGGATCGAAACCGAAGAACTGCTTGGTCAGCCGCACTTCTGCCTCGCCGAGCGGCTCGCCATGTGCCTCCGGCGAGTCCTGCTTGTGCGGCGAGCCGTAGCCGATATGGCTGGGTACGACGATCAGCGAAGGCCGGTCGGTGACGGCGGCGACTTCGCGAAACGCGCGGTCAAGCTGACCGAGATCATTGGCGTCGCTGAGGCGCGTGACGTGCCAGCCATAGGCGAGGAAGCGGGCAGCCACGTCCTCGGTAAAGGCAATATCGGTATGGCCCTCGATCGTGACGCGATTGCTGTCGTAGATCCAGCACAGGTTGGCCAGGCGTTGATGACCGGCGATGGAGGCTGCCTCGCTGGCAATGCCTTCCATCATGTCGCCATCGCCGCATAGCGCGAAGGTTCGGAAGTCGAACAATGTGAAATCGGGTCGATTATAGGTGGCGGCAAGCCAGCGCCCGGCCAGCGCCATGCCGACACTGGTTGCAGCGCCCTGGCCAAGCGGCCCGGTGGTGGTTTCTACACCGGTAGTCCAGCCGTATTCGGGATGCCCGGGACAATGGCTGCCCGCCTGTCGGAATGTCTCCAGGTCCTTCAGCGTGACCGCGTCTTCGCCGTTGTCCGATTTTATGCCGGCGAGATGGATCAGGCTGTACAGCAGCGCCGAGGCATGGCCGGCGGACAGCACGAAGCGGTCCCGGTTCATCCAGTTCGGAACAGTGGGGTCGTAGCGAAGGAAGCGCTGCCATAAGACATAGGCGGTGGGGGCAGCATCCAAGGGCGTGCCGGGATGACCAGATTTCGCCTGTTGCACGGCATCGACCGCCAACATACGGATGGTATTGATGGCAAGGGTATCGGGGGATTCGTTCAACTTGGCATCTCCGTCGGTCGGAAGCCGAACCGCGCAGGGGGCATAACGTGTCCCGGCAACGTGCGCATTGCGCGAACCTCTGCGGCCTTGTCTGTTTCCACGACAAAGGACTTTCGCATGGGCTGAGACCATGCGCCATCGGGCGACGTGCACCCGGCACGTTACAACCCTGTGACGCGCAGGAGGGCCGGCAATGGTTCGCCGGCCCGCGCCGTCACGAGCAATGGCTGGCAGCCAGCATCGGCGCCGGCGCGCCGCGTTTGGCGGCCGCGGCTCCTGCCAACATGCTGGCCTTCATGGTCTTCTGAAGCTTTGTTATCGCGCGCACTTCGAGCTGGCGGATCCGTTCCCGCGAGACATTATAATGCTCTGCCAGAACATCAAGCTTCACCGCGTTTTCCTTGAGCCGGCGTTCGATCAGGATATGCCGTTCGCGCCTGTTCAAGACTTTGAACGCGTCGGACAGCAGCGCCCGGCGGATGGTGAATTCCTCACGCTCGGCGAGAACAATTTCCTGGCTGTCCGCCTGGTCCGCGAGCCGATCCTGCCATTGATCTTCGTCATCCTGATGCATTGGGGCGTTCAGGCTGTGATCGGAAGCGGCAAGCCTGCCGTTCATGCTGATGACGTCTTGCTCCGGCACGTTGAGCATGTCGGCAATCAGCGATACCTGATCTGGCCTCAGGTCGCCCTCATCGATTGCCTGGATCTGGCCTTTCAGCCGGCGCAGGTTAAAGAACAGTTTTTTCTGCGCGGCTGTGGTGCCGATTTTTACCAAGGACCAAGAGTGCAGAATGTACTCCTGAATCGAGGCCCTGATCCACCACATGGCATAGGTCGCCAGGCGGAATCCGCGGTTCGGATCGAACCCCTGCACGGCACGCATCATGCCGATATTGCCCTCACTGATCAATTCGTTCAGCGGCAGGCCGTAACCGCGATAGCCCATGGCGATCCGCGCAACGAGGCGCAGATGGGACGTCACCAGCTTGTTCGCTGCAGACTGGTCCCGATTGTCGAGCCACGCCCGCGACAGAGCGACCTCCTCGTCAGGCGAAAGGATCGGATACGCGTGAACAGCCCGCAGATACCTGCCCAGGTTTTCGGAGTCGGGGGTGTAGGTCAGCGAGCTCATGGCGGATCTCCTTCAATACAGGGCCAGAGCACCGAGAACCTTCAAGTGTCCCGCACGGGCACGCTGCCTGCCTGAAACGGACATCCGGAAGTCGAGTGACTGACCAGTTATCAGCCTCGCACGCAGGGAAAGCTGGATATTTGCAGTTCGAACTGCGGTTTGTCAGTATTCCCCATCATCCGCCTGTCCCTGCTGGTGTAGCTGCGTCTGTCCGGCCTTCCGTTAGATCAGGCCGACCGCTGCTGCGTTGGTGCCGCCGGGTGCGTCGTTGCCGGTCGACGCCTGACGTCGTTCTGCCGAGCGATTTCACCGAATTTTGGACAACTTTTCACCGCGATGCGACAATGTTGTACGAGCGCGCGGCGCTTACTTGCCAGTGGCGTGCGTGGATCATCCCTCGCCGGAGACCAGCGGCATGCAATTTCGCGCATATATCGGGTGGATGAAGCCCGGTGCGTCCGCCGCACTTTTCCGGAGGGTGTTCCCGTGGGAATTGTCCGCTTCGCGCTGAAGTTTCCGCACACCTTTTATGTGCTGGCCGGCCTGATGCTGTTCCTCGGCGTCAGCGCCATTCTGGTCACGCCAAAGGACATCTTCCCGAATATCAACATCCCGGTAGTATCGGTGATCTGGCAGTACACCGGGCTATCGCCGCAGGAAATGGAGCAGCGAGTCACTACCTATAGTGAGTACGCGATCAGCACCAGCGTCAGCGACATCCGGAACATGGAAAGTCAGACCCTGGAGGGGATCGCGGTCCAGAAGATCTACTTCCAGCCGGGCGTCAACGTTGACCTGGCGATCGCGCAAATCGTATCGGCAACCAATGCGATCCGTGCCCTGATGCCAACGGGGATCGAGCCGCCGATTATCGTTCAGTACAGTGCCTCGGCCGTGCCGGTGCTGCAGCTTTCGCTAAGTTCCGATACGCTCAACCAACAGCAGCTTTACGACTACGGTCTTTACCAGATCCGCCAGCAATTGGCGCCAATTCCAGGCATCACGTTGCCCACCCCGTATGGCGGCAAGTACCGCCAGATCATGGTCAATCTCAACCCGGACGCGCTGCGCGCGCTCGGCATCACGCCGGACGACGTGGTCAACGCCGTCAATGCGCAGAGCCTGACCTTGCCCTCCGGCGACGCGAAGATGGGCAAGCAGCAGTTCATCGTACGTGTGAACGCCATGCCGCTTACGGTGCAGGAACTCAATCGCCTGCCGATCAAGCAGGTTGGTCCAAGAACGGTCTATCTGTCGGATGTGGCTCATGTTGCGGACTCGTGGGCAGTGCAGCAGAACATCGTGCACGCTAACGGCAAGCGCGCGGTATTGCTCACCATCATCAAGAACGGCGACGCTTCAACACTCGACGTGGTGAACCGCGTGAAAGCGGCACTGCCGGCCATTCGGAAGGCGGCGCCGCCGGGCATGCAGATCCATCTTCTGTTTGACCAGTCGGTGTTCGTGAAGCAGGCGATCGCAAGCGTAGTGCGCGAGGGCGCGATCGCCGCCGGCCTGACGGCGCTGATGATCCTGGTGTTCCTGGGGTCATGGCGTTCAACCCTTATCGTGATGGTTTCGATTCCCCTGTCGATCCTGACCTCGCTTGCCGTTCTGTCCGCACTTGGAGAAACCATCAACACCATGACCCTCGGCGGGTTGGCGCTGGCCGTTGGTATCCTGGTCGACGACTCGACGGTCACGATCGAAAACACGCATCGATTGCTCGAAGAAGGGAACCAATTCGATCGCGCCGTGCTGGAGGGCGCCGCCGGGATCGCGGTGCCGACCTTGATTTCGACACTCTCCATCTGCTGCGTGTTCGTCTCCGTTTTCTTCCTTCAAGGACCATCAAAATATCTGTTCACGCCGCTCGCGATGGCCGTGGTATTCGCTATGTTGGCCTCCTACGGCATCTCGCGCACATTGACGCCGATCATCATTCGCCTGCTGCTGCGTGGGGAGCATGACCATCATGGGCCGAAAAAGTGGCTCGCGCGGTTCCATGAACAATTCAATGAGCGCTTCGACCGCTTTCGCGACTTCTACGCGTGGTTGCTCACTGGTATTCTGCACCGCCGCGTGCTGACGCCGCTGGTGGCAGGATCGGTGGTCGCAGGCGCGGCGGTGGTTGCCACGTTCGTGGGCACCGATTTCTTCCCGACAATCGATGCCGGCCTGATCGAACTGCACGTTCGTGCGCCGGCACGCACCCGCATCGAGTATACCGAGCAAATCTTCCACGCCGTGGAGAACAATATCCGCCGGCAGATCCCACCCAAGGACCTCGGTCTTATGCTCGATAATATCGGCCTGCCGCAGCGCGTGTACAACCTCGCATATACCGACGGCAGCACGATCGGTGCCAACGATGGCCAGATCCTGATCCAACTCAAAAATGGCCATGCGCCCACCGCCAGCTACATCAAGAAGCTGCGGCAGGAGCTGCCCATCGCCTTCCCCGATGTGATGTTCTATTTCCAGCCTGCCGACCTCGCGACGCAGGTGCTGAACTTCGGCGTACCCTCCCAGATCGACCTGCAGGTTGTGGGTCGAGACCGCGCGGCTAACGAAAACATCGCTGATGAGCTGGCGACCCGGCTTGCGAACGTCCCAGGCATCGTGGACAGTCACGTCCAGCAGGAACTGGATGCACCGGAGCTGTTCTATGCAATCGACCGCACGCGCGCGCAAGAGCTTGGCCTGAACATCAGCCGGATCGCGAACAACATGAATATCAGCCTAAGCTCGTCGGAGCAGGTGTCGCCGAATTTCTGGTCCGATCCAAGAAATGGAATTCCATACTATTTTGCGGTGCAGACGCCGGAGTACCGTATCTCCAACAAACAGCAGCTCGACAATACGCTGATTTCCGCGTCGCTGTCGGGAAACACGGTGGTGCCCAGTCTGCTCGGCAACGTGGCAACGGCGAAGCGGGAAGCGGTGCAATCGGTCTACACCCATTCGAATATTCAGCCGGTCTATGACGTCTATGCCAGCGTCCAGAACCGCGATCTCGGCAGCGCCGCGAGGGCGATTCAGAAGGTGGTGGCACAGATGCGGGGCAAGCTCGGTCCCGCCGACCGGATTGTGGTCCTCGGCCAAATCGCCAGCATGAAACAGGCGTTCACAAACCTGACCATCGGCCTGTTGTTCACCGCGATTTTTGTCTACGCGCTGATGGTGGTGAATTACCAGAGCTTCCTTGACCCTCTCGCGGTGCTGCTGGCGCTGCCGGGCGCGGGCAGTGGCCTTGTTCTGATGCTGTTTGCTACCGGAACGACCTTCAACGTGCCTTCGCTGATGGGCGCGATCATGGCGATCGGTGTCGCCTCGGCCAACTCTATTCTGCTGGTCACCTTCGCACGTGAGCAACGCGAGGCCGGCATGAGCGCAGTCCAGGCTGCGCTGTCAGCCGGCACGACGCGCTTGCGCCCGGTGCTGATGACCGCCGCCGCAATGATCGTCGGCATGCTGCCGATGGCAATCGGCGGCCCTGGCGAAGAGCAGAATGCCGCGCTCGCGCGCGCAGTGATTGGCGGCGTAATGATTGGCACGATCACCACGCTGTTGTTTGTCCCTTACCTCTACTCGGTCGTCGGCAAGTTCGAACGCCGCCGTGCGGAACTGCCGGACGACCCGATGAACCCCGGAATGTACCCATGAACGAAATCCCTTCGCAGACCGAGCTTCTGCCTGATGCGCCAGAGCAATCGCGGCAGTCGCCGGACCGCCGCCTGGAACGCCGCCGCCGCCGCACCGGCCGTTTGCTCGGGCTGGCCGCGGTCTCCGGTCTCGCTCTCCTGGTCGGTCTTGGTGCGTACCGCCACATGCAGCGCGAAGCCGCAGCCGCTGCCACACTGACAGCAGAACATGATGCTGTGCCCGTGGTGCGCACCGTGGTTCTCAAGGCGGTGGATACCCCGCGCGACATCGAGCTGCCGGGCTCTACCGAGGCGTTCGATACTGCAACGCTGTACGCACGCGCCACGGGCTATATTGCCAAACGCAACGTCGATATCGGCAGCCGCGTCCGTGCCGGTGCCGTCCTGGCGGTGATTGCCGCGCCCGATCTCGACCAGGAGCTCGCCCAGGCGCGCGCCCAACTTGTGCAGTTGCAGGCGAACGTGCTGAAAGCCCAGGCGGATGCCAAAGTGGCCTACGACAACGCGTGGCGCACTGCGGTAACATCCAGGGACGGCTGGACGAGCCAGCAACAAGCCGATGTCTATCGTGATACTCTGGAAGCAGACAATGCAGCGTTGGCCGTTGCACGCGCCAACGTTTTGGCACAGCAAGCGCAGGTGAACCGGCTGGTGGAACTGACCGGGTTCGAAAAGGTCGTGGCACCGTTCGATGGTGTGATCACCAGCCGTCACATCGATGCCGGCAGCCTGGTGACAGCCAATGACAACAGCGGCACCCCATTATTCACGATCGAGCGCACCGATACGCTCAGGGTGCTGATCTATGTGCCGCAAAAGGACTATTTCGGCATGAAGGATGGCGACGAAGCAGACGTAACGGTGCCGGAACTGCCGGGGCGGGTGTTTCATGGCAGACTGGCGCGCAATGCGAATGCGCTACAGCCCGACACGCGGACCGTGCTGGCAGAAGTCGACGTGGACAACAGGAACGGAGCACTCGCCCCTGGTGTTTATACGATCGTCCATCTGCATGAGCCGCGCGAATACCCCGTGATCGTGGTTCCGTCCCAGGCCATCATTTTCGACGATGCCGGGCTGCAAGCCGCGGTTTACCACAACGGCGCGCTTCATCTGCGCCGGCTCAACATCGCGGCTGATAATGGCGCCACTCTCGAAGTGCGGGATGGCCTGCATGCAGGCGATCGGCTGATCCTGGATCCGCCCATCGGCGCCACCGACGGCATGCGCGTAACGATGGCCCAGCAACCGGGCTTACTCAGGCGACCACAGCCGACCCGTTCATTCACTGCCACGAACGCATCCGGCAGGCCATCATGAGCGGCGCCGGCGATCACGAGGCGCCGGTCTCACTGAAAACCTGGATCGCCGTTGGCGGCGCGTTGCTCGGCGCTTTCCTGGCCGTGCTTAACATCCAGATCACCAATACCGCATTGCCCTATATCGAAGGGGGCATCGGCACCGGCGGCGTGTACGGCACCTGGATCTCGACGGCCTATTTGATCGGCGAGATCATCGTGGTGCCGCTGACCGACTATCTCTCGCGAGTGTTCTCCCTGCGCCGCTATCTGCTCGTCAACACAGTACTGTTCTTGGTGTTCTCGGTGCTGTGTGGGCATGCACACAGCCTCGGTGAGATGATCGTCTTCCGCGCGCTGCAAGGGTTCACGGGGGGCGTTCTCATCCCCCTGGCCTTCACCATCATTCTCTCAATGCTGCCACCATCAAAGCACGCTCTGGGACTCGCCGGCTTTGCCATTACCGCCACGTTTGCACCAGCGATCGGCCCGACAATCGGCGGTTACCTGAATGACACTTATGGCTGGCCATGGGTGTTTTACGTCAATATCGTGCCCGGCGCGCTGATGCTCGGCGCGCTGTGGCATGCGCTGCCCAAATCGTCGATGCAGCTTCGTCTGCTGCGTCAGGGAGACTGGTACGGCATCGCCCTGATGGCTGTCGGCCTCGCCGCGCTTCAAACTGTACTCGACGACGGGAACGTCTACGATTGGTTCGGCTCACCCTACATTGTCAAGCTGAGTGCCCTTGCGGCAGTCACGCTCGGCATCTTCACGGTGATAGAATTCTTTACCGCCGAGCCGGTTGTCAATTTCCGTTTGCTCGCGCGCCGGAATTTCGGGTTCGGCACGCTTGGGAATTTTCTGCTCGGCTTTGCCCTCTACGCCGCAGCCTATCTGCTGCCCCAATACCTGGCGGTGACCCAAGGCTTCGATGCGGAGCAAAGTGGCGAGGTCATGGCGTGGACCGGACTGCCGCAACTGTTGGTCATTCCGCTGGTGCCGCTCATGATGAAACGCATCGACGCCCGTGTGATCGTGGTATCCGGACTTGCGATATTCGCGACGAGTTGCTTCATGAACATCTACCTCGATACGAACTATGCCGGACCACAGCTGTTTTGGCCCGATATCATCAGGGCCGTCGGCCAGGCGGCCGTCATGACCCCGCTTTCCGCGATCGCCATGGTCGGTATCGCGCGTACCGAGGCAGGTGCCGCGTCCGGATTGTTCAATATGATGCGCAATCTCGGCGGGGCGATCGGAACTGCCGCAATCGAGACCTTCTTCACCAAACGCGAGCAATATCACTCGTTCATCATCGGCCAGCACGTGTCCTTGTTGCAACCAGCGACCCGCACGCGCGTCGCCGACTTGCAACAGTACTTCATGGCGCACGGCGTTCCGAGTACCGAGGATGCGTGGCATCGTGCCGTTATCGCTGTCGGCGCGACGGTCCGGGCACAGGCGACGATCATGGGCTACGCGGATTGCTTTGCCCTGCTTGGTGCCATTCTGCTTGCCGCCGTTGTGCCGGTGCTTATGATGAAAAAGGGCTCCGCCTCGGGTGGCGCCGGACATTAACGCGATGGTTGGGCATCTGGTGCGGCAGCGGACCGTGGGTCGATCTGCACGGTGGCGGTCATGCCCGCAACCAGAGTGACCCCGGGCGGCACCTTGTCGATATGGACGCGCACCGGGATGCGTTGCGCCAGGCGTACCCAGGTAAAGATCGGATTGACCGTCGCTAACCCTTGTCCGTTTGGCTGCGCATTGGGGACATTGATCGCGCGCGTGATACTGTCCACGTGGCCGCGCAGAATCTGGGGGTACCCCATCAATTTGACGGTGGCAGGGTCGCCGTCCTGGACATGTTCAAGAGTGGTTTCCTCGAAATAGCCGTCCACCCAAAATGAATCGGCATCGGCGACGGAGATCACGTTCTGCCCCTCGGAGGCATAGTCACCTCTCTGCGTCAGCAGGTTCGTGATCCACCCGTCGACGGGAGAGTGGATCTCGCAACGCGCAAGGTTCACCCGCGCCTGATCCAGGTTTGCCAATGCCTGCTGATATTGCGCCTGGGTGGCAATCGCTTGGTTTCCGTAGGTCTGTGTCTCCTCTGCAGCGACCGCGCCCTTGGGGAGTTTCTGCCGTCGTATGGCCTCTTGCTCTGCATTCTGCATGTTGGCGTCCGCCTGCTTCACGGCCGCTTCAGCCAGGCGCACTGCGATCGCATAATTGGTCGGGTCGATGACCATCAACAACTGGCCCTTATGCACGTACTGATTAGCGGCAACCGGCATCGCAACGATGCGCCCGGAGACTTCCGGGGCCATGGTCACGACGTAGGTGCGCACCGTGCCATCGCGCGTCCAGGGTGCGACCATGTAGACGTTCCACATTGCCCGGCCGAGCAAAATGGCTGCCACGATGGTTGCCAGCGCAATGAACACGCCCAGAGCGCGCCGCAGACGCATCCGCACCGTACGGGCAGGCGGCTTTGGCGACCAGGGGATCTCGCGCGCTATGTCGGTGTGGGGCTTGGCTTCGGTCTGCGACATGCGGCCTCACCGCCCGACGATGAGTACGATCGACGACAGGACAATCAGGTAAATTGCTCCGACGAACAGGGCCGGATGCCAGACGTGACTCAGCAGCCCGAAGCGGGCGGCGATGTGCCGAAAGCCGATCACCACGACCCAGGCGGCGACCATCATCACCGAGATCGGTGCGATATAGACGCCGAAAACATCGATTTCAGTGAACCTCATGGCGGCCCGCTGGGGTGGGATCAGGGCGGACAGGAAGGCTAGGAACAAACAGGCAGGTGGGCTTGTCTCGGATCGCTGCGGCTTGGCCCGAAGTTTCGCTTGCCGCCCATATGGTGATGGTTTTGCGCCGCTGCATCCCGAACACAGCCGGGAAATCTCGCTTATGACGTCTGCCGCGGTATTGATGACGATCAGGGGTTCTATATCGCCGAGCACTGGGCTTTACCGGCGACTCTTGCAGCGCACGAACGCAGGCGTGGCGTTCATCCGCTTCGGTCATCGCGTGCTGATTAAACTGGCAACGCTTCACGATACCGTGACCGCGCGCGTTTCACGGAGTGCAGCCAAACGCAACGACTGACTAAAGTGGAGCTGGCGGTCCGCCAGCGGGCCTCGATGCCGTTCTGCTTGAGGGCCGCCGATGACCACGCTTGTCGGATCGGGTTCAGCTTCGCCGGGTTCGCCGCCAGGCGCCCGGGCTGACGCCGACCTGACGCTGAAAGCTCTTGGTAAAGTGGCTTTGGTCGGCGAACCCCGTTTGCAACGCAATGTCCGCCAACGGGAGTGCAGTGTCCAACAGCAGCTCCTGGGCGCGGCGGACCCGCGCGTTCAAGTGCCAGCGATGCGGTGGCATTCCGGTTGTCGTGCGAAAAGCCTGGCTGAAATGCGAGCGCGACATTCCCGCCAATTGCGCAAACTCACTCAACTGAATGGTATCGCCCAAATGCGCTTCCATGTATTCGGTGATACGGCGCATCTGCCATGGCGCCAGGCCGCCGCGCATCACCTGGCGGTTGCCTGCGTCGCCAAGGCGCAGCAACTCGACGCACAAGGCCGTGGCGATGCTTTCGCCGTACAGGCTGTCGATCCCACTACGCTTGCGGCATTCGCCCGAGAGCAATGATGCCATCTGCCACAGCGGCTCGCTGGTGAACATCAAACGCGGGGCGGTGAACGCGGGCCCCAGACGCCGATCCCCCAGGGCAAGCCCTGCCCTCTCCAGGTCGAACGTCAGCCGCAGGCTGCGCACGAATCGAATGCTCTGCGCATAACCCCAAAGCTCCATGCCGGGCGGCACAAGGCTCATGATGCGCGCGCCCGGGCGCGCGGACCGCAGAGGCTCACTTGGATTGGTACGATGTTCGTATTGGCCGCCAACTTGCTCGGTGACGATCCACAGCACCGCTTGCTCGCAGGTGATCTCGTGGCGAGCGCGGCCATCCGGCCACCGCAGATCCATCTCGCAGACCGAAACGCCACCCCAGCTCAGTTCCGGCCCAACCACCACGTCCGGTTCTCCCGACGCCATCCGCGTCGACATACGATCGACAGCCGTGCCAGGCAGAACGACAGACGTGGCACCAGCCAGCGCGCGAATTGTGACTCCCATTGGGTCCTCCACGGCTTTTTCCCTTGCCCGCGAGGATGCCGCGACGGCCGGACATACCGCCAGTTAATCGAGGTAAAGCGTTGTGGGACTTCGGCGCTGCCCGCTAAGCTGCATAAATCTTGGTTCGGTGCATTGGGGACTGACGGTTTTCGGCCTGCCCGGCGGTATCCGTGATCGAAAATTGCGCGAACCACAGTGACGGGCACTCACCTGGTGGAGGTTGCTACCGGATGCGGCTTCACGTTTTTTAATGAGGCGTTGCGGATCACAGTTCTGTGAGCATTCCCCGCAGGTTACGGTTTAACCCGAACATCGAAGAACAAATGCAAACCGAGTGCGGGCAACAGGACGAACGGGGCATTGACCGCCCCGGCGTATGCCCATGGCCAGCTTCCTGCCGTCACACCAGCCAACCTGGACTGTCGTTATTTTCGGCGACGCAAAGGACAGACGATCCGACAACCTCCCAATTTTTTTGCCAAGCCCCGGTGCCGCCTGCCGCATACCGTTCACGGTAATCGAAACCATGCACGGCGTTTGACGATGCGGGCCAACTTCCGAATCGAGGCAGCACGGGAAACGTCATGCCAGCGCCAAAGCCCTGTATCCTGGGCCGGTCTGCAACCCCATGGATGCCGGGTGGCGCAGCGGGAAGTCGGGCTCGGCAGCGTGGCGATGTGCGATCTCCGAGATCTTCGGCCTGGCGTGATGTCCGGCAAATTTAGCCCGGAACCCTCTTCACATCTCTTAACACCGTATCCGTCGGCTTCCTGCGGCGGTCGGGGGTAAAAAACCTGACAGTGACTTGTGCACGGACTGATCCGCAGGAGGGCGAGTTGGCGCTGGATGTCTATGTCGCGAGCCGCACCGGTCTGCTGCTGGTCGACCCCTACAACGATCTGCTGAGCGACGGAGGCAAGTTTTGGCCGCGCGTCAACGCGATTGCCGATGCGGTTGGTACGCTGGGGAACTTATGTGCGCTGGCAGATGCCGCCCGCAAGGCGGGCGTGGTCATGCTGTACGTTCCGCATCGCCAGTGGCGGGAAGGCAATTACGACGGCTGGCGGCATCCCGGACCGTGGCAGACGTTGCATGACCACGAAACGGCGTTCGCGGAAGGCTCCTGGGGTGCAGACTGGCACCCCGACCTGGCACCGCAACCGGGCGACGTCGTCGTGCAACAACATTGGGGACAGGACGGTTTCACGAACACCGATCTCGATTTCCACCTCAAGCAATTCGGCCTCGAGCGGATCATCGTCGCCGGCATGATGGCAAACACCTGCGTCGAGGCAACCGCGCGCCACGGCGCGGAACTGGGCTATCACGTGACCCTGGTGCACGACGCGACAGCAGCGTTCAGCGCCGAGGCAATGCACGCGGCGCATCATGTCAACGGGCCGACCTATGCGCATGCGATCTTGACCACCCAGGCCATGATCGCCCGGTTGTCCAAGCCATGACCGGCTATCGGGATGCGTCCAGCAACCGCCGTGCCTCTTGCAAGTCCGCCGTGTCGAAGCCCTCGGTGAACCCTCGGTAGATCGCTGCCAGTTCCGCGCGCTCAGGCCCATCGCGATTCTCATGCAGCCGCAGCAGGCTGATCGCGGCGCGCAGCTCCCACGACAGCGCCCCTTGCTCGTGTGCACATGCCAGCGCCTGCCGATAGCAATCCTCGGCCGCAGCGGTATCGGCATCATCCTGAACGAGTAAGTCTCCCTTGATGCGCAGCGACTCCGCCAGGCACCAGCGGTCTTCGTTACGCTCCGAACGCGCCAGCACCTCGTCTATGGCCTGCATCGCCGGCGGCAACTCGCCGAGGCGGGCAAGCCCGATCGCCAACCGTCCCAGGAACCAGGTGAAGCGTGGTTGGAACGATGCCTCCGGCGGCTGATCGAGCGAATTGCGCAGCAGCGTCACCCCCGCGGACACCCCGCCCTGGCGGATCAACAGCGCACCCCTGAAGCGATGCCCCCAGCTTTGCCAGATCGGCAGGGCATGACGGTGCGACGTTTCCAGCAGAATCGATATATACTGGTCCGCCGCCGCAATATCGCCGATGAACATGGCGACGGGACAGCCGGACTCGGCCAGTGCAAAGCTGAGCGTGACAGGTTGGTGCAAGGCATGCGCATCATCCACCGTGGCCCGGGCCATCTGCCAGGCTTGGTCGGGGTATCCCTGGATCCAAAGAATACGTGACAGCGCCACGCGCGCGACCACTTTCTGGTCGAGCCTGAAACGGGTGGCCGGGGGCCGGCGTGGCGGCTCGATATAATGGGCCAGCATTTTTTCGATATGATGCCGGGCCTCCGTCTGGTCGCCCCGATAATGCAATGAGGTTCCGATCATCCTGGTGCCGATCGACAGATCCTCCGCAGCGCCATGATGTTGCGCGTGGCTGAGGAACCGGCGTGCCAGCAGCAGCGCGGTGCCGAATTCGCCGCGGTTCATGTGGTGCACCCACAAGCCCCACAGGGCGCGCATTTGATATTCGGGAGCGCCGACAGTTTCGGCAAGGGCCAGTGTCCTGGTCCAGGCGGCTTCCGTTTCCTGCGTCGGCCCTTTCACATACAACAGCGATCCGCCCAGCGCAGCATACAGCTTCATCAGCAGCATCAGTTCGGTGGCGGGCAACCCCTCGATGCGGGCCAGCGCCTGCGCGACCCGGCGATAGCACTCGTCGACCAGGGACATCTGTACCCACAAGGGCACGGCCATCGCCGTCAATGCGACCGCCATGGCCGCATCGCCGTGCGGCGCATACGCCCAGTCGATCGCCGCCCGCAGGTTATCGAGGTGCGCGGCGTATTCGGCCATCCAGTCGGAGGGGAGACGCGTCTCCCATTCCGTCTCCGCCTGCCGGAACACGTCCAGGAAATACGCCGCGTGACGCCGCGCGACCTGCCCTGCCTCGCCGTTTTGCTGCAGCTTTTCCAGTGCATAGGCGCGGGTGGTATCAAGCAGACGATACCGGGTCGTGCTGCCGGTGCGTTGCGACACAACCAGCGACTTCGCCACCAGGTTGGCGACCGCGGAACACACATCGTCGAACGCGATCGAATCCATGCCCGCAACGGCAGCGGCGGCACTCACCGCAAATGTGCCGCGGAACACCGCAAGCCGATGCAGGATGATCTTCTCCCCCGGCGGCAACAGCTCATAGCTCCAATCCAACGTCGCGCGAAGCGTCTGCTGGCGTGGCAATGCGGTCCGGCGCCCCTTGCTGAGCAAGGTGAAACGATCGTCGAGCCGGGCGGCGACGCCTTCCACGCCAAGCGCTTCGACGCGGACGGCTGCCAGTTCCAGTGCCAGCGGCACACCGTCCAGCAGCCGGCAGATTGTCAGGACGGCCGCGAGGTTGTCGTCGTCGATCCGGAACCCGTCCAAGGACGCGAATACGCGCTGGTGGAACAATCGCACGGCGGAGAAGGTCATGGCGTCCTGGGCCGATATGCCATGCGCCTGTGATGGCCATTCCAGCGATGCAAGACGATGCAGCCATTCCCCGTCGGCCCGCATCGGCTCCCGGCTGGTGGCAAGGATGGACACACCGGGTGCCACGCGCAGCACGGTTTCCGCCAGAACGGCGGCGGCGTTGATGACATGCTCGCAATTGTCCAGCAAGATCAGCGCACGTTTATCGCGCAGCCGGTCGGCCAGGGCAGCGACAGGGTCCGCCGCGGACAGAGCAAATCCCAGCGCCGCGGCGACACTGCCTGGCAGCAGGGTGGGGTCCGACAGGGGCGCGAGGCTGACGAACCATACGCCGTCGCGATACGCCGGGCTTGCACGTCCGGCAACGGCGACGGCGACCGTCGTCTTGCCGATGCCGCCCGGCCCGAGGATCGTCAGCAATCGATGCTGGGAAAGCTGATCCACGAGAATTGCAATGACGTCGTCGCGGCCGATAACGGGGGACAGCAGAGTTGGCAAATTCGAAGCCGGCGGCGCTGGCGGCTGCGCCGGCGTTTCGGTGGAGGCGGCTATCACGCGACGGACGGTGGCCGTGAAGGAGTAGCCGCGTCCGGGAACAGCGGTGACATAACGTGCGTCGGTGCCGTCGTCGCTCAGGGCCCGGCGCAACGCCGCGACATGGACCCGCAATGTATTGTCGTCGGCGGATGCGTCCGCCCAGGCGCGCGCGATCAACTCATCCTTGCCAACCGTCTTGCCGGCATTCTCGACCAGCGCAACCAGAATGTCGAAAGCGTGTCCGCCTAGTCGCAAGGGCGCGCCATCCCGCAGCAGCCGCCGCTGTGCCGGCACCAACTGGAACGGACCGAATGTGAACAGCGCGTCACTCACGACAGGCCTTCGATTGGCGTTGCCCTGCGATGGCGGCAGTTTCCTACCGCGATGATACGAGCGTGCGAGACCGGTTCGCAACCTATGTAAGCTGCAGCAACAGTGTGTGCACCGGTCATAGATGCAGGTTGAAAAGCCCTCGCTGAAACGGCGGCGCTGAGATTGACGCAAGTAGCAGGCATCTTCAAACTGGCTTGCATTCGCCAATGGATTTGCGATCGGAATAACAAGACATACGCCTGCACGCCAGGCCCGGCCTGATGCCCAATCGCCTCGCCGCCAGGCTGCGTCACTCCGCTCGGGGTAAATCTTTCGTCATGAATATCCGTGATGTCCCCGGCGGATGGCAGGCGACGCGGCCGAATTCGCGCCACCCATGACGTTGGTAGAACGCCGGCGCCTGAAAGCTGATGGTATAGAGTACACCGGCGCAACAGCCTCTCCTGACCGCTTCTTGCTCTGCCATTTGCAGCATGCGGGTGCCGAGTCCGCGGTTGCGTAGTTCTTCCGGCAAGAATACCAGTTCGATAAACATGAGACCGAGCGAGGTTCGCCCGACGATACCCCCCAGGATTCGCTGATCGGACGCATCTTGTACATTAACATAAAGCGGTCGAGAGTCCCAGTACCCCGCTTGCTCGACGCCATGGCCTGCGAGGCCGTCATTCACGATCCGGTACGTCTCATCGTCGGCGACATCGGTCACGACTAGGATTGGTTCGACCATCTGGCCCCCTTTGGCTTGCGGCCTTATAACGTCTGCAACAAGTCCTTTGCGGCTTGCAGGTCCGCGGTGCCATGGCCCTCTACGAACCGGCCGTGCACGCCTGAAAGCAGCGTACTTGCCTCGCTGACGTAGCCTCGATCCCGCCATAGCCGTGCCAGATCCATGGACGCGCGCAATTCCCATGACAAGGCCGCCTGTGAACGCGCCAGATCGATTGATCGGACAAGGCCCTCCTCCGCGGCAACAGCGCCGTCCGAGCCGTACGTGCGCAGGGTTATCGTCGCCCTGACGCGCAACAACTCGGGCAGATACCAGCATGCTTCGCTCTGTTCCGATTGCGCGATAGCATTATCGATCACGTCCTGTGCCCGCGAGACCTGTCCCGCGGCGGCAAACCCCGCGGCGAGAGTGCTCAGAAATGCCAATATGTACTGACCGAAGCTCGACCGAACCAATTGCTCCGTACCCAGTTCGAGACGTTGCAGCCCCATCCCGACATCGCCGCACCTGATGAGCAGTTCGCCATAGAAACATATTGCGTGTGCGTGCCAGAGTTCCAGCACTTCTCGTGCTGTTTGATCAAGCAACATCGTCGTATATCGTCTTGCGGCCTCCAGGTTGCCGGCCAGGAACGCAACCGGACATGCCGCACCAGCCAAAGCATTGCAGAGCGACTGGGGATGTCCCGTACGCTCAGCATCCAGCACATTGGCCTCGGCGACCTTCTGGGCCTGGTCGGGAAAGCCCTGCAACCAGAGTATCCGCGCGAGGTACATATGTGCGGTGACACGTTGATCGGATTGGAACCGCAGCGCATGCGATCGGCGGGTTGGCGTGACGTATGCCGCCAGCATGCGTTCGATATGCTCGCGTGCTCCTTGTTGATCTCCAAGGAAGTGAAGCGCCGCACCCGTCAATCGATCGCCGACAAGTCGATCATTGGCGTCGGACGCGGTTGCGGCAAGGCCGGAAAACCGCTTCGCAACTGCCAATCCCTCTCTGAATTCGCCCCGATTGACGTGGGTACCCCAGATTCCCCAGAGCGCCCGTAACTGGTATTCGGTATCGCCCAGCGCGTCGGCGATCCTGAGCGTCGCGTTCCATGCTGCGCGTGTATCCCGCGCAGCGACCAACGTATAGGCCTGCGACGAAGCCACGGCAGCATAGAGTTGCATTCTATGACGATCGTCGTCGGCATCCGCTTGCTCCAAGGCGGCAAGCGCACGTTCGGCGCGCGCACGGCACTCCTCCAGAAGCCACAGTTCGCAGAACAAGGGTACGGCGGCGGCAGTCAATGCCACGTCGATCATCGTGTCCCCCGCAGGAGAAAATGCCCAGTTCAGCGCTGCTCGTACATCGTCTGTTTGCTGCGCGTAGCTCGCACGCCATTCCAATGTCGTTCGCGTCTCCCATTCAGCCTCCGCGATGCGCATAACGTCGCGAAGGTACTCTGCGTGCCGGTGGGCATATTCCTGCCATTCGCTTGCTTCGCGGAGTTTCCCGAGCGCGTAGCCGCGGGTCGTGTCGAGCAATCGGAATCGCGGTATGGTCTCGCTGACATCCGCGACGACCAGGGATTTTGCCACCAGGTCGGCCAGCCGGTTGATCGCATCGCCGCTTCCGGCTGCCGAATCTGCCGCTACGGCTGCGGCGGCTTCGACTGTAAAAGTGCCGCTGAAGATGCCGAGTGCCCGTAAGAACTGCTGCTCGTCCTCCTTCAGCAACTGGTAGCTCCAGTCCAGGACCGCACCCATTGTCCGGTGCCGCGGCGTCGCCGTGCGGCGCCATCCGTTCAAAACTGGCAAACTGTCGTCCAGGCGTGCGGCAAGGCCTTGGATCCCAAGTGCCTCGACGCGCGGTGCGGCGAACTCGATGGCGAGCGGCAACCCGTCGAGTCGCCGGCAAATCTCTACGACCAGCGATACGTTCGTGTCGGTCAGCGCAAAGTCTTCAACATTTGCCGTGACGCGTTCGACGAACAATTGCACGGCGGGAAATGCCGCCGCCTCGGCGGCCGTCACTCCCGGCGATGGCAGCGGACTGGTGAGCGGCCCCAGGCGATACCCGGCCTCCCCTGCGATCGCGAGCAATTCCCTGCTCGTTGCCAGCATGGTGACGCCTGGCGCCTGGCTGAGCACCTCGGTCGCCAGTACCGCCGCCGCTTCGATGACATGCTCGCAGTTGTCGAGCAATAGCAGCATCCGCTTGTCCCTCAGGCCAGCGGCCAGCCCGGGAAGCGGATTGTCGCTGCGAATTTCCAGTCCGAGCACTGTCGCGACCGCGCTCGGCACAAGCCGCGGGTCGCCAACCGGGGCCAGATCGATCATCCAGACGCCATGCTCATAGTCCGGGATCGTATGCTCTGCGACGGCGAGAGCAATCGTGGTCTTGCCGATGCCACCGGCGCCGACGATCGTCACCAGGCGCTCACGCGAGAGTCGCGAGACAAGCGCCGCCACGGCTTCCTCGCGGCCGATCATGCGCGTCAGCGCAAGTGGCAGATTGTGCGCCCTTGCCGGCGCGATTGCAGCGGGTGGCGGGGTCGCTGCCGGCGACTCAACGTTGACCGGTGCGACGAAATTGTATCCCTGTCCGGGAATGGTGAGGACGTAGCGGCGGCCGCCCTGGCCATCGCCCAGCGCACGGCGCAACGTGCTGACCTGAAGCTTCAGGTTCGAGTCTTCGACGAACGTTCGTGGCCAAACGCGGGCCAGCAAGTCCTCCTTCCTGATCACCTCGCCGGCCCGCTCGACCAAAGCGACCAGGATTTCAAACGCGCGGCTGCCCAGCCGTACCGGCTTATCGCCCTCCAGCAACAGCCGCTGCGTCGGAATCAGCCGAAACGGGCCAAACGAGATCTCGTGTCCGTCCATAGGGCGGTTCCAGGTTTCATTCGAGTGTGTCTAGTTTTACCCGGCCCGACCAGTGCGGCACGGGTGGTTGGGCTGCGAGTGGGACGCTGACCCGGGTCCGGTGTTACACCCCCTTCGCGCAAACCTCCAAAATATCGCAGAATCAGAAAAGACAGCTATAATGCCTTGGCATTACCGGCGGTCTATAGTGGCCCCACTGCCACCAGCCATGCAGGGACACCCCACATGACCTTTAGCAATCGGGCGATCGGCATCGCGATCCTTCTCGTGACCATGGCGGCGCTCGTGGTCATCGCTGGCCGGACGCCGGCCATGGCGGAGTCCCCCAGCGCCTGCGACGTGACGCACGTCGTCGCTCGGGCCCTGCCGGCGGTCGTAAACATCACGGCCGTGAAGGTGATCACCGGCAATGGCGAAGGAAACGGCCCCGCCGTCGACGCGGACAGCATGGTGGCTGCCGGCAACAGCGCGCCGGCACCTGCAGCCACTGAACCGGCCGGTCCGCATTTCGAGACGTTCGTCGGATCCGGGGCGATCATCAGTCCCGCCGGAATCATAGTGACGAACAAGCACGTCATCCAGGATGCCGCGGTCATCAAGGTCACGTTCAGCAACCACACCCAGGTGGCGGCGCAGTTGATCGCGGCGGCGTCGCTGATCGACCTGGCGGTTCTCAAGGTGAACGTTCCGGAACCACTGCCGACGCTCGCGTTTGGCAACAGCGATTCCCTGCAGGTGGGGCAATCCGTCATCGCGGTTGGCAACCCACTGAACCTCGGCACCTCGGTCAGCGTCGGCGTGGTCAGCGCCAGAGGCCGCGACCTGATGCGCTCGCCGTTCGATGACTACATTCAAACAGATGCGTCGATCAACCCAGGGAACTCCGGTGGGCCGTTGCTGGATTGTGCCGGCAGGATCGTCGGGATCGATACCGCGCTGCTGTCGAACAGCAAGGTGCTGGGTTCCATTGGGCTGGGGTTTGCCTTGTCGTCCAATGTCGCCCAGTTCGTTGCGGACAGGCTGGTCAATCCAGGCAATGGTTATGCACCCAACTGGGTGGGATTCCACTTGCAGAACATGACCGCCCGGCTCGCGACGATCTTCGGACGGCCGGATATGTCGGGCGCGATCGTCACCGGTGTGACACCGGGAAGTCCGGCCGCGGATGCCGGGATTCAGGCCGGCGACGTCATAGCCGGTGCTGACGGGCAGGAACTCGACAACGCCAGTGGCATCATGCGTTACGTCGTCACCCGCCCGGTGGCGCAGCCGATCTCGTTTCTCGACTGGCGCGACGAGCAAATGTCGGACGTTGTGGTCGTTGGGCGGCCCTGGCCGGATATGATGGCGTTGCGCGCCAACGTGCTGGCAAGCCCGGCTGACGTGGCGCAAGCCCAGGCGTCAGGCCTGGGCCTGCACCTCGGGGCGAAGACCGATGCCGCAGCCAAGGGCGCTTCCGCCTCCGGCGTTCTGATCGACGCGGTGACACCCGAGTCCCAGGCCGAGGGCATGGGTCTGCAGCCCGGCGACGTGATCGAGCGGGTCAATGGTCAGCGCGCGGCCACCCCCGCCTACGTCATGCAACAGCTTACGCGCGGATCGTCGGCCGACGGCGACCTGGTCGCGCTTCTGGTCCGCGGAAAGTCCGGCACGCGGTGGGTTACGCTGTATGTCGGCCGGGTTTACGTCGCCGGCCTACTCGCGGCGCCAACGCTGCAAGGTGGGTTCGGGCCGATCAACGACGCGGTTGCTGGGCCGTAGCGCCCGAGCCCACGCGCAACCCGGACCGGGCGCGGCTGCCGTCGGAAGCGTACGCGCTTGCTCGACACGCGGTTCGCGATTGGATTGCTGCCGCGTCTGCGCGGTTCGCGTCAGCATTGGAGATTCACCGCAAAGACACAAAGATGGCAGAGTGGGGGCTTGGCACTCCCCACCCCGCGGCAGCGGATTTGCGCATTTGCAGCAATGGCGGTGCGGCCGGGACTGCCGGCTGACTTTGTGGCGAGTTTGCTCCGCGTTCTTGCAGGGCCGCCGCAATGCGTCGGCCGTTACGTCGGTTGACATAACTCTGGCGCTGTCGAACAGCATCGGCAGTCGTGGAAGCTGCCATCGCCGCAATCAGGGTTTGGCACCAGCGACCCGGCACGCGCCACCGCGTTCAAGACAACAACAGGAGGGCCGACTGGTCCTCGGCCCCCTTTTGCTCACAAGCCCGACCGGACCAATCGCCGGCCGGAAGTTCTTACTCTTCTGCCAACTTACTTGCTGCTGTTCTGCGCCGTAGGTCCCTGCGGGTACTTTCCAGCGGTATTTTTCGCAGACGAGCCGGTGCCGACGCTATAGCCGGGCGTGGTGGTCGAGAGCGGCTTCGTGTTGCTGCCGTCTCCCAACTCCGCGGAGCCAGTGCCGACGGCGTATCCAGGCGTTGTCGTGGAGATTGGGTGGGTATTGCTGCCGTCACCCAACGCGGCGGCACTGCTACCGATGCTGTATCCGGGTGTCGTGGTGGAGATGGGCTTCGTATTGCTGCCATCCCCCAGTTGGGCGGAACTGGTGCCCACATTGTACCCCGGAGTCGTTGTCGATATCGCCGGTGAGTTGGTTCCGTCGCCGATTTGGGCAGATTGCGCCAATGCCATGGCCGTGCCGAAAGTCATCGCAACCGCGAATGCTCCGGCGATGTTCAATGCCTTCATGATGTCTTTCTCCTTGTTGCATTCTTCGGTGCGGCAGAAGTCCACCGAGGTCCCGGTGGCATATGGCCGCCATGCCCCTACCGGCCTGCTGACCGGCCTATTCCAACCTAGCCAGCGGCTACCGGTATCGCTTGTCGGAATCGATGCCGTTTTGTGGTTTCGCCGTATGGTCCGATGCCGCCGGTCCGGCCGCCAAAGAACCGGCCAACGCGCCTTCCACCCGATCCCCGACGTGACAAAACCCCGTATCTTTCTTCAAGACGCGAGGTCTGCATGGCGTCAGATGGCGGACAACGATGCCTCTGCAACGGAGCCACTGATGGACGCGCCGGTGCTGTCGAACGCCGCCTGGTACAGGACGGAGCACTGCGACGGTACGTTTCGCCTGATCGTCGGCGGCGCGTGGGTACGCGGCGAGGCACGCCGTCTGGATCCGATCCTGCGGGCGCTTGATATCGGCGCGGATAAGGAGGCGGAATTCGACTGTGGCGCGATCGAGCGGTTGGATACGGTCGGTGCGTGGATGCTGCTGCGTACCAAACGAAGCCTGGAACACCGCGGCGTCGTGGTGCGGCCGGTGCATGTCGACCCGAAATATCGCGCGCTGGTCCACACGATCGACCACGAATGCCGCGCGCCGCCTGTCGCACCGCCGCCATCGCCCACCCTCGTAACAACGCTGGAACGTATCGGCCGCGGCTGCTTTCACGCTGTTCGGCAGGGTTACGATCTGGTCGGCTTCTTCGGCCTGATCGTTTACGAAACCGTCGCGACCGTCCTGCAACCACGCCGCTTGCGGGTTGCCGCCTTGGTGCATCAGATGGAGGAAACCGGCCTCAACGCAATGCCGATCATCGGCCTGTTGTCGTTCCTGATTGGTGTGGTCTTCGCCTATCAGGGCTCCGATCAGTTGCGCCGCTTTGGCGCCGATGTCTTCACCGTCAATCTGCTCGGCGTCGGTGTGCTGCGCGAACTCGGCGGGTTGATGGCGGCCATCATCGCGGCCGGCCGTTCCGGATCCGCCTTCGCCGCGCAGATCGGCACCATGAAGCTCAGCGAGGAAATCGACGCAATTCAGGTGACCGGCTTCAACGTTGTGGAAGTGCTGGTGCTACCGCGCTTGCTCGGCATCATGCTGACGCTGCCGTTGCTGACGTTCTATTCCAACATGATGGGACTGATCGGCGGCGCGGCGACCTGCAACCTCGATCTCGGCATCACGATTCCCGCCTTCCTGCACCAGTTGCAAGGCGCGGTAACAGGCTGGACGTTCTGGGTAGGCGTGCTCAAGGCGCCGGTGTTCGCGTTCATCATCGGCCTGGTCGGCTGCCATCAAGGGTTCCAGGCCGAGCGCAACGCCTCCAGCGTCGGCAGGCACACCACCCAGGCAGTCGTCGAATCGATCTTCCTGGTCATCGCCGCCGACGCAGTATTTTCCGTGGTCTTCTCGAAGCTGGGCATATGACCGCCATGCCCGCAGATCCGGACGTCGCCATCCGCATCCAGGGCCTGGTCACGCAAATCGGCGGCCGCACCTTGCACGACCACATCGACCTGGACGTGGTCCGCGGCGAGATCATGGCGGTGGTCGGCGGCTCCGGGTCCGGCAAATCCATGCTGCTGCGTTCGATCGTCGGCTTGCAGCATCCCGCCGGCGGCCACATCGAAGTGCTCGGCCACGACATGGGAACGCTGTCCGGCGACGACCTGGTGGATATGGAGGTGCGCTGGGGCGTGTTGTTCCAGGATGGCGCCTTGTTCGGCGACCAGACCGTCGCCGAGAACGTGCAAACGCCGCTGCGAGAGCACGCGGACCTGCCGCAGCGCCTGATGGACGAGATCGCCTCGGTGCGGCTGAGCATGGTTGGCCTGCCGCCCGATGCCGCTGGCAAATATCCGGCCGAACTATCGGGGGGCATGCGCAAGCGCGCCGGCCTGGCGCGCGCGCTGACATTGGATCCCGAGCTGCTATTTCTCGACGAACCGACCGCCGGCCTGGACCCGATCTCGGCTTCGGAATTCGACGTGCTGGTGCGTGAATTGCAGCAAAGCCTGCGGCTGACCGTGTTCATGGTAACCCACGATCTGGGCACGCTGCGCGCCACCAGCGACCGCATTGCCGTGCTGGTTGACCGTAAGCTGAAGGTCGGCACGATTGCCACCCTGGCACAGGATCCGCATCCGTGGATCCACGAGTATTTCGCCGGCTTTCGCGCCATGACGCAACCCTGATCCGGACAGCCGCACATGGAATCGCGTGCCAACTACGTTGCTGTCGGAGCCTTCGTCCTGCTGGTGCTGGCCGGAATCGTCGGTGCCTCGCTGTGGCTGGCGCGTGTCGAGTTCAAGACGGACTACAGATTCTACAAGACCCATGTCGCCGACTCCGTCAGCGGATTGGAAATCGGTGCCCCGGTCCGGCTGAACGGCATTGATGTCGGCCGGGTGACAGAAATGCACCTGGACCCGAAAGATCCGAAACTCGTGACTCTGATCATGCAGATCCAGGGCTCGATCGAGATTCATGCCGATGCGATGGCGTCGCTGGAAACACAGGGATTCACTGGCGTCAGCTATGTCGAAATCTCGGGCGGCACGCTGGCTGCGCCGCTGCTGACCGCAAAAAAGGGCGAGCAATACCCGACCATTGCCTCGCGCCGATCGTCTCTGGACCTGCTGTTCGCCAGTGCGCCGGAAGTCCTGGCGCATCTCCTGGTGATCGCGAACCGCGTGGAGGCGGTGCTGGACGAGAAGAATCGGACCGCGATCGCGGACACGCTCGCGAACCTCCAGCACACCACAGACGTCGTCGATCATCGCAGCAAGGACATCGATCGCCTGATCTCCGATGCCGGAGAGACCATGCACAATCTGGCAACGGCCAGTTCGGTGCTGGATGTTCTGGTCGCCAATCTCGAACATACGTCGGGCAAGGCCGATCGACTGGTCGCTTCCGCCAACACAACGTTCACTCGGGCGAGCAAGTTGGCCAACGACCTGGATGCGGTGGTGCGATCGAGTTCGCCCGGACTGCAACGCCTGACGACCACCGATACGGCACGGCTCGATCAGCTTCTGATCTCAGCCAACCGGCTGACAGACAACCTGACGCAGCTTACACAGGAACTGCAACGCAACCCCCAGCGCGTCCTGTTTGGTGCCCGCCTGGATGGATACCGGCCGCCATGATCCACCCCGCGATTTCCCGCCGCCGTCTTGTTGCCGCCGCCTGCCTGGCGCCGCTGGTTGGTTGCAGCATGTTGACCGATCCGCCGCAGCCGCAGATGTACCGGCTGGCTCCCGCCGACCTTGATCCGGCGTCCTCACCCGTGCCGCGCGGAAATCTGGCGATTGCCATGCCGAACGCGCCGCAGAACCTCGATACGGATCGCATCGCGCTGACCCGGGGTGCGACGCGGTTCGAATATTTTGCCGATTCAACGTGGACCGATCGTGTGCCGGCAATGTTGCAGACGCTTTTGGTGGAGGCATTCGAATCCGACGGCCGCGTCGCCAATGTCTGGACCGAGCAGGACAGCATGACAGCCGGCTATCGGCTGCAAACGGCGGTTCGCGCCTTCACGGCTCGTTACAACAGCGCAGCCGCAAGTCCGCCGGTGGCGGAGGTGAGCCTGGACTTGCGTCTGATTCACATGCCGGAGCAAAAGGCCGCGGGGCGTATTTTGATAACCGAGCAACAGGATGCGACGCAAAACGATCTTGGCAGTGTTGTCCGAGCGTTCGATGTTGCCACGGGAAAAGCGCTGAACCGCTGCGTGCAATGGACCCTGGCAGCAATGGATCGTACCTGACGAGTGCGCCCGGTTAGTGCCCACTGTCAGAGAAGCGTGAGTCATGCGCCCATGTCGTTGCGAGAAGCGAAGAGATGCAGCAATCTCTTGCGGGAAAGCGTACGAACGGTTCGTGCGTCTCCACCACCGAGATTGCCGCGTCGCTTCGCTTCCCGCAACGACATGTGGCGCGGCCACTATCCGTCAGGAGAACAACTCTAGATTCTGCGCGCAGGTGCGGAGCGGAGGGCGGATGAGGTTGCAGTAATCTGCCTTTTCTGGACTGGCGTCTCACTACCAGCCCGCGCCAAAATGTTACCATGCTTCGTCTAATCCCCCTCCTGCTATTCCTGCTCGCCCTCGTCGGTTGCGCCACGCCGCCACCGAATTGCAGCCTGGTGACGCTCGCCTCCATGCCGCTCGAAACCCGCAACAACCTGATGTTCGTCACCGCAGGCATCGGCGGGCGCCCAGTGCGGCTGCTGGTGGATACTGGCGCCGAACGCACGTTGCTGACGGAAGCGGCGGCCGCGCGACTCGGCCTGCCCCATGACCCGCACCACATTACGCGCAGCTTCGGGATTGGCGGGTCCAGCGCGAACTGGGACGTGGACATTCCCGGCCTCACGCTGGGCCAGACCGACTTTCCAGTGCATCGCCTCGCCGTCGGCGATTTCAGCGTCGGTCGCGCGGCCGGCCTGTCGGCGGACGGATTGCTCGGTGCCGACGTCCTGCTTGCCTTCGATTTGGATATCGACGCGCCCGATCATCGCCTGACCCTGTACCGCGTGCGCACCTGCCCCTATGTGAGACCCCCCTGGGAGGAGCCATCGATTGAAATCAAAGGCGTCGAAGCACGGCGCGACCGGTTGCTGGTGCCGATCAAGCTGGACGGCGTCTCCGGAATGGCGGTGCTGGATACCGGCGCACAGGCGACCACGATCGGCATGGCCATGGCGGACAAGCTTGGTCTCACCGAGACTCTGCTGGCCAGTGATCGTGTCATCATGGCGCACGGCGCCTCGCCGCAGCCGGTGTCCGTGCATGTGCATCGCTTCCACGCACTGCAGGTCGGCGATGCGCGCATCGAATCGCCGGTGCTCGCGGTGGCGCCGCAGGATCCAGCCATGGGCGACGCCTTGCTGGGAGGCGATTTTCTGCATGGCCGCCGCGTCTGGCTTTCGTTTCCCACGCGGCGATTGTTCGTCAGCATGGAAGGCATGTCGCGGCTTGCGACGATCCGCTAGCGCGACGGCCGGCGGATTTACGCCCCCGCAAAACCTGGCGTAGGCTCCCGGGCAAACGCCCCAGAGGAGTGTCCAAGGCATGAGCAACGGCCCCGAAACGTGCCTGACCGGCATGAAGGTTCTCGACCTGACGCAGTTTGAGGCAGGCCCGTCCTGCACCGAGGCGCTCGCCTGGATGGGCGCCGAGGTGGTGAAGGTCGAGAACCCCAAGGTCGGCGACCCAGGCCGCACCGCAGGCGGCAAGCCGGGCCAGGACGCGTATTATTTCCTGCAATACAACGCCAACAAGAAGTCGGTCGGGATCAACCTGAAGGATCCGCGCGGTGTCGAACTGGTGAAGCAGATGGCCAAACAGGCCGACGTGTTCTGCGAGAATTTCGCCCCCGGGGCGATCGAACGCCTTGGCCTCGGCGCCGATGTGATCCGCGCCATCAATCCGGGCATCATCTACTGCCAGACCAAGGGTTTCGGCGAGGGCAGCCCGTTCGAGAAGAACCTGGCCTTCGACATGATCGCCCAAGCTGCCGGCGGTCTGATG
This sequence comes from Acetobacteraceae bacterium, assembly GCA_035523995.1. GTDB lineage: Bacteria > Pseudomonadota > Alphaproteobacteria > Acetobacterales > Acetobacteraceae > JASHVB01. Next base: position 27,056 of record DATKPQ010000057.1, on the reverse strand, counting down.
AGCATCACCGGCGAGGAAGACGGCCCGCCCTGCAAGCCCGGCGCGACGATCGGCGATACCGGCACAGGCATGCTGATGGCGATCACGGTGCTCGGCGCTTATGTGCGCAAGCTGCGCACGGGACAGGGCGAGCATTTGCAGCTCGCGATGCAGGATTCGATCCTGCACTACATCCGCAATGCGTTCACCTTCATGGAACGCACGGGGAAGCCGGCACCTCGCGCGGGATCGAAGACTGTGGGCGGCGGCAACCCGCCGATCGGGGTGTATCCGTGCAAGGGCGGCGGCCAGAACGACTATGTCTACATCTACACCAGCCGCGCCAACCCCGAACATTGGAATCGCCTGCTGAAGGTTATGGGCCGGGAAGACCTGATCGGCGATCCGACCTATGCCACGCCGGAGGCACGCACGGAGCATCGCGAGGAAGTCGACGCGATCGTCGCCAACTGGACGCGCCAGCACGACAAGCATGAGGCAATGCGCCTGGTCGGCAGCGCCACGATCCCCGCGGGCGCCGTGATGGATACGATGGAACTGGCAAACGACAAGACGTTCGAAACCCGCGGCATCCGGCAGACGATGCAGCACCCGCAGGTCGGGCCCTACACAATGAGCGGCTGGCCGGTGCGTTTCTCTGGCCGCACGCCGCCGATCTCGGCCGCACCGCTGTTGGGGGAGCATAGCGACGAAGTGCTGGCCGCATGGCTGGGGCTGGACGCAGGTTCGCTCGGGGTGCTGCGGCAGGACGCGGTGATCGGCGGCCGGTGAGAAACTGAGCCCGCGCCCCGCATGTCAGTGCAAGGAGCGAGGCGACCAAGCAACCTCGGTCGTGAGTGGCTTTTCATAACCGAGGTTGCTTCGTCACTACGCTCCTCGCAATGCCTTCAGGGGCGGCAATGAGATCAGGCGTGCATCACTCCGCCGCAGCCACTCGCGGCACGGCCGCGTTGGCACGATGCCCGCTCAGCTCCGCCCCCGCCGCCGGATCCAGCCGCAGGCTCAGCAGCGGCGCCAGCATCGAAATTCCCGACACCACCAGGAACGCCACCGAAAAATCCGACAGCAACGGCGCCGAATGCCCCAGCACGCGGATCGACGCTGCCAGCACCGCCGCCGACACGGCAATCCCCAGAGTCAGCGACATCTGCTGGAACGTCGTATAGAAGCTGGTTGCCGTGCTCATTTGCGGCCGCGGCACATCGGCATAGGCGATCGTGTTGTATGCCATGAACTGCAGCGATTGGAAGAAACCGTTCGCCAGCAGGATCGTGTAGATCGCCACCAGCGGCCACCCCGGCCGGAATGCCGCGGTCGCCGCCAGCAGCAGCGTCGCGATCATCCCGATCCAGGACAGCACAACGCGGAAACCCAGCCGGCGCAGAATCCCAGGCGCCACAGCGCGCATTGCCAGCGAGCCCACCGAACTGGTGAAGGTGATCAGCCCGCTGTGGAGCGCCGACAGCCCGAACCCAAGCTGCAGCATCATCGGCAACAGGAACGGCATCGCCCCCACGGCGATGCGAGACAACGACCCACAGATCACCGAGAATCGGAACGTTGGAATTCGCATCATGCGGAAGTCCAGCATCGGCTGGGGGTGGCGCCGCGCGTGCAGCGCGTACAGCCCCGCCGATCCCGTCCCCAGCACCACCAGCGCGGCAATCACCAACCCCGACCCGACTCCGCGGCTCGCCATCTCGATTCCGAACATCAGCGAGGCCAACGCCGTGCCCGACAGTACCAGCCCGCGCAGGTCGAACTTCGTGCGCACCGGCTCGCGCATCTCCTCGATATAGATCGTCACCAGAATGATGCCGATAATGCCGATCGGCACGTTGATATAGAAGATCCAGTGCCACGACAGATACGTCACCAGGAACCCGCCGATCGGCGGCCCGACGATCGGTCCGATGGTGGCCGGGATCATCAGCCAGGCCATCGCTGATACCAGCTCGGATTTCGACACCGCCCGTAGCATCACCAGCCGTCCCACCGGCGACATCATCGCGCCGCCCGCGCCCTGCAGCATGCGCGCCGCCACCAGCAGCGGCAGCGTCGGCGCCTGCGCACAGAGAATCGAGCCCAGCGTGAACATGCCGATCGCGGCACGGAACACGGTGCGTGAACCGAATCGGTCGGCGAACCGACCGCTTGCCGGGATGAACATCGCCAGCGTCAGCAGATAGGACGTCAGCGCCACATTCATGTGCAGCGGGTCGGCGTGGAAGCTTTTCGCCATCGTCGGCAGGGCGGTGGCCAGCACCGTGCCGTCGAGTTGCTCCATGAACATCGCGCTCGCGACGATCAGGGAAATGGTTCGGGCGCTGACGCGCCGGGGGGGAGCCTGGATCACGCCGGAATCAGACATGGACGAACGGTGAACCTGCCGCTGTTGCGGGCCAAAGGAAGACACGATCCCCACGCGGGGATAGCCAGACTGTCCTAATCGCGTGATCGGCCTCGGAGCTATGCGAAGGTTCAGGGACTGGGTGGACACCAAAGGGACCCGGCGCAACATCCGATGGCGCCCAGCCTCGCACGGGGGTAGGCTGGGCGGAGGAGGTTCGCCATGAATGCACAAGAAGTCGCCGCCATGCGCCGGCCGCAGGGTATGCCCTTCCGGTTGAACAAGATCGGCCACCTGGCGCTGTATGTCGACGACCTGCAGCACTCGGCCCGGTTCTACACCGAAGTCCTCGGGTTCCAGATTACCGACGTCTACCCGGAGGATGCCGGCCTGCTGCCCGGCGGCGCCGTGTTCATCCGTCTGAACGCCGACCACCACGGCATCGCCTTGTTCAAGGCGACCAAGGAGAACCGGCACGGCGCCGGCCTGCACCACATCGCCTTCGAGGTCTCCTCGTTGGACGAGGTGCTGCGCGCCCGCGACCACCTGCGCCGGCACGACGTGCGCATCCATTTCGAGGGCCGCCGCCGCGCCGGCTGCCAGCTCGCCGTCGAGTTCCAGGACCCCGACGGGCACAACCTGGAAATCTACTGGAATATCGACCAGATCGGCTCCGACGCCTATGTGCGCCCGGCGGAGCAATGGAAGGGCGCGAGCAATCTGGAGGCGGCGATTGCGGACCCGGTTGTGGGACAGGATACGACGGTGCTGGACAAGTCGCTGCTGGGGTGAAGAGCGTGCTGACCCGATCGCCCTCACTCGACCCCTCCCCCGCTGACGCGGGAGAGGGAATCGTCTGCACCGCACCCTCACCTTAGACCATGGGCTATTGGGGCAAGATCATCGGCGGTATGGCCGGATTCGCCATGGGTGGCCCGTTCGGGGCCGTGTTGGGCGCGGCCCTCGGCCATGCGGCGGATACCGGACAGGTGCCGAACATGGGGTTCCAGTTCGGCAACGGCTCCATGCTCAACCCGGCACGGATCGCCGCCATGCTGGGGCGGCGGGACCAGGTCTTCTCCATCTGCGTGGTTGTTCTGGCCGCGAAGCTGGCGAAATGCGACGGCCCGGTGAACCGCATGGAGATCGACGCCTTCAAGCGCCAGTTGCGCATTCCGCCTGAAGCCGTGCGCGACGTCGGCCGTCTGTTCGATCACGCGCGCGAGGATCCGGCCGGGTTCGAGTCCTACGCCACGCAATTGGGCGAGGCGTTCGGAGACAATCATGGCGTCCTCGAAGACGTGCTCAACGCATTGTTCGTGATTGCCCGGGCCGATGGCGAGATCAACGGCCGGGAGGAGGATTTCCTTCAGCGCGTCCACCGCCGCTTCGGACTGTCCCAGGCGGCGTGGGAACGAGTGCGCGGCGGAGTGCCACGGCCTTCGTCCGACGGTCCGGATCCCTATGCGGTGATCGGCGTGCCGCGGTCCGCCAGCGATGAGGTAATTCGCGCGACCTGGAAAAAACTGATGCGCGAGAACCATCCCGATAGCCTCGCCGCCCGCGGGGTTCCCGCCGAGTTCGTCGCCCGCGCCAATGAGAAGGTCGCGCGGATCAACGCCGCCTGGGACCGGATCAAGCGGGAACGGGGGTTGTGAGCGACGACGGAGAGGCAACGGGAGAACGACTCCCTCCCCCCTTTGGGGGCGTTGGGCCGCGAAACCCAACGGGTTTGGGGGAACCAGGCGTCTGTTCGTCTGATGGGCCCCCCCCTCCCCCGCCAGCCCGCTTCGCGGCCGAACCTTCCACGAGGGGGAAGGGAAGAGGTTCGTCCTCACCTGTTGCTATCCGCGACCTGCCAAGCCCGAACCAGGATGACCGGCCGGACGGCATGCCGATCGACGCGCTGATCCTGCATTACACTGGGATGCAGACGGCGCAGGCGGCGATCGACCGGCTGCGTGACCCGGATGCGCATGTCTCCTCGCATTACGTCGTTGACGAGGACGGCGCCGTGTTCCGCCTGGTACCGGAAGCCCGCCGCGCGTTCCACGCCGGCGTCTCCTATTGGCGCGGCAACACGGCGCTGAATGGGCGATCGATCGGCGTCGAGATCGTCAATCCCGGACATGAATGGGGCTATCGCGATTTTCCTGCGTTGCAGATGGCAGCGGTGTGCGACCTGTGCCTGGACGTCCTCTCGCGCCATCCGATCCCGGCCCGCAACATCGTTGCCCACAGCGACGTGGCGCCAGACCGGAAGGAAGATCCGGGGGAGAAGTTCGACTGGGAAGGTCTGGCGCGCAACGGCGTTGGGCTGTGGCCTCACGGCGTGCCCGACCTTGGTACCAGCGGCGAGGTGCGCGACGTTGCCGGATTGCTCGATGTGCGGTGGGCGTTACGGGCGATCGGCTATGATGTTGCAGCCGAGGGCCCGCACGATGCCGTACTGGCGACTGTACTGCGAGCCTTTCAGCGCCATTGGCGGCAGGAGGCGGTCACTGGCGAGGCGGACGCCGGTACGCTGGAGCGATTGATGGCTGTCGCACGGTTGGTGGGGGCGTAGGGCCTGGCTCAAAGGACGAGTCGAGATGGCCGGGCAAGCCGCTCCATGTGCCGAGCCCGGTCGCGCACATTCTTCTCAAAGCATTGCTCGCACCTGCGTTTTTCTACCAACTGTTCGTCGAAGCTGCCGAGCCGTACCAATGGAACAGCGGGGCGATATGTTCCGCGAAAGCGCAGGCCCTGGCAGGAGCGCAACGCCGGAACCGCGGCCGATGCCGACGACCGTGCGGCCGATCGGCTGGCGGTCGACCTCAGCTTCAATTTTCCTCATGCCGCCGGCAACACCGTGCGAAATCAAACGTACCATCCGGCAGACCGAACCGAAGTGTGAGGGATGGATCGCGTGGTCGGAGAGGCGAAACCGGCCCGGGCGTTCCACTGGTCGCAGCCCGCGCTTGTCACCCCTTGAGGAGTGCGGGGAGGGTGGGGAAAGCTCTGCTCCCTTAAGGCGAAATTTGATCTGAATCACTGCATCGAGCGGCCGGTGGCGGCACCATATAGTAGTCGGTGGTCTCCGCCGGCCTTTGGGGTACATCTGAGGCGGCGTTCTCCTCTGGCGCCTGATGGAGAATAGTCATGATCAGGTCAGGCTTATCATCGCTCAAGTTGCTTGCGGCGCTCGTTCTCGCCGGGGTTGTTTTGGTGGCTCCGCACCATGCCGACGCTCGGGGCGGAGGGGGAGGGTATGGCGCTGGCGGTTGGGGTGGCGGTGGCTGGGGCGGTGGCGGTTATGGCCGCGGAGGTTACGGTGGTGGCGGATGGCGCGGCTACGGCGGCGGCTGGAATGGCGGGTGGGGTTGGCGCGGTGGCGGCTGGGGTTGGTACGGCGGCTGGGGTCTGGGTTTTGGATGGCCGGTCTGGTATGGCTCGTCGCCATATTACTACTATCCGCCACCGGTCTATTACCCACCACCGGCTTACCCCCCGTATCCGTGGGGATACTCCTATAATTATTCACCCAGCTACTACGCTCCGGGCGGAGCGGCGCCGCCCTACGCCGCTGCGCCCTACGGCCAGCCGGCTTATTCGGCAACTCTCGATCCCAACAACTGCGGCACCCCGTACGAACCAAAGCCCTGCCCGCGCTGACGGGGATTGCCAACCGAAGGAAGAGGCTCGGTTATTGGCGTTGCTGTGCCTTCCCGGCGTGTGACAGCGACTTCAGAAGGTCGCAAGTCTACCGGTTGCCGTGCAAACGGTTCTCGTGGACGCGCGTCACGAAACTCTGTCCGTGGGTCTCGCATGCGCCGGGCATGAAGGGGACGACAGGTACGATGGCGCGCCACCTTGGAGCATTTGATCTGGGCTGCCGACAAGATGTTGGCCGCCAACTGGGAGCACCCGCAAGCCTGCGAAGCGGGACGATGCATCCCGACCGTCAGCCACCCGCAAGGATGCCCCGAGATTGGAGGTGTCAGTGGTCATAAGCCGAAGGCAGTAATCTTCCGGTACGATCAATGGCTGGGCGCAGTCATGCCCATCCGCTCACGTAACCACCAAATGTTTTGCAAGTGCAACCGTCGCCAGGCTGCTCAGCCTCGTCAGCGTCCGCGGCTTTGCAAGGTGCGTTCCAGCCGTTCCGACAGGCCCGCCGTGAAAACCGGCTCCCAGCTTCGGATGTGCTGCGTGATCAGCTTTGCAATTGCATCGGTCTTGCCAGCTGCCGCCAGGTCGATCAGTTGATAGTGTTCGTTGACAGAGGTCCTCTGACGCTGCCGCCCGGCTACGGAATCCATGCCATAGAGCCGCATGCCGTCACGCAGCTCCATGATCATCTTGGTGAGCATCGGATTGTCGAGCCGCGACACCAATTCGAGGTGAAAGGCGCGGTCGCTCTCGATATAGCCTCGTCCGTCCTCGCGCTTTACCGCGGCGGCAACCTCGTCGGCCAGGCGCCGTAGCGGTTGCGTATTGGTCGGCCGCTTTTCGGCCAGGTTTACCATCGCGAAACGCTCCAGGAGTACGCGAAGCGCAAACCCGTTCCTGAGGTCTTCGAGCGTGGTTGCCTCTACCCGGAAGCCACGGTTACGCACCGGCGTAATCAGCCCGCCGTGGCTCAACTCCAGAAGGGCCTCCCGAACCGGCGTGGTTGACACACCGAGCTCCTCGGCCAGGGCCGGCACGGAATACATCGTGCCGGGACCGGCGTAGCCCGACACGATGTCGGCGCGGACGCGCTGAAGCACCATGCTGCGCAGGCTGGTGGACGAGTCCGCAGTGTGTGGCGCGTTCAAGGTGGACCCCTTCCAAATGGCTCTCGGCACAGCGGCGATCATAAACCGCTTGACCAGATGTGTCACGCGTGATAGTAGCGCGTTACTGTAATGCCCTACATCCTGTCGGAGGATGCCATGAACGACGAGGAAGCCCTGAAACGCTGGATCTGCCTTGGCTGTGGCTTTTCCTACGATGAAGCCCTCGGTCTGCCGGAACATGGCATCCGGGCCGGGACACGCTGGCGCGACGTACCGCAGGACTGGGTGTGCCCGGACTGCGGAACGCCGAAATTCCGCTTCGAGATGGTCGAGATTCCCTACGCCGACGGGCAGCCCGCGCTCCGGGCCGCAGCCTGATTTCACCTGTCCATGGAGGTTGGAATCATGTCCGACACCTTCGTTCTGCGCGCCGATGAACGTGGCTACAACAAGATACTCTCGACCGGTCCGACGGCGAGCTATGTCGGCGGCCACCCGGATGCGTTCATCACGCGCTTCTCCAGCTTCAATTTCGGCGAGTATCAAGACGGGCGCCCGGGCTTTGGCCGCGTCCGAGTCTTCGGTGACGAGGCGTTTTACCACCCCGGATGCAGCTACAACATGCATCCCCACCACAACTTCATCATTTGCGCATTCGTGCTGGAGGGGAAACTGACGCACATCAACACGCTGGGTGGACTCAATGATCTTGGGCCGGGCGACTACTACGCGTTTTCGGCCGGTTCAGGCGGGTTGCACGAAGAGCTCAACCGGTATGCCGAACCGATGCGGGCCATTTATCTTTGGTTGCTCCCGGAGCATCTGCTGCTGCCGCCATCTTATGTCAGTGGGCATTTCGATGCCGCTGCCGGCATGAACCAGATCACGACCCTGATTGGGGAGGAACCCGGCGCCGTGCCTGTGTCTCAGGATGCACGCGTCTCTCGCCTGGTGAGCGACGAACCCGGCGTGTTTCGCTATCGGCCGCGGTCACGCAGGCACGGCGTCTATGTCTTCGCCATCGATGGCACGCTGAACTGCGACGGCACCACACTCAAGCGGCGCGACAGCAAGGGTATTTGGAATACGGACGAGGTCGTCTGTGAAATGGGACGCGGTGATGCGGATGTCCTGATTGTCGAAACGGTCATGTGAAACGCCTGCGCGGGCTGCACGCGATGGAACGGCCAGGCTGGCAATTGCGAATGGCCGCTCATCGTGTGGCGTCGTCTCCACTTTAACGCTGTCCCGCTACACCCCCGCGCGTGCCAGCCGGATCAGTTCCCGCTGCACGTCGCCCGGGCCGGCAACCGGCGCTGACCACGGCACGCGCACCACTCGCTGCTCCTGCGCCAGGTCGCAGCCGTCGACATCCATCGCGACCAGCCGCCACGCCCCCGGCGCGCCGGCGACGGCGGCCATGGCGTCGGGATGATCCGCATTGCAGTGCGCGATGATGCCCGCCTCCGCCGTGGCAATCGCGGCGACCGCCGTCGCACCCGGAGTCAGGTCCCCCGCACGCAGCCGCGCCGCGCGTCCGAAGCCACCGACGAACAATCCGTTCAGCGGCCGGATCCGCCACAGTTTGAAATCGCCAAACCCGGCATACTGGGCGGCGTAGGGATGCACCGCCAGGTAACGCGACTTCAGCGCGTCGTCCGCGATGGGCTCTGCCACCCCGGTCACCGCGACCCGAGGCGTGGTCTGCGGGTTGGCGTCTTCGGCATTACCCAACACCAGCACGGAACATCTCGGATCGGCACGCAAATGTCGCGTATGCTCAGAAAGATCGGAAAGCAGCAGCAGCACCGCCAGGTCGGGCGCGGTCGCGGGCGTGACCAGGGACGCAAACGGTTGCCCCTGTATTGACGTCGCCAGCGTGCCGGTGCGGGCGGCGCGCAACAGCTTGCGAGCGGCCCAGGCAGGGGAATCGTCCTGTCCGGGGGTGGGCGCTTGTTCAGCCATGGCATCGCCTCCTCGCCAGTGCAACAACAATTGCTAGAAGAGAGCCGATGAAGCAATCGCCCGCAAAGACTCGCAGGTTAATCCGTGCGCCATACGATCGGGATTGCTCCGTCACTTCGCTCCTCGCAACGACACCTGGCACGACCGCGACGTCACTCTCCCCGTCCATCGGGTCGGCGTCCGATCAGCGCGTTGGATTCGATCACCTCGGTCAGTCGCCCATCCGGCGCGATCTCGCGGATCAGTGCGCGCAAGTCACGTTCCAGCGCCTCGGCCCGCCCGTCCACCCGCGCCCGTGACATGCTCGACATCGAGAACACGCGGTCCACCAGCGTGTCCGCATCAAATGCCCGCTCTTCGAACACCGAGTGCGCTTCGATGCAACGGAACGGGGACGCCAGCATGAACACCTCGTGCCGCACCCATCGCTTGCCATGCTCTTGCGGTCCGTCGTGGCGGTCGTCGGCGTAGCAGCGGCGCAGGTCCCGCAAGCGCTCGGTCCACGCGTTGGCCGGAACGTCGGCGTGGTGGGTGTGGAAATGCACCACAGCGCCACCCGGCTCGATCAGAGCGTCCAACCGGCACAGCGTGTCGGCGCGATCCATCCAGTGGAACGCGCGGCCCATCACTACCAGCCGGAAACGCCCCAGCGTCGGCGCCAGATCGTTCGAACTGCCCGCCACGACCCGGATATTCCCGACGCCCGCGCAGTACTCGTCTGCGGCGGCCAGCATCTCCGGCTCCGGGTCCATCGCCACCACCGCGCCGGCCAACGGGGCGAAAGCCCGGGCCAGCACGCCCGGCCCGCAGCCCAAATCCAACATCCTGTGGTGGCACGTCAGCCCGGCCAGGTCCGCGACCCGGCGGATCAACAATCCGGCATAGGGCGGGCGTCCCGCCAGGTAATGCGCCGCGGCATAGCGGAAACGGCGCAAGGGCTCGCAGCCGGCCGCCGGACTTGCCATATTTCGTTCACCTCACGTCCGCAATGCGCCACAATCCGATGCCAGGGTATAAGGCAAACCCGCTCGGACCATCGGCAAAAGAATCCAACGTTCCGAAGGACCACCCCATGAAGCAGACCATCGCCCTGGTCGACGACGACCGAAACATCCTCACCAGCGTCCAGATGACCCTGGAGCAGGAAGGCTTCCAGGTGCGCACCTATACCGACGGCGAGAGCGCGTTGCAGGGCATGACCGCCCGCCCGGTCGATCTTGCCGTGCTCGACATCAAGATGCCCCGCATGGACGGCATGGAGTTGTTGCAGAAGCTGCGGCAGCGCAGTTCGATCCCGGTCATCTTCCTCACCTCGAAGGACGAGGAGGTGGACGAATTGATGGGCCTGCGCCTCGGCGCCGACGACTACATCACCAAGCCGTTCTCGCAGCGCCTGCTGATCGAGCGCATCCGCGCCTTGCTCCGCCGCAATGAGGCGAGCCGCGCGGAAGGCTCCGGCGCCGCGCCTGGCGGGGTGATGAGCCGTGGCGACCTGACGCTGGACGAGACCAAGCACCAGTGCATCTGGAAGGGCCAGGACATCCAGCTTACGGTGACGGAGTTCCTGTTGGTGAAGGCGCTGTGCGCGCGGCCCGGCATGGTGAAAAGCCGCGACCAACTCATCGACGCCGCCTATGGCGAGAACATCTATGTGGACGACCGCACGATCGACAGCCACGTGAAGCGCATCCGTAAGAAGTTCCGTACGGTGGACGACAACTTCAACCAGGTCGAAACGCTGTACGGCATCGGTTACCGTTACAAGGAGCACTGAGTGCCCGACGGCTCGGCAGTCAGCGGGCTCGCGAAGCCCAAAGTGACTCCGCCCCGGCGATTCCGGCGCCGCTGGGTGTCGCCGCTGTTGCGCCGCATCTTGCTCGTCAACATCCTGCCGCTGGTGCTGGTCGTCGCAGCGCTGCTGTATTTGAACCAGTATCAGAACGGTTTGCTGGAAGCCGAGGTTAGCGCGCTACGCGAGCAAGCGCGGGTGTTCGCGGGCGCGCTCGGGGAAAGTGCGGTCAGTCTGACCAATCCCAAGGATCCCAAGCTGATCCCCGACATCGCCCGGCCTCTGCTGTATCGGCTGACCGATCCCACCCCGGATGCCGATGCGCGTCTCTATTCGCCGGATGGTTCGGTGATCGTCGATTCGCGTGTGCGCGAGGAACCGGGCGGGGCAATCAAGACCGAGCCGTTGCCGCCGCCGGTGTCCTACGGGCCGATCTTCGGAACCATTGGCTGGATCTACGATCAGGCGCTGTCGCTGCTGCCGCACCAGGCACCGGAACCGTTGATGGACACGACTCCCGGCGCCGGCATCGAGTGGCAGCCGGACGTGAAGGAAGAGCTGCGGCTGAACAGTACGGGACAGAGCAATCAGATGCCGCCGTATATCCGGCGGACAAAGGATGGGCGCCTGCTGGTGACGGTCGCCGAGCCGGTAGAGCATGATCACCACACGGTCGGTATTGTGCTGCTGACGCGCGAGGCGCGCGAGGTGGATGCCAGCGTGTTTGCCGTGCGCATCTCCATCCTTGAATTGTTCGTCCTGGCCTTGGCGGTGACTGTTCTGCTGTCCTGGTACATGTCGCGCACGATCGCGCGGCCGATCCTGCGGCTCGCGGATGCGGCGCGGGAGATGCGGGAAGGGCAGGGGCGCGCAGGCGGTGTTCCGCCGACGCTGCTGGCGCGGCGCGATGAAGTGGGGGCACTGGCGTCCGCACTCTCCGATTCCGCCGAGGCGTTGTGGGCACGCATGGACGCAATCGAGCGCTTCGCCGCCGACGTGGCGCACGAGATCAAGAATCCGCTGTCCTCGATCCGCAGCGCGATCGAGACTCTGCGCCGCATCGAAGACCCGGTGCGGCAACGCCAGTTGCTGGCAATCATGGCGCAGGATGTGACCCGGCTTGACCGGCTGATCAGCGACGTGAGCGATGCGTCGCGGCTGGATGCGGAACTGTCGCGTATTGCCGCGGAGCGGATCGACATTGTGCCCCTGCTGCGCGCTCTGGCGGACCTGGATGAGGCGACGCGGGATACTGACAACGATCCCAAGCTGGTGGTGGAGGCACCTGCGAGCCTGATGGCATGGGCGGTGGAGGACCGGCTGGTGCAGGTGTTGCGCAACCTGATCGCGAACGCGCAGTCGTTCAGTCCACCGCGCGGGCGGATCTGGCTGCGTGCGCGCGAGGTGAACGGGCAGGTGGAACTGTCGGTGGAGGACGAAGGGCCGGGCATTCCCGAGGCGAACCTGGAGCATGTGTTCGACCGGTTCTATTCCGAGCGGCCGAAGGCGGAGCGGTTCGGCCAACACTCCGGGCTGGGCCTGTCGATCAGCCGTCAGATCATCGAGGCGCTGCACGGCTGGATCGGGGCGGAGAACCGGAAAGACAGTGTCGGTGAAGTGATGGGTGCTCGGTTCGTGGTGCGGCTGCCGAAGGCGTAGAGGCGGAGGGCCGTTGCGGGTTTTTCCCCAGAGTTACCAGTGGATCGGGAGATCATGCGGGGCGGGCGGAACCCCAATGCCAATCGCGACGAGGCCGCCGAGCCCTATCGTCATGTCCCGGCGCGCCAATTCAATTGCTTATCAGGCGCTCAAATCCCCACATTCCCGGAACGCCGCCGCGCCGCCAGCAGCTTGTTCGATTCGAAAAACCGAGCCACCGCCTCGGCATGTGTGGCCCGCGACGTTGGATCGAAATCACCTGCTGGTCGCGGCTCCAGGTCGAAGTGACCGTACTTGTCGCACCCGCGCACCAGCGCCGCGGTCACGCGCGCACCTTCGTTCACCAGCCGGCAATGCGGCGGGATGTAGCTGACGCCGATGCCGATCCGCCGCCGCTCCGTTCGGTTCGGCTCCGACGAATGCACGATGTGCGTGTGATGCAGCGAGATCTGCCCCGCTTTCAACGGCATAAGCTCGCATTTCGTATAGTCCAGCCTGTGTTCGATCGTTTGGCCGCGCGACAGCAGATTGCCGGGCGTGAACGTGTCCTTGTGCGGGCGCTGACCAATGACGTGGCTGCCGGGAAGAACCTTGATGCAGCCCATATCGGGCGTGGCATCCGTCAGTGCAATCCAGGCCGTGATTTGCTCGAACGGTTCGAGACCAAAATACGTGCCGTCCTGGTGCCAGGACACGTGCGAAGCCTCGTGCGGCTCTTTCAGCCACGACGTGAGATGATAGATCAGGATGTTTGGCCCGATGATGCTCTCCACCGCATCGAGCACCTTCGGATGACGCACCAGTTCATCCATCCACGAAAACAGGAGATGCGATTTCGACCTTACCAGATCGGGCAGCTTTCCAAACGTATCGCCCTGCTGGCGTTCAAATTTTTCAAGCTGGCTGCGAAAGTAACAGACCTCGTCCGGCGTCAGACAGTCGATGGGGAAAAGGAAACCGTCGCGGTGATAACGCGCGATCTGGCCAGGGGACAGACTGGCGGGCATGGAACGACCTCCGCGGCTACGACCCGCAATGAGAGCAACGCGAATCGCAACACCAATAAGTCATTGCAAGGACCGAAGCGATGAAGCAACCCCGGCCATGCGGGTGCAAGGGCGGTCCAGCTATATTGTTCGAACAAGCTTGCTTCGTCACTTCGTCCCTCGCAATGACATGGTTGGAAGCACCAGCGTACCGTCCGTGCCAGACATCGGCAAGACGCGAGCGCCAGGCTGGACCTGGCGCGGACGTTCGATATGCTGACCGTAGCCGCTGCCGTCCACCTTGGAAGGGGAGAGACCTCCATGTCTGCCGCCGCATCCGTCCTGAATGGCACGGGATCCATGCCGCTTCTGCGGCCCGTCGAAGGCCCCTGTGTTTGGACCGCCACCGACATGCGCGGACGCGAAGCGGAGTGGAGCTACCGCTTGTCGGCCGCGGAAATTGCGGAACTCGAAGCCGCGCGACAGCAAATGCAGACGAGAGGGATGGATATCGCGGCGATCCGCCGCGAGCATTTTCCGTTGCCGACGCTTGGCCCGGTGCTCGAACGCCTGTGCGACGATGTGCTGCACGGTCGCGGGTTCGTTTTGCTGCGCGGCGTGCCGGTCGAAAACCGGCCGATCGAAGAAAGCGCCACGATCTATTGGGGCATCGGTACTTATTTCGGCAGCGCGCGTTCGCAGAATGCGAAGGGGCATCTGCTTGGCCACGTCTACGATCTTGGCGGCAGCAGTGCGAGGGACCCGAACACGCGCAGCTACGCCACCAATGAGCGGCAGAATTTCCATATCGACCGATGCGACGTCGTGGCGCTGCTGTGCCTGAAGCGGGCGAAGTCGGGCGGGCTGTCGGCGATCGCCAGCTCGATGGCGATTCACAATGCCATGCTGGTGCGCCGGCCCGATCTGCTGGAGCGGCTGTATCAGCCGTTCCCGATCGATCGGCGCGGTGAGGTGCCGGAAGGCAAGCCGCCATTTTACGACGCACCAGTGTTCAACGAATGGGACGGCCGGCTTTCAGTGCTCTATTCGCGGCTGCATATCGGTTCGTCGCAGCGCTTCCCGGAAGCACGGCGGCTGGTGCCGGAAGATATCGAGGCGCTCGACATGCTGGGCGAACTGGCGGCCGACGATGAATTGCGGCTCGACATGACGTTCATGCCGGGCGACATCCAGTTCCTGCACAACCACACGATTTTGCATAGCCGAACCGGTTATGAGGATTGGGCCGAGCCGGAACGCAAGCGCCACTTGCTGCGTCTCTGGCTTGCGCCGCCGGGTGCGCGTGCTCTGCCGCCGGTGTTTGCCGAATGCTACGGCGGCATCACGCCGGGCGATCGTGGCGGCATTATTTGCAAGGGCACGCGGCTGCACGCGCCGCTGGTGCCGGGGTAAGGCGTTTTGCCCATCTGCTGTGACTTCTGCCTTGGCCAAAGGTGTCTTGCAACGAATTTATCCCTCAGAAAGTACATCTACCCGACACAGATGGATGGCCACCTATAGTAGGATCCGGGGGAGGATCGGAGTATGAATGCTATCACCCTGGTCGGCTTAATTGCCGAAGTACAACCTGTTCAAGGTCCCATTCCGCCCTCCCCTGAAGTTCTGAAAGCTCTGGCCGATCTGATCAAAGCCGCTTCAAGGTCGTCTAGCACCGACGGTTCCGATGCTTGGCTAACGCCTGATGGCCTGAGAGCGGTTGCGACCTTTATCGCCTCTATCTCTTGGCCAATACTAGCGCTCATCTTTGTGCTGCTTTTTCGACCGCAACTCAAAGACATAGTACGCCGATTGACCGAGTTCGAATTTTTCGGTGTCAAAGGAAAGATTCAGAATGAACTGAGCCAATCGGCACAAGCAGCAGAGAGGTCAGAAGGTTTGAGTCCTGCGCCTACCCCCGGCGAAATTCAACGAGCAATCCAGGTTGAAAGGCTGACGACGAGCGCAGACCTTCCGCTGGTACGACAGCAAGTTGATGAACTTGCAGTGGAATATGAACGTGTGCGCGGCTCAATGAGGGCCAGCAATGCCAGAACGCGCGCGATGGAAGTGGTCGTATCGAAAATGCGGACGATTGGCCGCGCGGCGTACCCTCTTCGGTACGAACTTTCAATATCTCCGTCTCCTGGCCATCGCCTGCAAACCATTGCGTCGCTGCAGGTCATTCCCGATTACGACAGCCTTTTAGACTGGCTAGCCGACCGTATCGACAAAGAGAGACCGTTTGTAAGCTACCACGCTCTTGTCGCGCTTAATATTGCAGCAAGCGATGAGCGCGCTTCTGTTCATCGAGAGGCTCTGGAGCATGCTCTAACGACTGCAAAGGAAAAGGGCGTTGCATTCGGCCGAGATACGGATCGCCAACAGCAGCTACGCCAGCTTGAACTGCAAGTGGAGCGGTTGCAGCAAGCCCCGGCTCATGGCTAGATCTCCCAAATGCCGCGACCTCTGGTGCGCTGCTATGTGGACTGTCCCGACCCCAGCCGCTGCTGCAGCGGTCCGGCCATCGCGCTGATCAAGTCCTTCACATCATCCGCCAACCGCACGCGTCCCTTGCCGATAGAATCGCGATTCACATCGTGCAGCACATTGCGCAGGTCGGGTTGCGCCGCGATGTCACGTGCCTCTACACTGGTGAGGGCGGCTGCGCCCGAAGACGCGATACCAAGATGCCCCATCACTCGCGCCGTTTCGCGGTCCGCATCCAGCACCAGGTCCTCATAGCGAACGATGATCGATTGCGCGGGGCAGCGCTGGTAAAAATCCAGCAGCTTCGTGTTCGCATCCACCCAGCGTCGCGCCCCGCCGAGATAATCCCCGGCACGCCCGGCCGCCACCATCGATCCGTACGAATACGCCATGTCGAACACGTCGCGGATCATGAAAATGAACCGCGCACCCGGGAAGATGCCGACGATTTCAGGCAGCGCATCGACGCTCGACGGCGTCTTGTCGCCCCAGCGCGTAGTGCTATCCCGGTCAACATGCCGCGCATAAAGCGCATGGAACGCGTGCCAGAAATTGGCAACGCTCCGCTGCGTCGCAGGCATCGCCCCCAGCAGCGACATAGCCGCTTCGGCATCGATGCCGAAATCCGCCCAGTTGCCCGAGTGCTTTACCAGATTGCTCAGCACCAGCCGGCAGAACATCCCCCAATCTCCCTGCGCCATTACCATCAGCCGCGGACTGACGGACAGAAGGTAGTTTTCCGGGGGAATGACAACGCGGGCGTGCTCGATCAGCAGGCGCCGCAGCAGCGTCGTGCCGCAACGGCCGGAACCGGCGATGAAGAACGGGAGCTGCGGCTTTACCTGCGTGCCGTCGCTCAGGAGGAAGCCGGCCGCTTCGGACATCGTTCTGGCCCTCCATTGTCGCGGCAATGACATCGGGGTGCGATTGCCACGCCGGACTGGGCATGGCAAAGCGCCACTATAGCGGGCGTGGCGCCAAAAGGGCGACCGCAGACCCGATCTCGATGGAGGACGAACGCCCATGCCCATTCCCGGCGAACTGCTTTCCAGTGCGATGGCCGGCATCGCGTTTGTCGGCTGCGCCATTGGCAGCACGGCGCCCTCCGCCCCGCCGCAGCCGCGCCGGCGTGAGGCTGTGGTGAACGGCAAGCGCGTCAAGACGGTGGACGTACATGCTCATTGCATCGTTCCGCCCGCCGCCGCGATCATCAACCACCCTCTGGAAGCGCCCGGGCTGCTGATGCACGACACCAGCACGCGCATCGCGGCGATGGACGCGCAGGGGATCGACGTCGAGGCACTCAGCATCAACCCCTATTGGTATCGCGCCGAACGCGACGCGGCAGCGGAGCTGATCCGTATCCAGAACGAGACCCTGGTGGAATTCTGCGCCGCGCAACCCGATCGGTTCGTCGCCTTCGCCACGTCGGCGCTGCAATATCCCGACCTGGCAGCCGAGCAAATAGAACATGCGGTGAAGAAGCTGGGGTTCCGTGGGGTCGGCGTGGCGGGGAGCGTCGCGGGGCAGGACCTCGCAGATCCGAAATTCCACCCGTTCTGGGCAAAATGCGAGGAACTCGGCGTGCTGGTGTTCATGCATCCGCTGGGAACGCGTGAGCTGGAACCGAGCGGCCGGCTGAACGGCAGCGGCCTGCTGACCAATACCATCGGCAATCCGCTGGAAACCACCATCGCGTTGTCGCATCTTATCTTCGAGGGTACGCTGGATCGCTTCCCCGGCTTGAAGATCTGCGCCGCGCATGGCGGCGGTTTCCTGCCATCCTATGCGAATCGTTCAGATGCGGTGATTCGCTGCTTTCCGAACCGCGTCGGTCCGCTGCCGAAGAAGAATCCCACGTCGTATTTGCGCGATGGTCAGCTCTTCTTCGACACCATCGTGTTTACCCCGGAGGCGTTGCGGCACCTGATCGCGGAAACCGGATCGGGCCAGATCATGATCGGCACCGATTACCCGTTCCCGTGGACCAGCACGGAAGTCGATCTGGTATTGAGTACGCCCGGTCTTAGCGATGACGAGCGGGTGGCGATCCTCGGCGGTACGGCGGCGCGATTGCTCGGGATTGCGTCCTGATCGAATCCGGGGCGGCAATTCGCCGCCCTCATGCGTTCGAAATAGCCTCCAACGCCAGGTTGCTGGTGCGTGGTCCGAACCCGCCGATCGACACGATCACGACCACCATCGCGCCGGCAATGAAGCCGAACACTGCGCTCACTCCGCCGATCGTCAGGAAGAACCCCACCGCCAGCCCCGAGAACGCCGCCGACAGTCGGCTCCAGGAATACACGAACCCGATCGCGCGGGAGCGGATGCGGGTGGGGAAAAGCTCCGCCTGGTAGCCGTGGAAGGCGTAGGACAGCCAGTTATTGCTCAGCGTCACCAGCACGCCGAACAGGACCAGCAGGCCCGGGCTGCTCTGGTAGGCGAAGGCCATGCCGAACACACCGATGCCCAGCGCGGCGAGGCAGATCTGCCACTTACGCTCCATCCGCTCGCCGATCGCCGAGCAAAGCAACGGACCGATCGGGTTCGCGATGGCAATGATGAACGCGTATTCCAAGCTGGTGGTGACGTTGATGCCCTTGGCGATCAGCAGTGTCGGCACCCAGGCAGCAAATCCGTAATAGCCGAACGTCTGGAAGAAGTTGAACACCGACAGCAGTACCGCCCGCCCGGCATAGGGCGAATGCCACAGTTCGCCGAACGTGCCCTCGCCCACCTCGGGCGGCCGCGCGGCGCCGACCGGCGGCAGGCTGCCATGCTCTGCCTGCACCTTGGCCTCGATAGCGGCGATGATCGTTTCGGCCTCGGCGATGCGGCCGTGGCGCGCGAGCCAGCGCGGCGACTCCGGAACGCGCAGGCGCAGCCACCACACGAAGATTGCTCCGATCGCGCCGATCACTACCACCCAGCGCCAATGCTCTGCTCCCAGGACGTAGGCCAGGAATGCCACCACCGGCACCGCGCAGAACGCGATGAACTGGTTGATCGCGAAGGCCCGGCCGCGCGTGTGGGCCGGAATCAATTCGGAGATGTAGGTGTCGATCGTCACCAGCTCCACGCCGATGCCGATGCCCGCAATGAAGCGCCACAGATCGATGCCGAAGCCGGTATGCTGGAACGCCATGATCAGCGTGCTGATGCAGTACCAGATCAGAGAGAAGGTGAAGATGAAGCGCCGGCCGTAGGCGTCCGCCACCCAGCCAAAAGCCATGGTGCCGACCCACAGGCCGGCGAACAGGGCGAAGACGAAGGTACCGGGGCCGGCGACCTTCAGCGGGGCAAGGATGCCGAAAATGCCCAGCGACTGCGGCGAGAACAAACCTTCCTTCGCCATGCCGGGAACGACGTAAGCGGTGAGGAAGAGGTCGTAGAACTCGAAGCATGCGCCAAGCGAGATCAGGATGACCAGGTTCCAGACATGCCGGCTGCTAGGCAGGCGATCGAGCCGGGCGGCGAGCTCTGCCGCGGTAGAAGTGGGCATCCGGGATAGTCCTCCGCTGATTGCGCTGGGCGCTATTGAACCGGCGGGGGATGCGATGGCGCTGGAATCGCGTCAACCCGCGTACGCGGTGGGGCTGCCTTGCTGCGGAGGTGGAGCGTGTGCCAGCGCGGCGGCGTAGGACGGCCAGCGATCGCCCGGGATCGCACGTGCCGAGAGCGGCAACGCCGCGAGGGCCCGTTGAGGCTGCACCGATGAAAGAGTCCGCCTTGCTCACCAGCGGCGTACGACTGCTTTCGAACGAGGAATCCAGCCGGGCTGAGTGTGCCGCCTGGATCCGGGTCGTGCTGGTTGTCCTCTTCGTGGTCCTCGTTCTTGTGCGCATTCCGGCGGTCCTGCTGCACGGTCGCTTCTGGGCCGAAGAGGGGGTGGTCTATTTCCACGCGGCCTGGACCAAGCCCTGGTCTGAAGCCCTTTTCACCATCCACACCGGCTACCTCAATATCGTTGCCAGTTCGGCGACAGTGCTTGCCGCCCACGCCGTTCCTCTGGCGGAAGCTCCGCTGGTCACCATTGGCATCGCGCTTGTGTTCCAGGCCCTTCCCGCCGTCGTTCTGGCGACCAGCCGAATTCACTGGCTTGGACGATGGCCGGCGCTTGCCGTGGCGCTGCTTTGCTTGCTCGTTCCGCCTGGCGACGCGGAGGTCTGGCTCAATTCCATTACCAGCCAATTCCACCTGGCGCTGTGTGTGGGTCTTATCCTGGCGGCCGACATTCGTGGCGGCTGGATTGGGAGGCTGCGCGGCGCAATCCTTGTCGTGGCGCCCCTGGCGGGACCCGTGAGCGGGACCTTGGCGCCATTGTTCTTGCTCCGCGCCTGGCTGGAACGGTCGTGGCCACGCCTGATCCAGACAATATTGCTCGGCATTCCAACGTTTGCACAGGCGGTGATCACGCTCACGCATCCCGAGCCGGCCCGGAGTATCGGTATTGGACTGCCGTTGTTGTTGGCCGTGATCGGAGTCCAGAACGTTATCCTGCCCCTGGCAGGACTCGGCCTGACGCAGCCTCTGGCCGCGGCAGATTTGCAATCGTTTGCCAAAGGCGACGTCCCCGTCCTGGTCATCCTGGCCGGCGCGTTGGGCATCGGTGCGCTGGGCTTCGTCCTTTGCCGGCTGGGCGATCGTGCATCCCTGTGGTTGTACGCTGGGGGCTGCACGCTGGCGGTTTGCAGCTATTCGTTTGCGCTCACCCTGGGCCAGCCGTTGAACCTGCTGATCTGGCTGGGAGGACGATATGTCTTCGCGCCTGCCGTGCTGCTTTCGTTGAGTCTGTTAGGCCTTGCCGTCTCCACCAGGTTTCCTGCCCGGTTGCTCCCGATCGGTCTTGTTGTTTTGCTGCTTCATGCGGGATGGATCGATTACTTCCACGTCCCGGTGTTTTTCGCGCAGGGCGCGGACTGGCAACACGAGGTCACCGCATGGCGGCATGATCCGACCTACAAGCTACGCATTTGGCCGCACGACTGGAGCATGGACCTTCCGCCGCATCGGCCGGCAGAGCCGGGCAAGTGATGCTGGATGGGATGAAGCTTGCCGGGCTCCCGATCAACGACATCGCTGATGCCTCGGTTCTAACCCCGCGCAAGCAAGGCGGCAGGCAACCGCGAATGCGTCCGATACGGCAGCGGATGGCACGCATGCGATTGCTGCGGACCGGAGCCCGGAGCAATGCGGCTATCGTTGCGGCCGCGCGATGTCATGTTCGATCCGCACCGCGACCCGGCTTTTGCGGCGCCCGACGCGGCCCTCGAATAATGGAACTGTTCCGCAACGAAGTTGCACCATCGCGCCAGGGGCGGTGTTCAGCAGAATCCGATCCCCCGGCACCAGGGACACGACGTCTGCCAGCCGCATCACTTGCTCGTCCAGCACGACCTCCAGTTCCACTTCGGTGTTCCACAGTTCCTCGGCCAGGTGGGTCTCCCAGATCGAATCCCGGCCGAACTTTTCCCCCATGAACTGCTGCAGCAGCAGTTCGCGCACCGGTTCCAGGGTGGCGTAGGGCAGCAGCAACTCCAGCCGCCCGCCGCGATCCTCCATATCGATGCGTAGCCGCGCCAGCACGGCGGCGTTTGACAGCCGGTTGATCGTGGCAAACCGAGGGTTCACCTCCAGCCGCTCGAAGCGGAAGGTAACCGGGCACAGCGGGTCGAAGCTTGCCGACAGATCCGCCAGCACCACCTGGATCAGCCGCTCCACCAGCGTGCGTTCGATCGTGGTATATGGGCGGCCTTCGATACGCATCGCCGCAGTGCCGCGACGGCCGCCGAGCAATACGTCGACGATCGAGTAGATCATCGCGCTATCCACCACCATCAGGCCGTAATTGTCCCATTCCTCGGCCTTGAACACGGCCAGCATCGCGGGCAGCGGGATGGAGTTCAGGTAATCGCCGAACCGCAGCGACAGGATATTGTCGATGCCCACTTCCACGTTGTCGGAGGTGAAGTTGCGCAATGACGTGGACATGATGCGTACCAGCCGGTCGAACACGATCTCCAGCATCGGCAGGCGCTCGTAGGACACGAGGCCGGAGTTGATGATCTTCTGCATCCCGGTGCGTTGCTCGCCCCCCCCGGAACCTTCGTCGAAGCCGAGCAGGCTGTCGATTTCCGCTTGGTTGAGCACGCGCGCGGGCTGGGCAGGCGGGCCATGCGGCGCCTCGGCGTCGTCGGTGTCGGCGCCCCAGCTGGCGGCCAGGTCTTCGTCGGATTGCTGGGTTTCAGCTCCGCTCATGGTGGGGTCCTGTCAGGGCCGTCACTGGATCAGCATCTGGGTGAACAACACGTCGGTAATGCGCACCGGCGCCGCCGCCGCATCGGCACGGGCGATGAGTTCCTCGCGCAGGCGGTAGAGACCGGCGGAGCCGCGCAGTTCGTCAGGGCGCATTTCCCGCATATAGGTCAGGAACAAGTCCTGGAGGCGCGGCATGGCCTGGCGGATGCGGTCGGCGTCTTGCTGGCTGGCGACCTCAATGCGCGCGTCGAGTTTGATATAGCTGGGGCGGCGCGGATTGCCGTTGAGGTTGGCGATCATCTCCGGCAGATCGATATAAATTGGCTGCGGGGTGGCGGCCTGGGCTTCGGTCGCGTGCGGATGGGACAGCCCGAGCCAGCGCGGCAGCATCCCGCTGAACCACAGGCCGGCCAGCAAGCCGGCCAGCGCCAACGGACCGGCCAGCAATAGCAGCTTGCGCCGGCCCGATGGCATCGGCGGGGCGGCTTCGTTTTCCGTCTCCGTTTTGTCAGGGGTTGCCGTGGCCGCGTTCATGTCCTGTCCTTCACGGGGACAGATTGGCAGCCAGACGTTAAAGAAGACTTTACCGGGCCGGCAGGATTGGCCGGACGACGTAAGGTGCCGGGCGAGCCCCGTCAGCGGCGGCGCTTGGCCTCCTCTCGGGCCTTCTCTGCGCTTCGCGGGCACGGTCTTCCGCCTCGAGAACCTCGGGGGGGACCTCCTTGGGTGGCTCCCACGGCACCGCTGTCCCTCACACCCGCGCCAACAGCGCCACCGGCGCCGCCCGTCCGGCCGCCATCGCCCCTGTCGCGCCATAGCGTGGCGCCGGTGGCGCGGCGCTACGCAGCGCGCGTGCGATCAGCCCGATCACCCGCCCCTGCACGGCGATCGCATGTTCCAGATGGCGCCTGTTCTCGCCCGCAAGGTCGCGCAGCAGCCTCGCATGCAGCGGCGAGGGTGCGGCTCCTCCCGCCAGCGCCGCAAGCAAATCGGCCGCGGCGGCCTGCTTCTCCGTCAGCATCGCCGCCGCGCCGCGCAGATCCATGGCCGCCAGCGCCGCGTTCTCGCGTTTCAGCACCGCAGCCAAGTGCTCTGCCGCCTCGATCGGGTCCTGCATCATCGCCTCGCCCTCGCCCTCGCCGCGGTGCCGTTGGCGGCTTCCTGGCTGCGCAGCATGGTTTCGAACACCGGCCCGGCGAGACCCAGCCCGCCATGCGCCGCGATGTTCTTCCCCAGCGCATCCACGAGCATCGGCTGGATCGTTGCCTCCGCCGCACCGCCCCCGAACGCGCTGTGCGCCATGTCCACCGTGGCAAACATCGGCTGCAGCAACTGACCCAGCGCCATCGCCTCGAAATCCTGCGCTGCCTGGCGCAACTTTGCCACCTGCGCCGGAGGCACGCCGGCGGCGGTCGCGGCATTGGCGGCGGCGGACAGATCCATCAGCGCACCTCCAATTCCGCCTGCAACGCGCCGGCGGCCTTGATCGATTGCAGAATGCTGATCAGGTCGCGCGGGCCCACGCCCATGGCATTCAGGCTCGCCACCAGGTCGCGCAACGTCACCCCGGCCGTCAGAATCCCCAGCTTGCGGTCGTGCTGGTCGTCGATCTGGATCTGCGTGCGCGGCACCGTGGTGGTGGTGCCGTTGGCGAACGGCCCCGGCTGGCTCACCTGCGGCGTCTCGGTCACACGGATGGTCAGGTTGCCCTGCGCGATCGCCACTGTGCTGATCCGCACATTGGCGCCCATCACCACCGTGCCGCTCGCTTCGTCGATCACCACAACGGCGGGGCTGTCCGGCTGCACGCGCAGGTCCTCGACCGCGGCGAGCGTCTCGACCGGGTCACGGCCGTTCAGGTCGATTTCCACCGTCCGCGGATCCAGTGCATGGCTGATCGGGCCGACCGCGACGTTGATCGCCGCTGCAATCCGGCGCGCGGTGGTAAGATCGGCGTTGCGCAGGCCCAGATGCAGCACCTTGGCGTTGGCAAACTCATAGGGGATTTCGCGTTCCACCGTCGCGCCGTTGGCGATGCGGCCGGAGGTCGGCACCCCGCGCGTCACAGACGCCGCCGCGCCCTGCGCCGAAATCGCGCCGGTCGCGAGCGCGCCCTGGGCCACGGCATACACCTCGCCGTCCGCGGCCAGCATCGGCGTGACCAGCAATACGCCGCCCGTCAGGTTGGTGGCATCACCCAGGGCCGAGACCGTCACGTCCAGCCGGCTGCCGTTGCGGGCGAAGGGCGGCAGTTCGCCGGTCACCATCACGGCCGCGATGTCCTTGGTGCTGAGATTGGCGATCTGGTCGCGGGTATTCACGCCCAGCCGTTCCAGCATGCCGACCAGCGATTCCAGGGTGAAGATGTTGTCGTTCAGCTTGTCGCCGGTGCCGTTCAACCCCACCACCAGGCCGTAGCCAACGAGCTGGTTTTCCCGCACGCCCTGGACGTCCACGATGTCCTTGATGCGCACCTGCGCCTGCGCCGCGGCGGCGACGCCAAGCATCAGCAGGGAGACGACGACGAGGCGCAGGATCTGGCGCACGGGTAACTGCTCGATAAGGTTTTGCCGTCAGAGTGGCGGCAGGGCTGCTAGCGCAAACACCATGCCAGCACGTGCGACGCGGCGGCGCGGAGTGTGCGGCAGCTTGGCCCGGCAGGAGCTGCCGGGCGGCAGACGATGACCGGAAGAAGGAACCGAGGGCATGACGGCCATCGATCGGGTTGGGGCACAGCCGCCATCTCGTCTGGGAACACGCCCGGCCGGCACGACCGGCGGCGCCGCTTTTCTACCGCCTTCTGAGCCGGCACCGGAGGGCGCGCGGTCCACCGGGGCGGGTGCGGCCGCGCCGGTGGCACTCGAGTCGTTGCTTGCCTTGCAGCAGGTTGAGGGGGCGCCGGAGCGCGACCGTGCGGCCCATCGCCGGGGCCAGGTGCTGTTGGCTGCGCTGGCGCGGCTGCAACGGGTATTGTTGGGGGACGGTGATGCGGCCTCCGTGCTCAATGAAATCAGCGAGCTAAGCAAAGATGTACCGATCGCGGCCGATCCCGGGCTGGCCGCCGCGGTCGATCATGTGGTGCTGCGGGCACGCATCGAGCTGGCGCGCGGGAGGGCGACGGCGGCCGGCTGACGCCCCGCCTGCGCTTGATGTCCTACCCTTGACAGCCGGACGCGGCACTTCGTTGCAAATCCTTGACTCTTGGGGCCTACACCCTTGCGCGCGTTAAAACCGCGCCGCTATAAGCCGGCGCGTTCACGATCCGGAATGGGCGGGAACCGTGCCGCGGCAAGACGGCGGGACGAGAGGCGTGGGAACTGCAACGACATGATGGTGACGCTGCCGCCGGATTATCGGCCGACCGACGACGAAGAGTTTATGAACCCTATTCAGCTTGAGTACTTCCGCCAGAAGTTGCTGCGCTGGCGGACGGACCTGCTGAAGGAAGCCGACGGCACCCTGGCCAGCCTGTCCGAGGGTGGCATCCACGAAGCCGACATCACCGACCGCGCCAGTGTGGAGACCGACCGGGCGCTTGAATTGCGCACCAGAGACCGGGCGCGCAAGCTGGTTTCCAAGATCGACCAGGCGCTGCAACGGGTGGACAACGGCAGCTACGGCTATTGCGAGGAGACTGGCGAGCCGATCGGCATTCGCCGGCTGGAGGCTCGCCCGATCGCCACACTGTCGATCGAGGCGCAGGAACGTCACGAGCGGATGGAGCGCGTGCACCGCGACGATTAATGTGGCTCTGCTGCGGCGGAGTTGCCCGCGACCGCCTTATTTGATGCGCGTCTCGGCGGTCAGATTGCTTCACAACACGCAGGCGCGAAGAATGCGTAGCCGAACTAACCAACGGCGCTGATGCGGGAAATCAGTCGTCGTGCCTTGTGGTGAGTGCTTGAATTGAGCCGACGCTGCGTCGTGCGCCGCGGCATTCGACGAACGTCGTTCGTCCCAGCCTCAACCGCAATCCCGGACCTGAGATTTTCCCCTGACGGGCATTCTAGGCCACGGCTACAATGCCGAGCAGGGGGACGTACCAGGGCACCAACAGGCCGAGGAGCGCAGCGCGGCGGCTAGAGAGGCGGGCGGAACCCGCGCCGGTCCTGCCCGGGGCCATAGACCCGCAGCACCCGAACGTCGCCCGCGGTCTCGTCGCGACCGGTGTCAGGCTCGATGCTGCAAGGCCTCGTCGGCGAATCGGTGGTCCGGTGCAGATCGCACAGTACAGGGCATGCACCAGGGCACCGGCCTGCGAACATTGCCGGTCGCCGCCAACGAACGAGCGCGCATGAAGATCTAGAACGGCAGCAGGATGTCCATCACCTGCTGGCCCCAGCGCGGCGTCTGGATGTCGGTCAGTTGCCCGCGTCCACCATATGCGATCCTCGCCTCGGCGATCTGATTGCTCTGTACCGTGTTCTCGGAGGTGATGTCCTCCGGGCGGATCACACCGGTTACCGCCACTTCGCGCAGTTCGTCGTTCACCCGGATCTGCTGCCGCGCCGCAATCACCAGGTTGCCGTTCGGCAGCACCTGCGTCACCACGCCGGCGAGCGACAGCGTCACCGCCTCGTTGCGTTTGATCTGCCCCGTCCCGGTATTGTTGTTGCCGCTGCTGACCGACAGCAATTTCGACGGATCGGCGATCGCCTTCGGCAGCAGGGTTTCCATGCCGAAGAAGTTCGGCACGCCGGCTGACTCGCCGCTGGCGCGCGTGGTGGACGTGACGTTGTTCAGCGTCGCCGCGTCGTTCATGTTGACCACGATGGTGATGACGTCGCCCACCTGCGACG
>DATKPQ010000056.1:0-12551 GCA_035523995.1 Acetobacteraceae bacterium | reverse complement strand
TTCGCCAACTGCGACCCACCGGACGCTTGCGCGCGTGGAATTCCTGCTCCAGGAGTGGGGCCTACTTGAGGACCCAGCGATTGAGCGTAGAGTGGTCGACCTCCACACCGCGCTCTTCCATCATTTCCTCAAGCTGGCGGTAGCTGATCGGATACGCCACCTACCAGCGGACACCCCACAGGATGACGTCCCGCTCAAAATGGCTGCCCTTGAACTCGATCGACACCCGCCGGTCCCCCGAAATCCGCTGCCCGCAAGCATACGCTAAGCAGATTCCGCTTGGTTGACCCACGCTTGGAAGTCCGATTCGCTGGCGGCACCGATTCGCAGGTGCAGGGCATGACGGGAAAATCGCCTCTCTCGGCAACCGAGAGACAACGCGTCGGCCTCATCGTATTGGCCGGTTCACGTGACCGCGGGGAAGCGGATCGAGCCCGCGCCGTGCTGCTGACGCTGAGCGGTTGGACCAGCCCCAGGATCGGGCCGACCGCTGGCGACAGCGCGAAGCCGCCGGCGACATGATCGTCGTGCGCTACGCCGACGATATTGTCGTGGGGTTCGAGCATGAGGCCGACGCCCGTCGGTTCCTCGACATGATGCGGGCACGTCTGGAGGAGTTTGCACTGACGTTGCACCCGGAGAAGACCCGGCTGATCGAGTTTGGCCGCCATGCGGCGGTCCGGCGAGAGAGGCGCGGGGAACGCAGGCCGGAGACCTTCAACTTCCTGGGCTTTACCATGATTTGCGGCAAGTCGCGGCGCGGCAAGTTTCTGCTATGGCTGAAGTCCCGGCGCGATCGGCTGCAGGCGAAGCTTCAAGCGGTGAAGGAAGAACTGCGACGGTGGAGGCATCAGCCGATTCCCCGGCAGGGGGACTGGCTACGGGGGGTGGTCAGCGGATGGTTCAACTACCACGCGGTGCCGACCAACACCCGCTCTCTTCAGACCTTCCGTGACTGCGTGGTGCGGCTCTGGCTGCGGTCGCTCCGGCGACGCGGTCAGCGCGACAAGACCACGTGGGAGCGGTTCAAGCGGCTGGCGGACGACTACCTGCCGAAGCCGCGCGTCCTTCACCCATGGCCCGAGCAGCGGTTCGCCGTCAAACACCCAAGGTGGGAGCCGTATGCGGGAAATCCGCCCGTACGGTTCTGTGCGGGGGGCGCGCCGTAAGGCGCGTCCCTACCGCGATTAAGTACGCAATTCGATCCGGATATGCGTTCGGCGCTCGAACTCACTCTGTCAGGATCAGCGGCTTTCCGATCCCGCCATCCACCCCATGCGGTCGGAACAGCGCCTTCTCCGAACCGCAGTCAGGACAGCGCCAGCCGGTGGGCAGACCGGACAGGCGTGTACCGGGGGCGATACCGGTCGTCGGCGCCCCTTGCGCCTCGTCGTAGATGTAGTAGCAGCCCCGGCAAATGAACGTCCGGGCACCCACCGATACGCCCGCGTCCTTCTGGACCGACGCGCGCGCCACGGCGCCCCGTGGCCGTTGCAATGCATCGCCCACCGAAAGGTCGGCATCAGTGCGCGCCACCAGGTAGACGCCCAGATCCTTGTGGCCGAACGCCTTACGCAGTGAGCCCGGAATATCGCGGTCGCGCTGTCCCGTCGCCGGATTAACATTGGTCGCCCCGCAACGGCCGTTGCGGCGATCGACCCAGAATACCGCCTCGCCCACACGGATATCGTTGCCAATCCAGTCGAACTCCTCCCATGGCGCGGCGCCATCGATGTAGATGTTGGCACGGAACCGTAGCGGGTCGATCTCTAGCCCCCATTGTGCCTCCAGGCTGCGCACCGTCGAGAGGTTGATCAGCGACACCACGTTGTCGGGCTTGTCCATGAAATGGCCGTCCCGCGCGCGTACCACGCCCGGCGGCGCGGCCAGGCTGGGCACCAGGCGATGGAAGAACGCTTCGACCTGCGCCCGGCCATCGGCATCCGCCAGGTCCGCCGCCAGCATCGGGCGGTCGCCGTCGAGTACGGTCAGTTGCAGCGTTGCCTCATCGAGATGGGTGCGCACGGTCGCCAGGCCCTCGTCCAGCATCAGCATGACGAACAGGCCCTTTTTGGCCCATTTGGGTTCCGCGGCGTTCATTGCGGTGCCGGGGCGCGCCAGAGCGAATACCCGGTCGAACGGAAACGGCTTGCCGGCCTGGACCCTGACCGTGTCGATCGGCTGCGGGCTCATGCCCTTGACCGGGTACCTGTAAAGTCCTGTGACCACTGGCATCGGCTCGCCGGCTCCCTCGCCCGTCATCGCGCGCGATTCTGCCCGGCGCGGCAACGGAACCGGGAGAGCCGGTTTCTGGCGAAACCATGGAGCCGGTTTTCCGCCGCGCCGGACAACCGGCCCAGGCGCGGCGCCGGATACGCTCGGCCGCCAGGCCAGCAAGTCGCCGAACTCGATGCGGTGCCCGTCCAGCGCGTCGTCCACCGCATCAGACAGGCGCGCGATGCCTTGCTCGATCTGCTTTGGGGCCTGGGCGGCGTAGCCCAGCATGATGCCACGCCGGGACAGCACCCCGGCCGACGGATCGCACACATTGCCCGACGACAGCGAATACACCCCGACCCGTGCTCGCCGGCCCAGCGCCTCCACCGTGGCAGCGTCGGGCACGCCAGCGGGCAGATGCCAGAACACATGCAGGCCACCGGCGTCGCCACTGATCTCGACGTCGCCAAAATGTCGCTGCAAGGCGGCCAACAGGTGGTCGCGCCGCTCGCGATATGCCGTGCGCATGCGCAGCACGTGGGAGACGAAACCGCCACCGCGGATGAACTCTGCCATAGCCGCTTGCTCCAGCCAGGGGCTGCCACTGTTCAGCAACGCCTTGGCGACACGCACTGAGTCGACCAGCGCCGGCGGCACGACCATGTAGCCCAGCCGAAGGCCGGCCCCGACCGATTGCGAGAACGTGCCGAGATGGATGGTGCAGTCCGGGGCGGCGGCAGCCAGCGCCGGGGCAACGACCCCCTCGTAGCGGAAATCTGCGCCACAATCGTCTTCCACGATGACGCACCCGCTGCGGCGCGCCCATCCAATCACCAGCCCTGCCCGCGCCTGCGATAGCACAAGGCCGGTCGGGTATTGGTGCGCTGGGGTGAGGTACAGCAGGGCAGCCGGGGCGGGCGGCAGTTCAGCGGGAATCACCCCCTCGTTGTCGACCGCCACGCCGGCCAGCTCGGCACCGGCCGCCTCGAACGCCACTGCGGCGGGACGATAGCCGGGCATTTCCATCGCCGCGATCGAGCCCGGGCGCAGCAGCAGCCGCGCCGCGAGGGCAATCCCTTCGGCGGTACCGCTGGTGATCACGATCTGCCCCGGCTCGGCGACGATGGCGCGCGCCGAGGCGAGATGAGTGGCGATGGCCGACCTTAACGCGGCGAGTCCGAACGGATCGACGGGCTGAGCCAGCGCCGCAGCAGCCCCTTGGGCCAGGCAGGCACGCAGCAGCCGGCGCCACGCCTTCAACGGAAACAGGGCCTGGTCCGGACGGCCGGGGGCGAAATCGAAGGAAAGGCGGTTGCGTACTGGCGCCGGACCGTGCGGAATATTGGCGGCACCTGTGCGTGCGGAGAGCGGTGCTGGCGTTGACGGCATCACCCCGCGCATCCGGTAGCGCGATACGGCATTGCCAATCGCCGAGGGCGCCAGGGTCGGGCGCAGATCCAGCGGCGGTAGCGTGGCGAAAATTCCGGATGCTGGACGGGATTCAACGTAGCACTCCATCAACAGCGTCTCGTAGGCGCGCGTCACGGTGTTGCGCCCAATGCCCAATTGCTCCGACAGCCGCCGGGAGGACGGCAGGCGCGCACCCGGGGTGATTCGGCCCAGGCGAATGGCGTCGCGCATTTGGCCTACAATTTGGGCGGTGAGCGTCTCGGGCCTCGCCCGATCGAGCAGCAAGCTGATCTGTATTTGCACAGAGACGCTCCGGCTTGGAATGGTTCGCGACGGTTGAATGATGGTGCCAGTTCGGCAATATCACGGCCGCTGCATCGACCGCGAGGCAAAACGGCAGTCTTCCGCGCCGCGGACGCGCTGACTGGACCCATCGGAGTTCCAGGAACTGGATCCCTGGCCAGGCTGCGTACGGGACACATTGCCCTTTAATCGAGCAGAACCCGACACGAGCACAACTGGATCGCCTATAGGACAGTCAATAATCGGATGCGCTTGACCGGTAGGGCCGGCCGGGCCGGCGCACGCTGGCTCTATGTCATTTCCGCCGTGTGGCTCTCAGAGTCGGGTGGCACCGCCCGGCAAGCTGCGCGGCACGGGAGGTCCGAGGGACGGCAACGGCGCACCCGCCGTGCCCGGACCCCGGATGCCTGGACAGGTGTCAACAACTCAGAGGAGCCTCCGATGAAACTCACGCGTCGTTCCTGGCTGCGTACGGCTGCGGCGCTTCCGCTGGCCGGCGGTCTCGGATCGCGGGCCGCGCGTGCCGCCCCCGCGCCGATCAAGGTCGGCGTCCTGCATTCGCTGTCAGGCACCATGGCAATCAGCGAGACCATCCTGAAAGACCTGATGCTGATGGAGATCGCCGCGCAAAACGCCCGCGGCGGGATATTGGGGCGGCAGATCCAGCCCGTCGTGGTCGATCCCGCATCGAACTGGCCCCTGTTCGCAGAGAAGGCGCGCCAGTTGCTGGCGGTGGACAAGGTCTCGGCGGTGTTCGGCTGCTGGACCTCGGTCTCGCGCAAGTCCGTGCTGCCGGTGTTCGAGGAGCTGAACGGCTTGCTCTACTATCCGCTGGAATACGAAGGCGAAGAACAATCGAACAATGTGTTCTATGGCAGCTCGGTACCCAACAACAAGGCGATCCCGGCGCTGAAATGGCTGATGAGTCCGGCGGGCGGCTCGGTGAAGCGCTTCGTGCTGGAAGGCACCGATTACGTGTATCCCCGCACGTCAAACGCGATCATGCGCGGGTTCCTGAAATCGGTCGGCGTCGCCGACGCGGATATCCTGGAGAACTACACGCCGTTCGCGTTCTCCGACTGGCAGACCGAGGTTGCCAGGATCAAGAACTTCGGCTCGGCCGGCAAGAAGACCGCTGTCGTGTCCACCATCAACGGCGATGCCAACGTGCCGTTCTACAAGGAACTGGGCAACCAGGGCATCAAGGCAACGGATATTCCGGTGATCGCATTCTCGGTCGGCGAGGAGGAACTGGCCGGCATCGATACCAAGCCGCTGGTGGGCCATATGGCGGCGTGGAGCTATTTCGAATCGCTGCGCAATCCGGTGAACAAGGCGTTCATCGCGCAGTGGCACGCCTACACCAAGGACCCGAAGCGCGTCACCAACGACCCGATGGAATCCGAACGCGATCTGTTCCACATGTGGGCGCAGGCGGTGGCGAAGGCCGGCACGCCCGAGGTGGACGCGGTGCGCAAGGCGATGATCGGTCAGACCGTGAACTCGCCGACCGGGTTCGAGGTGAAGATGGGCGCCAACCACCACATGGCCAAGCCGCTGATGATCGGCGAGGTCCAGGCGAACGGCCAGTTCGCCGTGGTGTATCATACCGGGCTAATCCAGGCGGATCCGTGGAGTCCGTATATGCCGTCGACCAAGTCGAAAACGTTGTAAGCCTGGCCGGCAAAAGGCCAAGTGGATCGTTGCACCCCCTCCGACGCCGGGAGGGGGAGTGGCCAGCAGGCGTTATCGGAGACGCAACGCCGACATGTCGTTGCGAGGAGCTTAGCGACATCCACATACGACGAATTGTCGATCACTGGCGCTAAAGGTTCTGGTGCAAATAGCATGACGAACTAGAGGCATTGTTACGGTAACCAGAGTTGGCGGCCGTGGCGGAAGCGGTTGAGACTGGCGGCATGAAGCCACCACCCGACCCCCACTACCGCCATCGGTTCCCTGCTCGGTGCGCACGGCATAGGTAGACAGTGCGGAGGGGCTTTTTCTCGGAGACGTTCTGCATGAAATAGCGGCATATGCCCGTTGAATCGCCTGAAATTGCTGCTGGTTGAATTAGAAACGATCGACTTGTAGGCGAACTGCGGGCAGAAATTGTGGCACGCCCATTGCTCCGGCCTTTGCAGGAGCATGCCTCGCGCGGCGGACGGCCACCCGGGCGGCGGGCCGTCCAACCGAAGCGGGCGGTTCTAGTCGAGAGCAGGAGACCGGCGGCCGATGAGGCGCCGGGCGCGTGCGACCGATCGGGAAGAAGCGTCGATCGAACGGCTGCCGGACGGATGACACATCCGCGGCCGCATTCACACGCGGAGAGGAATGACCCAGATGAATCGCATGACGCGCCGCAGGCTGTTGGGAACGGCGCCACTGGCCGCGGCGGGATTGGCGGCTACCACGTCCCGCCATGCGCAGGCTGCCCCGGACGACATCCTGATCGGCGCCGTGTATCCGCTTAGCGGCGCTGCGGCGTCGATCGGGCATGACGCCCAGATGGCAATCCAGACCGAGGCCGAAATCATCAACGGCCACCACAATATCCCGATGCTGCTGGGCAAGGGCGGCGGGCTGCCCGGGCTCGGGGGCGCCAAGGTGAAGCTGATCTTCGCCGACAGCCAGAACAATGCGCAGATCGCGCAGAGCGAGGCGCAGCGGCTGATCACCCAGAACAAGGTTGCGGCGGTGATCGGCAGCTATACCAGTTTTACCGCCGTCACGATCAGCCAGATCTGCAACCGCTACCAGATCCCCTATATTTCGGCGGAGAATTCCGCGCCCAGCCTGAACCAGCAGGGCCTGGAATGGTTCTTCCGCCCGTCGCCGACCGACAACGACTTCTCCAAGGCGATGTTCGATTTCTTTGCCGCGATCGGCAAGAAAACCAGACGGCCGGTGCGCAGCGTGGCGATCATCCACGAGAATTCCGTGTTCGGCACCGACAGTTCCCGCATCCAGACGAACCTGGCGCAGGCGGCGGGGATCAAGGTGCTGGCCGACATTTCCTATCAGGCGAGTACGCCGTCCTTGCAGGTGGAAGTCGAGCGCCTGCGCGCGGCGGATGCCGATGTGGTGCTACCGACCTCCTATACCAGCGACGCGATCCTGATGATGCGCACGATGCATGACGTCGGCTACAAGCCGAAGGCGATCATGGCCCAGGATGCCGGGTTCATCGATCCGGCGTTCCTGAAGGCGGTCGGGCCGCTTGCCGAGGGGCTGATGACCCGGTCCAGCTTCTCGCTCGACGCGGTGGCGTCGCGTCCGGCCATCCCGGCGGTGAACGCTCTGCTGAAGCCGGCCGATGACGGCAAGGACCTGAACGACATGACCTCGCGGGAGCTGACGGCGTTGCAGGTGCTGGCGGACGCGCTGAACCGTGCGAAATCGACGGACAACATGAAATTGCGCGAGGCACTGCGTGCGACCGATATCCCGGGCGATCAAACGATCATGCCGTGGCGCGGCGTCAAGTTCGACAAGACGGGGCAGAACACGGAGGGCAATGCAGTGATCCTGCAACGCCAGAACGGGGATTGGCACACCATATTCCCCGACGCTGTGGCAACCATGAAGGCGGTGTGGAACGTCGGCACGTGACACGCGTCACTGCGGGAAATGTTGTAGAGAAGCAACGGGACTCAAATTCGACGTGGGACGCAGAGGTTCGCGCGGCGGCCCGACAGGGGTTGCTTCGGCCTCTGCGGGGCCTCGCAATGGCATGGGGGGCGCCGCGATGACGCCGGGCCTGATCGCGCAGGTCGCCATCGGCGGCCTGTTGCTCGGCTTGATCTATGCCCTGGTCGCGGCCGGGCTGTCGCTGATCTTCGGGCTGATGGACGTGGTGAATTTCGCGCATGGCCAGTTGCTGATGCTGGCCATGTATGCCGTGTTCGAAATCCACCAGGCGTTCGGGCTCGATCCGCTGGTGCAGTTGCCGCTGGTGGCGGCGCTCTTGTTCCTGATCGGCGTGGCGATCTATCGCGGGCTGATCTCGCGCGCACTCGGTGTGCGGTTCAACACCGGCATGGTGCAGGTGTTCGTGACCTTCGGCCTGTCTATCTTCCTGGTGGGCGCGGCGCAACTCGCCTTCGGCAGCGATTTCCGCAGCATCACCGACGGGGTGCTGTACGGGCGTACGGTGTCCATGGGGGCGATCGTGTTGCCGCTGTCGCAGCTTGCCGCGGGGTTGGTCTGCCTGGTTGCGTTTGCGGCGCTGATGCTGATCTCGCGCACCGAGTTCGGCCGCGCGCTGGAAGCCACGCGCGAGGACCGCGACGCTGTCGCGCTGATCGGCATCGACCGCGACCGCATCTTTAGCCTGGGGTGGGGGATTGGCGCCGCCGCCGTCGGTATTGCGGGGGTGATGCTGGCGACGTTCTATTACATCTCGCCAACGGTCGGCGATAATTTCGCGTTGATTGCGTACGTCACGGTGGCGCTGGGCGGGTTCGGTTCACTGATCGGCGCCTTGGTGGCCGGACTGCTGATCGGCCTGGTCGAGGCGATGACGGCCTTGTTCTTCGATCCGGCGCTGAAACAGGTCGGCATCTTCGCGATCTACGTGCTGGTGCTGATGGTGCGGCCGCGCGGATTGTTCGGGCGGCTATGACGCGGATGCAGGAAGTCACGCATAGCGCCAAAGCAGAGGGGACGTTCCCTTTGATGGGCCGGCCATCCCTGTCCGTCAACGCGATCACCCGACGGCGCAAGCAGGAACTCATCACCGGGGCGGTGTTGCTGATGGTGCTGGCGTTGCTGCCGCTGCCGATCGAGAATAGCTATCTGCGCAATCTGATTGTTGTGACACTGCTTTATGCCGGGCTGGCGCAGGGATGGAACATCCTGGGCGGCTATTGCGGGCAAATTTCGCTGGGCCATGCGCTGTATTTTGGCATCGGCGCCTATACCTCCACCATCTTGTTCACGCGGCTGGGCATTCCGCCGACGCTCGGGTTGTTCGCCGGCGCGGCGCTGGCAGCATTGGCGGCGTTGCTGGTCGGCTGGCCCTGTTTCCGATTGAGTGGCCATTATTATGCGATCGCCACGCTGGTCGTGGGGCTGATGGGCCTGCTGCTGGTCACCAACTGGGATTTTGTGAATGCGGCGATGGGGATCACCATCCCGTTCAAGCGTGAGAGCTGGATCGACCTGGAATTCCGCATTCCGATCCAGCCGTTCCACTACGTGATGCTGGCCTATGTCGCGGTGGCGTGGATCGTTGCCTATGTGGTGGAAGGCTCCCGCTGGGGCTTCATCTGGCGCGCGGTAAAGGACGATGTGGTGGCGGCGCGCAGCCTGGGGGTGCGTGTGTTCCTGAGCAAGATGGCCGCGGCGGCGATCAGCGGCGCCATCGTCGGTGCGGGCGGGGCACTCTACGCGCAATTTATCGGCTTCATCGATCCCGATAGCGGGCTGGGGCTTTCCGTTTCGGTGCTGATCGCGCTGCCTGCGGTGGTGGGCGGGGTTGGGACACTGTGGGGGCCATTGCTCGGAGCGGCGGTGCTGATCCCGATGCAGCAGCTTTCGGCGGCGTGGCTGGGCGGCGCCGGGAATGGCGTCGATCTGATGTTCTATGGCGCGCTGATCGTTGCGCTGGCACTGGCGCGGCCGCAGGGGCTGGTGAGCTTATTCGGGGTGCACAGCCAAGCCGGCGGGGAGGTGGTGGATGAGCCTTGACGCGATCCTGCAGGTACGTGGCGTTTCCAAGTCGTTTGGCCGGGTGGTCGCCAATATCGATATCTCGTTTGAGGTGGCGCGCGGCGAGATCCTGGGGCTGATCGGGCCGAACGGCGCCGGCAAGACCACCTTGTTTGCCAGCATTGCCGGGCTGGAGACGCCGGATTCGGGGGAGATTTTACTGGAGGGGCGGCGGATTTCCGGGCTCGGGCCTGTCGCCTGCACGCTGGCCGGCATCGGCCGCACGTTCCAGGTGGTGCGCAGCTTCGATTCGATGACCGTGCTGGAGAACGTGATGGTAGGCGCCTTCTCCCGCATCGCGCGGTCGCGACCTGCGATGGCCCGCGCCTTGGAGGTGATCGGGTTCTGCGGCCTGGGCGCACGTGCCGATACGCCGGCGCATTCGCTGACCCCGCCGGAGAAGCGGCGGCTGGAAGTGGCGCGGGCGCTGGCCACGGAGCCGCGCGTGCTGTTGTTGGACGAGATGCTGACCGGGCTGACGCCGACGGAAGCGCAGGCCGGCATGCAGCTTGTCCGCGCGGTGCGGGACCGCGGTGTGACCATCATCATGGTAGAGCATGTGATGGAGATTCTCCTGCCGCTGATCGATCGGGCGGTGGTGCTGCATCTCGGCGGTAAACTGGCCGAAGGCAGCCCGGCGGTGGTGGTGCGCGATCCAGAGGTGATCCGCGCCTATCTGGGCGACCGCTATGTCGCCGCTTGACGCCCGGCCGCAGGCGCGGGGCTTGTTGGAGGTGCGCGGGCTGACCGCCGCCTATGGTGGCCTGCGCGCGCTGCACGGGATCGACCTGGATATCGGTGCGGGCGAAATCGTCGCGGTGGTGGGCGCGAACGGCGCGGGCAAGAGCACGCTGCTGCGCGCGATCGCAGGACAGATGGCGATCGGGGGCAGCGTCACATTCGACGGTACGGCTCTGGCGCGCATGCCGGCGCATCAGGTGAACAAGCTGGGGGTGGTGCTGGTGCCGGAGGGGCGGCGCTTGTTCCCGCGGCTATCGGTGGAGGACAATCTGCGGCTAGGCGCTTATGCGCGCCGCGGGTCGGACCGTTTCGCGCCGCTGGACTTCGTGTTCCGATTGTTCCCGCGGCTGGCCGAGCGCCTGCCGCAGCGGGCGGAGACGCTGTCGGGCGGCGAGCAACAGATGCTGGCGATCGGCCGAGCACTGATGACGGGGCCGCGGCTGCTGATGCTGGACGAGCCGAGCCAGGGGATCATGCCGCGCCTGGTCGACGACATCCTGGCTGCGGTGACGCAGATCCGCGCGGCGGGCGTCACGGTGCTGATCGTCGAGCAACGCCTGGCGGAGACGCTGGAGATCGCCGACCGGGCTTATGTGCTGCAGACGGGAAGGGTGGTGCTGCAGGGCAGCGCAGGCGACATCGCTGCCGATGTGGAGGTAAGGCGGGCGTATCTGGGGATGTAGGGCGGGCATTGTCACGTTAACTTCGCGTCGGCAGTATGAAGCTGCGAGTAGTCATGCCACGGCAATCATGCTGCGTGACGCACGCAAGTCTCCTGATGCCAGAGTTTGAAAGCGTCCGACCGGATCACACGATAGGCATGGGCGGAGAGTTGGTGTCGACGTGGGTGGAAGTGACCGTAGATGAAGGCGTAAGCGGCGAGGAAGTTCTCGGCTTGCTCGGTCGATTTGAACCGTTGCATCTGTCGCTCTCTTCGTCGCGTCGATCGATGCGAGTTCTTGGCCCGATTGTTCAGATATCGGCTTTGTCGATGCTCGACGCCGGGAAGCAGTTGACGCTGAGCGACACCATAGCTCCTCAGCTTGTCGGTCACGATCACCCGCGGTACATAGTGCAAGCCCTTCAGAAGCCGCTTGAAGAAGCGCTTCGCGGCGTTGGCATCGCGCCGGGCCTGAACGAGGATGTCGAGCACGACGCCATCCTGAGCGACGGCACGCCAGAGATAGTGCTGCACGCCCTGGATGCGGATGAAGACATTGTCCATGTGCCACTTGTCCCCAGGCCGGGGCCGGCGACGCAGGCGGTCGGCAAAACTTGCGGCGAATTTCTTGCACCAGCGTCGCACCGTCTCGTAGGAAACGACAACGCCACGCTCGGTCAGGAGCAGTTCAACGTCCCGCAGGCTGAGGCTGAATACGTGGTATAGCCGACACCGTCACTTGCGCCTGACAGCTCAGGTTTCCATGCTTGGCCGATGTTCGTTGTGTCCGAGGAAGAAGCTGCGCGGCGAATTCGCCGCGGCGATCGAGCTGCGCCGGCTGTTCCCGGCGATCACGGACAATGAGCACGCCCGGCGGTGTGCCAGGACCATCGCGGGATGGAAGCCGCTGAGCCTGCTGCTTCGCCGACCGGCGCCACGACCGCCGCCCCGAAAGGCATCACCGACGCGCCATAGCTGACGCCGATCGCGCGGGGGGGCGCGGCGCACCTGTTGTGACCGCAGCAACCTGGCTCACCCCGCGGGAAGGCCGATACCTGGGGGTGTAAGCCCGAACCCCAGAAAATTCCGCCGCCGGCCGAGGGGTTCCGGACGCAAAGCAGCGACGGTTCAAAAGCACAATAGAATCAGCGATATACTGCGATGGGTCTCGAGCTGGCGCGACCGGCCGCAGAGGCGCCATGGATCGACTTTCCCGAGAACAATGGGTGGTGAGCAGCGCCCGACGGCATTAAAGCCGTGCTTTGGCGTGGGTCGCGACCACTAACTTTCTCGAAAAACGCTCTTGTAGGGAAAATTCTCGGTCTCTCGATCATCGGCGGAATTTTCTGGGGTTCGGGCTTACATCCCCAAGGCTGCCGCCTGCGTGGACGTTGTCCGCTCGCGACCGAGGTGTGCCGCCAACCTGTCCCGTTACGAGAGATCGCTCCGCGCCGGCTGATCGCCTGTCACCACGCGTAAACTTGCCATGGCTGTGTCATGGCGGGAA
>DATKPQ010000055.1:0-3510 GCA_035523995.1 Acetobacteraceae bacterium | reverse complement strand
GCTCCAGTATGTCTCGCCGGTGATCGATGGGTTCGACTTCGGCGTCGGCTTTGCGCCGAACAACTCCACGCCGTTCGATGGCTCCGGGTGCAGCACCGGCGGCGGCGGCGTGGGCTGCGCCACGCAATCATCCTCGACCCTTGCCGGCGACTACACTAACCGGTACCGCAATGAGATCGACGGCGCCATCCGCTACCGCAACAGCTTCGGCCCGGTTGGCTTCGCAGGGTCGTTCACCTGGACCCACAGCGGCGTCGTCAACGCGGCCGTCGCTCCCGGCGGGCAGACCTACAACGGCTTGGATGTTGGCGATGCCGGCACCTACATCTCGATCTTCAAGCAGCTCGAGCTTGGCGGCAACATCATGTGGGGCGCGGTCAACAACGTATGGGCCCCGATGCCCTCCGGCGGCCACCATGCGTTCGCCTGGGTCACGGGTGTGAAGTACACCATGCCGCAGCTTCCCGCGACGGTGGGCGCCTACTACTTCAAGTACACGTACCAGGGCACGACGACCGGCGCGGATTGCGGGTTCTGCACGCAGCGCACCTCGCAGGGTCTCGACGTTGGCGCCGTCTATGGCTTTGGGCCGGGTGTCGTGGCCGTAGCCGAATATGCCTGGGGCCAGATCTACCAGGGCAACGTGGACCTGCTGACCGGCACGGTTGGAAGTGGCGCTTACAACACGGTAAATGCCAACGTGTTCACTCTCGGCATGTCGGTCCGCTTCTGATCGCCGGCAAGCCTTGGACTAATCATCTGGGCGGCGGGGTCATTCCCCGCCGCCTTTTTCTTTCGCAATGCCTGACGACAAACGTGACCGGTTCAACCTATCGCCTGTTGGACTAACCCCCTCCAGGTTGCGTCCGGGCTGCCGGAACGCAGCTGTTCGTTTGGTGCCCGAGGGCGCCCAGCGCGATGCGGATGGCGCTGTGGGCTCGGCTTCGGCCCAGCGCGATGCCCGCCGGAGGTTTTGCTGCACGGCGATCGTCGGCGATCGCGGCAGCCCTCGATCGCACAGAGCAGTACACCGACAATCTGTGGCTGCCTGACAAACGCCCTTCGGGTCTGCGGGCGGTGCCGCCCCATCTGAGCGGGAGCCGGATTGCGGCGGCACGCAGCTGGTTCCTGCCATGTCCGAACCATGCCTTTGGTTGTCAACTGTCAGATTGTCAGGATCCACCCGTCATCCAAAATCCGCCGAAAGAGGGGATTAACCCGTCAATAATGTCAGTGCTTTTCTGGCTTCTATCGGTGGGCGTGTCTTTTGGGCACACCATTGATTCCATTGGGATAATTTCCTGAAGACAATACCGAAACCCGACCGAAGCGATGCTTTCCACGGCAACATGGAGAGGTTGTAACTTATTGACGAGAGGTCAATCGGCTCATAGTGTAGGGGTTAACCCTACAGATGGACCGAGGTACCGAGTCCCGAGCAACAACGATGATCGGCGCGTTCACACAGGCTTCGCCGTGCTCTGGAATAACGCCCCGCGCCCGCGGCGCACCACCCATGGGCGACGCCATTGAGGTGTCGCCTGCCGCCTCTGGCCAGTACAACGATGCTCTTGCCGTGCCGGCGCGCCTGACCGGTCTCGCGGATGGGATCGAACTGCGCGAGCTTCGCTATTTCGCAGCCGTCGCGCGCAGCGGAAATCTCGCCCGCGCGGCGCAGGCTCTGCACGTCACGGGATCGGCCATCAGCCAGCAGCTTCGCAAGCTGGAAAGTGAACTGGGTACCAGGTTGCTGGTCCGCCACGGCCGCGGGGTGATCGCGACTCAGGCCGGCGTCCGGTTGCTAGAGCGAGTCGATGCCGTCGTTCGCTTGCTGAACGCTCCGCTTTGGCCGGAGGACCCGCGCGCGGCACCGGGCGGCACCTTGACGCTGGCGGTGCCCGCTGAGCTGGCGGGGGCATTGATCATGCCGGCGCTGACGGCGTTGCGCGAGCAATTGCCCGACGTGACGCCGATTATCAAAGAAAGCGTCGATGGCGCGGCCGACTCGTGGTTGCTCGCCGGCCAGGTGGACCTGGCGGTTCTGCCCGACCCTTCAGAGCTGGAAGAGTTACATATCGAGCGGGCGCTGACGGAGCGCCTTGGCGTCGTCGTCGCCCCACACTCCTCGTTTGCGGAAAGCATGCAGCCGCTGCGGCTGCGTGAGCTGGACTCGCTGCCGTTGATCCTTCCCGGCAAGCGGCACTGGCTACGCCGCTTGGTGGCGCGCGCGGCGTTCCAGCGCGGCGCGCGTTGCGAGCCCGCGTTCGAGGTGGACGGTTTGGCCGTGACCAAGGAGATGGTACGGCGGGGGCTGGGCTGCGCCGTACTGCCCGCCACTGCGGTGCGGGAGGAACTGGCGCGCGGCGCGCTGGTGTTCCGGCCGCTGGACCAACCTACTCTGACGGCAACTTATGCGGTTGCCTGCGGACAGTCGGCGCCGTCGTCGGCGCACCGTGCTGCGAGCGCGGTCTGCGGCGCTCTTCGCGCGCTGGCGGCGAGCGGCACCTGGCCGAATGCCCAGCCCGACCGGCCGGGCGGGGCCGTACCCCTTTCACGCGCTGCCCTCGGCCAGGTGGAGGAAGCCTGGCAGCCAACACGCCTGGAGGCGGCAGGACTCGAGGACATCGCATTGGCAGCAGGAGATTGAACCGGAGTATTCGATCGGGAGCCTGAGTAATAGCGAGTTGAGCAACCTTGCAGGTCTTCTTGCAGGGCGGGTGGCTATTGTCTATTTCTATCAATAGCATGTCTCTGATACTGTGGTATTTCTGCAATACCTGTCACATTTATTCATCAACAGATTCGAGTTTCATTGCGTCGGGATAATCCCTACAGCCATAGTCGCAACGGGTCTGGATGCCGGTTGTCCGGGCGGGAGGGCTGACCTGCTGCCTGATGGTCCGTGTGCGGAACAACGGCGCTGATCCGCCAGCTTGTCGGGCGTGCCCGGCACAAAGAGGAGGATAAGAATGGATAAGCTCAGACTGTTATTGTCGGCGGGGGCAATACTGGGCCTGGTTTCCGG
Source organism: Acetobacteraceae bacterium (assembly GCA_035523995.1). Classification (GTDB taxonomy): domain Bacteria; phylum Pseudomonadota; class Alphaproteobacteria; order Acetobacterales; family Acetobacteraceae; genus JASHVB01. The sequence continues at coordinate 485 of DATKPQ010000055.1, read as the reverse complement.
GACCGCGAGCGCCGGACGCATCTTGGACATGGAAGGTAACCCGAGCACCGTCACCGGTGTCGGTGAGGCAGTGAACCTGGACGGATTTGCCCAGGTGGGCAGCCCCTACACGGGTGCCCAGGGTCTCGAAGGCGAATCAGCGGTGCCGTGGTCCGTGCCGCAGCCCGGCAAGGTCAACATGCGCGTCAACGTGTTCGTCAACGAGTTTCCGATGGCGACATGGTGGACCGGCATGGGCGGCAGCACGGCCAGCCCCGCCCTCGTAGGCAACAAGCAGCAGCCATACGGCATCTACGGCTGGATCCGTCTTGACTTCGGCATCGACGGCATGACGAAGAACGGCATCCAGTACGGCGGTTACGTCCAGATCCGTGAAAACAACACCACGGCGATCAGTGGCGGCACGGCGAGCCTGACCGATGTGGCCCAGACCGCGCCCGCACCCGCGACCGGTCTCGCCGGCTCCAGCGTCACCTCCGGTTTCG
>DATKPQ010000054.1:0-17871 GCA_035523995.1 Acetobacteraceae bacterium | reverse complement strand
CTGGCGCATCGTCGCCGCCGGCTCGACCTACATTGCGCACACCGTCGGCGCCGGAAAATCCTTCGCCCTCGCCGGCGCGATCATGGAGCAGATGCGGCCTGGCCTGATCAGCAAGGCAATGCCGGTGGTGCCCGGTCACTGCCTTGCCCGGTCACTGCCTTGCACCGGTCACTGCCTTGCCCGGTCTCGCGCGAGTTCCTCCAGCTATATCCGACGGCACGCATTCTGGTCGCCGACGGAGACCGTCCCAAACATTGGGGGGAACAAAACCAGTCGACCGCCACGACCGTCCTGTGGTCAACCCTTCGCCGGGGCTGGCGATCCGTTCACTCCCAGGTTTGAGACGGTCTCTGCGCCGGTGAGCAAAGGTGATGGCGCCAATGCCCGTGGATAAGGCTGGCATTATGCTTGCAGGGACAGGCCCATAGTCGGAGGGGAAACTGTGAGACACCTGATCCCGGCCGCCATTGCGGCGGCAGCCATTGCCTGTTTTTGCGCCAGCATGCCCGCACGCGCCGCAGATGAGACGGTGAAAATCGGCATCCCGGTCGGGCTCTCCGGCGCCAACAGCGTGGTCGCGCCCTCGGTGGTGCAGGCCGCCAAGCTCGCCGCTCAGCAGATCAACGACAAGGGCGGCATCATGGGCAGAAAAATCGAGCTGGTCGTCGCCGATGACGGCAGCGGCGCCGACGGCGCGGTGAAAGCCTTCACCTCGCTGATCTTCGAGGACCATGTGAACGTCATCATTACGATGGAAACCAGTGCGGCCCGCAATGCCGGCCTGCCGGTCGTGGCCCGCGGCAAAACGCCGTTCATTTACACCTCCTATTACGAAGGCCACTCTTGCAGCCCATACCTCTATGTCGATGCCTGGGTGCCCGACCAGCAGGTCGCCGCGGTCGTCGACTACTTCATGAAAAAGAAGGCGGCGAAAACCTTCTTCCTGGCAGGCAGTGACTACGCGTTTGGCCGCGGCATGCTTGAATTCACCCACAAATACATCACGGCTCACGGTGGCAAGGTGGTGGCTGAAGAATACCTGCCCATGGACGCATCCGACTGGACACCGGTACTCAGCAAGCTGCGCGCCGACCATCCGGACGCCCTGATCACCTCCACTGCGGGCGGCGCGCCCAACGTGACCCTGACCAAGCAGCTTCGGGCCGCCGGCATCAAAGTGCTCTTTGGCAATCTTGGTATCGATGAAGGTACCGCAAAAGCGATCGGCCCGGATGCTGCCGGAGTGTATATCTCCCAGTCCTACCTCACCACGATCGACGACCCGCAAAACCGGGCCTTCAAGGCCGGACTGCAAAAGATGTTCGGCAGCGACATGAAAACGCCGAACGACCTGTCGGAGCCCGAATATGACGGCATCTACCTCTACAAAGCCGCCGTCGAGAAGGCCGGCAGCTTCAATGAAGCGAAGGTACTGCGCGAGCTTGGCAAGGTCTCCTTCACAGGCCCGCGTGGGACCATCACGATGGACAAGCAGCACCACGCCCCGCTGACCATGTATCTGGGTCAGGTGCAGCCGGACGGCAGTGTGAAAGTCATCCAGACGTTCAAGAACGTCGATCCGGGCGAGCAATGCCCCAAGCTTAAGTCGTAAATTCGGCATGCGGCAACGATGACAATCCTCTTTCTCGACATCATCACCACGGCAAGCATCCTGTTTGTCGTCGCCGCCGGCCTGCTCATCGTCTTCGGTGTTCTGAAAATCATCAATTTTGCCCATGGCGGATTCCTCACGATCGGCGGCTATGCCGCTCTGGTAACCACCCAGCTCCATTGGAATCCCTGGATGGCGCTGCCGCTCGCATTGCTCGCTGGGCTTATCCTGGGCGCGGTCGTCGAGCTTCTTGTGGTGCGGCCGCTCTATGCCCGGCCGCTCGATGCGATCCTGGCAACCTGGGGTCTCAGCATCGTCGTTGTGCAGATGATCACCATCGCTTTCGGGCGAGGCACCAACTTTGTGCAAAGCCCGGTTCAGGGGGCGATCCCCGTCGCCGGTGATACCTATTCCTTGTATCGCTTGATCATGCTGAGCGTCGCGATCATCCTCGGCGCCGTCATGATCGGCATTCTTCAGGGGACGCGCCTGGGTCTGACTGCACGCGCCGTGATCATGAACGAAAACCTCTCGCGCAGCCTTGGTATCAACAGCGGACTGGTGCGTTTCGCCACTTTCAGCATCGGCTCGGGTCTTGCGGCGCTTGCCGGGGCACTGATCACGCCGCTGCTCAGCGTCGATCCGCTGATGGGCGTGCCCTGGTTGCTCAATGCCTTCATGCTGGTGATGGTTTCCGGCACGTCACTGATCAGCCTCGGCGCGGCCTGCCTCGTTCTGGGCGGTGCGCAGGTTGCCATCAGCACCTACAGCAGTCCGATCCTCGGCGCGCTCTCCATCGTGGTTCTCGCTGCCGTGCTGCTGCGCATCCGTCCGGCGGGTTTCGCCCGTGCCTGACTCCGCCGCGCTTGCCTATCAGGTTCGATTGCCCTCGCAGCGCAGCCGGATCGAGCGCCGGCTGGTGCTGGTCTCCAGTATCATCGCGCTGGCGCTCGCTGCCGCCGGGCCGCTGTTGCTGGATATCTACTCGGTCAGCATTCTGATCCGCTCGTTCCTTTACGGCGCCATCGCTGTGACGGTGGACATTCTGTGGGGATTCACCGGCATCCTGTCCTTCGGACAGGCGGCCTTCTTCGGCATCGGCGCTTACGCGCTCGGCCTCACCGTCACGCAATATGATTTCACCGCGCCTGTCGTCACCGCTGCGCTGATCGGCGGTCCGCTGGTCGCCGCCGCGGCCGCTGGTCTCGCTGCGTGGCTAGGCTTCGGTCCGAAGGTGTCGCCGCTATATATCTCGGTGATCACCCTGGTTCTGTCCGTGATCTTCGTCCAGGTGATCTATTCCGGTGGCAATTTCACCGGATCCAGCAGCGGCCTGTCCAACTTCGACACGTTTGATATCTCGATAGCGGGTTGGTTCCGCATCGCCGGCGCCTTCCTCGTCGCCGTCACCGCCGCCGGCTGGATCTTCGTGCGCAGCGATTTCGGCCGGCTGCTCGTCGCGATCCGCGAGAACGAGCAACGCTGCCGCTATTGCGGCATCGGTACCGTGCGCGTCAAAGCCCTCCTGCTCATTGGCTCGGCCGTTATCACCGCGCTCGCGGGCTTCGCCTACGCCGGCTACAACGACGTCATCGCGCCGGATCTTGGCAACTTCCAGTTCGGCACACAGCTCGTGATCTGGGTTGCTCTGGGCGGCCGCGGCACCCTGATCGGCCCCGCCGTCGCCGCCGTGCTGATCGACTTCATCAGTGCGTGGCTCAGCGGCTCGCTGCCCTTCATCTGGCAGCTTATCATCGGCCTGGTTTTCATCGTGGTGATTGTGCTTCTGCCGCGGGGCCTCGGCCCCGCCGTGGCCGACCTGTTTCGCCGCGGCCGAACCAGGTCTGTCGCCGCGCGTCTCGCGCCTCTGCCGGATGCCGATGTCGCCGGCAGTGGCGCCGTGCCTGCCATCCAGGTCGCAAGCGTCAGCCGAAACTATGGCAGCCTGCACGTCCTGCAGGACGTTACTTTCACGGCCTGCGCCGGCGAGCTGGTCAGCCTGGTCGGCCCCAACGGCGCCGGCAAAACCACCTTGATCCGCTGCCTGTCCGACGGTCAGGAACGCAGCGCCGGCCGTGTGGTGATCGAAGGCAATCCGATCGGCCGCCTTCCGCCCGAGGCGTGTGTGCGCTTCGGACTCGGCCGCAAATTCCAGACACCGAACGTGTTCGAAGCGCTCACCGTCGCCGAGTCCCTGCGCATTGCCCGCTCTCGCCAGGAACGCCTGTCTGTCATCCGCACCGCCGACGAGGTGCGCCTGCCGGCCGCCGCGATGCGCGTTGTGCAGGCGACCGGACTGTCATCGCAGCTTGGCACGACCGTGAAGCATCTCTCCCATGGAGCGAAGCAGGCACTCGAACTCGCGATGGTCCTGGCGATGGAACCGCGCGTGCTGCTGCTGGACGAGCCCACCGCCGGCCTTACCAAATCGGAACGCAGCCTGATCGGCGAAGTCCTTGTTCAGCTCGTCCGCGACCACGGCCTTTGCATCCTGCTCATCGAGCATGATCTGGAATTTGTCCGCGAGATCAGCTCCCGCATCATCGTGCTGCACCAGGGCAGCATTGTCATGGATGGAACGGTGGAGGAAGTCACCAGCTCCGAGCTGGTCCGCACGATCTATACCGGCGAACCGCACGCGGTCGCGGCATGAGCGAAGCCCTCGCCGTCGAAGCGCTGACCTCCGGCTATGGCGAGGCCATGGTGCTGCGCGATGTGAGTCTTCGTGTCATGGCCGGCGAGGTTCTCGCCGTGCTGGGCAAGAACGGCATGGGCAAGACCACTTTGCTCAAGACGATCATGGGATTTCTGCCGGCCTATCGCGGCCAGATCAGCATCTTCTCCAAACCAACCATCGGAGAGCCGCCCCATCATCTTGCCGGACGCGCGGTTGCATACAGCCCGCAAGAACAAGCCATCTTTCAGGAACTGACGGTCGAGGAAAACCTGAAGCTGGGCCTGGGTCGCCGCGCCCGCTTTGCCCCCGAGCTCAAGCGCGTCGCCGCGTTTTTCCCCTTCCTGGCCGAGCGCCGCCGCCAACTCGCCGGCACACTCAGTGGCGGCGAGCAGAAAATGCTGATCATGGCCCGCGCTTTGATTGCCCGCCCGAAGCTGATGCTAGTCGATGAAATTACCGAAGGTCTGCAGCCGTCCATCGTTCTCCGCCTCGCGGACGTGCTCCGCCAGGAAAAGTCGGCGAACGGCACCGCCATCCTGCTGATCGAGCAGAATATCTCCTTCGCCCTCTCGGTCGCCGACCGCTACGCAGTACTGTCGCGCGGCGAGGTCGTGGACGAAGGGGACGCACGCCAAGCCGGTGCCGATACTGGCATCGCCGAACGTCTGTCGGTCTGAGAGACGCGGATGAATTACAACACCTTCTCCATCGTCGCCCGATGCCCCCGCAGCGCCATGCTCGGGGTTGCCGTCAGCACCGCCGTGCCCGCCGTCGGAGCAATCTGCCCCCGCATTATCCCGGGCGTGGGTGCAGCTTCGACTCAGGCCTGGGTCAATCCCTATCTCGCGATCGATGCGCTTGATCGCCTGCAAGCCGGCGCCGACGCCCCCACCGCGCTGGCCGAAGTGCTGCGTGCCGACGATGCCAGCGACGTTCGCCAGATCGGCCTTGTCGATGCCGCCGGCCGTGCCTCGAGTTGGTCTGGTCCCGCCTGCACGCCCTGGTTCGGCCATCTGACCGGCGAGGGCTGGGCCATTCAGGGCAACATGCTCACCGGTCCCGAGGTCCTGGACGCCATGCGCGATGCCTTCCTCGGCGCCGAGGATGCTGCGTTTCCCGAACGCCTGGTTCTGGCGCTCGAAGCTGCGCAATCCGCCGGGGGCGACAAGCGCGGCAAGCAATCTGCCGCCGTGCTGGTCTACGGGGTGGAGGATTATCCTGCCGTCGATCTCCGCGTCGATGAACACCCCTACCCGGTGACTGAGCTCCGCCGGGTGTGGACCGTGTTCCAGGCTCAGACCATGCCCTTCCTTCAGGGCATGCCCCGGAAGGGCCAGCCGCCTCAGCCTTCCCCGGAGGCGGTTGTTGCCCTGTTGCTCCTCCCGCCGGCCGAACGCCCGGGTGGCGCGCCGAGTCCCGATCTCTGGATCGATGTTCTGGGCATCGATGTTCCGCCACAGCGCCGGGCTGAATTGCTCGCGGCGTTCAGCACGATCGGTGCGGAAATCCGGCGTCTCCGCGGCCTGGATCTGACCGATATCCACCCCGCGGTGGTCTTCCGGCCATGAACCTCGACTTTGCCACGATCACCGATCTTACCGCAGGCCGCGTCTCCGCCGTCACGATCACCGAGCATTTGCTCGACCGCATCCGCCGCCTGGATCCCAGCCTGCATAGTTTCATCTGCCTTGTGCCCGATGCTCTCGATCAAGCGCGTCGAGCCGACGCAGAGACACGCGCGGGAAGGTCGCGAGGGCTGCTTCACGGTATTCCCATCGGTATCAAGGACAACTACCTGACGGCCGACATGGCCACGACGGCCGGCACCACCGCGCCCGGCGTGGCGTTTCCCCACACAGATTCCGCTGTCGCGGGCCGTCTTCGCGCTGCTGGCGCCATGCTGATCGGCAAGACCCGCACCCATGAATACGCCTGGGGCACGGTCACACCGCCGGTTCGCAACCCCTGGGACGTGTCCCGCATCCCCGGTGGCTCCAGCGGCGGTTCTGGGGCCGCGGCCGCCGCCGGCCTCTGCCCCGCTTCCATGGGATCCGACACCGGCGGCTCAATCCGCATTCCCGCCAGCCTCTGCGGCACGGTCGGGTTGAAACCAACCTTCGGCCGCATCAGCCGCAACGGTATCGTCCCGCATAGCTGGTCGCTCGACCGTGCCGGGCCGCTTACCCGCAGCGTCGCCGATGCCGCCCTGCTGCTTCAGGTCCTGGCGGGCGAGGACTCCACCGATCCTTCTTGCTCCGCCGCGCCAGTTCCGAACTATCGCGCCGCCCTCAACGAACTGTCGGTCGCCGGCCTGCGCGTCGCTGTGATCCGCAACCATTTCTTCGGCCGCAACCATCCGGACGTCGACGCCGCCGTCGAGACTGCCATTGCCTGGTTCGGCGGGCAGGGCGCCGTGATCCGCGACGTGACGTTGCCCAACCTCGAATATGGCCTCGGTGCCATCGATGCGATCGAGCTTGCGTCGTCGGCCGCCTATCACGACGTCGCGCTGCGCTCTGGCCGCACGTGCCACTTCACCGATGACGTCCGGCTCCTGGTCGAGATGGGCCGCCTGGTCACCGGCGCCGACCTGATCAAGGCCGAGCAATTCCGCCAGGTGTTGAAGCAGGATGTCGCGCGCGTTTTTGCCGAGGCGGACATCATCCTCGGCCCGACCGAACCGGTCACCGCCCCGCGTATCGGCGAGACGCACGTTGCCGTCGCCGACGGCGAGGAAAGTGCCCTCGCGGCCACCTGGCGCCTGACTTACCCAAACAACCTGACCGGCCTGCCGGCGATCACGCTGCCCTGCGGCTTCGACCCCGCCGGCCTTCCCATTGGCCTGCAGGTCGCCGCTGCCCCCTTCGCCGAACTCATCCTGCACGATTGGAAAGACCGCCACCCCGCAAATGCCTGACACCATCATTGCCGCCGCCATCCAACTCGACCCCCGAATCGGTGAGCCGGAGCGCAATCTCCGCCACAGCCTGGAGATGATCGAGCGCGCCGCAGACCAGGGCACCACGCTCATCGTCCTCCCCGAGCTGACCAACTCCGGCTACGTGTTCGAAACAGTCGAGGAAGCGCGCTCGCTGGCCGAGCATTGGCAGAGCGGTCCTTCTGTCACCGCCTGGGCCCGCATAGCCTCCGCCCGCGCGGTGACCATCGTCGCCGGCTTATGCGAGGTGGACGATGACAGGACCTACAACAGTGCAGTTGCCATCGGGCCGGACGGGCCGCTCGGCCGATTCCGCAAAGTCCATCTCTGGGACCAGGAGAACCGCTTCTTCACCCCGGGCGATCTTGGATTCCCGGTGATCGATACGCCGTTCGGCCGCATTGGGATCGCCATTTGCTACGATGGCTGGTTCCCCGAGTCTTACCGCACCTGTGCTCTGCGGGGCGCTGACGCCGTTTGCGTTCCCATCAATTGGGTGCCCATGCCGGACCAGCCTTCGGACCGTGAGGTCATGGCCAATACGCTTGTTATCGCAGCCGCTCACTCCAACGGCCTGTTCATCATTGCTGCCGATCGTGTCGGGATCGAACGCGGCCAGCGTTTCCTCGGCAACAGCATCATTGCCGGCCCAGCGGGCTTTCCGATCGCCGGCCCGGCTTCGCCGGTCGATGAGCAGATCCTGCTCGCGCCCATCGATCTGGCCCGCGCCGCCGCTGCCCGCCGCCTCAATAGCTACAACCATCTGCTGGAGAACCGCCGCCCTTCGCCATACCAGACCGACCGTCTTGGGGATGTCCGGCAACCGCCGGTTTGATGAGCGCGCGCACTGTCCTGGCGCTGAACGGCGCTGCAGGCTGCTGAACCGGCTCAAACACAGTTCAGCGCGCGCCCCGGCGGATCATTGCGATGCGATTGCAGCAAAGGATTGGGCCAATGCGGCAAATCCGCAGCGATCCTACTGACGATTGCTGGTAAAGCGGCCCGCCGGAGATCATCGAGCGTTGCCAAAAAGGCATCGCCCAAGGCGAAAGAAGGCGCTATTTGGCACGCCTCCTCCTGTGCCACACTCGCCCGCCACCCCCCAGAACGGCGAGGTCCGACATGTCCGCACCGCCCCTGTCCCGCCGTTCCCTCCTCGCCGCCGCCGGCGCCGCGGCCTCCGTCATCGCCATCGGCACCCGCCCCGCCGGCGCGCTGCAGCCCGTCACCATGCAGCTCGGCTGGCTCGGCGGCGGCAATCAACTCGGCGAAGTCGCCGCCTCCCAACTCGGCTATTTCGCCAAGGATGGCCTCGACCTCACCATCGTCCCGGGCGGTCCCAACAACGATGGAGTCGCCACCATCGCCTCCGACCATGGCGAGGTCGGCCAAGTCTCCTCCAGCCCCTCCCTGATGCTTGCCGTGTCACAGGACCTGCCGGTGCGCTGCTTCGCCGTCTCGGCGCAGAAGCACCCCTATGCGTTCTTCTCGCTCGCCAAGAACCCGGTCCGCACAGTCGCCGACATGAAGGGCAAGCGCATCGGCATCCAGGCCACCGGCGTCGTGCTGCTGCGCGCCTTGCTGGTGAAGAACGGCATGACGCTGGACGACGTAAAGGTGGTGACCATCGGCAGCAGCATGATGCCGATCATGACCGGCCAGGTGGACGTGGTCACCGGCTGGCTGACCAACACCACTGCCCTGAAAGTGCTGGGACCCGACCGCGTGGCCCTGCGGCTGTGGGATGCCGGCGTGAAGCTCTACGCCAACCCCTACTACGCCACCCCCGATACGCTGGCGAAACACGCCGATGTGCTGGAGCGTTTCTTCCGCGCCGCCGCCCGTGGCTGGGGCTATGCCTACCACAATCGCGACCAGGCGGTGGCCCTGCTGATCAAGCAGTACCCCAACCTGGTCGAAGCCGACGAACGTGCCGCGGCGAACGTGATGCTGGACTACGCCTTCGACGAGCAAACCAAACTGCATGGCTACGGCACCATGGATCCCAAGGTCTGGCAGGACCAGATCGATCTGTGGGCGAAGCTCGGCCAGTTCGCCCGGCGCACGCCGAAACTCGACGAGGTGATGACGCTGAAGATCCTCAACGCCACCACCGCGTCGCGCCCCAGGATCGGCTGACCATGTCCGCGGCGCTGTCGCAGGCCGCCGCGCTGACCGAGGCGCCCGCCATCGAACTGCGCGGCGTCACCGTGCGCTTCATGAGTACACAGCGCGAAGTCGTCGCGCTGAACGATATCAATTTCACCCTGCTTCCCGGCAGCTTCCTGACCTTGCTCGGCCCCTCCGGCTGCGGCAAGTCGACCCTGTTGCGCGTGGTCGCGGACATCATCGCCCCCAGCGCCGGCACGGTGCGCGTGCTGGGTCACGCCCCCGTCGAGGCCCGCCGCCGCCGCGAAATCGGCTTCGTCTTCCAGGACTCCACGCTGCTGCCCTGGCGTAGCGCAATCGACAACGTGCGTCTTCCGTTGCAGGTCGGCGGCGGCGCGCGCACCCGCCGCGCCGGCCGCACCCCGGAGGAATTGCTCGCCCTCGTCGGCCTTACCGGCTGGGAGCAGGCGATGCCGCATGAATTGTCGGGCGGCATGCGCCAGCGCGTGGCGATCGCACGCGCCTTGCTCGGCGATCCCCGCATCCTGCTGATGGACGAACCGTTCGGCGCATTGGACGAGATCACCCGCGACCGCCTGAACGACGAACTCCTGCACGTCTGGCGCGAGACCGGCACCACCATCCTGTTCGTCACCCACAGCATCCATGAAGCCGCCTATCTCGGCCAGCAGGTGCTGATGCTCGCTGCCAACCCAGGGCGCGTGCGAGAGATCGTGCCGATCGAATTGCCGGAACCCCGCCATCTCTCGATCCGCGACACGGCGGAATTCGGTGCCCTGGCGGGACGCCTGCGCACCATCCTGGAGACCTGCTGATGGCGCAGGATATCGGACTCTCCGCCCCAGTCGCCGCCGCCGCCCCGCATATCACGGAAGCGGAACAAGCCCGCGCGCAATACCTCGCCGCGCAATCCCGGGCGCGCTGGCAGCGCCACCTGCTGCCCTTACTCGGCGCCGCATCGCTGTTGTTCGTCTGGTGGGCACTCGTCGCCGTGTTCGACGTAAAGCCCTATGTCGCGCCGTCGCCCGAAGTGGTCGCGATGACGATGATGCAGAAATCCAACGTCCTGCTGACCAATTTGTGGCCCACAATGATCGAGGCGATCAGCGGCTTCGCCCTGGGCAACCTGGTCGCCATCGCCATCGCCATCCTGTTCGTCCACCGCAAATGGGTCGAAATGGCGTTCTTCCCGATCGTCGTGCTGATCAACTCGATCCCGGTGGTGGCCAAGGCTCCGATCCTGGTATTGCTCCTGGGCAACGGCATGGCCCCCAAGATCGCCATCGCCGCGATCATCTGCTTCTTCCCGACGCTGGTGAACATGGTGCGCGGCCTGGAGGCGATCAGCCCGCAAGCCATGGAACTGATGCACGTTCTGTCGGCGCGCAAATGGGAGATCTTCATCCGCCTGCGCCTGCCGACCTCCATCCCCTACCTCTTCTCCGCACTGAAAATTGCCGCCAGCACCTCGGTGGTCGGCGCGATCGTCGGTGAGTGGATCGGCTCCCAGGTCGGCATCGGCGCCCTGATCATCCAGGCAACCTACAATTTCGACAGCGCGCTGCTGTACGCTACGGTGATCACCGGTTCGGCGTTCTCGGTTTTGTTCTTTTTGACCATCCGAACGCTGGAACGGCTGTGCGTGCGCTGGGTACCGCACCCGGCATGATGACGCCCTACCCACGGAGTCCCCATGCATCCCACCACCTACACGGAACCATCCCGCAGCCTGCGCATCGCCACCCGCGCCGACGTGGTGGTGGTCGGCGGAGGCCCGGCCGGCTTTAGCGCCGCCGTCGCCGCCGCCCGCCAGGGCGTGTCCGTCTGCCTGGTCGAGCGCTATCCCTATCTCGGCGGCCTCGCATCCGGCGGCATGGTTCTGGTGCTGGACGACATGTGCGCCGGCGCCGAGATCACCGTGCGCGGCATCTGCGCCGAACTGATCGAACGGATGCACGCACGCGGCCTCGCCGTCTATCCGCCCGCGCATGAACGCGGCCACGACCCCGCCATGTACCGCAAATGGTCGCGCTGGGGCTTGTTCGATTTCAACACCCGCACGAAGCCGCACCCGATCTGCTACGCCGTCGCCTTCGACCCCGACGGCTGGAAGCGCGCCAGCGACGACATGGTGCAGCAGGCCCGCATCGAACTGCGCCTGCACAGCACCTTCGCAGCCAGTATCGTGCAGGACGCCCGCATGTCCGGCGTCATCGTCGAAAGCAAGGCGGGCCGCGAAGCGATCCTTGGCGACGTGGTGATCGACGCCACCGGCGATCTCGACGTCGCCGCAGCCGCAGGTGCAGCGTTTTCGCAGGACTCCTACATGGTCACCACGGTGTTCCGCCTCGGCGGCGTGGATACCGATGAAGCCGAACGCTTCCAGTTCGAGCAATCCGAGCGCCACGCCGCGCTGGATCTGGAAGCGCGCCGCGTCATCGGCGGATCATGGGATTACTGGTGGCTGAAAACCCCGCTGCCCGGCATCGTCTGGTGCAACTGCCCGCACATGACCGGCCTCGACGGCATGAAGGTTGAGGACCTGACTCGCGCCGAATTCGAAGGCCGCCGCCGCATTCACGCGATGGTCGATCACGTCCGCGCCAGGCTGCCCGGCTTCGCCAACTGCTACGTCGTCGATGTCGCGCCGCAGACCGGCGTGCGCCAAACCCGCATGCTGCAAGGCGACTACGTGGTCACCAAGTCGGACGTCACCAACCGCGTGCACTTCCCCGACAGCATCGCGCGCGGCCGCGACTACTATACGCCGTACCGCGCGCTGCTGCCGCGCGAGGTGGAGCAATTGCTGGTCGCCGGCCGGCACTATTCCGCCACCCCGCAGGCGCAGAAGATCTCGCGTGAGATTCCCCCCTGCATGGCAATGGGCGAGGCTGCCGGCATCGCCGCCGCCATGGCGCTGTCCGCCGGCACCACGGTGCGCAACATCGACGTACCCGAATTGCAGCGCCGCCTGCGCGCCCAGGGCGCCGACCCCGGCGACCAGCCGCCGGCGCACGCACGGCAAGCGGAGCCAGTGGCATGAGACACACAGACCGGAACGAGACTCCTGCCCCTTCCCCCACCCCCCGCCCACAAGGGGAGGCGGAGCATTCTTCCAGCACCCAGCCGCTATCGGGCATTCGCGTCGTCGACTTCACCCAGGTGATGATGGGTCCCTGCGCCACGCAGATGCTGGGCGACTACGGCGCCGACGTGATCAAGATCGAGCGCATCGGCGCCGGCGACCTCTCCCGCTGGTCGATCGGCGACGATCCCGGCGGCCAGCAGAACCCGGTGTTCTGCAGCCTCAACCGCAACAAGCGCAGCATCGCGCTGGATTTGAAATCGCGCGCCGGCATCGAGATCGTGTACCGCTTGCTCGCCAAGGCCGACGTTATCGTCAACAACTTCCGTGCCGGCGTGATGGAGCGCATGGGTCTCGGCTATGACGTGCTGCACGCTGCCCATCCGCGCCTGATCTACGCGGAGGGCACCGGCTACGGCACGCGCGGTCCCTACGCCCACAAAGGCGGGCAGGACATCCTGGCGCAGGCGCTGAGCGGCGTGATGGCGCGCAAATGCGACCCTACCGATCCGCTGACCATCTACCCCACCTCGCTTGCGGATTATTCGGCCGGCATGCATCTCGTGCAGGGCATCCTGCTCGCGCTGATGCAGCGCGAACGTACCGGCATGGGGCAGATGGTCTCGGTGTCGCTGTACGATTCGATGCTCGCGATGCAGATGCAGGAAGCCGCCATGGCGATGATGCGCGGGGTCGATTTCTCCTGGGGTGCGCTGCCGCACAACGGCGCCTTCGCGACATCGGACAGTGCCCTGGTCGTGGTCGGCGCGTTCAAGGAGAATCCGCTGCGCGAGATCTCGCTGGCCATCGGTCTGCCCGACCTGTCCGTCGACCCGCGCTTCTGCACCTTCGACCTTGCCATGCAGAACCGCACGGTGCTGCACGTGATCCTGCGCGCGCATTTCGCCACCAACACCACCGCGCACTGGATCGCCGCTCTCGAATCCCGCGACATCCTGTGCGCGCCGGTGCGCGACCTGCTCACGGCGCTCGACGATCCGCAGACTGTGATCAACGGGATGAAGCTGCGACTGCCGCAGGACAGTGGCGACGAACTGCGCGTGATCGGCTCGCCGGTGCATCTCTCCGCCGATGGGTTCGCCTTGCACCTGCCGCCGCCGCGCCTCGGGGCCAACGGTGCGGACGTGCTGGCGGAACTCGGATACGATCCCGCCACCATCGCCGCGCTGCGGTCTGATGGCGTGCTGGCATGACCATTCGTCTGGAAATCGCCGGGCCTGTCGCCCGCGTCACGATCGACCGGACGGAGGTGCTGAACGCGCTGGACCAGGCATCCACCGATGAACTGGAAGCGATCTGGCAGCGTCTGGAATCCGACGCCGATATTCGCGCCATCGTGCTCACTGGCGCCGGCGAGCGCGCCTTCTGTGCCGGCGCCGACATGCGCGCGGGCGGGGACCGAACCGGGCTGGAATACTGGGCGCTCGGCCATCCCACCGGCTTCGGCGCGCTGTCGCTACGGCCCACGCTCGACATCCCGGTGATCGCGCGCGTGAACGGCCACGCTCTGGGCGGCGGTCTGGAAATGATGCTTGGCTGCGACATCGCCGTCGCTGCCGCGCACGCCACCTTCGGCCTGCCCGAGCCGCGTGTCGGCCGCCTGCCGATCGATGGCGGCATGGTCTTGCTGCCGCGGCTGATCGGCTATCGCCGCGCGATGGGCATGATGCTGACCGGCAGGCGGATCGACGCCGCAACCGCGCTGGACTATGGCCTGATCAACGAAATCGCACCCGCTGCCGAACTGAATGCCGCGGTCGATCGCTGGCTGGCTGATATCCTCGCCTGCGCGCCGCTGTCGTTGCGCGCCGTCAAGCAGACCGCCCGCCGCACCGCCCAACTGACGGTGGAGCAGGCGCAAGCCTTGCGGCTGCCGGCGGCGATCGCGTGTCTCACGTCGCAGGACGGCGAGGAAGGCGTGCGGGCGTTCCTGGAGAAGCGCCCACCGCTATGGTCTGGCCGCTGACTGTTGTTTCTGGCCCGCCTCGTTAGTGTCGGCGTCATCAACCAGGAGGCGTAACGGAGGGACCGACGCGGGAGCCATGCCACCCACCCAAGCGGCCGGACGCCGCGCCACGCCTGCCCCGCGCCGCATCAACCTGCACGCCGCGATCCTGCGCTATCTGGTGGAGATCGCGCGTCTCGGCTCCATCCGGCGCGCCTCGGCCCGGCTGAACGTCGCGTCCTCGGCGATCAACCGCCAGGTGCTGCGGCTGGAACGCGACCTGGGCACCCGCATTTTCGATCGCCTGCCATCCGGCATGCGCCTGACCCCCGCCGGCGAACTGCTGCTGCAACATGTCCGCGGCACCTTGCAGGATTTCGACAAGCTGCTTGCCGAAATGGACGGCCTGCAGGGCATTCGCAGTGGCCAGGTAACTTTGGCGGCGCTGGACAGCCTGCTGGCCGGCATCGTTCCCCGCGCCCTGGAGGAGGTCTCGCGGCGCTATCCCGTGGTCACCTTCACCGCGCTCGCCGCACCGCCCGCCGCCGTGCTTACCGCCGTGGCCGCCGGGGAGGTCGAGATCGGCCTTACCTTCGTCATGCCCACCACCCTGCCGCTGCAACTGGTCGCTAGCACGCCGGCGCCGCTCGGCTGCGTCATGGCCGCCGATCACCCGCTCGCCGCGCGCAACAACCTGACCCTCGCGGAACTCGAACCCTATCCGGTCACATTCCAAAGCGATTCGCTGCCGGCACCGACCGACGCCGACGGTGCATTCACCGCCTTTCGCAATCGCGCGACCGCGCGCTTCACGTCCAATTCCATCGAGTTCCAGCGCGGCATCCTACGCAGCGGACTGGCCGTCGCCTGCCTCACTCGGCTGGGCTTCCAGCGCGAGCTTGCCTCGGGCGCGCTGGTCTGGGTGCCGTTGGCATCACCGCAATTGCGGCAGTTGCGCATCGGCTTGTACATCCCGCAGCGCCGCACCTTGCCGCCCGCCGCGAACGTGGTGGTCTCCATCTTGACCCGCCAGCTTCAGCAACTCGCCGAGGAATCCTGATGCCGCCCACTTGCATCGATGGCGCCTTCGTTGGCACGGACTCCAATCCGCGCCCGGGCAGCGTGCTGATCGACGGCCGCAACATCGCCGCCGTCGCCTGGTCGGCGGACGATCGTGCAGCACTCCGCGCTCGCGCGGCCGAGGTGGTGGACGGCACCGGACACTGGCTGATCCCCGGCCTGATTGACGCCCACGCGCACGCCTACGGCACCCTGCTGCGCGGCACCGAGAACGCGCTGCCCCTGGAATTATGGGCGCTTTACACCACGCTGTATGGCCGCGCCTTCGACGCCCCCGCCCTGCACGCCGCCATTCTGCTTGGAGCCGCCGAGCGGATTCGCGCCGGCATCACCGGCACCTTGGATCATTCGCCGATGGTGCACCTCGCGCCAGTCGCGCTCGCTGCGCACGAAGCCTCCGGCCTGCGCGTCGCCTTCGCACAGTTCCTGCACGACCTGTCGGATTATGACCTACTGGACCTGGAACTGCCCGCGGACCTGCAGCCGCTGGTTGGCGGTCCGCCGCCGCTGGACGCCGACGTCTATGCCTCGAACTTTGCCGCGCTGGTGCAGGCGGCGCGCGCCGGATCGGGACGAGTCAGCGTGCAACTCGGCCCCAATGCGCCGCAGCGTTGCAGCCCCGCCGCCTGGGCGCTGTGGCGCACATTGCGCGACCGGCACGGCGTCGCTGTGCACACCCATCTGATGGAAACCCGCGCCCAGGCCTCGCTCAATCCGCGCTGGCGCGGCGGGCTGGTCACCGAAATGCAGCGACAGGGCCTGCTGGAAGGCCGCCTGACCTGCGCGCACGGTGTCTGGCTGACCAGCGCCGACCTGGCCACGCTGGCCCGCCACGACGTCACCATCAGCCACAATCCCGCCAGTAACCTGATGCTGGGCAGCGGGGTGATGCGCTGGAACACCTGCGCCGCCTGCGGCGTGCGCCTCGCGCTCGGCAACGACTCGGCCAACACCGCGGGGCGCCACGATCTGTTTGCGCAGATGCGCCTGGCGCTGATGCTTCCGCGGCGCGATGGCGGCGATTTCGCGGCCTGGCCGGCCCCCGCCGCGGTGTTCGCCGCCGCCACGCAAGGCGGCGCCGCCGCCCTCGGTTTGCTCGGCAAGCTCGGCCGCATTGCGCCCGGCCAGTTGGCCGACCTGGTATTGCTCCGCACCACCGCCGCCGCCACCCTGGCCGCGGCGCCGACCCTGGACACGATGGTGCAGCACGCCGGCCCAGAGCATGTCGAATCCGTGATGATCGATGGCCAATGGGCGATGCGCGCCGGCCGCATTCTAGCGTTCGATGAAGACACCGTACTGCGTGACGCCCGGGCGCACGCGGTGGCCCTGCGCGGGCGCGTTGCTGGCGGGCTGTCAGTACTGCGCCCGACGCTGCCGGAGATGACGGCGCGTTTTACCGAATTGCGCGGTCCCTGAGTGCTGCCCGTGGCCCCCGGTCGTACCGGCCGATGCGCGCCAACTCGACGCCATTCACCCAGTCTTTGTCGTCATGCCCGGCCGTGAGCCTGCCGGCAATGTTACTGGTGGCCGAATCAATTGTGAGGACTTGATCGGGCATAGCCCGGCACTCCCGGCCGGAAAGAACAACCAGAGACGAGGAAAGCCTAAAGGTTGCTGAGTCGCCTCTGCAAAGATTCAGGCTCCTTGCGAAGAGACCTCTAGAAGTCACCCGCAAGGACATGGGAGATGTCGAGCACGAGCGATAAGAACCTATAGATCACCACGATGAGCAGCCAGACTGGCTGAGAAGTACTCCGGCCTGCTCTTGAGCGCGGAAGATCTTTTGCAATGCCTCGGAATTTCTCTGCCGCTCGGATCGCTTGTCACGTGCATCACGCTGGCTTTTAGCTCCGGGTAGTTTAGGAATTTCCCACGCCGGGACAACGACTGTCTCCGCGCCAGCGAGTTCGATGTCATTTCCACTTCTAAACTCGACTTTGCGCATTTCAGGCAGCGAGGCAGAGAGTCTGGAAGACTCGATTTAGCAGGGTGGTAGGAATTTCGATGGTCTCGCTCGCCGGCCGGACCAGCGTATCGGCACCACCCCCATCAGTGAGAGCCATCGCAGGCCGCTGGTCTTGACGAAGTGTCCTTTGGAGGAGCGCACCGGATCGCGATAGATGCCGCGCGCCTTGATCTTCGCGCCTCGCCGGCGCTCGATGGTGTCGTCGATGCCGATCACCACCGGCCCGCTGGGCAGCAGCCGGTCCAGCAGATGCAGCAGGAGCTGCCGTGCCAGGCCGCGTGCATCCCAGCGCGCGCGGTTCAGCACCTCGTGGTAGCGGGCGAAGCCCACGTCGTCTGCCAGGTCCATGACCCGCAGCACCTGGGTGACGGTGCGCTTGCCGGGCGCCAGGACGGCGCCAGCCACCAGCACCAG
>DATKPQ010000053.1:0-2816 GCA_035523995.1 Acetobacteraceae bacterium | reverse complement strand
CGAGTACCGCGACCTGCATGATGTGATTCTGGTCGGCCACAGCTACGGCGGCACCGTCATAACGGGTGCCGCCGAGCAGGTCGCCGATCGCATTCGTCGACTGGTCTATCTGGATGCGTCGGTGCCGCGGGATGGGGAGTCAAACGACGCCGTGATCGGGCCGGCAATGGCTGCGCAACTTCGCGCCTCCGCCATGGCGGAGGGGGATGGGTGGAAGGTTCCGCCAGCGCCCTACGTGCTCCAGAGGCTGTCAGAGCATCCGTTGCGAGAGTGGGTCGCGGCGCGCCTCAAGCCCCATCCGTTGCAACCGCTCGCGCAGCCAGTGCGGCTGCGATCGCGGCAAGCCGCGATGTTGCCGCGCGCGTTCATCCAGACCACACAGTCGGATCTCTATCGGGGCCTGATGGCGCGAGCGCGCGCGGCAGGTTGGTACTGCCACGAGATCGGTGGAGGCCATTACGCCATGATCACGGAAGCGAAAGCGGTGGCAGCCGTGTTAAACGAGCTGCCAGTATAGGCGGTCACCGTGTCAGCGCAACAATCGATCCGATTTGACGGCCAGGTTGTCGTCGTCACCGGCGCGGGCCGCGGTCTGGGAGCAGCGTACGCCCGACTTATCGCTGCGCGCGGGGGCAGCCTCGTCGTTCATGATGCGGGCGTGGCGCAGGACGGTACCGGTTTCGATCCCTCAGTCACGGACACGGTGGTGGCGGAAATCGCCGCCGCCGGCGGCACGGCCACCCCCTGTTATGAGAATCTCGAGGACAGCGGTGCCGGGGAACGCATCATCGAATGCGCTATTCGCCACTATGGTCGCGTCGATGCATTGGTGAATAATGCGGGGCTCGTCGTCTTCGCCAGCCTGGCGGAAACCGAGCGCATTGTTTGGGACCGCATGGTCGCGATCGGCATCAGAGCACCATTCGATCTCGCGCGTGCCGCGATCCCGCGCATGCGTGCTCAGGGGTACGGTCGCATCGTATTCACGACCTCCGGCCGGGCCATGAGGGTTGAGGACTGCGTGCCGGGCCTGACCGCCTACGCGGCTGCCAAAATGGCGCAGGTCGGGCTGATGGTGGGCCTGGCGGCCGAGCTGAGCGGCGAGAACATCCACGTGAACGCCGTATCGCCCGTTGCGGCAACCCGCGTGTTGCGCAGGAACGCCCCTGAATTGGCACCTGATTTAGTGGCGCCTGGCGTGGCGTTCCTGGCTTCGTCCGCGTGTGTTGCAAGCGGCGCGGTTTTGCTCGCCTCTGGAGGCCGTTTTCGCGGCGCCTGGTGGGACCGCAGCGATACCGTCGATCTCGGGCCTACGCCTGCCTCGCCCGAGGCTGTTGCGACTCATTGGAGTCGGCTGAGACCACCATAGTATCGTGTCGGCGATCCCTTGCAGCGGTGTTCTCTATTAGCATGCTGTCTACTGTCGACCTGTTGCGACTCGGAACCGATGTTCAATCCGAGGCACGGCCGTAATTTTGATTCGACTGTCACCGATGACGCCGCGGCGGGTTTCATGCCGGCTGGGGGCCAGCGTGTCAGCCGGCCGCTCGCCTTCTCTCGCTTCGTCGCTGAAAGCGCCCGCGCCGACCTCCGCGAACTCGACCGGCTGCAAGCGGCAGCCGGGAACGTGAGGGGGGTTATCGCCGGGGGACAAACGGTCACGGCTGCCGGACGCACTTGCGCGCGCCGGCCCACCGCCGAAGGCGTTGGCGCCGCGGTTGAACATCGCGGCGTAGACTGGGACCGCGCTGCTGCGGGAGTTGCAGGAAAAAGGGGTGGTGCCGGAGGTGACGGGAAGGGGAAGTCTTCGGGCATATGCGATTTAGGTTTGGGCCTTTCTGGCCGCGCCGCGGAACGTGGCTGTCGTTCGGGGTCCTGCCGGACGGGGCGCCTCGGCAGCACCAACCGAATCAAAGCAGGGGATCTGAACCTTGCCGCGCCCGCCGCAGGTCGGGCAGCGCACGCGCTTGCCACCGATCACCTCGACGCGCGGCGATGTGGCGCGATGATAGACGTGCCCCGCGCCGCGGCAGCGAGGACACACGGCCTCCATCGTTGGCCACAGGGCAATTTGCTGGGGCTTCCGGCGGCGGGTGTGGAGCATGCCTGCAGCTTAGCGAACGGGGAACAGAAAGTGAATTGCGATTGATCGCGGTCTGGGCCGTCAGGGGGAGACACCGATCGTGATGGCGGGCTCACATGTGGTGCTAGGGGTGGCGGCCTGGATCTGGGCGGCGCCGAATCTCGGGTTGCCATCGCTCAGCCGGAGGGACTGCCCAGAGATTGGGGGGATGACGACGAGAGCGATATGATCTGCCGGGCAAATAGTCGGCTGGGGGATCGCGAATGCGGTGGGTTTTGGGGCTGGTTGGAACCGGGGTCGATGGCGCACCGATCAGCGTGAACATCATGGAGTTCGATCGGCCCGATTGCCTTGAGGATATCGCCAGCCTGTTCTGACACTGGCCGAAGGGAAGCAGCTACTTGCGCTCGTTCAGCAGGAAGTCGTCGCTGCGCAAGTCGGCAGCCACGCGATGCTGCGGCCGGCCTGTCGTACCTGCAACGGGAGATGCCATGTGAAAGACTGGCGGCCGCACCGCATCGCCACACTGTTCGGTGAGGTGAGGGTGCGCCTCCCGCGGTTCCTGTGTGCCGGGTGCGGTCGCACAGAAAGTGGTGTCAGCTGGCCATCGCACCGCCGCTCAACTCCCGCGCTCGATCAAGTGCAAGCTCGGCTATCGGCACTTATGACCTATCGCGTTGCGGCTGATATACTGGTGCACCTGCTTCCGATCGACGCCGGGAAGAGCCCCGAG